>JBGASN010000063.1:0-17694 GCA_044229665.1 Holophagaceae bacterium
GCCACCACCCACTTGAGCACGCGGCCCGCCTCCTTCATGTCGGTGACCACCGGCGCCCAGAGGTGGGGGATCTCCTCGTACACGCCCATCTCCACCATCTTGGGGTCGATGAGGATGAGCTTGGCCTCGCTGGGCTTCGCGCGCAGGAGGATGGAGCAGATCATGGCGTTCACGCCCACGCTCTTGCCGCTGCCCGTGCTGCCGCCGATGAGGAGGTGGGGCATCTTGGCCAGGTCCACAGAAACCGGATGTCCGGCCATGTCCTTGCCGAGGGCCAGGGTGAGCAGGCCGGCCGCCGGGTCCCGGAAGGCGGGCGCGTCGATGACCTCACGGAAGCTGATGACCTCCCGCTTGGGGCTGGGGATCTCGATGCCCACGGTGTTGCGCCCGGGGATGCGGTCCATGCGCACGGCCTCGGCGTGGAGGGCGAGGGCCAGGTCCTCCTCCATGCCGAGGATGCGCGAGAGGGGGATGCCCGCATCGGGCTGGAACTCGTAGACGGTGACCACGGGGCCCGGCTGGGCACCCACGATGGCACCCTTGATCTTGAACTCCGCCAGCTTGGCGAGGATGGCCTCCTTGTGCTGCTCGATCACCGCGGGGTCCTGGCGGCCGTGCTCCGCCGGGGGATCGAAGAGGCGCCGGGGGGGCAGCTCACCCAGGTCCTCGGTGCGGCTCCGCGGGGCCTCCTCCACCTTGGCGGTGCGGGGCCGCTTGGGCGCCTCGGGCAGGGGCGGCAGGGGCATGGAGGGCAGCGGTTGGGCGGGTGTCGGCTCCAGCAGGGGCAGGGCCTGCTGAACGAACTCCCGGCCGTACTTGTCGCGCTCCACCTTGGGCTCCACCACGGTGGCCTTCGGGGGCGGAGGCGGGGGCGCCGCGGCGAGGATGGGGCTGAGGAAGCCTTCCCGCTCGAGCCGCCCGGCCTCGGGTTCCTCGCCCAGCGGTTTGAGATCGAGGAGGGCGCCGGAGTCCAGGCGCATGGAGTGGATGGTGGGCAGCACCTCTTCGGGACGGAGCACGGCGCCGGCCTTGCGCAGGGCCACGGCCTCCATCTCCGCCTTCACCAGCGCCTCCCGCTGCTGTTCCATGAGGGCCAGATCCGCCAGGCTCCGGGCATCGCCCGCATCGAGGTCCGGCACCTCGCCTGCCTTGGAGCCCCAGCCGAGGAAGGGCCGGCGCACCATGCCGACGATGCCCTTGAGGCCCGCCTCGGCCACCTTGCTGGGCATGGGCTTGAGGTAGGGCCACACCTTGTCCCCGAAGAAGCGGGCCAGGAGGCGGCCGAAGGCCTCCGTGAGGGCGGGGGCCAGCACCAGGGAGGCCAGTCCCACCAGGGGCAGGAGCACGAGGGGCAATCCCACAGGACCCAGGCTCGCGCGCAGGGGCGGGTGGAGCACACTGCCCCACCAGCCGCCCCAGCGGAGCAGGAGCGGCGATTGGGCGGGATCCACCACGTAGCTACGGGGCCCGATCCAGCCCAGGATGGCGCCGGCGGCGAGCAGGAGGGCGAGCCAGGCCACGCGGCCGGGCCACAGGCGGCCTTCCCGGGGCCAGGCTTCCCACGCCAGGTAGCCGGCCACCAGGTAGGCCCCCACGCCGAAGAGGGTCTGCAGCAGCCCCGCCAGGAAGGCCCCCACGGCCCCGCACCAGTTGCGCACGCCGCCGGAAACCTGGCCGGCACTGAACGGGCTGGGGTCGCTGGGATGGTAGCTCACCAGGGCGAGGAGCATCAGGACCGCCACGAGGCCCAATATCCCGCGCCCCACATAGGCCGCGAGCCCGCCTCCGAGCGGGGAGGTGGCCTTGGGGGAATCCGTGCGGGAGGCAGCCATGATGCTGCCCCAAGTGTACCGGGCCCGCCCCTCAGCGGGCGCCCGGGCTCCCGCCGCGTTGCAGCAGGGCGAGGCGCGGGGTGCGGTCCCAGGCGGGCTTGCCCAGGCCGTTCAGGAGCTCACTTGCCGTGACGAAGGTGTAGCCCGCGGCCTGGGCCCGGTCGATGAAGGCGCCCAGCTTCCCCGAGGGACGGTCGTGCTCATCCCGGTCGGAGCCCAGGTGCATGAGCACGATGAGGCCGCTGCCGTCCTTCTGGATGCGCGCCTGGAGGCGCTGCATCACCGCATCCCCGCTGCGGTAGAGCTTGCGCTCCTTGGGGGTGGCCCAATCCAGGGAATCGGCCCCCTCGCTCCAGCCCACGTGGCGGTAGCCGATCTCCTCCACCCAGCGGCGGATCTCCGCCGTGTGCTCCCCGTAGGGCGCCCGCCACACGGGATCCATGGGCCGGCCCAGCAGCTCCACGAGGGCACGGTCCGCCGAGAGCAGTTCCTCCTGGATGCGCTCCTTCGTCCACTTGGGATCCCGCACCATGCCCGGCGCGAAGTGGGGGTGGTTGGTGGTGTGGTTGCCGAGCTCATGGCCCTCGGCCGCCATGCGCCGCACCAGGGCCGGGAACTTGCGGATGAAGGTGCCCGTGAGGAACAGGGTGGTGCGGATGCCCCGCGCCTTGAGGGCGTCCAGGATCTCCGCGGCGCCTTCACTGTTGGAGCCGCCATCGAAGCTCAGGAGGATGCGCCGGGCGCCCCGGTTCCCGTGGGTGAGGTTCAGGGCTTCACCCTTCCCGGGCCAAGCTGCGGCGGAGGCCGGCAGGGGCACGGGTGGCGGCACCGGCCGCGCCGCCTCAGGTGGCACCGCCCGGGCTTCCGCCGGGGCCAGGGCCACGGGGCCCGGCAGGGCCCGCCCCGCCTTCAGCGATGCAGGCACCGCTGCGACCCGCACCGGCTCCGGGCTGGGTTCGGGCGCAGCCTTGGCCACGGGCGCCGGCGCGGGGCGGGGTGCCGGAGCGGGCTTGGTCACGGGGGGCGCCGAGGGTTCGGGGTGGCGGGTCTTGGCCTTGGCCACCTTCAGGGGCGCAGGGGTGGGCTCGTGGTCGCCCCTGAAGGTGAACCGCCCGAGCACCCTGCCCTGGCCATCCCGGAGGGTCGCCACCTCGCCCTGGGGGGGCCTGAGCAGCTCCCATCGCACCGGGCCGAGCTCCGCGTGGAGGGTGTGGCGGATGGAGTGGCCCTCCAGGAGCAGGTCCGTCTCCTCGCCCACTTCCCCTTCGAGCACGATGAGGTTGCCGAGTCCGTACCAGGTCCAGGCCGGAGCCTCGACCGCCGCCTGGGTGGGCGCGGGAGCTGGGACCTCGGATTTCCGCGAGCAGCCTTGGATCACGAGGATCGAGAGGCCGACAAGGGTGATCCACAAGGTCCCGTGGTGGCGGGGGAGGGGGCGGTGGGGCATGGCCCCTCCAGTGTAGGTCAAGGGCGGGGGAGATCGTTGGTGGCACCGGTCGGTGGGTTCGTTCCACTCCCGGGGCGATTCGTCTCTTTCCCCTTGGGCACCTCGGCCCGGGAACGGATGGTGGAAGACCAGGATCCTTCCACTCCCAGATGCCGACCATGGACACCCTCGTGCCCCGATACTCCGCGTACATGCTCATCCGAGGGCAGGGGGAGATCATCTTCGCGAGCCCCACGGCCGTGGAACAGGCCGCCTGGATGACCGGCGCCGCCCCGGGGGGGTTCTGGACCCTGGAGGAGATCCTCCGGGCCCTCTTCCCCATCGAGGCCGACGTGGCCCGGGCCCAGGCCCAGCTCGACCGGGCCCTGGCCCTGGTGCGCCGCGGCCGGCAGCTGCACCTCCTCCTGGAGATCCCAGTGCCGGACCTGCGCCCGGGGTTCTGGGACCTCCACCTCGCGCTGAAGCCGGATGCTCCGGCGGAGACCTTCCTCCTGAGCTTCCGACCCCGGCGCGAGGCCCCCGCCCGGGACCGGGGCCAGGGTCCTGCCCAGTCCCTGCGCCAGGGGGCCGCCCAGGCCCGCGCCATCCTCGACCGGGCCCTGCTCGAAGCGGACCTGCCGGACCCCATGGAGGGGCCCCTGCCCGAGGGCCTGGGGGGCCTGGTCGCCCTGGTGGATCGCGCCCGGGGTCTCCTGGGGAGCCTGGAGGCGCCCCCGGCCAACCCTCTACCCGGGGACAGCTCCCGTCGTGTCGGCATTCACGGCTAAGCTCAAGCCGTGCCCTCCACCTCCAGAACCGCGCCGAGCCCCGGCCCCGCCACCTTCCGCTATGCGGTGGTGGAGGATGAGCCGCTGGCCCGGCACACCCTCACGCGCATGCTGGGCTCCCTGGCCCCGGAGGCGGTGAAGGCCTGGGAGGCGGCGGATGGCCTGGAGGCCTTCCACCGCCTGATGCTGGATCCGGTGCACGTGCTCTTCCTGGACATCGTGTTCCCCCCCGAAGGCGCCTTCGCCCTGCTGGAGCGCATCCGCGACGCGGGCCTGCCGGTGCCGGACATCGTCTTCGTCACCAGCCTGGAGAACCAGGCGCACAAGGCCTTCGACTGGGCCGCCTGCGACTACCTGGTGAAGCCCATCTCCCCGGCCCGCGTGAAGGCGAGCCTCGAGCGCATCCGCGCCCGCCGCGCCGCCGCGGATCCCGGCGCCCTGCTGGCCGCGATGAAGGAGCTGAGCCACGCCACCGGCCCCGAGCGCTTCACCGTGGCCATCCGCGACCGCATCATCGTGTTCCGGTGGAGCGAGGTCTTCTACCTCCACACGGAACTGCGCCAGGTGTACGCCCACACCGCCCGGGGCAAGGTGCCCCTCGACAAGCCCATGGATGAGCTGGAGGCGCTGCTCGGCGATGGCTTCGTGCGCATCCACCGCTCCAGCCTGGTGAACCTCGACTACCTCGTGGAAGTCCACAACCCCGCGGGGCGGGCCGGGGAGGCGGTGATGCAGGATGGCGCCGCGCTCAGCGTGAGCCGGCCCCGCATGGAGGCCCTGCTGCAGCGCCTCGCCCGCATGCGCTGACCGCCGTGCCCGCCGTCCTCCTCCTGTTCCTCATCCCCATCGGGGGTGGCATCCCCGCCGGCGTGCTCCTCGCCCAGGCCAAGGGCCTGCCCTGGACCACCACGGCGGCCCTCTACCTGCTCTCGGACCTGATCCTCGCCGTGGCCTTCGAGCCCGTGCTGAGGATCCTCCTGTGGCTGGCGTCCAAATCGGCGTTCCTCACCCGGGTCGGCGCGGCGATGCGGGAGGCCACGGCCCGCACCCTCGCCCCCTACGCCGGCACCGTGACGGGCCCCCTGGGCCTCGTGCTCGTGGCCTTCGGCGTGGACCCCATGACGGGCCGCGCCGCCGCCCTGGCCGCGGGTTACGGGCCCTTCCTGGGCTGGGCCTTCGCCATCGCGGGCGACATGCTCTATTACGGCGTGGTGGCGCTGGCCACGCTCAAGCTCAACGCCCTCGTGGGCAACCCCGAGTGGGCGGTGGCGGGCATGCTCCTGGCCATGATGCTGGTGCCGGTGCTGGTAAGGCGGGTGCGGGCCCGGCTCAGGCCCGCGGGCTAGGCGTGCACAGCGCCCAGTAGTTCGCCTTCTCCCGCACCTTCACGGTGGTCACCTCGAAGTCCGCGGCCTGCAGGTGCTCGGCGGCCCACTGGGCCAGCAGCTCGGCGGTGGGGTTGCGCTGGGCGAGCCAGGGCTGGTCGTTGAGCAGGGTGTAGTCCACGCCCTTCACCCACGCCTCCAGGGCCGCCACGAAGGCCGCCTCGCGCCCCTCGTCGGTCAGGCGCACCCCGGCCTCCACCTCCCAGTTGTGCCCGTGGCGATCCTCTTGGAAGCCCGGCAGGTCGTGGTAGTGGTCGGCGACGAAGCGGCGGTGGTGGCGGAGCTCGAATCCCATGCCTGGATTCTACCGCCCGCCTTCCAGTTCCCGCCGCAGGGCCCCCAGGTAGTCCAGGAGCACCCGCTGGCGCTCGGCCGCCAGACGCCGGCCCGTGGCCGTCTGCATGCCATCGGCCAGCTTGAGCAGCTTCCGGAAGAAGTGGTCCAGGGTGTAGGCCTTGTCATCCCACTCCCGCTGCTCGGCCCAGGGATCCGTGGGGTGCCAGAGCCGGGAGCCGAAGCTGCCGCCCGTGGCGAAGACCCGGGCGATGCCGATGGCGCCGATGGCCTCCAGCCGGTCCGCATCCTGCACCACCTTGGCCTCCAGGGTGTCCGGCGCGCCGCCCCCGCTCCAGCTGTGGGCCTCCACGGCGTGGGCCACGGCCTCGGCCCGGTCCTCCAGGCCCGGGGTCTCCCGGCACCAGCGGGGCACGAGCTCGGCCGCCATGGCCGCCGTCTGGCTGCTCTCGGGGTGGTTCTTGGGGCGGTACACCAGGTCGTGGAGCAGGGCCCCGGCCACGCAGGTGGCCACGTCCGCCCCCTCCGCCCCGGCGATCTCCCGGGCCAGGGCCGCCACCCGCAGGATGTGGGCGAGGTCGTGGGCGCTGTCGCGGGGGAAGGGCTCGGCGGCGAAGGCAGCCTCGAGCCGGGCCACGAGGGTGGGGAACCAGGGCAGATCCATGGGCATCCCCCCATCATGGCCCACCCGGGCCGGGGCTTGTTGCCTCCCGGGGAAACTTCCGGGCCCTGGAACGCCGAGGGCCCCTCGCGCATCCCATGCCTGGAGGCTCCGGCTCCAGGTGGGCAGAATGGAGTGTTCCCGGAGTGCCCATGCGTGCCCTGAAGTCCTGGCTCCTCGCCTTCGCCGGCGCCGCGGTCGTCCTCGCCCAGGGCGGCTTCGATCCCGTGAAGAGCGTGACCGTGCGCTTCGAGAAGGGCGCCGTGGTGGCCACCGCCCCCGAGGGCGCCCACCTCAAGGCCGCCTTCATGAAGGTGGTGAAGGCCGAGGGCCCCGGCACCCTGACCGCCGGCCCCCTGCCCAAGGGCACCGATGTGGACGAGCTGGACGAGGCCATCTGGCGAGGCCCCGTGCGCATCCCCGTGAAGGGCACCGGCCTCCAGGGCGACGTGGCCCTCAAGGTCACCTACCAGCCCTGCACCGAGGGCGTGGGCGGGGTCTGCTATCCCCCCACCACGGTCACCCTCACCGTGAAGGCTACGGACATCCCCGTGGCGAAGGGCGAGGCCCCGAAGCCGACCGAAGCACCGAAGGCCGTGGAGGCCGCGAAGCCGACCGAGGTCGCCGTGGCCACGCCCGCGCCGGCGGCGAAGGTCGCCCCCGCCCCAGCTCCCACCACGCCGGTGGGCCTCTGGGCCTTCGTGCTCGTCTTCCTCGCGGGCCTGGGCGCCAGCCTCACCCCCTGCGTCTTCCCCATGATCCCCATCACCATGGCCATCATCGGCGCCAAGGGCTCGGGCAAGGCCAAGGGGTTCGCGCTGTCCATGGCGCTGGTGCTCGGCATGGCCGTGACCTACACCGTGCTCGGGGTGCTCGCCGCCAAGAGTGGCGCCGCGGCCGGCTCCATGGCCCAGAAGCCCGCCTTCCTCATCCCCGTGTCGCTGCTCTTCGGCGCCTTCGCCCTCTCCCTCTTCGGGGCCTTCGAGATCCGCCTGCCCCAGGGCCTGCAGAACAAGCTCCAAGGCGAGGGGCCCCGCAAGGGCTACGGCGGCGCCTTCATCATGGGCCTCGTCATGGGTCCCATCTCCGCCCCCTGCGTGGGGCCCGTGATCGGCACCGTGCTGCTCAACATCGCCCAGAAGGGCGACGTGGTGCTGGGCGCGGCCCAGCTCTTCACCTTCGCCCTGGGCATGGGCGTGCTCTTCATCGCGGTCGGCACCTTCAGCGCCGCGCTGCCCAAGAGCGGCGACTGGCTCGACCGCTTCAAGCAGGGCATGGGGCTCGTCGTGCTGGGCTTCGCCGCCTGGAACGTGCGCCTGGTGGTGGCGCCCTGGATGAACCCCGCGATGTGGATGGTGGTGACCTTCACCGCCGCCGCCGTGCTGGGCGCCTTCCGCCCCGTGGACACGCTCCTGGGCGGCCTGGCCAAGGCCCTGGGCATCCTCAGCCTCGCCCTGGGTGTGCTCCTGGGCATCCGCGCCGTGGAGCAGTTCGAGAACATCCAGCTGCTCCCCCGGGGCGGCGCGGCCACGGAGCCCGCCAAGGCCTCCCTCTGGATCGAGCAGGACTACGAGCGGGCCCTGGCCAAGGCCAAGGCCGAGGGCAAGGTGGTGCTGGTGGACACCTACGCCGAGTGGTGCGCCCAGTGCCACGAGCTGGACGAGAAGACCTGGCCCGATGCCGGGGTGCAGGCCTGGATCAAGGCCCACGCGGTGCCCGTGCGCATCGACACGGACAAGGTGCGTCCCGACCTCGCCACCAAGCTCGGCATCCGCTCCTACCCCACCATCCTCGTCCTGGACGGGGAGGGGAGGGAGCTGAAGCGAAACCTGGGCTTCCAGCCTCCCGCGGCGATGAAGGCCTGGCTCGAGAGCTAGGCCCCGAGTTGAGGTAAGGTGGGGCACCCCTTCCGGGAGGTCCCCATGTCCATCCTCCGCCGCATCCTTGGCGTGATCCTCGGCTTCGTCGTGGCCACGGCCGTCATGCTGCTCATCGAGTTCACCAACGGCCACCTGCTCTACCCCGGCTTGGGGCAGGCCGCCAAGGGCGTGAAGGACCCCGCCCGCATCGCCGAGATCATGGCCAGCGCCCCCACCGGCGCCTTCGTCGTGGTCCTCGTGGGCTGGCTCCTGGGCAGCATCGCCGGGGGCTGGGCCGCCACCCGGTTCACCCGCCGCGATTCGGGCGCGCCCGCCCTCATCCTGGGGGTGCTGCTCACCCTGGCGGGCATCTCCAACAACCTCATGCTCCCGCCCCCCGCCTGGTTCTGGGTGGCGAGCCTGGCGGTCCTGCTGCCCGGAAGCTGGTACGGCGGGCGCTGCGCGGGGGTCTGATCCCGGAGGAAGCCGGGCCATGGAACGACTGATGCGGTTCCCCGAGGCCGTGCCTCGGGCCCCGGAGGTGGACATCTGGTTGGCGGCGCGACCCGCACCCCTGGGCCCCTTGGCCCGGGCCTGGTTCGCCCGCCTCCGGGCGTGTGGGCCCGAGGTGCGGGAGCTTCTCCATGATGGGCACCCCACGGCCTGCCTTGGGGATGCCGCCTTCGCCGAGGTGAACGTCTTCACCCACCACGTCAATGTGGGCTTCTTCCAGGGGGCCTCCTTGCCCGATCCCCACGGCCTGCTGGAAGGCAGCGGCCGCTTCATGCGGCATGTGAAGCTGCGCCCCGGCGCCCTCCCCCCGCCCCAGGCCCTGGAGGCCCTCATCACGGCCGCCTACCGGGACATGGCCGCGCGGGTGGCCCGGCCTTAGATCCCCCCTCGCCGAGGACCCGAACCGCTCGGGGGTCCCCCTGGGGCCGCTAGACCTCGGGGTCCACGCCCCACTTGCCCTCGAGGGCCGCCCAGCCCTTGTCGGCGAAGGCACCCAGCCGCTTGCCGGTGGTGCGCCGCTCCAGGGCGTGGGCCACGTAGCGGCCGATGGGATCGGCCTCGAGGTTCACCACGTCGCCGGGCTTCAGGGTGGCCAGGGCCGTGCGCTTCACGGTCTCCGGGATGAGGGCCACGCTGAACCAGTCGGCGCCGCAGTCCACCACCGTGAGGGAGATGCCATCCACGGTGATGCTGCCTTTGGGGGCGGTCATGGGGCTCAGGAACTCGGGCATGGCGAAGCGCCAGAGGCCCTCGCCCACGGGTCGCTCGATGAGGCGGCCGATGCCATCCACGTGGCCGCTCACCAGGTGGCCATCCAGGGGGTCCCCCACCAGGAGGCTGGGCTCCAGGTGCAGGGTGCTGCCGAGGGCCAGCCGGCCCAAGGTCGTCTTCTCCAGGGTCTCCTCGCTGAGGTCCGCCTCCCAGGCGTGGCCATCCCGGGCCACCGCCGTGAGGCAGGCGCCGTGGGTGGCGATGCTGGCGCCCAGCTCGGCACGGTCCAGCACCTCCTTCCCGCAGGCGATGCGCAGGCGGGCCCCGCCCGGGCGGGCCGAGCGGGCTTCCAGGGTGCCGAGGTGTCGGATCAGGCCGGTGAACATGGACCCATCATGCGCCGGGATCCCCCCGCTGGAAAGCTCAGGGCCCCGGGGCCGCCGCCCGGCAGGCTTCGTAGACGGACCGTGCCCTGCGGAGGTCCCCCAGCACCGCGGCCCGCTCCGCCGGGGTGCGGTAGTCCGGGTGCGCCAGGGTCGCTTGTTCCACCCGGTCCAGCCAGGCGAGGAAGTAGTCCGCCGCGGCCCGGGAGCGCACGGACCGGCCCTGCATGGTCACGTACACCGGGCTCGTGGTGGCGAAGGGGTACACGTCCAGCACGTGGGGATGGGGACGGTCGTTCCAGGTCCGCAGCAGCAGCCACCCGGGGCCCTGCACGGTGAGCTTGCCCTTCACATCGGCGACGCCGGACTTGGGCGCGTGGCGGGCCACCACCTCCCCGTTCCAGACCACCTCCAAGTGGTCCACGGGGTGGTTCGACCTCAGCGTGGCGATGTAGTCCAGGGTCTGGGCTCCCGGGCCCAGGTCCAGGGTGTCACCCGGGGCCGCCGTCCCCACCCGGAGGTCCAGCAGGGCGCCGTTGGTGGCGAAGGTGCGGCCGGCCTTGAGGCCCGCCAGGAAGCCTTCGCGGGTGACGGGGCCCGCCGCCGGCACGTAGACCCGGTTGAGGCCCACGGGCCCCCGCAGGCTCGCGTAGTTGGCCATCACATCGGTGCCCGCCCCCGCCGGGAGACGGAAGCCGCAGCTGAGCAGGCGGTACCAGATGGCGTTGGTGGCCATGGGGTCCGAGAAGCCCACGGCCTCGTAGTAGTCCACCCTGCCCAAGGCCACGTCCATGGGGAGGGCATTCGTGAGCTGGGCGTCGGTGGCGGGCTTCACATCCTCATCGAAGGGGTGCACGTAACCCACGAGGCCGCCCTGGGCGTGGGTTTCGTCCGCCACGGCGCCATTGTGCGGATAGGGGCTCGCCACGGCCGTGTAGGGGTAGGCGGCGTAGCCCGGCAGGATCAGGTGCTGCAGGTTCAGCAGCCCCAGGTGGCCCCAGTAGCTCGTGTGGAACTCCTGGCCGTGGAGGAGCAGCACCTCGGCGGTGGAGGCGGGATCCGGATCCGGGCGGAAGGCCGCGAGGTCCGGATAGCGCCCCTCCTTGTTCACGATGAGGTTGTAGACCAGATCCAGGCCCTCGGCCCGGGCCTGGCGCACCATGCCGGCGGGGGTGTTGCGGTAGGCCCCGCCGTAGTTGGCGTGCACGTGGAGGTCCCCGCTCCACCAGCGCCCCGGGAAGGGGAGGCGCTTCAGGGTGACGGTCGCCGCGGCCTCCGCCCCCGGGGGCGTCAGGGTCAGGTGGACCACCTCGAACTCGGGACCCCGCGCCACCGTGAGGTGCACGGGTCCCGGGGGCACGGCCACCGTGAAGTCCGCGTCCGCATGGAAATAGCGCCCCTCGGATTTCTGGTCGGGCGTGAGCAGGTCGTCCGCATGGATCCACGCCCCCTCGGGGGCGAAGGTGCGGCCCCGGGCATCCGCGAGGGACACGCGCGCCGGCAGGGGCCGGCCCGTCTCGTCGCGCAGGTGCACCGTGAGCGCGACCCGGGGCGCGAGCGTCTCCCGCGCCTGGATCGCCACGGCCCGTTCCTCACCCGTGAGCACGTCCCGCAGGCGCAGGGCCGGTTGGCCCTCCCGGTTGGAGCAGAAGGCGATCCAGCGGCCATCCGGGCTCCACCGGGGGTTGGTGGCGTCCCAGTCCCCAAAGGTGAGCTGGAAGGGGTGCCCCCCCGCGAGGGGCATCAGCCAGAGCTGCTGCCACTGGCTCCCCTGGTGGGAGCTGAAGATGATCCGGGTGCCATCGGGGGCCACGTCGGGCCGGGCGTGCCAGCTCGTCTCTTCCGCGTGCAGCAGGGTGGGCGCGCCGCCCTCCAGAGGGATCCGCACCAGGTTCCCACTGCCGTGGGCCAGCTCCCGGTTGCTCAGGGCGATGAGGGCCTTCCCATCCCGCGTCCAGGTGGGGTTCAACGTGTGGTCGTAGGGGCTGTAGTAGTAGCGGGGCGTGGTGCTCCGGCGATCCGGCGTGAGGGTGCGGAGGTTCGCCAGCTTCCCCGTCACGACGTCGGCGACTTTGAGGAGGAAGTGCCCCGTGCCCTCGGTGGAGACGAAGGCCAGCTTGGACCCGTCCGGGGACCACCGGGGCTCCACGTTCACGGCACCGGCAGCGGTGAGGGCCGTCTCCCGACCCGTCGCCAGGTCCAGGCTCATGAGCTCCATCGCGCGGCCGGTGTAGCGCACGAAGGCGATCGTGCGTCCGTCCGGCGACCAGTCCGGCTGGTGATCCGTGCCCTCCGCATCCGTGAGCTGGATCGCGGTGGTCGAACCCACCCGCTGCTTCCAAAGGAAGCCCCCCATGGAATACACCAGCCACTGGCCATCGGGGGACCAGGCCACGGACGCGGGGCCGTTCGTGAGCTGGGGGAGGTAGAGCTCCCGGAAGTAGTAATTGTGCAGGAGGGCGATCTGCTTGAGCACCGGCTCGCGGCTCACCTGGGCGAGTGCAGGCATCAATAACAACAGGCTGGCCAGTGGTCGCATGGATTCACCCCAAATGATGAACTACAAACGCGGAGGTGAACGGAGAGAAGCCGGAGGTGAACGGAGGGAATTTAAACCGAATTTCTCCGCTCACCTCCGGCAATTCTCCGCGTTCCTCCGCGTAAGTCGTTTTCATGCAGATTCTGGAGGCTAGTGAGGTTGTCCCGCCCTCACCTCGTTCAGGCTCGCGTCCAGGATCATCAGGGCCTCGTCCACGTCGGCCTTCGAGATCATGAGCGGCGGCATGAAGCGGATGGTGCTGGTGCCGCAGGCGAGGAGCAGGAGCCCGTTGTGGTAGGCCCGGGTGATGACCGCATCGCAGAAGGCCTTGGCGGGCACCTTGGTGGCGCGGTCCTCCACCAGCTCCGCCGCCAGCCAGAGGCCCTGCCCCCGCACGTCGCCAATCTCGGGGTGACGGGACTGGAGGTCCCGGAGGCGCTCCAGGAAGTAGGCACCCACCTGGGCGGCGTTGGCCATGAACTGGCCCTCCACCAGGTCCAGGGTGGCCAGCGCCGCCGCGCAGCAGAGGGGGTTGCCGCCGTAGGTGTTGCCATGGGCGCCCCGGGCCCACTGCTCCATGAGCCGCTTCTTCGCCACCACGAGGCCGATGGGCAGGCCGCTGCCCAGGCCCTTGGCCAGGGTCATGATGTCGGGCTTCACCCCGCTGTGCTGGGAGGCGAACATTTGGCCCGTGCGGCCGATGCCCGACTGCACCTCATCGAAGATGAGCAGGATGCCGTGGCGGTCGCAGAGCTCCCGCAGGCCCTGGAGGAAGCCCTCGGGCGGCAGCAGGTAGCCGCCCTCGCCCTGGAAGGGCTCGATGAGGATGGCCGCCACCTCGCTGGGGGGGACATTCGAATGGAACAACTCCTCGATGTAGTCCAGCACGGCCTTGCCCTGGTCCGGGCCCGCGAAGAGGGGCCGGTAGGGGTTCGGGTAGGGCACGTGGGTGACGCCGGGCATGGTGGCGAAGAAGCCCTTCTGCTGGGTGTACTTGCTGGAGGTGAAGGCCAGGGAGCCCATGGTGCGGCCGTGGAAGCCGTGCAGGAAGCCGATGAAGCGGCTGCGGCCCGTCACGTACTTCGCGAGCTTGAGGGCCCCTTCCACCGCCTCGGTGCCGCTCTGGCAGAAGAAGCTCATGACGGGCTCCCCCATGGGGGCCAGGTCGTTCATGCGCTCCGCCAGGCGGGTCTGTCCCTCGTGCCAGTAGTCCGAGGAGATGTGGAGGAACTTGTCGGCGGCGTCCTTGACGGCCTGCACCACCTCCGGGTGGCTGTGCCCCGTGCTGCACACGGCGATGCCCGCGGCGAAGTCGAGGAAGCGGTTGCCGTCCACGTCCCACACCTCCGCGCCCTTGCCGTGGTCCATGACGAAGGGGTAGTCGCGGGGGTAGGACGGCGAGGTCACGTGGACATCGCGGTCGAGCAGGGCCTGCGCCTTGGGGCCCGGCAGCGGCGTGCGGAGGTGGGCGGTCTGCATGGGGACCTCGCTCAGAAGGGGAGGACGACGGGTCGGCTGTGGGCTTCGCGGGTGCGGGCGTGGAGGGCGCGGAGCGCCGCCAGCTCTTCGGCGGTGGGCGGCGCCAGCACCTCCAGGCGGTCGGCCACGCGCAGGGGCCAGCCCGTGGCGGCCCGGGCCTGTTCGGCGGTGGTGTGCTCGTAGCGGGCCACCAGCTCCAGCTCCTCGGAGCCGGCCTGGGGCTTCATCAGACCCAGGTCCGTGATGACCACCTGGGGCCCGCGGCCCGGCGAGCCGGAGCGGGCTCGGCTGCCCCCGCCCTCGAAGAAGCCGCCGCTGCTGCGGAAGTCCAGCTGGGGCACGAAGGAGCGGGCCGACTGCTTGAGCACCACGAAGGTCTGCTTGGCGTGGGTGGCGATCTCCGGCGCACCGCCGGCGCCGGGCAGGCGCGTCTTGGGGCGGTCGTAGGGACCGATCACGGTGCTGTTGAGGTTGCCGAAGCGGTCCACCTGGGCCGCGCCCAGGAAGCCCACGTCGATGCGACCCCCCTGCAGCCAGTAGGTGAAGATCTCCGGCAGGGGCACCACCGCGGTGGCGGTGTCCGCCAGCTCCCCATCGCCGATGGAGAGGGGCAGCACCTCGGGCTTGGTGCCGATGGTGCCGCTCTCGTAGATGAGCACCGTGGCCGGAGCGTGGGTCAGGCGGGCAAGGTTCGCCGCCGCCGAGGGCAGGCCGATGCCCACGAAACACACGGCGCCATCCCAGAGGTGGCGGGAGGCCGCCACGGTCATCATCTCGTCGGAGGTCCAGGGCAGCGGGGCGCTCATGGGGCCTCCCTCAGGGAGCGGAGGAACCCCGCATGGTCTTCCGTGCCCCGCACGTGGCGATCGATCCAGGCGGTGAAGGTATCGCGATCCCGGGCCAGGTCGTCCCAGGCCTGGTAGAAGGCGTTGTCCCGGGCGTAGTGGCCCTGGGCGTAGGAGGGGTAGGCGCCGCCGGGGACGTGGGCCACGGCCGTGACCACCCAGTGGGGCAGCACCAGGGTGTTCATGGGCGCCTCCAGGTCGTCCACCACCTCCTCCACGGTGACGAGGAGCTTCGTGGCGGCGAGCCCCGCCTCCTTCATGGCACCCACGATGCCGCGGATGAGCACGTTGCCCTCGCGGTCCGCCCGCTGGGCGTGGAGGATGGTGACGTCGGGTCGCAGGGCCGGCACGGTGGCGAGGACCTCGCCCGTGTAGGGGCAGGTGACGGACTTGATGCCCGGGTTGTGGTCCGGAAGGTCCGTGCCCAGGTAGCCCTTGAGCAGGCCGAAGGGCAGGTTGGAGGCCCCCGCCACGTAGGCGGCCGCCATGGCCGCGTGGCTGTGCTCCGTGATCCGCAGGGGCCCGGGCCACTGGTGCTCCACGGCGTCGCGCAGCCGGTGCAGGGAGCCCACTCCGGGGTTGCCGCCCCAGGAGAAGGTGAGCGCCGAGGCGCAGCCGGCGCCGATGAGCTGGTCGTAGATGAGATCCGGCGTCATGCGGACCAGGTGCAGGTCCCTGCGCCCCTGCCGGATGAGTTCGTGCCCGGCGGCGAAGGGGATGAGGTGCGTGAAGCCCTCCAGGGCCAGGGTCTGGCCGTCCCGCACGTGGGTGGCGAGGGCGTCGCGGAGGCTGAGGTGCTGGGTCATTCGACCACCGTCTGCGACTGCTCCCGCAGGTACTGGGGCAGGTAGTAGAAGGAGCCGATGGCCTTGCCCGTGCTGCCGCTCCCCTTCCAGCCGCCGAAGGCCTGGTAGCCGGGCCAGGCCCCGGTGGTGGCGCCCTGGGGTCGGTTCACGTAGGTGACCCCCGCCTCGATGCGGTCCAGGAAGGTGGCCACCTCCGCGGGGTTCCCGTAGACCCCCGCCGTGAGTCCCAGAGGGGAGGCGTTGGAGAGCTCCAGCGCCGCCTCCAGCGAGGGGACCCGGTGGACCATGAGGAAGGGCAGGAAGAGCTCCTCGTGGAAGAGCGGATGGTCCGCAGGGCCCTCGGCCAGGGTGGGCGCCGCGAAGTGGCCGAAGGCGAGATCCCCCTCCGACAGCCGCGTCCCCCCGGCGAGGATGCGTCCACCCTGCATTTGGGCGCGCTCGCAGGCCCGCTCGAAGGCCAGCACGGCCTTGCCGGTGATCACCGGGCCCATCCAGTGCTCGCGCTTCGTGGGATCGCCCACGCCCAGGGCCGCCATGCGGGCCTGCAGCCGCGCGATGAGCTCATCGGCCACGGCCTCGTGCACATAGAGCCTTGAGAGGGCGGAGCACTTCTGGCCGCTGAGGCCGAAGGCGGACCGCACGATGCCCAACTCCGCGCGGTCCAGGTCGCCGTGCGCGGTGACGAGGCAGGCGTTCTTGCCGCCCATCTCGGCGATGCAGGGGCGGGGCCAGCGGCCGCCGGCCATGAGGCCGTGCAGCTTCCTCCCCACCTCCGCGGAACCCGTGAAGGTGAGGCCCGCCACATCGGGGTGGTGGACGAGGGCCTCCCCCACGGTGCCGCCGGGGCCGTTCACCAGGTTGAACACGCCCTCGGGCAGGCCCGCGTCCCGCAGGCAGTCCGCCAGGAGGCGGCCCGCCCAGGGCGTGTCGCTGGCGCCCTTGGCCACCACGGTGTTGCCGGTGACGAGCGCCGCCGCCACGGGGCCGCCCATGAGGGCCAGCGGGAAGTTGAAGGGCGCGACCACCGCCCACACGCCATGGGGCTTGAGCACGCTGCGGTTGCGCGAGCGGGGTCCCGCCACGGGATCATCGGGCAGGGCGCGGTCGTAGGCTTCGTTGCGCTCGAAGTCCTCGGCATAGCCCCAGAAGAAGTCCGCCGTCTCCTGGGCCTCGCCGAGCCCCTCCATGCGGTTCTTCCCCACCTCCAGGGCCAGCGCGGCGCCGATCTCGTAGACCCGGGCCTCCAGCAGCTCCGCCACCTTCCGCAGGAGCCGGACCCGCTCGGCGGGGGGCGTGGCGCGCCAGCGGGGGAAAGCGGCCCGGGCGGCGGCCACGGCCTGGTCCACGTCGGCCGCGGTGCCCACCGGGAAGTGGCCCAGCACCTCGCGGGTGTCGATGGGGCTGAGCTTGGGGGCGGTGATTCCAGCGGGCACGTCGCGGCCGGCGATGAACTGGGCGTGCGTCGCGCCCATCCCCGCCCGCACCCGGACCAGGGCCGATTCGAAGCGGTCGTGCATCTCCGCCGGCGGGTCGAACATGGTGGCGTAGGTGAGCTTGAAGGTCATGCCCAGGTTCCTTCCGCGAGGAGCCGGTCGAGGGTGGCGAGGGCGGCGGCGAGGTCCGATTCCGTGATGACGAGGGGCGGCGCCAGGAGGATGAGGTTCCCCCGCACGGCGAAGGAGACGCCCGCCTCCAGGCCCCGGGCCACCAGGCGCTTCAGCTCCGGATGCAGCTCGGGCCAGGGGCGCAGGGGTGCCCGGGTCGCGCGGTCCTTCACCAGCTCCACCACCGCGAAGAGGCCGTGGCCCCCGCGCACGTCGCCGATCACGGGGTGGCGCGCCTGCAGGGCCTGCAGCTCCTGGCGCATCCATGCGCCCAGGGTGCGCGACCGGGCGATGAGGTCTTCGTCCTCGTAGGCCTGGAGGGCCGCGAGGCCCGCCGCGCAGGCGAGGGGATGGCCGCAGTAGGTGAGCCCGGTCATCAGCACCTGGGATTCCAGCTTCGCGGCCACCTCCCGCGAGAGGACCACGGCGCCCAGCGGCACGTGGGCCCCCGTGAGCCCCTTGGCCAGCGTCATCAGGTCCGGACGGCCCGCCTCCCCGTGGCGCTGCCAGGCGAACCACTCGCCGCAGCGGCCGAAGCCGCTCATGACCTCGTCGGCGATGAGGAGGAC
>JBGASN010000064.1:0-17269 GCA_044229665.1 Holophagaceae bacterium
CGCTCCGTGCGGACCTCCACCACCTGGCGCCCCATGTCCTCCTTCAGGGCCCGGGGGCGACCGTAGGCCATGAGCTGGCCGGCCATGATGAAGGCCAGGCGGTCGCACTGGTCGGCCTCGCCCAGGTTGTGGGTGGTGACCAGGATGCTCATGCCATCAAGGACCAGATCGTCCATGGCCTCCCAGAACAGGCGTCGACGCAGGGGATCCACGCCGCTGGTGGGTTCGTCGAGGAAGAGCATGCGCGGCCGGTGCAGGGTGGAAGCGGCGAGGGAGACCCGCTGCTTCTCACCCGTGCTGAGCTTGGCCACCAGGAGGTTCTCCAGCGGCTTGATCTGCAGCTCCCGCCCCCGCTGGGCGATGGAATCCTTCAGCCGATCACCCTCCAGGCCGTAGAGCTGGCCGAAGTAGGCCAGGTTCTCCCCCACGGTGAGGTCGTCCAGGAGGCTGAACTTCTGGCTCATGGAGGTGGGCATGAGCACGCCGCAGAGCATCTTGATGGTGGTGCTCTTCCCGGCGCCATTGGGGCCCAGGAAGCCGAAGATCTCCTCGGGCTCCACCTCGAAGCTGAGGTCCTTCACGGCGGTGAAGTCGCCGAAGCGCTTGGTGAGGTTCTCCACCTGGAGGATGGCGTCAGCCATGGACGGCCTCCTTCCCCTGCTCCTGCTCGCTGAGGGCGTGGAGGAAGCTGTCCTCCAGGGTGGCCTCGCTGGGCTCCACCCGCTCCACGCCCGGCAGGGCGCGGATGCGCTGGAGCAGGGGCTCCAGCGGTTGCTCCGGGAAGCGGACCCGGATCTGCTCGCCTTCGCCGAAGAGGTCCAGGGGCTGGAGGGCTTCGAGTGCCTGCATCACCTGGCGACGCCGGCGCGTGAGGAGTCGGAGCACGATCCCCGGAAGTTCATCCCGGAAGGACTCGGGGGTGCCGGAGGCCAGGAGGTGGCCCTCGTGCATGAAGAGGATGCGGAAGGCGTATTCGGCCTCATCCATGTAGGGGCTGCTGAAGAGGATGGCCACGCCATCGTCGTGCACCTGGTGGAGCAGGGACCAGAACTCGCGGCGGCTCACGGGGTCCACGCCGGTGGTGGGCTCGTCGAGCAGCAGCAGGCGGGGCCGGGGCAGCAGGGCCACGCAGAGGGCCAGCTTCTGCTTCATGCCCCCGGAGAGGGCCCCGCTCATGCGGTCGCCGAAGCGGTCCAGGTCCACCCGCTTCAGCAGCTCCTGGATGCGGGGACCGGCGCCCTTCAGGCCGTAGAGGCCCGCCTGGAGCTTCATGTTCTCCATCACCGTGAGGTCCGGGGCCAGGGCGAAGACCTGGGGCACATAGGCCACATGCTCATCCGGCACCGTGCGGGTGAGGGGCCCGGCGGTGGGCCGTTGCAGGCCCACCAGCATGCGGAACGTGGTGCTCTTGCCGGCGCCATCGGGGCCGATGAGGCCCACCAGATCCCCGGGATGGAGCGCCAGGTCCAGGCCCTTCACGGCCTCCTTGGGGCCGAAGCGGCAGACGAGGCCCGAGGCCTCCAGGAGGGGGGCGCTCATTTCGCGGGGGCGCCCAGGCGCACGTCCACGGAGATGCCGGGGAGCAGGCCCTTGTCCCAGCCCTGGGCGATGTTCACCCGGGCGGGGTAGACCAGGTTCACGCGCTCCTCCCGGGTCTCCACCATCTTGGGCGTGTATTCGGGGTCGCTGCTCACCTCATCCAGGGTGGCGGCGAGGGCCGGGCGCTTGTCCGCGAACTCGATGGAGACGGGCATGCCCACGGTGGCCTTGGCCTGGAGGCTCTGGGGCAGGTAGACCCGCACCCACAGGCGGTCCTGGCGGGCCAGGGTCACCACGCCTTGGCCGGGAGCCAGCACCGCGCCCACCTCCCGGAGGCGGTGCACCACCACCCCATCGAAGGGCGCGCGGACCTCCAGGAACCCCGCGGTGGCCTTGGTGACCTGGAGGGTCGCCTTGGCGCGCCGGGTCTCGGCGCTGGCTCCCAGGCGCTGCTCGCTGCGGGCGCCGGCCCTGAGCTCGGCGAGGGCCTTCTCCTGCAGGTGCACGTTGGCTTCGGCCCGGTCCCGCTCGGCCTGGGCCTTGTCCAGCTCCGCCTGGGAGAGCACCTTGTCGGCGTGGAGGCGGCGGGCGCGGCCGAGGGTGTCCTCCGCGAGGCGCAGGGAGGCGGCCGCATCCTTCACACGGGCCTCGCCCATGGCGATGTCCTCCTTGCGGGAGCCGTTCGCCAGCTCCAGGCGCTTGGCCTCGGCGGCATCGACGCCGGCCAGGTCCCGCATCACGGCGGCATCCACTTCCTCCGCGCTGACCCGGGCCAGGAGGTCCCCGGCCTTCACCCGCTGCCCCTCCGTCACCTTCAATTCGATCAACCGACCCCCCACGCGGGGACCGAGGTCGCTGAGGTAGGCCTCCACCCGGCCATTGAGGGTGGGCCGGGGATCCCGGTTGCAGGCGAGCAGCAGGGCCAGGGCGGGGAGGGCGAGCAGGGCAGGGCGCATGTCAGAGCTCCGGAAGGGCGGGGAGGGGCGTGAGGGGGTCCGCGGCGATGCCGCGCCAGTAGAGGTGGAACCAGGCCAGCACGGCCTCGGGGATGCGGATCTGCATGGGCTGCTGGAGGAGCTCTCCGAAGCGGGGGGCAAAATCCAGCGTTTCGATGAAGGTCTTGAGGAGGAAGAAGGTCGCCAGGCGGGGATCCAGGTCGCTTCGGAGCTCCCCCCGGCGTTGCCCCTCCCGGAGGATGCGCGCCACCTGCTCCGCATTCCGGAGGATCCGCTGGGCGATCTGGGGCTGGAGGCCCTCGGCCCCGCGCATGAGCTCGCCCCGGATGATGGCCCGGAGGCCCACGTGGTGGCCCATGTGGCGGTGGTAGAGCCGCAACACCTCCCACAGGCGTTCGGCCGTGGGGCGGTGGTCCTGGGTCGCCAGGTCCACCAGGGCCTCGTGGAGGGGCGGGAAGATGCGGTCCAGGAGGGCCAGGAACATGGCCTCCTTGGAGTCGAAGTGGTAGTAGATCAGGGCGGGATCACAGCCGGCTTCGGAGGCGATGGCACGCAGGCTTGCGGCCCGCAGGCCCCGGTCCGAGAACACCCGCTCCGCCGCCGCCAGGATCTGGGCGGGCTCCACCCGGTGGGCCTTGGGGCCCCGGGCTCGGGAAGGGGGGAGGGGAGTGGTCATTTCAACACCTGATGAAATCCTCCCAGCCCCAGGGTGCTCATTCAAGGAGAATTTCAACAGGTGTTGAATCCGAGCGCGGGGTACGAAAAGGCCCCCTCGCGGGGGCCGTTCCGAAGCTGGTCGGGGGCTACTCCACGGAGATGGGGGCCTCGATGGTGTAGTCGAGGTTGAGGACTTCGCCCTCTTCCCAGCCGATGCGGTTCTCTTCCACTTCCTGGATGCCGACCTGGGCCCAGAAGGAGGCGAGCTTGGGGGCGTCCTGGGCCTGGCCCTGGCGGTTCACGGGCACCACGACCTCGACCTTGGGGAAGGCGCCGCGCTGCAGCTGCTCGCACCGCTTCCCGGAGATGACGGCGAAACGGTACTTGTTTCCGATCTCCTCGGGGACGCGGACGATGGTGCGGGCCTGGCTCATGGGACCTCCGGACTGGGAAGAATACCGCAATTCAGACGAAATCGTAAGGGGATTCCTTGACGCGTCAAGGGTTGCCGTGGTTCAGGATAGGCTGGGAACCCCGCGGAGGACCCCATGGAACGCAGCCACCTCTGGTATTCGGCCTTCAAGGCGAATCACTTGGTTCTGGAGCGGAACCTGCCGGACCTGACCGAGGCCCTGGTGCGTCGGCGTCCGGCCCCCGGGGTGGCCTGCGTGGGCTGGACCCTGGGCCACCTGGTCCGATCCCGCCATGGGCTCCTGAAGCTGGTGGGCCGACCCGTTCCCGAGGATCCTGCCCTGGCGGTCTATGGCCGGGGGAGCACCGGGGCCGAGTGCGCCCATGACCTGGCGGACCTCGTGGGTCGGTTCAAGGGCACCGCGGACGATCTGAAGGTGGCCTTCCTGGCCGTGGAGGACTGGGATCGCCCCGCCCGGAACCCCGCCCTGCAGGCGGATCAGCCCCTGGAGCAGGTGGTGGCCTTCCTGTTCATGCACGAGAGCTACCACCTGGGTCAGGTGGGCACCGCCCGCAAGCTGCTGGGCCTCCCGGGCACGATCTGACCCGGTGCACCGCCCCGGGATGAGATAGTGGTGCCATGAAGCTGCTGCTCGGCATCACCGGCTCCATCGCCGCCTACAAGTCCGCGGATCTGGCGCGCCTCCTCACCCGGGAGGGGCACGAGGTCCGGTGCGTGCTCACCGAGGCCGGCGCACGCTTCATCCCGGCCCTCACCCTGGCGAGCCTCACGGGTCAGACCGTGCATGGGGCCAATCCGGACCTCAACGAGTGGCGGCCCGCCCCGGTGGTGGAGCACATCGACCTGGCCCGGTGGGCCGACCTGGTGGCCGTGGTGCCCGCCACCGCGGACATCCTGGGCAAAACCGCCCACGGCCTCGCCGATGACCTGCTGAGCACGATCCTCCTGGCCACCCGCGCGCCCATCCTCTGGGCCCCGGCCATGAACACGGGCATGTGGGAGAACCCCGCCGTGGTGGCCAACGTGGCCCGCCTACGGGACCAGGGGCACCGCTTCGTGGAGCCCGGGGATGGCCTGCTGGCCTGCGGGGAGCAGGGGCAGGGCAAGCTCGCCGAGGTGGAGGAGATCGCCGAGGCCATCCGGGCCCTGGGCAACCCCAAGCTGCCGGCGCTCCGGGGCCTGGAGATCCTCGTGACCGCAGGTCCCACGCGGGAGGACCTGGATCCGGTCCGCACGATCACCAACCGCAGCACGGGGATCATGGGTGTCCACCTGGCCCGGGCCCTCCGGGATGCGGGCGCCAAGCCCCACCTGGTATTGGGCGGGGATGCCCCCGCGCCCTGGGGTGTGCCGACGGTGCGGGTGCGCAGCGCCGACGACATGCTGGCGGCCTGCCGGGAACTCTGGCCCCGCATGGCGGGCTGCTTCGCCGCCGCCGCCGTGGCGGATCAGCGCCCCGAGGCCATCGCTCCGCAGAAGGTCAAGAAGCAGGAGGGGCCCGAATCCCTCGTGCTCGTGCGCACGCCGGACATCCTCGCCACCCTCTCCCGGGAGAAGCGCCCCGGGCAGTGGCTGGTGGGCTTCGCCGCCGAGAGCGAGCAGCACGTGGCCCATGCCGCGCAGAAGCTGGCGAAGAAGGGCCTCGACGCGGTGCTGGTGAACGACATCTCCGGCGGACAGGCCTTCGGTCAGCGGCCCAACACCCTGACCCCCGTCACCGCCGCGGGCGCGCAGGCGCCCCTCGGCCCCCTGCCCAAGGACGAGCTGGCCCGGGCCGTGGTGGCCTGGTGGGCCTCGACGCGCTGAATGATCGGGTAGGCCTGGACCTCAGCCCATGTTCCCCAGGGGCCGGAACTGGCCGCTGCGGGGATCGTAGGCGGCCACGAGGCCATCCTCGATGTGGTAGACCCAGGCGTGGAGGTGGAGGGTACCCTGCGCCAGGCGCTCCTGCACGGCCGGATGGGTGCGGAGGTTCTCGAGCTGCACGAGCACGTTCTCCTTCACCGTGGCCAGGTGCCGGTCGTGGCCTTCCAGCTCGGCGTAGTTGGCGTCGATGAGATCCCGGGTCACCTGGGCGTGGCTGAGCCAGGCTTCCAGGGCCGGGTGGTTCTCCACGGGCTCGAGGAGGGCCTTCATGGCGCCGCAGTGGCTGTGGCCGCACACGATGATGTCGTGGATGGGGAGCTGCTGGACCGCGAACTCGATGGCCGCGGCCTCGGAGGAACCGGGCTGGTAGGGAGGGATGATGTTCCCCACGTTCCGCACCAGGAAGAGCTCCCCGGGGCTTGTCTGGGTCACCAGGTTCGGGTTGATGCGGGAATCGGCGCAGGTGAAGAAGAGCACTTCCGGGCGCTGGCCATGCACCAGCGAGCCGAAGAACTCGGAGGCGGGCCGGAAGACCTCGGTCTGGAAGTGGTGGATGCCGTCCACCAGGCGCTGAATGGGCATGGATCCATTGTCTCCGGGTAGGCGCGGATGCGCCGCAGGAAATCGGTGGTGGTCTGCGTCCCGATGCAAAAAGGGCGCGGAGACCGCGCCCTTTCGGAAGCTCGTGAGGCTCAGAAGCCGCCGGATTCGATCTCGGGGCGGTAGGTGAGGCTCGCCTTGAGGAAATCGCGGTTGAGCAGGGCGATGTTCTCGAGGCTGATGCCCTTGGGGCAGGAGGCCTCGCACTCGCCGTGGTTGGTGCAGGTGCCGAAGCCCTCGGCG
This sequence comes from Holophagaceae bacterium, assembly GCA_044229665.1. GTDB lineage: Bacteria > Acidobacteriota > Holophagae > Holophagales > Holophagaceae > JAFDVN01. Next base: position 6,295 of record JBGASN010000064.1, read on the forward strand.
TCCATCTGGGCGACCATGTCCAGGGCGCGGGAGGTGCGCTCGGGCTGCCCCTGGGGCAGGAGGCCCAGGTGGCTCACCTTGGCGCCCACGAACAGCATGGCGCTGGCGTTGGGGCAGGCGGCCACGCAGGCACCGCAGCCGATGCAGGCGGCGGCATCCATGGCGCGATCGGCGTTGTCCTTGGGGATGGGCAGCGCGTTGGCATCCTGGGCGGAACCGGTGGGGGCGGAGATGAAGCCGCCGGCCGCGATGATGCGGTCGAAGGCGCTGCGGTCCACCATCAGGTCCTTGAGCACGGGGAAGGCGGTGGCCCGCCAGGGCTCGAGGGTGATCACGTCGCCATCGTTGAAGCTGCGCATGTGCAGCTGGCAGGCGGTGGTGCGCTCACGGAGCCCGTGGGGGCGGCCGTTGATGACCATGCCGCAGGCGCCGCAGATGCCTTCGCGGCAGTCGTGGTCGAAGGTGATGGGCTCCTCGCCCTTGCGGAGGAGGTCTTCATTCACCACATCGAGCATCTCGAGAAAGGACATCTCGGTGCTGATGCCCTTGGCTTCGTAGTTCTTGAAGCCGCCGGGATCCTTGGCGTTCTTCTGGCGCCAGACCTGGAGCGTGAGGTTCAGGTGCTTTTCCATGGGTCGCTCCTACTTGTAGCTGCGGGTCGCGAGGTGGACGTTCTCGAAGGACAGCTGCTCGGTGTGGCGCACCGGCTTCTGGCCCTCCCCCTTGTATTCCCAGGCCGCCACATGGGCGAAGTTCTCGTCGTCGCGCTGGGCCTCGCCTTCCTCGGTCTGCCACTCCTCGCGGAAGTGACCGCCGCAGCTCTCGCGGCGCTCAAGGGCATCGAGGCACATGAGCTCGCCGAGCTCGAGGAAGTCGGCCACGCGGCCGGCCAGTTCCAGGCTCTGGTTGACCTCGGAACCGGTGCCGCCGACCTTCACTTCCTTCCAGAAGCGCTCCCGCAGCTCGGGAATGATCTGCAGCGCCTTCTCCAGGCCCTTCTCATTGCGGGCCATGCCGCAGTACTCCCACATGACCTTGCCCAGCTCGCGGTGGAAGTGGGTCGGGGTCTCCTTGCCGTTGATGGAGAGGAGCTTGTTGACCCGCTCCTTCACGGCGGAGACGGCGGCCTTGGCCTCCGGCTGCTCGCTGTTCATCTTGTCGGGCTTGTGGCCGGCCAGGTAGTTCCCGATGGTGTAGGGGATCACGAAGTAGCCATCGGCCAGGCCCTGCATGAGGGCCGAGGCGCCCAGGCGGTTGGCGCCGTGGTCGCTGAAGTTGGCCTCGCCCATGACGAAGAGCCCGGGGATGGTGCTCATGAGGTTGTAGTCCACCCACAGGCCGCCCATGGTGTAGTGCACGGCGGGGTAGATGCGCATGGGGGTCTTGTACGGGTTGTCGTCCGTGATGCGCTCGTACATCTCGAAGAGGTTGCCGTACTTGGCCGCCACGGTGCTGGCGCCGAGGCGCTTGATGGCGTCCTCGAAGTCGAGGTAAACGCCGCGACCGCCGGGGCCCACGCCCAGGCCGGCGTCGCAGACCTGCTTGGCGGCGCGGCTGGAGATGTCACGGGGGGCCAGGTTGCCGAAGGAGGGGTACTTCCGCTCCAGGTAGTAGTCGCGGTCCTCTTCCTTGATCTCGCTGGGCTTCTTGCCGCAGTCCTCGGCCTTCTTGGGCACCCACACGCGGCCGTCGTTGCGCAGCGACTCGGACATCAGCGTGAGCTTGGACTGGTGGTCGCCGGTCACGGGGATGCAGGTGGGGTGGATCTGCGTGTAGCAGGGGTTGCCGAAGGCGGCGCCCTTCTTGTAGGCGCGCCAGATGGCGGTGCCGTTGCAGCCCTTGGCGTAGGTGGCCAGGTAGAACGCGTTGCCGTAGCCGCCGGTGCCGAGGCACACGGCATCGGCCATGTGGCTCTCGATCTCGCCGGTGACCATGTCCCGGGTGACGATGCCCCGGGCCTTGCCGTCCACCACGATGAGCTCCTGCATCTCGTGGCGGGTGTGCATCTTCACCTTGCCGAGGCCCACCTGCCGCTCCAGGGCCTGGTAGGCGCCGATGAGGAGCTGCTGGCCGGTCTGGCCCTTGGCGTAGAAGGTGCGGGAGACCTGGGCGCCGCCGAAGGAGCGGTTGTCCAGGAGGCCGCCGTACTCGCGGGCGAAGGGCACGCCCTGGGCCACGCACTGGTCGATGATGTTCACGCTCACCTGGGCCAGGCGGTAGACGTTGGCCTCACGGGCGCGGAAGTCGCCGCCCTTGATGGTGTCGTAGAAGAGGCGGCGGATGCTGTCGCCATCGTTGCGGTAGTTCTTGGCGGCGTTGATGCCGCCCTGGGCCGCGATGGAGTGGGCACGGCGCGGGCTGTCCTGGTAGCAGAAGCACTCCACCTCGTAGCCGAGCTCGGCCATGGAGGCGGCGGCGGCGGCGCCGGCGAGGCCGGAGCCCACGATGATCACCTTGTACTTGCGCTTGTTGGCGGGGTTCACCAGCTTCATGTCGAAGCGGTGCTTGTCCCACTTCTGCTCGAGGGGGCCGTCGGGGATGTTGCTCTTGAGTTCCATGGTCGTCTCCCTCAGGACAGCTTCACGAAGCCGAACAACACGGCCAGCGGGAAGGAGATGTTCACGAGCACCACCAGCGCGGTGATGGCCGTGGCGATCTTCAGGCGAAGGTCGTTGTAACGGGGATGGTTGAAGCCCAGGGTCTGCATGAGGCTCCAGATCCCGTGGCGGAGGTGGGAGGCCAGGCAGAGCATGGCCAGGATGTAGAAACCGCTCACCCAGGGGATCTGGAACCCGGTCACCACGTTCTGGAAGACCTTGCCCTCCTCGAAGGGGGTGAACTTGCCCACGGTGAAGTGGAGGATGTGGAAGATCACGAACAGGGCCAGGATCACCCCGCTCACGCGCATGGTGCGGGAGGCGAAGGTGGAGGCCTTGTAGGCGGGGGCCTGGTAGGCCACGGGACGCGCCGCCGCGTTGAGCCTGGTGAGGCGGATGGCGGCCCAGACGTGGAGGCCGGCCGCGAGGATCAGCCCACCCCGGGCGATCCAGATGCCGCTCCCATGCAGCATCGTCCGCAGGAAGACGGCGTAGTCATCCAGGGGATGCACCCCGTTGTGGGGGTGGAGATAGAGCTGCAGGTTGCCGGCCATGTGACCCAGCACGAACCCCACCAGCATGATGCCGGTGATGGCCATGACGATCTTCATGCCGATGGAGGAATTGAGGAAACTCGCTTCCCTCTTCATCGCGCCTCCGGAAAGGTAACGGGGTGGTTGGAAGGCCTCCCGGGGATCGGTCGGCCGGATGGGGATCTCGGAAGGGCGGGGCGGGGTTCCCGGCGGGAAGGCCCACCTCGGCCCAAACAGGACCAGTATCCCCGTTGGCGCACCCAATCCCAAGCGCAAAAGCTGGAACCAGTCGGGAATGGTGATGGTGATCCCATTCACGGACAGGAGCCCCCCTGGGGCGAATAGCCTTGGAAATCAAGGCTACGGGTCAACCTCGTTTCCTAATCCTTGCCGCCCTCCCGGTCCCCCGGTAGAGTGCTGGCAACTCAATCTTTTAAATGCGCCTCGGCCCCCGCCTCCGATCCCTCCGGACCTGGAGCGCCGGGTCGGCACCCACCCCACCGGAGCACCCCGGATCCACCGGGCTTCCCCCTGGCCCCCACGATGGATCCCCCTCCCGAGCCCCCGGCCCGGCGAGGTCCCCCTCCGGAACCACCGCTTCCACCCCCACCCGATCCCCCCACGGAGGAATTTCATGGCGACGCTCAAACGCCTGCTGGACGCCTTGGCCGGCTCACGACCCGTTCGGGTCCTGATGCTGGCCCTCTTCGCCTGCATGATGGCCACGCCGGCCTTCGCCGGTGGCGAGGCCGACCTCAAGATCCCGGTCCTGGGGGGCCGCTTCCTGGGCATGACCGGCCATCAGCTCCTGCTCATCGGCCTGGTGATCTGCGCCCTCGGCATCGGCTTCGGGCTCTGGCAGTACTCCAAGATCCGCAACCTGCCGGTCCACAAGTCCATGCTCGAGATCTCCGAGCTGATCTACGAGACCTGCAAGACCTACCTGGTCACCCAGGTCAAGTTCATCGCCATCCTCTGGGCCTTCATCGCCGTGATCATGGTGGCCTACTTCAAGTACCTCTCCCACACGCCCATGAGCTGGGGACAGGTGGCCGTGGTGCTCATCTTCTCGATCATCGGCATCCTCGGCTCCGTGGCCGTGGCCTGGTTCGGCATCCGCATCAACACCTTCGCCAACTCCCGCACCGCCTTCGCCAGCCTCGGCGGCAAGCCCTACCCCACCATGGACATCCCCCTCCAGGCGGGCATGTCCATCGGCATGCTGCTGATCTCGGTGGAGCTGCTCTTGATGCTGGGCATCCTCCTCTTCATCCCCGGTGAGGCGGCCGGTCCCTGCTTCATCGGCTTCGCCATCGGCGAGTCCCTCGGCGCCGCGGCCCTCCGCATCGCCGGCGGCATCTTCACCAAGATCGCCGACATCGGCTCCGACCTCATGAAGATCGTCTTCAAGATCAAGGAAGACGACGCCCGCAACCCCGGTGTCATCGCCGACTGCGCCGGCGACAACGCGGGCGACTCCGTGGGCCCCACGGCCGATGGTTTCGAGACCTACGGTGTGACCGGCGTGGCCCTCATCACCTTCATCCTCCTCGCGGTGCCGAACGCCACCATCCAGGTCTCCCTCCTGGTGTGGATCTTCGTCATGCGCGTGGGCATGATCGTGACCTCCGCGGCCTCCTACTACCTCAACGGGTTCTGGGCCAAGGCCAAGTACGGTGAGTCCGCCAAGTTCGACTTCGAGGTGCCCCTCACCACGCTGGTGTGGCTGACCTCCATCCTCTCCATCGTGATGACCTACGTGCTCTCCCACGCCCTCATCAGCGACGTCTCCACGGGGATGCCCGAGGGGATGTGGTGGAAGCTCTCCACCATCATCACCTGCGGCACCCTGGCCGGCGCCCTGATCCCCGAGCTGGTGAAGGCCTTCACCTCCACCAACTCCGGCCATGTGCGTGAAGTGGTGACCGCCTCCAAGGAGGGCGGCGCCTCCCTGAACGTGCTCTCCGGACTCGTGGCGGGCTACTTCTCCGCCTACTGGATGGGCCTCTGCATCGTGGCCCTCATGGGCGCGGCCTACTACGTGTCCACCTTCGGCCTGGGCGGCATCATGGACGCCCCCGCCATCTTCGCCTTCGGCCTCGTGGCCTTCGGCTTCCTGGGCATGGGCCCCGTGACCATCGCGGTGGACTCCTACGGCCCCGTGACCGACAACGCCCAGTCCGTGTACGAGCTCTCCACCATCGAGACCCTTCCCGGCATCGAGGCGGAGATCCAGAAGGACTTCGGCTTCAAGCCCGACTTCGAGAAGGGCAAGGACTACCTCGAGGAGAACGACGGCGCCGGCAACACCTTCAAGGCCACCGCCAAGCCCGTGCTCATCGGCACGGCCGTGGTGGGCGCCACCACCCTGATCTTCTCCATCATCCAGCTCCTGAACGGGAAGTTCGGGGTGGAGAATGTGTTCCGCGGTCTCTCCATCATCAACCCCCTGTTCCTGCTCGGGCTCATCACCGGCGGCGCCGTGATCTTCTGGTTCTCCGGCGCGGCCTGCCAGGCCGTGGCCACGGGCGCCTACCGCGCGGTGGAGTTCATCAAGGACAACATCAAGCTGGATGGGGCCGAGAAGGCCTCCGTGGAGGACTCCAAGAAGGTCGTGGAGATCTGCACCCAGTACGCGCAGAAGGGCATGTTCAACATCTTCCTGGCCGTGTTCTTCTCCACGCTGGCCTTCGCCTGCGTGAACCACTACTTCTTCATCGGCTACCTGATCTCCATCGCCATCTTCGGGCTCTACCAGGCCATCTTCATGGCCAACGCCGGTGGCGCCTGGGACAACGCGAAGAAGCTCGTGGAGACCGAGCTGAAGGCCAAGGGCACGCCCCTCCACGATGCCTGCGTGGTGGGCGACACGGTGGGTGACCCCTTCAAGGACACCTCCTCCGTGGCCATGAACCCCGTCATCAAGTTCACGACCCTCTTCGGCCTCCTGGCCGTGGAGCTGGCCATCGAGCTGAATCCCATGACGGCCCACGTCGCGGCCCTGATCTTCTTCGTGGTCTCCGCCGTGTTCGTGTGGCGCTCCTTCTACGGGATGCGCATCCCCGTGGACACCGCCAAGGGCTGAGTCCTGAGGGTTTGTTGGGCGAGGGCCCCCCCGGGGGCCCTCGCTTCGTCTGGGGGGAAGCCTGGGGCGAACGACTCAACGGAAGGGGCTTGGGGGCGTAGTACCTTGGATACCGTTCCGGAGGATCCATGTCCGTGCGTTCCCTGAGCCGCCGAGGCTTGATGCTGGTGTTTCCCCTGGCCGCGTCCTTCAATGGACTCATGGCCCAGAAGGCACCCGTCACCGATTCCGCCCCCGCCGGGCCCGTCCAGCCCCCCCGGGCCCCCATGAAGGAGCACCTCGCCGACTGGCACGGGGAGAAGGTGAACGATCCCTTCTTCTGGCTCCGGGAGAAGGCCAACCCCGAGGTGATCAAGCACCTGGAAGCCGAGAACGCCTACACCGAGGCCCAGACGGCCGGGATCAAGCCCTTTGCCGAGGCCCTGTACAAGGAGATGCTCGGCCGCACGAAGCAGACGGATCTGAGCGTTCCCGTGCGCCGGGGTGGTTTCCACTACTACTCCCGGACGGAGGAGGGCAAGCAGTACCCCATCCAGTGCCGCCGGGCCGCCAAGGCCGACGGCAGCTACGATGCCAAGGCCCCGGAGCAGGTGCTCCTGGACCTCAATGAGCTGGCCAAGGGGCATGCCTACCTGGGCCTCGGGGCCTTCCAGATCAGCGATGACGCCCAGCAGCTGCTGTTCACCACCGACGTCACGGGGTTCCGCCAGTACACCCTGTTCCGCAAGGACCTGAAGACGGGCGTCGTGTCCCCGGCCCTGGCGGAGCGGGTGACCTCCGTGGAGTGGATGGCGGGGGGCACCCACGTGGTCTACACCACCGAGGATGCCACCACCAAGCGCAGCAACCAGCTCTGGCGTCTGGACCTTGCCGGCGGCGCGCCCGAGCTGCTCCGGGAGGAGAAGGACGAGCTCTTCGGCATCTTCCTGGGCCGCACCAAGGACAAGGCCTACCTGGTCTGCCAGGCCCAGAGCACGGACACCTGGGAGGCCCGCCTGCTGGCCTCCGGCGACCTCAAGGGGGCATTCCGCCCCGTGCTTCCCCGGGAGAAGGGCCACAAGTACACCGTGGACCACCGGGAGGGGCTGTTCTACTTCCGCACCAACAAGGGGGCCAAGAACTTCAAGCTGGTCTCCGCCCCGGTCTCGGATCCCACCCGCTGGTCCGAGGTGGTGCCGCACCGGGTCGACACCCTGCTGGAAGGCTTCGACCTCTTCCAGGGGCACCTGGTGGTGCAGGAGAAGCGGGAGGCCCTCGTGCGCTTCCGCATCCATGACTTCAAGGCCAAGGGCTGGAAGGATGTCACCTTCCCCGAGAAGGTCTACGCCGCGGGCATGATGGGCACTCCGGAGTGGACGGCCCCGGCCTTCCGCCTCAACTACCAGTCCATGGTCACCCCCTCCACGGTCTACGACTGCGACCTGGGCGCCGGCAAGCTGGAGCTCCTGAAGCGCACCGAAGTGCTGGGGGGCTACGATCCCAAGCAGTACGTCACCGAGCGTCGCTGGGCCGTGGCCCGGGATGGGGTGAAGGTGCCCATCTCCCTCCTCTACCGGAAGGGCACCAAGCTGGACGGCAGCGCCCCCTGCTTCCTCTACGCCTATGGTTCCTACGGCATCGGGATGCCGGCCGGCTTCTCCATCTCCCGGCTCAGCCTGGCGGACCGGGGCATGGTCTTCGCCCTGGCCCACATCCGGGGCGGCAATGAGATGGGCGAGGCCTGGCATGACGACGGGATGTTGCTGAAGAAGAAGAACACCTTCTTCGACTTCATCGACAGCGCCGAGTGGCTGGTGGCGAACAAGGTGGCCGCCAAGGGGCAGGTGGTGATCGAGGGCGGCAGCGCCGGCGGGCTGCTCATGGGCGCCGTGACCAACTACCGCCCCGACCTGTTCAAGGCGGTGCATGCGGCCGTGCCCTTCGTTGACGTGATGAACACCATGTTCGATGAGAGCCTGCCCCTCACCGTGGGCGAGTTCCTGGAGTGGGGCAATCCCAAGGAGAAGGCCTATTTCGAGTACATGCGTTCCTACAGCCCCTACGACAACCTGGAGAAGAAGGCCTACCCGGCCATGCTGGTCACCACCAGCCTGAACGACAGCCAGGTGATGTACTGGGAGCCCGCCAAGTACGTGGCCAAGCTGCGCCACCTCAAGACCGACACAAATCCCCTGCTCCTGAAGTGCAACATGGGGGCGGGTCATGGTGGCGCCTCCGGCCGCTACGACCGCCTCAAGGAAGTGGCCTTCGAGTACGCCTGGCTCATGAGCCAAGTGGGCATCACCAAGTAGGTGCTTCCGCTTCCCGGCACCGGCCCCTTCGGGGGCCGTTGCTTTGGGCGTATGCTGCTCCCATGAACGCGCCCGCCATGGATCCGGACACCCGCCTCTGGGAGCTCATCGCCCGCCGGGGCCAGCCCGGCGTGGACCGGGCCGCGGTGGAGGCCGAGATCTGGGGCACCTTCGGGGCCGATGCGGCCGTCATGTTCACGGACCTCTCGGGCTTCAGCCGGCGGGTGGCGGAGTTCGGGATCCTCCACTTCCTCCAGGTGATCCACGACCACCAGGCCCTGCTGCTGCCCCTCGTGAAGGCCCACGGGGGCGTGCACCTGAAGACCGAAGCCGACAGCTTCCTGATCCGCTTCCCGGAGCCCGTGGCGGCCCTGCGGTGCGCCCTGGCCATGCAGGCGGCCTGCGAGCGCCACAACGTGGGGCGGGCCCCGGAGGATCAAGTGCTCCTCTGCGTGGGTCTGGGCTGGGGGCGGGTCCTCCAGATCGGCACCACGGACATCTGGGGACAGGAAGTGAACGCCGCCTCCAAGCTGGGCGAGGACACCGCCAAGGCCCGGGAGATCCTGGTGACCGAGGCCTTCAAGCGGGCCGCGGAAGGGCAGGGGGATTGGACCTTCACCGCCATCGGCGCCGTGAGCGGCTCCGAGGTGAATTGGCGCGTGGTGGCCCCCGGCCTGGCCTGAGGGTGCAGCCCTGACGCCTTGAATCGCAAAGGGCGGGGATCTCGCGATCCCCGCCCTTCCTGTTCAGGCCAAGGCCTAGCGCAGCGCGTCGATGATGGCGTTCAGGGTGGCGCTGGGGCGCATGGCGGCGCCGGTCTTCGTGGCATCGGGGTGGTAGTAGCCCCCCATGTCCACGGGCTTGCCCTGGGCGCTGATGAGCTCGGCGTTGATGGTGCCCTCCTTCTCGGCCAGGGCCTTGGCCACGGGGGCGAAGCGGGCCTGGAGCTGGGCGTCGTCGGCCTGGGCGGCCAGGGCCTGGGCCCAGTAGAGGGCCAGGTAGAAGTGGCTGCCGCGGTTGTCGATCTGGCCCACCTTGCGGGCGGGGCTCTTGTCGTTGTCCAGGAACTGGGCGATGGCCTGGTCCAGGGTCTTCGCCAGCACCCGGGCCTTGGCGTTGCCGAAGGTGTCGGCCACGTGCTCCAGGGAGGCGCAGAAGGCGGAGAACTCGCCGAGGCTGTCCCAGCGGAGGTAGCCCTCCTGCTGGAACTGCTGCACGTGCTTGGGGGCGGAGCCGCCGGCGCCGGTCTCGAAGAGGCCGCCACCGCCCAGCAGGGGCACGATGGAGAGCATCTTGGCGCTGGTGCCCAGCTCGATGATGGGGAAGAGGTCCGTGAGGTAGTCGCGCAGCACGTTCCCCGTGACGCTGATGGTGTCGAGGCCCTGGCGGATGCGCTCGCAGCTCACCTTCATGGCCTCCACGGGGCTCAGGATCCGGAGGTCGAGGCCCGTGGTGTCGTGCTGCTTCAGGTAGGTCTCGACCTTGGCGATGAGCTGGCGGTCGTGGGCGCGGGCCGAGTCCAGCCAGAAGATGGCGGGGGTGGCGGAGAGGCGGGCGCGGGTCACCGCCAGCTTCACCCAGTCCTGGATGGGGGCATCCTTGGTCTGGCACATGCGGAAGATGTCCCCGGCTTCCACCTTCTGCTCCAGGAGGGTGGCCCCTTCGGCATCCACCACGCGGATGGTGCCGGCGGTCTCGGCCATGAAGGTCTTGTCGTGGGAGCCGTACTCCTCCGCCTTCTGGGCCATGAGGCCGACATTGGGCACGCTGCCCAGGGTGGCGGGGTTGAAGGCGCCGTTCATGCGGCAGTCGTCCAGCACCGTCTGGTAGATGCCGGCGTAGCAGCGGTCGGGCACCATGGCGAGGGTGTCCTGCAGCTCCCCGGCGGCGTTCCACATCTTGCCGCTGTCGCGGACCACCACGGGCATGGAGGCGTCCACGATCACATCGTTGGGCACGTGGAGGTTGGTGATGCCCTTGCCGGAATCCACCATGGCCAGGGCGGGGCCCGCGGCCAGGGCGGCCTTGAGGTCGGCCTCGATGGCGGCGCGCTGGGCCTCGGGCAGGGCCTGGATCTTGGCCAGGAGATCACCCAGGCCGTTGTTGGGGTTCACGCCCAGGGCCTTGAAGGTCTCGCCGTGCTTCGTGAAGAGGTCGGCGAAGAACACGTTCACGGCGTGGCCGAACATGATGGGATCCGAGATCTTCATCATGGTGGCCTTGAGGTGCAGGGAGAGCAGCAGGCCCTCCCGCTGGGCCGTGGCCACGGCCTCGGCGTAGAAGGCCCGCAGGGCCTTGGCGCTCATCACGGAGCTGTCGATGACCTCGCCGGCGAGGGGGGTCTTCTCCTTCGAGCACCTTCACGGCCCCATCGGCGGCCACGAACTCGATGCGGGCCACGGTGGCCTTGGCCAGGGTGGTGGAGGTCTCGCTGCCGTAGAAGTCCCCGGCGTTCATGTGGGCGATGCG
>JBGASN010000011.1:0-88581 GCA_044229665.1 Holophagaceae bacterium
GACTCCCCAGCCACATGGAAGCTCGCCGCCAGTCGCTTCAGATCCCACTCGAAGGGTCCCGTACAGGTCTCGTCGAAGTCGTTGAGGTCGAACAGGAGGCGGCGATCGGGGTCCGCATAGGCTCCGAGATTGAGCAGGTGGGCGTCGCCACAGAGGGTGAGGTGGAGCCCGGCGGAGGGCAGATCTCTCAGATCCTCGGCCATGAGCCCCGCGGTCCCCCGGTAGAACCCGAATGGCGACTCCGCCATTCGGGCCCACCGATGGGGCAGGAGGTCCTCATCCCGGCCCGCCACGGCCGCCCGGAGCTGCGCCAGGAGGTCATCCCGGTGTCGCGGCGTGAACCCTCCCTGCGCACTGCGGGGCGTGCGCTCCCTCAGGGCCTTGCCCTGCTCCTTGCGCGCTTCCGGGGTCGGTGGGGGTTGGAAGGCCATGGGCCAGGGTAGCGCGCTACCGGGGGCCCCAATGGAAGAAGCGCCGCCAGAAGGGAAGGGCGGGGTGCCCGGCGACCTTGGCCATGAAGTAGGCCTCGTGATCCCGCTCCAGCTGGGCAAAGGCCTTGAGCTCCGCGCGCAGGTCCTCCAGGCCCAGGGCCTCCGCGTGCACGGCGGCGGCCTCGTACTCCAGGTCGTTCTGGGCCTCCAGGCGGCCCGCGAAGTACATGGGGATGAACCACCCCACCATGTTGCAGCCCAGGGAGATGATCACGCCGAGGACCGCCATGCGGATCTCGAGCCAGGGATCCGGAGCGGCCCCGAGGTCCTTCAACATCGCCCCGATGCGCCGGCGGTGGTGCCATTCATCCGCCTCGATCCGCTCGATCTCCGCCACCTCCGCGTCGGCCCGCACGGAGAGGCCATGCCCCCGATAGGCCAAAGCAGCCGTCAGCTCGCCGCTGTAGGCGCGGCGGAGGATCGATTGAAGGGAGGCGAGGTGGGATGCGGGATTCAGGGCCGCTCCACCGCCATGGCGATGGCATTGCCGCCGCCCAGGCAGAGGGCCGCGATGCCCCGCTGCTTGCCGTGGCGCTCCAGGGCGTGGAGCAGGGTGGCCATCACGCGGGCGCCGCTGGCGCCGATGGGGTGGCCCGTGGAGCAGGGTGGCCATCACGCGGGCGCCGCTGGCGCCGATGGGGTGGCCCAGGGCCACGGCGCCGCCGTGGACGTTCACCCGGTCGGCGTCGAGCTTCAGCTCGTTCACGGTGGCCACCAGCTGCACGGCGAAGGCCTCGTTGATCTCCCACAGGTCCACGTCGCCCACCGACCAGCCGAGCTTGGCGAGGAGCTTCTGGATGGCGGGCACCGGAGCCATGGTGACCCACTCGGGATCCAGGCCCGCCGTGGCCCAGCCCAGGATGCGGGCCTGGATGGGCAGGTCGTGGGCCTTGGCGTAGGACTCGGTGGTCACCAGGGCGGCTGCGGCCCCATCGTTCACGCTGGGCGCATTGCCGGCGGTCACGGTGCCGTCCTTCTTGAAGGCGGGCTTGAGCTTGGCAAGGACCTCCAGGGAGGTGTCGGCGCGGGGGCCCTCGTCGGAGTCCACCACCACGTCGCCCTTCCTGCCGGCCACGGTGATGGGGGCGATCTCGGCCTTGAAGGCGCCCTCGGCCATGGCCTTCACGGCCTTCTGGTGGGAAGCCAGGCTCCAGGCGTCCTGCATCTCACGGGTCACGCCGTACTTCTGGGCCACGAGCTCGCCCGTGGTGCCCATGGCCTGGTCCGTCATGGCGCAGTGGAGGCCGTCGAACATCATGCTGTCGATGGCCTGGGCGTGGCCCATGCGGGCTCCGGCCCGCAGCTTGGGCATGAGGTAGGGGGCGTTGGACATGCTCTCCATGCCACCGGCGAGGATCACCTCGTGGTCGCCCAGGAGCACGCCGGAGGCCGCCAGCTGGATGGCCTTGAGGCCGGAGCCGCAGACCTTGTTGATGGTCAGGGCGGAGGTGCTGGAGGGCAGGCCGCCGCGGAGCGCTGCCTGGCGGGCGGGCGCTTGGCCCACGCCCGCGCCCAGCACGTTGCCGAAGATGGCCTCCGTGGGGGCGGCTCCGGGCACGGCGGCCAGGAGCTGCTTCACCACCTGGGCGGCGAGGTCCGGCGCGGCCAGGGAGGCGAGGCCCCCCTGGAACTTGCCGATGGGGCTGCGCAGGCATTTGACGATGACGGCATGTTCGGACATGGCTCAGCTCCGCTTCTTCTTGGGGAGTTCATCAAGGCCGGAGAGATCCAGCGCTTCGAGGTTGAGGGTGGGGGCGGGCTGGGTGTAGAGCTCCGGCGCTTCGCTCTGGATGTGGCGGCGGAATCGATCCAGGAGGGCATCCACATCCTGCAGGAGCCGCAGGCGGTCCATGCGCAGGTTGCGCAGCTGGACCTCAAGCTCCACCACCTGATGCTGGGCATCCCGCAGGATCTCCTCGGCTTTGAACTGGGCTTCCCGAAGGAGCAGGTCCTTCTCGCGGGCGGCCGCCTCCAGGAGGTCCTCCTTGGTGCGCTGGGCCTGGAGCAGGGTCTCCCGGAAGATGCGGTCCTGATCCTGGTACTGGCGGAGCCGTTCGCGGTTGTCGAGCACCTCCTCCTTCAGCTTCGTGTTCTCAGCCTGGATCTCCTCCCATTCGGAGGCGAGCTCGTGGAGGAAGGCCCGGACTTCGCCCTCATCGAGCCCCCCGAAGGACTTCTTCTCGAACTCACGCCGTTGGATGTCGAGGGGACTGTACTTCATCGCAGGGTAGCTCCGAGGGCGGCACCCATGAAGATCCGCTCGATGAACTGGAGCAGGAGGAGGGCCGCGAGGGGGGAGAGGTCCATCCCCCCGATGGGGGGGATCAGGGCGGAGATGGGCCGCATGAAGGGGTCCACCACCGCGTGGATGAATCTGACGATGGGGTTGCGGGGATCCGGATTGAACCAGGACATCAGGGCCCAGGCCACGATGAGCAACTGGACGAGCTGAATGGCGCGGGTGGCGAGTAGGAAGATCAGGGGCATGGGGGCTCCACCCCCATCATAGCCCCCCTGGCCCCTTACCCCGGAGTGCCTACTGGAACATACTCCGGGCTCCGGATATCCCTTTCCTCGGAGGTTCCATGCGAATCGGGATCAGCTGCTACTCCACCTTCGGGGGCTCCGGCGTGGTGGCAACGGAGGTGGGGAAGGCCCTCGCGGCCCGGGGGCACGAGGTACACCTCCTGAGCCCCACGGTCCCGCCCCGGCTGCTGGGGTTCGAGGATCGCATCTTCTTCCACGAGGTCACGGCCTCGCCCTATCCGCTGTTCGAGGCCGCCCCCTTCAGCATCGCCCTCGCCTCGAAGATGGCGGACGTGGCGCAGCACCACAACCTCGAGATCATGCACGCCCACTACGCCATCCCCCATGCCAGCGCCGCCCTCCTGGCCCGCATGGCGGTGGGGGACCAACTGAAAGTGGTGACGACGCTCCACGGTACCGACATCACCGTGGTCGGTGCCGACCCCAGCTACCTGCCCATGGTGAAGCTGGCGATCCGGGCCTCGGACGGGGTGACCGCGGTGAGCGAATACCTCCGGGATGAGACCTACCGGACCTTCCAGGTGCAGCGGCCCATCGAAGTGATCCCCAATTTCGTGGAGCCCCCGGCGGCCGAGCGGCCCGAATGCCGCCAGTGGCTGGCACCGGCCGGAGCGGCGGTGCTCACCCACATCTCGAACTTCCGCCCGGTGAAGCGGGTCATGGACGTGATGAAGGTGTTCGAGAAGGTGCGCACCCAGATCCCCGCGCGGCTCGTGATGGTGGGGGATGGCCCGGATCGGGTCGAAGCCGAAACCTACGCACGCACCCACGGGTTCGCCGACGAAGTGCGCTTCACCGGCAAGCAGCTGGATATCAGCTCAGTGCTGGATTGTTCCGATGTCTTCATCCTGCCCAGCGCCACGGAGAGCTTCGGCTTGGCGGCGCTCGAGGCCATGGCCCATCGGGTACCCGTGGTGGCGACCCGGGTGGGCGGATTGCCGGAGGTCTTCCGCGACTCGGTCGATGGCTTCCTGTGTCCCTTGGGCGACGTGGATGCCATGGCCGCGGCCTGCCTGAAGCTCCTGCGGGATCCCGATCTCCGTCGGGCCTTCGGTGAGAGCTCGCGCACACGCGCTCTCACCACCTTCGCGGAAGGCCCCATCGTGGATCAGTACGAAGCCCTGTACCGGAGGGTCCTGGGGGCGTGAACCCAGGCTGGAAAGGCTTCTGAAGCCACGCTAGACTTGGAGCTCCACTGGGGAGTCGCCAAGTGGTAAGGCAGCAGGTTTTGATCCTGCCTATCGAGGGTTCGAATCCTTCCTCCCCAACCAAAGCCCCTGGTGAACAGGGGCTTTTTCGCGGATCCGCGGGCCCCGAGCCCATGGTGGGCTGAGACCATCGTGGAACATTCAAAAAATGATCACTAAACCGATTGAAGGTCTTGGTCGGGCCTTGAGTTTTTGATTCAAAAATCCGGATCCGGAAGAAATTCCGTTGCATGGGAAATGGGCACAACCAATGAAAAAACAACACAAAGAATTCCATTCACCCCTCCTTGTCATGTGACATCGAGGAGGAATATATTGCCCAAGCGTGACTGGGATCACGCAGAAACTGCATTGCATTGGGCGCATAGCTCCTAAAGTTTCTTTCCAAAGGCCCACCCCTCAGGTGCAGCTGAATCGGAGGAAACCGCTGATGAAATCCCTCGCCCCCACCTTGGCCCTCGCCCTCCTGGCGCTTGGTGCCGTGGGTGCACCGCTGGTGGCCCAGAAGGCGCCGGCGGCGGTGGATGCCAGCAGCCTCGTCTGGCCTCCTCCCCCGGCGCCCGCCCGGGTGAAGTGGGTCTCCGAGTACCGGAATGAGTTCGACCTCGGCGCCAAGAAGCGCACCAGCTTCCTGGACCGGCTCGCGGGGAAGGCGCAGGACTCCCTCTGGCTCAAGCAGCCCGTCTCCATCGCCGTGGATGACAACGGAACCGTGTTCGTCGGTGACACCCAGCTGGGCGTGGTGGGCATGGACCTCGCCAAGAAGCGGATGTGGCTCTTCTCCAAGCTCTCTCCTGAAGCGCCGACCGCGGCCACGGGCATCGCCGTGGACTCCAAGTTCGTCTACGCGACCGACAGCGCCCAGAGCCAGCTGAGTGTGTTCGACAAGGAGGGGCGCCGCCTCAAGACCATCGGAACCGCCGAGGGGATCCAGCGCCCCGTGGGTGTGGCCGTGGACGAGGTCAAGGATCTGGTCGTGGTGGTTAACGGCGGCGATCACACCGTGCTTCTGTTCAACCGGGCCCTGAAGCTCATCAAGAAGATCGGATCCCGCGGCGAGAAGGTCGGCCAGCTCAACTACCCCACCTATTGCTGCATCATCCCCGGCACCGGGTTCGCAGTGGCCGACACCGCGAATTTCCGTGTGCAGATCTTCAGCTACGAGGGGAAGTTCTTGAGCACCTTCGGGAAGCAGGGGGATTACTCCGGCAGCTTCTCCATGCCCAAGGGCATGACCGTGGATGCCGAAGGCAACCTGCTGGTCGTCGATGCGAAGTTCTGCAATTTCCAGGTCTTCCGCAAGGATGGGCAGGTGCTCCTCTTCGTGGGCACGGGCGGCACCGCGCCAGGCACCTTCCAGATCCCCTGCGGCATCGCCTTCACCAAGGACAACCTCGTCTACGTGGCGGACACCGTGAACGCCCGCGTCCAGCGGTTCCAGTTCCTGCCCGCCCCGGCCACCGATTCCCAAGTTCCCCCCCCGAAGGGTCGCGACTAGCGCCCCTTCCGTTCTCCCCCCCCAACCCTCCTTTCACGGAGATGCACCATGAAACGCCTCCTCGTCCTCCTTGCCGCCGTCGGTCTCGGGCTCTCAGCCCAGACGTCCGTGGTCAACACGAAGCACAACCTGAGTGCGACCAGCACCGCCTACGGGGCCAACGGCGCCGTGACGACCTACACCCAGGTCTGCAAGTTCTGCCACAGCCCCCACGGTGCCAACGTGGCCGACAAGCAGCTCGTGCCCCTGTGGGGCCACGCCAACACGGCCCAGGTGTACACCATGTACGCCAGCAACCCCAACCAGACCCTGAAGACCACCGCCATCGACGCGCAGCCCAGCGGCCCCAGCCTCGCCTGCCTCTCCTGCCATGACGGCACCGTGGCCGTGAACGCCCGCTACACCTACGGCAACGTCGATTCCCCGCGGTGGACCTACGGCAACATGGCCGCCACCGCCACGGTGACCAACGACTTCGACGTCACCACCGATGCGAAGGGCAACATCATGGGCACCCTGAAGCACAGCATCGCCGGCGAGTCCAAGGACAACCTGGCCACCGTGCACCCCATCTCCATCAAGTACGACACCACCGCCAACACCCAGCTGGTCCCCGTGGCCAACCTCGTGGGCGTGAAGCTCTACAACGGCAAGGTGCAGTGCGCCTCCTGCCACGATGCCCACGGCACCGCCAACTCCATGTTCCTGCGCGTGACCTCCACCGGCTCGGCCCTCTGCCTCGCCTGCCACGTCAAGTAAGCGCCTGAACCGTTCCACCGAAGCGGGGGAAGGCCATGCCTTCCCCCGCTTTGCTTGAGGCCCCTGATCCGATGAAGCTGTCCGTCCTCACCCTCCTGCTCGCGGCGCCCCTCAGCCTGGGCGCCCAGGAGGTCGCGACCTGGGACCACAGCCTCTCCATGTCCTATTTCGGGAGCGAGGCCTCCCTGGGGACCCTGAGTTCCCGCAGCAGCTACACCAAGGCGGACTACCAGTTCGACCTGGGCATGCCCGTGCTGACCTACCGCCTGGGCGCCCTCAACCTGGGAGGTTCCCTGGGCTACGTCCGGCAGTCCCTGGATGGGCAGGCGGACTCCGCCACTGGGCTGAACACGATCTCCCTCGCGGGAGCCCTGTTCCCCTATCAGCCCTATCACATCACCTTCGATGTCACCCGCACCACGGCGCCGAGTCTGTTCGGAAGTGGCCTCAACACCGGGCAGAGCGAGAGCGTGGATTGGATCTACCGGGGCCGGCGGGTTCAGGACATCCGTGTTTCCTTCCGCCACGGAACCCTTCACGGAAGCGGCATGGAGGGCGGGTTCACCTCCTGGGTGGTGACCGAGAATCAGCACGTCGGAAGAACCGACTTCCGATTCTACGGGGATCACCAGGAAGCGGATTTCGGGCCCAACGCCACCTACCGGAGCTCGACGGTCACCGCCACGAGCCGGACCCCGCTCTTCGGCGATTGGACCTGGACGAACAACGCGACGGTCCTCGATTTCCAGGGCTCCCGCATGGCCCAGGTGGGGAGTGGGATCGTGGGCACCACGGGCCCCTGGACCTCCACGACCTTCCTCGACCTCGCCTACGAAGAGGGGCATGGCACCTCCACCCGGTCGGGTGGTTTGAGCCAGGCCCTGGCCCGCACCTGGGGGAAGGCCACCACCTTCGGCATCGTGGGCCTCTCCGGGGGTACCACCTCCACCGGTGCCACCACCTCGGCCGGCAACCTGTTGTTCGGAATGACCTATCGCCTCTCGGCCGAATGGACGGTCTCCGGGGATGTAAGCGGGGCCTGGAACCGCAGCGGTGCCTCCCAGGATGGCTTCGGGCAGGGCGGCGGAGCCAGCCGTGCCGTCCACGCCGGAGTCTCCTGGGGCGGGGCCATGACCGACCTCATCCGCCACGCCTTCTTTTATTGGAGCGACCTCCGGTTCAAACAGCGCATCGAAGATGACTACCCACCGGACTACCTCCCCCCCGAGTTGCAGAAGGCCCAGATGCGGCGACGCATGGACCAGGAGGGATCCCTTCAGTTCTCGGGTGATGCCTACTACCTGACCAACGGGGGACCCGGGAACCAGACCTGGTACCGCATGCAGGGGGGCCTACACTTCGGCAATGGCCTCATGCTCCAGACCATCGGAGACCTTCGTTTCGACAACGGAATGTCCGATCCAGGACTCAGGTTCCGGAACGAGCACCTGATGCTGTTCGGAGCCTATCAACTCGGCAGGCTCTCCCTGCGGGCCAACGGCGGATATTCCCGTGCCACAAGCACCTCCCTGGACGACCAGACCCGGGGCGGATATTCCGACCTTGTGAACGGGAAGGCGGTCACCTATTTCGGGCTGGGGGCGAATGGCAGTGTCCTTGGAACCCCCGTGGGGGGCATGCTCATGCGCAACAACGATGCCCTGGGCTACCGCACCACCACGCTCTTCGTGTACTCGGCCATGGCGGTCCGGAAGCTCAATTTCAACCTGAATTTCCAGCGGGGCTGGCGCAGCGATGGCCTTCGCACGAGCCAGATCTCCCTGCAGCTCTCGCGGTGGTTTGATACCATTCCGCTCTGGGGGCTGGGCGACTGATGGATCGGGAGGCCGCAGGGCAGGGAGCATGGGCCCGCGGTCGGGGACTGCAGGTGTGCGCCGCGGCCCTGATCATGCTGACGGGGCTCCAGGGCGGGGTGCTGGTCGCCGGCGATCTCCCGAAGGCTCCGCCGCAAAAGACCAAGGCGGCCTCGGCCCACGGTGACTGCAGGGTCTGCCACCGTGCCCACACCTCCGGCATGGCGATGGCGGCCAAGGCCGCGGTGGCGCAAGGCAAGGCCCAACCTCAGGCATCCGCGGTGGACGTCATCTGCATGGACTGCCACCAGGGACCCTCGGCCCCCACCCGCGATCAGGGGGCGACCAAGTTGCCGAT
Source organism: Holophagaceae bacterium (assembly GCA_044229665.1). Taxonomy (GTDB): domain Bacteria; phylum Acidobacteriota; class Holophagae; order Holophagales; family Holophagaceae; genus JAFDVN01. The sequence continues at coordinate 8,676 of JBGASN010000011.1, forward strand.
CTGGTCCGGTACCGGTTCCACCCATGTGGATGGGCCCTTCCTGGATCGGGCCCGGACCTTCACCAAGGTGGCGGATCGGGGGGATGGTCGGAAGGTGACGCTCCGGCCCCAATGCGATGGGTGCCATGACGTGCACCCCCGGAACACCAGCTCGAACCTGCTGTCCCTCGCCTTCGACGCCCAAGGGAAGATCCAGCGGATCCGACCCACGACCGTGAGCCAGGTCTGCTTTGGATGCCATGCAGGTACCGACGCCGTGCGGTTCCTGAAGGGCGAGGGGGACTTGGGGGCCCTCATGGGGGCTTCGGCGCAATCCGCCCATCGGCCCGGCGCCCTGGCCCGGACCCGCGGCGACCTGCCCAGCCTCCGGGGGGGCCTGTTCAGCGGCATCCTCGATTGCACCTCCTGTCATGACAACGGAAACCCCAATGGTCCCCGAGGCCCCCACAGCTCCCCCTTTCCCAGCCTCCTGAAGGCCGCCTACGCCCGGGAAGCCGACCTCCGCCTGCTGGGGGTCCGGGGCACCGACCTGTGCTACTCGTGCCATGAGCGCGCCTCGATCGAAGGCAACCAGTCCTTCCCCCTCCACGCGCAGCATTTGACCGGCTTCACGGGCATGGGGTCGACCCGGGGAGCGAAAGGCGGGTCCGCTCCCAGACGTCCGGGGGCGGAGGTGCTGGCGAGGTGGGGGGCTCCGGGCCTGCGTCCGGGCCCAGGTGGCTTCGGCCAACCCACCACCTGCGCCACCTGCCACGACCCTCATGGGTCTGCCAAGAACCCGGCTTTGATCGCCTTCGACCCGGGCGTGGTGGGGAAGTCCTCGGTGGGCAGCGTGAGCTTCCAACGCACCGGGTTGCGGCAGGGGACCTGCACCTTGACCTGCCACGGTTACGATCACGTGCAGACCCGCTATTAGGAAGGTCCTGCGGGAGATCTTTCCCTTTGGATTGTTGACGTGCGTCAACGGCAAATGCCGGGAGGCTGGCCATCCTGGAGGGGTAGGCTCCCATGGGCCGCCTTCGCAGGAACGGACCGATGAACGCGCTTCGACCTTCCCCTCGGATCCTCATGGCCACCGCGCTGGTGGCCAGCTTCTCCGCCTGCCGGCGGGAAGCGGAAGTGGCGCGGGTGGAGGGGCGGCCCATCACCGTTGCGGCCTTCCAGTTGGCGAGTTCGGAACTGGCCGTTGCCCCCACGCCGGAGGCGCTGCTCGCCCGCCTCGTGCGGTGGGAGGTGGCCTGGGGCCATGCCGAGAAGACGGGCATGCTCAAGGGACCCGCCTGGCAGGAGGCCGGTCCGCGGATCCGCCGGAACGTCCTGATCCGCGCATACCTTGAATCCGTGGTGACCCGCCCCATGCCCTCGGTGGATGAGGTGAAGGGGTTCTACCTCTCCCACGGGGAGGAACGGCAGGTTGCCCACATCCTCTGCAAGACCGAGGCGGCCGCGAAGGCGGTGGCCGTGCGCCTGAAGAAGGGCGAGGCCCTGGAATCCCTGGCGGCTCTGTCCATCGATCCAACCGCGGGGAAGAACAAGGGGGACCTGGGCTGGATCAAGCGCCAGGCCGTGGTGCCGGAGTTCGCTGCGGAGGTTTTCGGCGCCCAAGTGGGCGAGGTGCGCGGGCCCTTCAAGTCCACCTTCGGTTGGCATGTGGCGGTGGTGAAGGCCACCCGCAAGCCCACTGAGGAGGACTTCGGGAAGAAGCGGGTGGAGCTGCTGGCCCAGGCCCGGGAGATGGTGTTGGCGCCCGTGCGGGAGGAAGCGCTCAAGGCCCTGCGCCCGAAGTATCCCCTCACCTCCGACGACACGGTGCTGGCTCTCAAACCCACGAAGGAGACGGCTGCCACGGAGGGTGGGCGGGTGGCCGGAACCATCGGTGGTGTCGGCATCTCCATCCGTGAGCTCGATGCCTACATCGAGTCCGCCATCGCCGCGGGGATGCCCGACCACTCGCTCGGCGTCGCGGCCAAGCGGCGCTTCCTGGACATGATGGGCGATGACATCCGCCTGGCCCTCGCGGCGGAGAAGGCGGGCCTGCAGAAGAAACCCGAGGTCCGCGCCGCCCTCTGGCTGGCGGAGCGCCAGGCGGTCGCCCGGGCGGTGGGCATCGCCCACCTGAGGCAGATGAAGCCCGACGAAGCGGCCCTCCAGGCCCACCTCACCCAGTTCCCGGACCGGTTCCGGGGGGTGGGTGCCGTGAAGGTGCACCTGCTCGTGGCCCGGGCCCCCCATGAGGCCACGGCGGCGGCCAAGGCGGCCGAGCAGGGGACGGCCTGGAAGGAACTCGTCCGGAAGTTCGGCAACGCGGAGGCCACGGGCAACTGGGACCCGGGCTTCCTGGAAGTGGCCGCCCTCAAGAAGATCCTGCCGCCCGAAGCGGTGAAGGCGCTGCAGACCAACCCGCTGGAGTCCCTCGTGGGCCCGCTGGACAGCCCCGATGGCCCGATGCTGTTCCGCATCCTGGAGCGCCGCGCCGGGGATGTACTGCCCCTCGACCAGTGCCGCGACCAGGTGCGCCTGGACTACCTGGAGGCCAAGGGGTCCGACCTCGTGGATGCGTTCCTGGATGGGGAAGCGAGTCGCGGTCTCAAGGTGCAGCGGTTCCCGGAGCGGATTCCCCGCTGAATTCCGTGCGCCTCCGCTGAACCTCCGCGGCCCACGCGCCGATGAAGGGAACAGGCGGATCCGCCCACCGGAAGGTTCGATGAAGCGTCCCCAGCCCACCTACCAGCGCCGCAACTTCACCCTCCGCTGGCGGGGGCGCCGGTGGTACGACCCGAACGAGTGGAAGGTGTTCTGGTCCGCCGTGAGCGCCGCGGGCATCGCGGGCGTCATCCGGCTCACGGTCATGCTCTTCGCCACGGGGCAGGGGGCGCCGCTGGCGGCGCGCACCCCACCGCCCGTGGGGATCCTGGGCACGGCCCATGATCTCAGCAGCACGGGGCTGGGGCATGTCACTGGAAGCACCGAGGTCTGCATCTTCTGCCACACGCCCCACCGCTCACCCGAGGGCATCAAACAGAACATCCCCGAGTGGAACCACGTCACCACCAGCGTGAGCTTCGTGATGTATGGCAGTCCCGGGATGAAGGGGGTCATCGACGCCCAGCCGGTGGGCCCGAGCCTGGCCTGCCTCTCCTGCCACGACGGCACCGTGGCCATGGGAGCCCTCCATGAGTTGCCCGTGGGGGGTGGCCAGGATGACTACGGCTCCGCCCAGGGAGGGGTGAACCCGGTGACGGGGCGCATGTCCGGAATGAACCAGGTGGGGCGCGACCTCTCCGGGGTCCACCCCATTTCGGTCTCCTACCGGGATGATCTGAACAAGACCCTGCGACCCCCTTCGGAGCTGGTGGGCGTGAAGCTCTATCCGGCCAACGTGCGGGGTGCCAAGGTGCAGTGCTCCTCCTGTCACGATCCCCACAACTTCGGCACCGATGGCAGCACCGCGCCCTTCCTGCGCGTCACCAAGCACGGGTCGTCCCTCTGCCTCGCCTGCCACCGGGTGTAAGGGCCTCCGGCCCTCACACCCGGGATCGCATCAGGCCTGGGTGGGGTAGCCGGGCTCGCCCTTCACGAGGACCTTCGAGGTGAAATAGATCAGCGGGAAGGTGCGGTTCAGGCTGGGGCTGTGGAAGTTGGCCATGGGCATGTCGGTGGGCACGGCCACCTGGGCACCCACCGTGACCTTGAAGGGCGTGGCGGCCGCCCAGATGTCGCCCTGGGCGGTCTTGATCCGCACGTAGGTGTAGTTGGCGGCATCGAAGGTCTCCACCACGGTGCCCGTGGCCCAGGAGGCGGCGGTGGGCAGTGCCTGGGCAGGAGCCTGGGCCGGCGGTGGGGTGGGGGCCTCCTTCTTCGCGCAGGCGGTGAGGAGCAGGAGGCAGATGAGGGGGGTGGTCTTCATGGGACCCTCCGGGAAAGGGTGGCCGGCTGGGCGGTCACTTGTGGCAATCGGAACATTCGCTGGCCGTGAGGAGCTTGCGCTTGTCGGAGAAGTGGGGGCCGTGGCAGGAAAGGCAGCCCAGGGGCTTCCCATTCCGCGGGTCCTTCCTCCCGCTGGTGGGGTGGTTCGTGGAAGGGTGGTCCTTGGCCTTGTCCTTGTGGCAGGCGAGGCAGGTCTTCTGGACATCGCCCCGGGGGAAGCCCTTGGCATCCCCGCCATGGGAGGTGTGGCAGGTGGCGCACTGGCCTTCCATCACCGGCTTGTGCCGGGAGGCGGCCTGCTCGGCCTGGGTGCGCAGCCCTTCGTGGCACTTGAGGCAGAGGTCCTTGGGATTCCCCGCCAGCAGGCCCGCCCGGCTCGAGGCGTGGGGCGCGTGACAGGCCATGCAGGCCCCCTGCACCACCGGCGGGTGGGGGAAGGCCTTCTTGGCAGCCGCCGCCACCCCCTCATGGCAGTTGAAGCAGAGGCCCGGCTGCGGCTCGTTCAGGGCGAAGGGTTGGGTGGGCGTCGAAGCATGGCAGGTGGTGCAGTCACCCTCGGCAACGGGGGCATGGGAGGTGGGCCGCAGCATCCCGCCCCGATTCGACCCGTGGGGATCGTGGCACGTCACACACTGGCGGGCGGTCACCGGCAACCCCCTGTGCTTGGGCATCAGCTCCTTGGCATCGTGGCAGGACACGCAGAGCTCCTCCGGCGGGCTGGCCAGGCCCTTGGCCAGCTTCCCTTCGTGGGGCACATGGCAGGTCATGCACTCCCCGGCTGCGGCCGGTGCATGGGGATGGCTGGCCCGGGTGGCCTCCGCCACGGCCATGTGGCAGGTGAGGCAGAGGGTCCCCGGCGCCTCACGCAGGAGCTTCTTCTCCGCGGTGAAGTGGGGGGCATGGCACTGGCGGCACTGGGACTCCCCATAGGGCCGATGGGTCCACACGGCCTTGGTGGAAGGGGCTTCATGGCAGGCGGTGCAGGTCTGGCTGCGCGGCGCGGCGAGGAGGGCCTCGTTCCGGGAGGCGTGGGGTTTGTGGCAGGCCGTGCAATCGCCCGCCTGGAAGGGGGCATGGACGGTGGCCTTCTCCGGGGCGGTGAGCTTGTCGTGGCAGGCGACGCAGAGGCCCGGCGCTGGTTCCGTGAGGCTGAGGCCCCCCTTGTCGTTGGGCTTGCCGTGGCAGGTGTCGCAGCCTTCGAGGAAGGGGGGATGGGCGTTCAGTTGGATGAGCGACTTTCGTGTGGAGGCGTGGGGCTCGTGGCAGCCCGCGCAGTCCACCCCCTTGAGGGTGGCGCCGTGGTGTTTCTCGGTGAAGGTGGTGCTGCCCAGCTCATGGCAGGAGGTGCAGGTCCCCGCGACGGTCGGCGTGGCCAACAGGGAAGGGCCCTTCTCCGCGTGGGGACCGTGGCAGGAGGTGCAGGTGCCCTGCTCCACCGGCGCATGGCCGAACTGGAACGTGTCCTTGCGCTCGTGGCAGGTGTAGCAGAGGTCCGGCTGGGCCCGCTTCACGAGCTTGGGCTCGTCGGAGCCATGGGCATCGTGGCAGGCGAGGCAGGACAGCTTCCCCCGCACGGGGGCATGTTCCTTCCCCTTGTCCTTGCCGAGCAGCTTCCCGTGGCAGCTCAAGCAGAGTTGCTCCACCGGCTGTTTCAGGAACTTGGGGGAGCCGTTGCCGTGGGCCACGTGGCAGGCACTGCAGGCGCCCTCGCGCACCGGGGCGTGGAGGGCCTTCTTGTCCAGCAGGGCCTGGTGGCACTCCCCACAGGTCTTCGTCTGGGATTGACGCAGGAGGCCGACATGATCCGAAGCATGGGGCGAGTGGCAGGTGGTGCAGCGGCCGGATCGGACCGGAGCGTGGGGCGATTTCTCGGGAACCAGGTCGGAGTGGCAGTCCACGCAGAGGCCCGGTGGAACGGATTTGAGGAGCCGTTCCTCCTTGGCGCTGTGGGGCGCGTGGCAGGCGGTGCAGTCCCCGTCCCGTGCCGGAGCATGCTGCACTTTCCCGTTGGCCAGCCCTTCATGGCAGGTGAGGCAGAGCTTCGCCGGTGGGGCCGTGAGCAGGTGTTCCTGGGTGGAGGCGTGGGGCTGGTGGCACGCCTTGCATTCGCCGGCTTCGAACGGGGCGTGGGTGGATCCCGGGTCGGGTTGGGGTGCATGGCAGTTCACGCAGAGCACGGGCACGGGCTCAGTGAGGAGCCCCTTGAGGTCCGCGGCGTGGGGGGTGTGGCAGGTGGTGCAGCTGCCCTGGGACACGGGGCCATGGGCTTTGCCGGGGCCGGGAATGTCCGAGTGGCAGGCGGTGCACAGGGTGGGCGGCTGCTCCAGCAGCACGGCCCGACCCTGGGCATCCTTGCCGTGGCAGCTCGTGCACTCCCGGGCGGCGAAGGGGGCATGCTCGGCCTGGCGCACCATGCCCTTGGCGGGGCTTCCATGCGGGTTGTGGCAACCGAGGCAGCTGCCGGCCGCCACGCGGTGCCCCTGATGGGGCGGGTCCAGGTCCGCCGGATCGTGGCAGGTGGCGCAGAGCTGAGCTGGAGGCGCCTTGAGGAGGTGTTCCGTGCTGCTGGGATGGGGGCCATGGCAGGCCAGGCAATCCTCGGTGGCCGAGTGGGGGTGGGCGGCGGCCATCCGGGCGGTGATGGCGGGATGGCAGGAGCGGCAGAGGGCCTGGGTCTCGGCTTTCAGCAGGCCCTTCCGACCGGTGTCGTGGGCCCCGTGGCAGGCCAGGCACTCGCCCTTGCCGGGGAACTGATGGGCCGGCCGCTCCCCGGGGCCCGGCCGCTGGGGTTTGTGGCAGATGACGCAGAGCCCCCGACCCCCGCCCTCGTGGAGCACGTTCACATTGGCGGTGCCGTGGGGTTTGTGGCACCACTTGCAGCGCCCCTCGCGGAGGGGCTTGTGCGCCGTGGGCGAGTCCTTGAGCTTCACCTGGGGCGCATGGCAGGAGGCGCAGGCACGGGCCGGGCCCTCCGCGGCCAATGCGCCCAGGGTCCCCAGGAGGAGGGCCATCGCCCACCGGCGCAGGGTCATCCCGGCGCACCTCAACATGGGGGCTCCGGATGGGGGGACGCACCGTGGGGGATTCGGGGAGGCATTCCGCCGAGCTCCTGAGTTCCGGGCCGCAAACGGGGGGGATCGGGTCCGGAGGGAGGGCTGCACGGGGTGCAGCCGGGTATCACCTTGCTGGTCCATGCTCGAACGATCCGGTGGGAAAGTCGGTGACTCCTGGCACTCCGACGTCCCGCTTCGCCAATCTGTGACGGCATCGATATACTCGGCCTCACCATGTCGAGCCCCGCGTCACGAGCCTTGCTCCAGTTCCATGCGCCGTTCCTGGGGGAAGGGAAGTCCATCAATGTGGGGTCCTCGGATGGCGCGGGGCGCCCGAGCCTCGTGCGGGCCCTGGGAGCCCGGGTCTCCCCGGACTCGGAACATCTCACCCTCTACCTGCATCGGCCCCAGGCCTCCCAGCTCCTGGCGGACATCGCGCGCCATGGCCGATTGGCAGTGGTCTTCAGCGATCCCCCCACCCACCGCACCCTCCAGCTCAAGGGCCGGGATGCTCGGGAGGTACCCACGGACCCGGAGGATGTGGCCCGTGCCCTGGCCTACATCGAGTCCTTCTCCGACGTCCTTAACCCCCTGGGCTTCACGGCGGAGTTCGTGCGAACCGTGCAGACCTTCGAGCCGGAGGACCTGGCCACCGTGACCTTCGCCCCCACCGAGTGCTTCGACCAGACCCCGGGACCCCACGCGGGCGGACCCCTGGAAGGCCCCCTGCCATGACGGGGCTCGAATCCATCCGGGAATGCCTCGAGGGCATCATCCCAGGCGTGGTCAGCACCTGCGCCCTGGACGGCACCCCCAACGTGGCCTACATGAGCCAGGGGCTGTACCTGGATCCCGAGCACCTGGCCCTGTCCTACCAGTTCTTCAACAAGACCCGCCAGAACATCCTCGTGAACCCGCGGGCCACCCTGGGGCTCATCGATCCCCACACGGGTCGGCAGTTCCGGGTGCACCTGCACTACGAGCGCACCGAGACCCACGGTCCCGTGTTCGAAGCGATGAAGGCCAAGCTCGCGGGCATCGCCTCCCATACCGGGATGGCGGATGTCTTCGTGCTGAAGGGGTCCGACATCTACCGGGTGCTGGAGGTGGAAGCGCTGCCGGGCGGCTTCCTGCCGCCGCCCCCTCCGCCCCGCAATGTGCTTTCGGCCCTGAAGGCCTGCACCCAGCGCCTCTCGGCCTGCACGGATCCCGACGGCCTGGTGGACGCCCTGCTCGAGGGACTCACCCGCCACTTCGGAATCTCCCACACCCTGGTGATGATGCTCGATCCCTGCCGCGGCCAGCTCTACACCCTGGCCAGCCGGGGTTACGAAGCCTCGGGGGTGGGCTCGGAGATCGCGATGGGCCAGGGGGTGATCGGCGTGTCCGCCCGTGAGGGGGTGCCCATCCGCATCGCCCACATGACCACGGAGTACGCGTACGGTCGGGCCATCCGGGATCGGGCCCTGGAATCCGGCTACCGGGAGGCTCCCGAAACGGTGATCCCCTTTCCGGGTCTGGCCGAGCCCGGCAGCCAGTTGGCGGTCCCCATCCCAGCCCCTGGGAAGCCCATGGGCGTGATCTTCGTGGAGAGCCCCCAGGAGATGCAGTTCTCCTTCGAGGATGAGGATGGCCTGGTGGCTTTGGCGGCCCAGTTCGGCTCCCTCTTCCGCCTGCTCCAGGCGGACGCCGAAGCCCCTGAGGAACCCGCGGCTCCTACGCCGGTGAGCCCCTCCGGGGAGCCCGCCCGGGTCCGCCACTTCGCGGAGAACGACAGCATCTTCCTCGAGGGGGAGTACCTGATCAAAGGGGTCGCCGGGAACATCCTCTGGGCCCTGCTGCACAGCTTCCAGACCGAGGGGCGCACGGGCTTCAGCAATCGGGAACTCCGATTGGATCCCCGCGTGAAGCTGCCGGACGTCAGCGACAACCTGGAGGCCCGCCTGGTCCTGCTGCACCGCCGCCTCCAGGAACGGGAGGCCTGCATCCAGCTGGAGAAGACGGGGCGGGGCCGGTTCCGCCTGAACGTCACCCGTCCCCTGATCCTGGAAGAGGGGCGGAGCTGAGGGCTCCGTCACAGCTCCGACACGGTTTTCTTAAAGGCTTCTTAAACACCCGCTATTTCTTTCTTAAGGGTGGAAAAAACCAATAAACCTCGACGGCATGATGGCATAAACGCCTCAACGCCCGCCGGACGTCCGGCGCTCCTCCGAGGTCCCCATGATCCTCCGCCTCCTCACCCTCCCCCTCCTCGCCGCGGGACTCGCCCTCCAGGCCGGCGCCCCCTCCAAGGCCCTGATCAGGCGCGGCGCCTACCTCGTCACCCTCGGCGGCTGCAGCGACTGCCACACCCCGCTGAAGATGGGTCCCAAGGGCCCCGAGCCCGACATGACCCGCATGCTCTCCGGGCACCCCGAGGGCTTGAAGCTGCCGGCCGCCCCCAAGCTGGAGGGCCCCTGGATGTGGGCGGGCGCCGCCACCAACACCGCCTTCGCGGGGCCCTGGGGCGTCACGTACGCCGCCAACCTCACCCCGGACAAGGAGACCGGCCTCCAGGTGGCCGATGCCGCCAGCTTCGTGAAGCTCGTCCGCAGTGGCCGCCACCTGGGCAAGGGGCGCCCCATGCTGCCCCCCATGCCCATCCAGAACCTGCAGGTGGCGACCGATGAGGACCTGAAGGCCATGTACGCTTACCTCACCAGCCTGCCCGCCGTGAAGAACCGCGTGCCCGACTACGCGCCTCCCGCCGCGGCCCCTGCCCAGTGATCCCATGAACCCCATGCGCCCCCTCCTCGCCCTCGCCGCCCTCCTCGGGATCACCAGCCCGGAGCCCCCCAAGGCCCCGAAGCTGCTCTCCCAGACGGGGCTCTACGAGGCCCCGGGGAAGTTGGACCGGACCCTCCTGGCCTACGCCCCCCAGTACCCCCTGTGGTCCGACGGGGCGTCCAAGGCAAGGTGGATCCACTTGCCCAAGGGGGCGGTCCTCGACGCGGGCGATGAGGACGCCTGGAAGTTCCCCGTGGGCACCAAGATCTGGAAGGAGTTCGCCTTCGGCCCTCGCAAGGTCGAGACCCGCCTCATGTGGCGGGCCTCGGAGAAGGACTGGGTCTTCGCCAGCTACCAGTGGAACGAGGCCCAGACGGAGGCGACCCTCGTGTCCGACAAGGGCGCCGCGGACGTGGCGGAGATCGCCCCGGGCAAGCGCCACAGCATCCCCTCCGTGAGCGACTGCAAGGGCTGCCACGACAACGCCGGCATCGAGGTGCTGGGCTTCAGCGCCCTGCAGCTCAGCCCCGACCGCGATCCCAACGCCATCCATGCGGAGCCCCTGGCCCCTGGCATGGTGACGCTCAAGGAGCTGGTGGAGCGGGGCCTGCTGAAGGGGGCCCGCAAGGATCTCCTGACGACGCCGCCCCGGATCCCCGGCGATGCGGCCCTCCGTCCCATCCTCGGTTACCTCACCACCAACTGTGGCTCCTGCCACCGGGGCGATGCGCCCTTGCCCTACCTCACCCTGGACCTCCGCCACACGGCCAAGGCCCGGGCGCAGGGGGTGGAGCCGGCCCTGCAGACCGCCGTGGGCCAGCGGGGGCAGTTCCTCATCCCCGGTGAGACCGGCGAGGGCAGCTTCCTCATCGCCCCCGGCGACCCGGTCCGCAGCTCCCTGATCCACCGCATGGCAACCCGTAATCCCGATATCCAGATGCCCGCCCTCGGCACCGTCATCGCCGATGCGGAGGCGCTGAAGCGCCTCGAGGCCTGGACCCGGGCCCTGAAACCCAACCCCGCACCCGCCACCCGCTGACCCCGCCCATTCCCGGGAGCCAGCCCCCTAGCCGGAGGCCTGCCTCGATGCGCCCCGAAACGACCCCCACGCGCCTGGACCTCCTGGAGCAGATGCTCCTGGTCCGCGCCTACGAACAGAAGATCGTCGGCTTCCACGAGGCCGGCCAGTTCCCCGCCGTCTGCACCTCCGTGGGCCAGGAGGCCTCCGCCGTGGGCGTGGTCTCCGCCCTCCGGCCCGAGGACAAGGTCCTCACCAACCACCGCAGCGCCGGCCACCTGCTGGCCCGCGGCGCCGATCCCGGCCGCATGCTGGCCGAGGTCATGGGCAAGGCGACGGGCTACTGCAAGGGCAAGAGCGGCAGCCTGCACATCTCCGTGGCCGAACTGGGGGTGGTGCTCACCTCCACCATCGTGGGGGGCGAGCTGAGCCTGGCTCCGGGGGTGGCCCTGGCCAAGACCCAGCTGGGCGAGCCCGGCATCGTGGTCTGCTTCTTCGGCGACGGCGCCGCCTGCGAAGGCATCTTCCACGAGTCCCTGAACCTCGCCTCCGTGTGGAACCTGCCCGTGCTCTACGTCTGCGAGAACAACCAGTGGCAGGCCTTCGTGCGCCGCCGGGAGACCATGGTGGGTGACTTCATCGCCCCCTGGGCGGCCTCCTACGGCATGGAGAGCACCACCGTGGACGGCAACGACGTGGAGGCCGTGCGCGAGGCCGCGCTCGCCGCAGCCACGCGGGTGCGCGAGACGCAGCGCCCCTTCCTGCTGGAGACCTGGACCTTCCGCCAGCGGAGCCACATGGAGCCCCACGATCCCTCCTACCTGGATCCCGAGGAGCAGGCCGCCTGGGCCCCCAAGGACCCCATCCTCCGCCTCGCCGCCAAGCTCAGGGAGGCCGGGGAGCTGGATGACGCCGGTCTGCTGGACCTCCAGGCCCGGGTGCAGGCCCGCATCGACGCCGCCGCGGCCTTCGCGGGGGAGAGCCCCTATCCCGACTTCGCCGACCTCACCACCGACGTCTACGCCTGAGAGGACCGACCATGCCCCAGATGAACGCCTTCGAAGCCATCGGCCACGCCCTCGCGGAGGAGATGGCCCGCGACCCCCGGGTCCTCGTCTTCGGCGAGGGCACCGCCACCAAGCAGAAGCACCTGGTGGAGGCCTTCGGTCCCACCCGGGTGCGCAACACCCCCCTCGCCGAGGGGATCATCGCCGGCACCGCCGCCGGCGCCGCCGCCTCGGGCCTGCGCCCGGTGGTGGACCTCCTCTTCGCACCCTTCCTCTGCTTCGCCATGGACGAGATCGTGAACAGCGCCGGCAAGCTGCGCTACATGAGCGGAGGCCAGTTCCAGTTCCCCATGGTGGTCATGGCCCTCACGGGGGCCGGGTGGTCCGTGGGGGCGCAGCACAACCACAACCTGGAGGCCTGGTTCGTCCACGCCCCCGGCGTGAAGGTGGTGATGCCCAGCACCCCCGCGGACATCAAGGGCCTCCTGAAGGCCGCCATCCGCGAGGACAACCCCGTGGTGTTCTTCACGGACATCGGCCTCACCTACGTGCCCGGGGAGGTCCCCGAGGGCGACGCCATCATCCCCCTGGGCCAGGCCGCCCTCCGTCGGGAGGGCTCCGACGTGACCCTCATCTCCTACGGGAAGATGGTGCACACCTGCGCCCAGGCGGCTGAGGCGCTGGCAGGGCAGGGGATCTCGGCCGAGGTGCTCGACCTGCGCACACTCAAGCCCCTGGACGAGGCCACGATCCTGGCCTCCGTGCGCAAGACCGGCCGGGCCGTGATCGTGCACGAGGCCAGCCGCCTCTGCGGCGTGGGCGCCGAGATCGCGGCCCTGCTGTCCGAGCGGGCCTTCTCCGCGCTCAAGGCCCCGGTGGTGCGGCTCACGGGGCCCGACGCCCCGGCGCCCGCCAGCTACCCCCTGGAGCAGGCCTTCCTGCCCCAGGTGGAGGGCATCGTCCGTGCGGCGGCGGAGCTCCTGGCCGGGGCGGGTGCTTCATGCTGACCGGGCTCTTCTCCCCCTATGGCGATGCGCCGGCCCACGCCAAGGCCCTCGTCCGCCGCCAGTTCGAGGACCTCATCAACCGCAAGGACCTCTCCGTGTTGGATACGGACATGGCCGTGGATTTCCGCGACCATGGCGCGGCGCCCGGCGCCTTGCCGGGCATCGAGGGCGCCAAGGCCTGGATCCGCCATCTGCATGCGGCCATCCCCGACCTGCACGTGACCATCGATGCGATGGTCGCCGAGGGGGACCTGGTGGTGGTCCGGAACACCTGGCGCGGCACGCACACCGGTCTCTTCCTGGGCCTGCCGGCCACGGGCCGTCCCTTCACCCTCTCGGGCATGGTGATGTGGCGGATCCGGAACGGACTCATTCAGGAGCGCTGGGCGAGCCTGGACCGGCTGGAGACCCTGCGGCAGCTGCAGGCGGCGAGCTGATGGCGACCTTCCGCATCTCCGAGTCCCGGTGGGTTTCCGCTGCCCCACCGGCGGTTCACGCGGTCCTGGCCGACTACCACCAGGGGCACAAGGCCATCCTCCCCCGGGACTTCTTCGGGGGCCTCTGGGTGGAGGAGGGCGGCTTCGGGGAAGGCACCGTCATCCGCTACACCGTAGGGATGCTGGGGCGGGAACTCGTGGCCCGGGCCCGCATCAGCGAGCCGGAACCGGGGCGCACCCTGGTGGAGACGGACCTCGACACGGGCACCGTCACCACCTTCCGGTTGATCCCCGAGACCCCGGGCACCCGGGTGGTCATCGAGACGGAGTTCAGCTGGCCGGGGCTCCAGGGCTGGCTGGCCGCCCGGCTGCTCCCGCGGCTGTTCCGGAAGGTCTACCGGGCGGAGCTGGCCAACCTGGCGCGGGTCACGGATTCGACTTCGGGGTGAACCCGAACTCCTCCACGCTCAGGAGGTCGGGGCGCACCTGCCCGCCCTCGCCTTCCGCGAGACGGCTGATGGCCTTGGCGCCGGTGGTGGCCTCGTAGGCCCTCAGCACCTTCTCCTCGATGAACTCGCGGGTGGGGTTGTCCAGCGGGAAGCAGATGTCCACGAAGCGCCCATCCCGCTTCCGACGGCTGGGCATGGACACGAAGTAGCCCTCCTCCCCCTCCACCACGCGGATGTCCCCCACGAGGAAGCACCCATCCAGGACGATGCTGGCGAAGGCGCGGAGCTTCTCGTCGTGCTCCACTTTTTTGATCTGGACGTCGGTGATGTTCAACATGCCTTCAGTCTACCGGCCACGGAAGCTGTGACGGCCCCCGGATCAACTGGTTGTTGCGACACCGAAATCCCTGCGATTTCTGGGGATGGGATGAGATCTAGATCACGACCATAAGGTCCGGAATAGGGCAGCATGGGGGCTCCTCTCCCGATGGAACAAGGAGGCGCCATGCGATTGAAACCGACCCTGGCCCTGACGGCCCTCACTGCCCTGGCATGGGCGGTCCTTTCGGCCAGCGGCCCCCAGGACAAGGCCAAGGCCGCTCCGGCCAAGCCCGCCACCAAGGCGGCGCCCACCAAGAAGGCCGAGAAGAAGGCCAAGGCTCCGGGCGAGGAGATCGTGCTCACCGATGAGACCGAGGACCCGTCCATCTGGGGGAAGAAGTACCCCCTCCAGTACGAGACCTACCTGAAGACCGTGGACATGGTGCGCACCAAGTTCGGCGGCAGCGAGGCCATGCCCCGCACCCCCACCGAGAAGGATCCCCGCGCGGTGGTGAGCCAGTCCAAGATCGAGGAGGATCCCCGCCTCAAGACCATGTGGGCGGGCTACGCCTTCGCCAAGGACTTCCGCGAGGAGCGGGGCCACGCCTTCATGCTGGAGGACCAGACCCTCACGGAGCGCCAGCAGGTGGTGAAGCAGCCCGGCACCTGCATGAACTGCCACGCCTCCACCTACGTGCCCCAGAAGAAGCTGGGCAATGGGGACCTGCAGAAGGGCTTCGAGGCCATGAACGGCATGCCCTACTTCGAGTCCCGGAAGCTCGTGAACCACCCCGTGGCCTGCATCGACTGCCATGAGCCCAGCACCATGAAGCTGCGGGTGACCCGCCAGGGCTTCATCGAGGGCATGCGGGCCCTCAAGGCCTCTGAAGGCGTGAAGGACTACGACGTGAACAAGCAGGCGACGCCTGCGGAGATGCGCGCCTACGTCTGCGGGCAGTGCCACGTGGAGTACTACTTCAAGGGCCCCGAGAAGCGGCTCGTGTTCCCCTGGGCCAAGGGCCTCAAGGTGGAGAACATCCAGGCCTACTACGATGAGGCCGGCTTCAAGGACTGGAGCCACGCCCAGACCGGCGCGCCCACGCTCAAGGCCCAGCACCCCGAGTTCGAGATGTGGAGCCAGGGCATCCACGCCCGCTCCGGCGTGTCCTGTGTGGACTGCCACATGCCCACCACCAAGAAGGACGGCAAGGAGTTCACCGACCATCACGTGCGCAGCCCCCTGCTCAACGTGAAGAACGCCTGCTCCTCCTGCCACAGCTGGGATGAGAAGGAGATGAAGGCCCGGGTGGAGACCATCCAGGACCGCACCTTCAAGATCCGCAACGTGGCCATGGACGCCCTGATGGAACTCATCAAGGAACTGAAGGCCGCCAAGGAGGCCGGCCGCCCCGACGCCGAGCTCGCCCAGGCCCGGGACTTCCAGCGGAAAGCGCAGTTCTACCTGGACTTCGTCGAGGCCGAGAACAGCACCGGCTTCCACGCGCCGGGCGAGGCCCTCCGGGTGCTGGCCGAGTCCATCGACTTCAGCCGCAAGGGCCAGGGTGCGCTCCGCACCGCCACTCCGGGCCCTGCGCCGACCCCTGCGCCGGTGGCCCCGGCCGCCAAGGCCGGAAAGTAAGTTCACCTTGAACGCGGAAGGGGCCGGTCTCACCGGCCCCTTTCCCATTCACCCAAGCTGCACCCAACCCCATTGGCGGGCCTTCACGTCCCCGCGGCGATAGGACCACAGGAGCTCAGGCTGGCAGACGGTGCAGAGGTTCACGCTCCCATCCTTTACGGGGTCCAGGCCCATCTGCGAGGCCTGGGCCCTCAGAAGACCCGGCAGGTCCAGGTGAGCCTTCCCCTGGGGACCAGGGTGAACCAGGCCCCCATGCCAGGCCGGATCCTGCTGGAAGGCAGCCACGACTTCCGGCCCCACCTCGAAATGGCACCGCTGGATGCAGGGGCCCAGCGCCCAGGCCAGATCTTCGGGTCGCCCCCCGAGCATGCGGTAGCGACCGACTCCCGCGGCGAGGATGCGGGCCACGGCCCCCTTCCACCCGGCGTGGAGGGCCGCGGCGAAGGCGCGTCCATCCGGCAAGGGCCCTGCGAGGAGCACGGGCGCGCAGTCGGCAACCCGCACCCCCACGGTCACCCCGGGGGTGGTGGTCCAGATGCCATCCGCCTCCACGATGGCGTCGCTGGCCTCCACCACGCCACAGCCGTGGACCTGGGAGAGGCGCACAGGGGGCAGGGTGTCGGGGGCGTCCTGACGGGTGGAGAAGCCCCACTGGAGGGGGACGGGTGGGGCTACCTGGGGGCGGAGCATCTCAGGGCTTGGGCCAGAGGAGGATCAAGGCGCTGATGTCGGTGACCGCCCAGGCGGCGAGGCCGCGGTACATGCCGGCCTCCGCCTTCTCGGCGCTCCAGGACTGCCAGCGGGCGCGCCAGGGGATCAGGAGGCCCAGCCAGGCGCCCAGGCTCAGCAGCAGGGGGGCGGGCCCCACCTTGGCCTTGAGGCAGGCCTGGGCGAACCAGAGGTGGGCGGCCAGCGTGGCGAGGATGGCGTAGGTCAGGCTGCGCCCCACGCCCATGCGGATCACCAGGGTCTGGTCGCCCCGGCGGGTGTCCTCCTCCACCTGGTAGATCTGGGTGAGGGGATAGAGGGCGGCGAAGAGCAGGCCGAAGCCCACGCAGAGGTCCACCAGCACCGGATTGAGCCCTCGGCCCGTGGCCACCCAGCCGGCCATGGGGGTGAAGAAGCCGAAGCCCAGGCAATTGATGAGCAGGTCCCAGCCGGCCCGGGCCTTGAGACGGATGGGCGGCACGGAGTACACGATGCTCATGAGCACGCAGGTCATCACGATCTCGAAGAAGTACTTCCCGCCGGGCTTCACCTTCAGGAACACGGCGCTCCAGGCCAGGCTGGCGAAGAGCAGCACGTACCCGAAGGCGGCCAGGTGCTTGGGGGGCTTCGGGGGCTGCCGCAGGTAGCCGATGTCCCCCTCGTCCTGGTCGAAGGCGCTGTTGAGGGCCAGGGTGCCGCCGTTCATGAGCACCACGAAGATCACCCAGGCCCAGAGGGCGTTCAGGTCCAGGTTCAGGCCCACCGCCAGGAAGGTGCCCAGGAGCATGTGGGCGGTCATGATGGGCCATTCCAGGGGGCGCAGGTGCAGCAGGTAGGCCATGGCGGTGGGCCCCAGGACCCGCTGGAAGGCGTTGCGCAGGGCGAAGCGGCTCATGGGATCAGCAGGACCTTTCCGGTGGTGGTGCGCGACTCCAGCAGGCGGTGGGCTTCGGCCCCCTCGGCCAGGGGGATGCGGGCGGCGATGCTCACCTTGAGCAGGCCCCGATCCA
This sequence comes from Holophagaceae bacterium, assembly GCA_044229665.1. Lineage (GTDB taxonomy): Bacteria > Acidobacteriota > Holophagae > Holophagales > Holophagaceae > JAFDVN01. The sequence continues at coordinate 26,018 of JBGASN010000011.1, forward strand.
CCCAGTGGAAGAGCTCCGCGGCCCGCTGGCGGCGGTCCTCCGGGGTGCGCAGGACGTTCCAGAGGTCCCCGCCGGTGAGGCTCTTGCTGGTGTCCATGAGGTAGCGGGGATCCACGGGCACGGGATCGCCGCCGGCCATGCCGAAGAAGACCACATGCCCCCCGATCCGGGCGGCCTCGAGGCTCCGTTGGAGGGTGGACCCCACGCTGTCGTAGACCACGTCCACCCCCTCGCTCAGCACCATGCCATCCTCGGCCACGTCGCAGCAGAAGTCCCGGGCGGCCTGGGACCAGTCCTCCCCGAAGAGGACGACCTCCTTGGCACCGGCATCGAGCACGGCCTGGACCTTGGCGTCCTTGGAGACGATGCCGATGACCTCGGCGCCCAGCAGGGTGGCCATCTGCACGAGCAGCAGGCCCACGCCCCCGGCGGCGGCGTGCACGAGCACGCTCTCCCCTTCCTCGATGGGGTGGCTGTCCCGCACCAGGTACTGGGCCGTGAGGCCCTGCAGGAGGAGGGCGGCGGCCGTCTCGAAGGAGATGGAATCGGGCAGGGGGATGAGCTTCCCCTCGGGCACCACCACAAGTTCGGCATGGGCGAAGGGGCTGTCGGCGAAGGCCACCCGGTCGCCCACCTTGAATCCATCGACCCCGTTGCCAAGGGACTCGATCTCCCCAGCCGCCTCGTAGCCGGCGACCCAGGGGGCCTCCCCCTTGAGGTGGTAGCGGCCCTGCCGACGGTAGCAGTCGGCGAAGTTCATCCCGATGGCGCGCGTGCGGATGCGCACTTCACCAGGGCCGGGCAGGGGGTCGGGCAGGTCGCGGTACTCGAGGACTTCGGGGGCGCCGAAGCGGCTGAACGTGAGGGCTTTCATGGGGGAGCTCCTTAGCTCAGGCTGAGGCTTCGCGGGAAAGGGGCTCGAGGCGGGGCCGGGGCTCCACCAGTTCCTCCATGGCGGCCGTGAGCAGCGGCACGCTGAACTGGGTGTCCACGCACATGCCGTGGGGCAGGTCGAGGGGCAGCACGTAGGCGGGCACGTCGGCCACCTTGGTGAGGCCCTTCAGCAGGCGGTCCGTGCAGCTCACCGCCACGATGAGGTCCGGCTGGTAGGCCCGGGCCTCGCGGTAGGCTTTGTGGCTGCGGTTGGTGATGCGGCTCTCCCAGCGCCCTTGCAGGGAGGCGTGGAGGAAGTCCTCCACGGGGCAGAGCCCGCACTCGTAGCAGGCGGCGAGGTCATCCAGGATGGGGGCCTTGCAGCGGGCCAGCTGGATGCAGTGGGGCAGGAGGATGAGGGCCTTCCGGGCCTTGCGGTGGGCCAGGGCCTCCCGCAGGCGGGCGTTGTGGAACCCGCAGAAGGAGAGGATCCAGGTGTCCTCGTGACCGAGGAGGCGGGCCAGGGGCCGGAAGAAGCGCACCCACCTGCCATCCCAGCGGATGAGGCTGGGCCGCGCCCGGAGATACGTCTCCCCGCGGTGGAAGGTGATCCAGACCAGGGTGAGGCTCACCACGCCCGCCAGTACCCACCAGCCCCGATGCCGGGGATCGGCCAGGGCCAGGAGGAGGGACAGCAGGGACCCCACCAGGGGCACACCCCGGCGCACACCCAGGAACAGGGCATAGCGTTCGGGGGGCAGGGTCACGGCCATGGGGCTACTTGCCGCCAGCGGCGAGGCCGATGAGCTTCTTGAGATCGTCATCCTTCCATCGGATGCCACCGCCGAAGGTGAAGGTGCGCAGGTCCTTGTTGGCGAAGTCCTGCAGGCCGGCCTGGATGTACATGCCCTTCCAGAACTGGTAGGTGGTGGTGAACCGGAGCCGGGGGTTGGGCTTGTCATCCCGCTTGGTGAAATCGTAGGCCAGCAGGCCGAAGCGGAAGCGATCCTCGAATGTGCGGAACTCGAGGCCCGCCCCACCCTTGTTCTCCACGATGCCGGCGCTGAAGATGGCGGGGCCGTAGCGCTTGGCGAACTGGGCGGAGAACGTGAAGGTCTTGTCCACCGTGACGGTGCGGTTGTTCTCGAGCATGGTCACCGGGAGGCCCGTCATCGGATCGATCTGGGTGACCGTGCGCTGGGACTCGGTGAGCTTCCCATCGGGGGTGGAGGCCAGCTCGATGGCGTACCAGTAGTCGGGGCGCGGGGCCAACTCGATCCCCAGGCCGATGCGGCTGTCCTTGCGGTCCACCCACTGGGAGGCACCCATGTCGAGGCGCAGGTCCATGGCCTTGAAGCCACCCAGCATGCTGTTCACATTGTCCACGGCCTCGTTGATCTTCTTGATGGTCGTGTCGTCGTTGAGCAGCTTGCCCACGGTTCCTTCGCCGCGGTTGATCTTGTCCGTGAGGGTCTTGAGGTTTTCCGCGGTGCCGTTGAAGCTCTGCGCCAGCTTCCGGGTGTCCCCGAGCAGGCCCTTCAGCTCGGGGCGGTTCTCAGCCAGAAGCTCGTTGAGCTGCTTGCCCACCTGCTCGAACTGGGCGGTGAGCTTGGGCAGCCGGTCCTTGAGATCCCCGGTGATGGCTTCCACGTTGGCGGTGGTGGCGGCGATGGCGGGCCGGTTCTCGGCGGCCATGGCCCGCAGTTCGCCGGTGAGCTGGCGGACGTTGTCGACGATCTCATCCAGCTTCTGGCGCCCGTTCTCGCCACCGATGCTCTGGTTCAGGGCGTAGGTCACGCCCTTCACATCCTTGCCGATCTCACCCAGGGTCTCCATCAGGTTGTCGAGGCCGATGCCGGTCTTGGAGGTGATGGCGGAGCCCGGATCCATGAGGCCCGCGGACTCGTGGCCCTGATCAAGCTCGATGTACTTCTCGCCGAGGATGCCGATGGAGACGAGGGAGGCGGTGGCGTCCTTGTACACGGGCAGGTCGGGGCGGAGCGCCAGCACCACCTTGGCCTTGCCCTTCTCCAGGGTGATCTTGCGGACGAGGCCCACCTTCACGCCGGCCACCCGGACCTGGCTCTGGGGGTTCAGGCCCGCCACCTGGCCGAAGAACGCCTCGAACTCGGGCTGGCCGCCGTTCCCGCCCAGCTGGATCTTCTCCACGCTGAAGATGAGGATCCCGATGACGGCGATGGATCCGGCGAAGAAGGCTCCGACTTTGGTTTCAAGCTTCATGTCGTACCTACGCGTTCAAGGGGTGGTGGCTGACGGTGGACTGGGAGCGCTTGGGGGGCGGCGGATCGAGCAGGAAGGGGCCGTCCGCGTCGCCCCGGAGGAACTGCTGGACCACGGGGTTGGGGTTCACCTTGAACTGCTCGGGCCTCTCGCATGCGATGACCTCACCCCTGAAGAGCAGGGCGATGCGGTCGGCGATCTCGAAGGCGCTCTTGAGGTCATGGGTGATGGTGATGGTGGTGACACCCAGCTCGTGTTTGAGGTCCAGGATCACGCGGCCGATCACGTCGGTCATCACGGGGTCGAGGCCCGTGGTGGGCTCGTCGAAGAGGAGGATCTTGGGCTTGAGGGCGATGGCCCGGGCGAAGCCCACCCGGCGCTTCATGCCGCCGGAGAGCTCGGCGGGCTTGAGCTGATCCGTCCCCTTCATGCCCACGAGACCCAGGCACTCCTCCACCCGGGCCTGGATCTCCCCGGGGGTCATGGTGGTGTGGCGCCGAAGGGAGAAGGCCACGTTCTCGAAGACGGTCATGGAGTCGAAGAGGGCGGCCATCTGGAAGCACATGCCGATGTGCTTGCGCACCTCGAAGAGCTCCTGCCAGGTGAGCTGGTGGATGATCTTGCCCTCCACCGCGATGTGGCCCTGGTCGGGCGTCAGCAGTCCCATGATGGTGCGGAGCAGCACGGTCTTGCCCGTGCCGGAACCACCGAGGACAACCAGGCTCTCGCCCTCCTCCACGCTGAGGTTCACATCGCTGAGGACGACCTTGGGCCCGAAGGCCTTGGAGACATTGACGACGTCGATGAGCGGCACGGTCACACCAGCAGGAGCTTGGTCAGGAAGAAGTCGGCGATGAGGATCCAGAGGCTGGACGTCACCACGCTGCTCGTGGGGGCGTTGCCCACGCCCTCGGCGCCGCCCCGGGTGCGGTAGCCCCGCCAGCAGCCCACCAGGGCGATGATGAGCCCGAAGACGAGGGCCTTCGTGAGGGCGATGCGGAGGTCCTTGAAGGCCAGGAGCTTGTAGAACTCGCTCTGGTAGACGACGGCGCTCTGGCCCTCGGCCCCCACGAGGAGCAGGTAGCCGCCCCAGTAGCCCACGTAGATGGAAAGCCCCGTCAGCAGCGGCACCATCAGGGCCGCGGCCAGGAGGCGCGGCACGAAGAGGTAGTGGATCGGGTCCGTGGCCAGGCACTCCAGGGCGTCGATCTGCTCCGTGACCTGCATGGTCCCCAGCTCGGCGGCCATGGCGGAGCCCACGCGACCCGCAAGCATGAGGCCCGTGATCACCGGGGCCAGTTCGCGGACCACGGCGAGCCCCTCCACCTGGGAGGCGAGGCCCTCGGCCTGGAACTGCTTGAACCCGAAGGCCAGCTGCACGGCGAACACGGCGCTCACGGCCAGGGAGGTGAGCACGACCACCGGAACGGAGTTCACACCCACGGCCAGGAACTGGCGCATGAGGTTCTCCCCGTCGAAGGGGCGCCGGAAGATGGCCCGGAAGGTCCGCCCGGAGAGCACGGCGAAGTCCCCGGCCTGGTCCAGGGCGCCCAGGATGCGGGAACCCAGGGTGTCGAAGAGGGTCTGGAGCATCCGGATAGTCTACCGCGAAGGACCGGGGATTCCCGGGGGATCAGGCCTTCTTCTGGCGGGCCCGGAGGCGCACGGCGGCACCTTCCTTGTTGTCCTGGGGAACCCGGGAGAGTGCCAACGCACCTGCGGGTACGTCCTTGGTCACCGTGCTGCCGGCCGCGATGAGGGCATCATCGCCGAGGGTCACCGGTGCCACCAGCTGGCTGTCGGAGCCCACGAACACTCGTTTCCCGATGGTGGTCTTGTGCTTGTTGACCCCATCGTAGTTGCAGGTGATGACCCCGGCGCCGATGTTGGTGCCTTCACCCACCTCGGCATCCCCCACATAGGACAGGTGGTTGGCCTTCGCCCCGGTCTCGAACCGGGCCTTCTTCGTCTCCACGAAGTTGCCGATGTGCACGTGGTCCGCGAGATCGGTGCCTTCCCGGAGCCGGGCGAAGGGTCCGATGTGGGCCTCCGCACCCACCACGGCCTTCTCCAGGATCGAGTAGGGGCGGATCTCGGTGTGGTTTCCGATGCGGCTCTCCACAATCACCGAACCCTGGCCCAGGCGGGCCCCTTCACCCACGGACACCGCGCCTTCCAATCGGACGCCGGGTTCCACGAGCACATCCCGGGCGAGGGTGACCCGGGGGCCCACGAGGGTGCTGTCCGGATGGAGGAAGGTCACACCCTCCCGCATCCAGTGCTCCCGGAGGGACTGGGCGGCCAGCGCCTGCAGGTGGGCCTGGTCCAGCCGGGAGTTCATCCCGAGGAGTTCCGCTTCCGGGCGCACGGCGATGGCCACGGGGTGCGTGGCGGCCACGGCCACCACGGCGTCGGTGAGGTAGTACTCCTTCTGGGCGTTGTCGTTCTTCAGGGCCTGCAGGGCGGCGCGCAGGGGCACCCAGGGCAGGCTGTAGGCCCCCCCGTTGACCCGGCGGATCTCGCGTTGGTCCGGGGAGGCGTCCTTCTCCTCGACCAGGCCCGTGAGGTGGCCGCGACCATCGCTGAGGATGCGGCCATAGCCCGTGGGCCGGTCCAGATCCATGGCGAGGATGAGTCCTTCGCTGGCGGCCAGTTCGGCCACGGTGCCCGCAGGCAGGAGGGGCACGTCGCCACTGAGGATCAGCACCCGACCGGCTTCCAGGCGATCCAGGGCGCCGGTGCAGGCCTTCACCGCATGACCCGTGCCCAGGGGCTCGCCTTGAGGCACGGCCTCCACGGGGCAGGGCAGCAGGCCCGCCTTCGACCAGGCGTCCAAGGCGGCAATGACCTTCTCCTGGCCATGGTGAACCACGACCACGGCGGCCTTCAGGTCGGTGGGCAGGCTCCGCAGCACCCACAGGAGGGAGGGATCCCCCAGGATGGGGTGCAGCACCTTGGGGAGGGCCGACTTCATCCGGGTTCCCAGTCCTGCCGCCAGGACCACCGCTACTGTGGACATGCTTCCCCCTCGACTTGGGCGCCGGGGCCGGCCGGATCCATCCAGGGCCTCGACTTCCTCCTAGTCTGACACAGCCGCTCAGCTGGTTGGGGAGAGGAGGGCGAGGAGGCTCTGGATGAATTCCTGGCTGGGGAAGGGCTTGTCGAGGAAGCCCAGGCGGCGCAGTCCGAGGGATCCGGGATTCACCGGAAGGGCCTCGCCATTCCCCAGCACCAGGGTCGGCAGGGGCTCCCGCTGGAATCCGCGCAGGGCGCGGTGGAACCGCATCAGCTGGGGGGACCGCTCGAGCACCAGCAGGTCCGGGGCGGGCAGGTCCCGGCTCGCCCGGAGCATGTCCTTCAGTTCACCGAAGGCCTCCGCACGTCCGCCCTGGGCGGCCACCAAGGAGGCCAGGGCGTCCCGCACCCCGGGATCCTGATCCACGATCCAGGCGGTGCGCCCCTTCAGGGGATCCGATTCGATGAGCGTGGGCCCCTCGGCCACCGGGAGATAGATGGATGGCCAGAGTCCGCCCTGGGGATCCTGATTGAGTTCCAGCATGCCCCGGCCCATGCGCACAGCCTCCTGGAGCCACGCGCTCCCCAGCAGCTCCCGCGGGGGCCGCCCGGGAGGACCGTCCACCTCCACGCCCATGAGCGCCCACGTGCGACCTCCCAATACACGCGGGGTGAGCGTGAGGGTGAGCGTCCCCCGGGTGATGGCCTGGCGGGCGTGGAGGAGGAGGTGGGTGGCGATCTTCTTCAGCGACTCCGGGCTGGTCCGCAGCAGGAGGTCAGGGCCCTGGTGGCCCACCTTGAAGTGGGGCGGAAGCATGCGCTGCAGCCAGGGGATGAGGGCATCCATGGCGTCCAGGGCCGGCAACTCGACATCGGGGTCGGTGGTGGCGGGCCGCACCTTCTGGGCGGCCACGAGGATCCGTTCGGCCGCCGTCCGCGTCTCCGATTCCTGGGTGGTGGCGAGGATGTGCTCTGCGGCGGGCAGGATGGTCCCCAGGGTGTTGGCCAGCCGGATCGAGGTGCCCTGGGATTCCAGGAGCACGGCCGAACCGCGGCTGCCCCGCAGGGCCAGGGTGGCGGGTTCCGGGGAGCTGATCCAGATGAGGGCCATGTTCCGATCGAAGGGCACGGCTTCCAGGGTGACGGGCGCCCACCCGCCCTCGGCATCGGCGAGCGTGCCTCCGGCCTTGCCGCATCCGTGCTGGAGGAGCTGGGTCTGCAGGTCCTCCCACACCGACTGCCCCTCCCCCTGCACCAACTGGTTCAGGCGGTACCCCCGCAGCTGGTGCCGCGGGAACCCCACTGCCCGGGCCAGGGGGCCGTTGGCTTCCAGCACGAGGCCCTTCTCGTTCACCAGCACCATGCCCTGAGTGGCCTCCAGGGTGTAGGCCAGGGAAGGCCCCTCGGGTTTCTCACCTCGCTCGAGGAGGGAGAGCGCGGTCCGCAGCGCCTCCCCCCGGCCCTCGACCCAGGTGCCGTTGGCGCGAAGCCACAGCAGCTGTTGAAGGGCCACCAGACCCAGCATCACTCCGCCCATGGCGGCCGCGGGCCAAGGCAGACGCGGCAGTTCGTCCGGCCAGGGGCGCAGCATGAGGGAGCCGATGGTGAGGGTGAGGCCGCCCACGGCGGGCATGCGGGCCTGGAGCCAGCGCCCTCGGGTCAAGGCATAGAAGAGGTCGGAGAGCAGCAGCCACAAGAGGGCCTCCCCCGCCGCCGTGGCCCAGAAGGCCAGGAGGCTCTGCAAGGGGATCTCCAGCTGCAGCATGAGCAGGAGGCTGAAGATGGATGCCCCACCGACCCCCACTCCCAATCGGCGGAGGCCTTGACCCCCCTCGCGGTGGGCCTGAAGGAAGAGGGTGAAGCCGAACAGGGCCCCGCCCATGTGGGCCGACGGGAAGGGCTTCCCCACCAGATGGGGCCAGGGCAGGGTCAGCAGCGCGAGGATCCCACCGAGGAAGTACCCGTAGCTCAGACCGACGCGCCCCTTGCGCCGGAAGATCCAGAACCCGAGCCAGGGGGGCAGGGGCAGGAGGAGGGCGAGCATCCAGTTCTCAGGTCGCATCTCAGCGGCTCCCTGCGGGGGTCGGGTCCATCGCTTCCGCCGCCCAGACCCCGCGAACCGCATTCAGGCACCAGAGGCGGCCCCTTCGGAGGAGCCCGGGTCGGAGGACCCCTTCCCGAATCCGCAATCCCCGGTCCCGGGCCCAACCGGGAAGCAGGTGCTCCTCGGCCAGGCTCGCCACCCGCCCGGGGAGGGGCGGGCACCACAGATCACCCCCGTCCTCCACGGCCACGGCGGCGATGGCGGTTTCCGCCACCGTTCCATCCGGCCAGCAGAGCAGGGCATCGGCAGCCCCCTGGGCCCGGACTTCGGCCAGCACCGGCGCCGACCAGGCCCCATCCATGCCTTTGATGCGGGGGGCCGTGGCGCGGGGGAGGGGATGGGGGCGAAGCAGGACCCGGTAGGGGGTGGGTGTCTCGGGAAGGGGTTCCCGATGCGCCCAGAGCTGGCGACCCTCGGCATCCAGGCGGATGCGGAGCACCCCATCCCCGCCGGGGAGGAGGCACTCGAGCAGTTCCGCGAAGGCGCCATCGAACCAGGGTTCGCCCGGAACCCGGGCGGCGAGCCGGGCGCGGTGGGCATCCGCGAGAAGGAGGGAGTGATCCTGGATCCGACCTGCCGTGCGGGGCAGGGGACGGTCCGGGGGCACTTGGGCCGTCCCCGGTCCGAAGGGGCGGCTCTCAGGCGCCAGGGGTGACCTCCGCCCGCCAGGCAGCACCCTTCGCCCGGCCGGCCAGGCGCACGGCCAAGGCCGTGGCTTCCAGGAAATTGGTGGGATCGGCGACCCATTTCCCGGCCTTGTCAAAGGCGGTGCCATGGTCCGGACTGGTCCGGATGAAGGGGAGGCCGAGGGTGAGGTTCACGGCCCGCGCGGGTTCCAGGAGCTTCATGGGGATGAGGCCCTGGTCGTGGTACAGGGCCACCACGAGGTCGAACTCCCCTCGGGCGGCCCGATGGAAGAGGCTATCGGAGGGCAGGGGGCCGAAGAACCGGGGGGCCGGCCGCGTGGACTGGGCCTCACCGTGGCTCCGGGAGACCACCTCGATGTCGCGGGCGCCACCGAAGGAGACGGTCTGGGTCGGGAAGATCTGCCACCCCTCGGGGATGGGTCCCACGGCGAAGGGGGAGGGGACTTCCGAGAAGGGGCCGGAGACCTTGGGATCGAAGTTCAGGAAGGAGGCCTCCGCCTGGATGAGGGCATCCTGCAGGAGCAACTCCTCACTGCCGAAGGCGCCATTCTCGCCAGCGTGGGGATTCAGGGCGCAGAGGGCCACCCGGAGATCGTTCTTCCCCGTGAACTGGATGAACCGGTCGGCGGCGAAGCTCAGCGTTTCGGCCACCGCATCCGCCTCCAGGTCCTCCACGACTGAACGGAGACTTTGATGCACCGTGTGCAGCACCACCGACAGGCTGGGGCTTACGAAGGCCATGCGGGTGATGGGAGAGCCCGACAGCTGCTGCAGGAGTTCCGTGTGGCCCGGTATGGCGTGACCCGCCAGGTGGGCCGCGGATTTGGAAAGGGGAAGGGTCACGAGGGCATCCGCCTGGCCCGTCATGACCAGGTGGGTGGCCGCCTTCACCGCTTCCACGGCCGCCCGCCCGGAGTGGGCGCTGCCCTGGCCCAGCGCGAGCATGGAAGGCGCCAGGTCCGGGGTCGGATCCAGCCAGAGGGCCTGGCCCGAGAGCCGCGGCTCGTGGAAATCCCGGGAGGTGCTCGTCCAGATCCCGAAGGCTTCGCCTTTGAATCCCTCCGGGGGCGGTCCCTGGGGGTGCCCCCAGCGCCAGTGGACCCGTTGATCCGGGGTGTCCTGCAGGAGCTCGGCTCCGGCGCGGGCGCCCACGATGATGATGTCGGCCCAGACATGGAGGGCGTGCAGCACCCCCAGGAAGATCTCCGGCCCCACGCCGCAGGGATCGCCGAGGCTGATGGCGATCCGCGGGCGCCGGGGGGGGACGGGGCCGCTCACGACCTACTCGTAGGTCTGGAGGTCCAGGTCGGCGACGCTGGGTTCCTCCTTCTTGGAAGGACGTCCACGCCGGATGCGGGGTTCCTCGTCCTGCTTGTAGATGTACTTGATGTTGTGCTTCGGCACGAGGAGGTTCGGCTCCTTCACCCGGTTGATCTTCAGGCAGTGCTTGTCGTACCACTCGATGACGCCCCGCAGCTTCTCATCGTTGTGCAGGACGATGACCATGGGCGTCTTCGTCTGCATCTGCTTGAGGTAGTAGAAGCTCTCGGCGTTGGTCTGTTCGGGGGGGGCGATCTTGCGCCGGGGACTGCCCAGCCCCTGGGGGGCCGTGGGTGCGCTGAGGTCCGTCACCGGATTGGGCGCCCCCCCGGCGGTCACGGGGGAAGGGGTCGGCGTGATGACCTCCGACCCGCTACCGGCGCGTAGGGAATGGCCCATGCGCTCCTTGATCTCGCTGAAGTTGGGACGGATGAGCTTGCGGTTCATGGCGGGATCCTGTGAGGACCGGTTCCGGCGGGATGGGGATTTCAAGGTTCTTCGGCAACCTGGACCGGGGACTCGAGCACTGGTCCGATGGGGCTGGGGGATTCCCCCCAGGATGCCACTTCGGCCGCTCTCCTGACAAACGGACTAACGAAGGGGGGTGCAGGGGATCTCCAGGGAGACTTTGGTGCCCTGCCCGGGGTTGCTGTCCACGCGGATGTCCCAGCCCATGCGTTGGACCATCTGGAAGACCAGGCTCATCCCGAGGCCGGCCCCCTCCTCGAACCCGCTCTGGAAGGGCAGGAAGAGGCGGCGTCGGCCTTCGGCATCCATGCCGCACCCGTTGTCCTCCACCCACAGGGTGAGCCGGGTCCCCTCCAGGCCGCAGCCCATGACCACCTTGGCCCCATCGCGGCCGGCCACGGCCTTCCGGGCGTTGGAGAGCAGATTCACCAGGATGCGGTGCGCGGCCGTGGGATCCGCGGAGAGGGCCACGGCGGGAGGGGCCTCCGGCATGTGCAGGGGGAGGTCCCGGGTGCGGGGATCCATCTCCCAGCTGGCGGCGACCTCCTCCAGGAAGGGGGCCAGCACCACGTCCTGCATCTGGGGATCCCGGGGGCTGGCGAAGTCCAGGAAGTGCCCCACGATCTCATTCACCCGATCCGATTCCCGGGCCAGGATGCCGAGAACCCGATCCTGAGTTTGCGGTTCCTTGCCCCGCCCCAGCAATTGCACGCACCCCATGATCGAGGCCAGGGGGTTCCTGAGCTCATGGGCCAGACCGGCGCTCAGCTGTCCCACGGCGGCCAGGCGCTCCGCGGTGCGGGTGCGGTCCTCCAGGGCCTTCCACTCCGTGAGGTCCTGGAAGATCAGGATGGAGCCCGCGTGGCTGCCTTCCGGTCCCCGGAGGGGGGCCAGATGTCCACCCAGGATGCGGGGTTCCCCGTTCACGGGAAGGCTGAACTCGAAGCGGGGTTCCCCCCGGGGTGAACTCAGCGCCTCGGCGCTGAGCGGCAGGAGCTCGGTGATGGCCCGGCCGGCCTCCAGCCGGGCCTGGAGGATGGCTTCCGCCGCGGGATTGGCCGAGGTGATGCGGGCCTGGGGGTCCAGGGTCACCAGGCCGCTCGACATGCTCTCCACCACGCGGAGGTGGAGCTCCGCCAACTGGCTCGCCTCCGCTTCCCGGAGGTTCAGGTTCTGACGCAGGGATTCCAGGTTGCGCCGCAGGTACATCATCACCAGCGTGGCCGTGAAGAGCTGCAGGGAGGCCAGTCCCAGGACCTTGAGGCGCCGGGCCCCTTCGAGGCCGGTTCCGCTGTCCCCGAAGGGGGGGATCCACCCATTGGAGAAGCCCACCACCAGGCCCACGTAGAGCGAGGCGGAGATCAGCCCCACTCCGAGGATGTCCTGGGTGCCGACGTAGAAGGCGGAGGCCAGCACCGGGAACAGGTAGAACACCGCCAGCCGTTCCTGGTCCGCGCCATGGAAGGCCACCATGAGCGTCACCAGGAGGACATCCAGCAGGAGGTTCCACCGCACCCCGTTGATTCCGGGCGTCGCGAAGGCCCTCCCCCGGGTGTGGCGCCGGTGCTCCACTTCGATGAGGGCCTCCAGGAGGAAGAACACCAGGAGACTCAGGTACAGCCATTCGCCGGGGAGGATGGTGCCATCGGCTGGAAGCCCCAGGTGGAGCAGGAGGAGACCCGTCGTGGCCAGGATCCGGAAGGCCACCGGCAGGAAGGGCGGCGCCGTGTGGACCGGCGACAACCGGGCGAGTGTGCGTTGGAGCATGAGGTGAGGATGCCAGATCCCGGGAGGGAGGGATGGGCTTGGAGGTTCCCGCCGCCTGAGCGATCCTGGATCATGGCCGCTCCGGACCCCACCTCGCTCCCATCCTTGCGTGCCGCCGGCATGCGGCAGACCCCCCAGCGGCAGCACATCCTCTCCGTGCTTCAGAGCGTGGAGCGGCCCGTGACGGTGGAGGAGATCTTCGAGCGACTGCCCAAGGGCCGGTCGGGGCTGCCCACCATCTACCGGAACCTCGAACGCTTCATCGCGGAAGGGTGGGTGGAGAGCGTGCTCGGGGAGGATCAGGTGATGCGGTTCGTCCGGTGCCACAGCCGACACCACCATCACCACGTCCAGTGCGAAGGGTGTGCCCGGGTGGTGGAGGTGGATGGCTGTGCCCTGGGGCCTGGCCTCCAGGCCATGGAGGCCCAGAGCGGCTTCCAGATCACCCGCCACAAGCTGATGCTGTTCGGGCTATGCCCGGCCTGTGCGGAAAAAGAGCGTTGACGGGAATCCGTGTCGTGGTAGGATTTAAGAACAACGCGGGTGTAACTCAGTGGTAGAGTGCAACCTTGCCAAGGTTGAAGTCGTGGGTTCAAATCCCATCACCCGCTCCACCGACCAGGCCGCGCAAGCGGCCTCGCCAAGTGGTAAGGCCCGGGATTGCAAATCCCGTACTCGTCGGTTCGATTCCGACCGGCGCCTCCAGTCCCACGCCCCCGGAACCGGGGGCGTTTTCATTTGCTTGGAACACGGAGTTTGAAACCTGGGTTCAGGTTCAGGCTCAGTCCAGGATCGGTTTCCTGTAATTTTTGGTTGACCCACACTAGGTAAAAAACTACGCTTGGCGCATCCCGTGGTGCCGTAGCCAAGTGGAAGGTCCCCGACCGCAGATCGGGAGCAGTTGGTTCAACTCCAACCGGCACCTCCAGCCTCAGGACCCGAGTCGGGTCCTTGGGGGCGTTCAGGAGAGACCGGTGAGGCCCGTGCGGTCCACCCAACCGCCACCGAGGACCTCTCCCTCCCGGTAGAAGACCACTGCCTGGCCGGGGGCCGGGGCGCGCTGGGGCGCAGCGAAGACCAGGCGCACCCGGTCGCCCTCCAGGGGGATCACGAGGGCTTCGGCCTCCTGGGCACGGCTGCGGATGCGGGCCTCGCAGGGCAGGGGCCCGGAGGGCGGACCCTCGACCCAGGAGAGCTCCCGAGCTTCCACCCGATCCGACCAGAGGTCCGCTTCGACCCCGACCCAGACGGTGTTGGTGCTCCGGTCCACGCGGACCACGTAGAGCGGTTCGGGATGGGCGATCCCCAATCCCTTGCGCTGCCCCACGGTGTAGCGCCAATACCCTTCGTGGCGTCCGAGTTCGACCCCATCCAGCCGGCGGATCGGGCCGGATCCGACCTGGGGAGCGCGACCCCGACCTTCCAGGAACGCATCGTAGCGCTGATCCCCCACGAAGCAGATCTCCTGGCTTTCGGCTTTTTCGGCCAGGTGCAGGCCCAGTTCCCGTCCCAGCTCCCGGACCTCGGGCTTGGCCAGGTGGCTCAGGGGGAAAAGGGTGCGACCCAGGGTGGCCTGGGTGTGGTGGAACAGGTAGTAGCTCTGGTCCTTGTTCGGATCCGCCGCCTTGCGGAGCTGCCACCGGCCCTCGGCATGAAGGATGGTGGCGTAGTGGCCCGTGGCCACGAAGGGCGCCTGCAGGGCGTCGGCCCGATCCATCAGGGCGTCGAACTTCAGATGCTGATTGCAGCGGATGCAGGGGCTTGGCGTTTCACCGGCCTCGTAGCCCTGGATGAAACCCTCGATCACGAATTCGCGGAAGCGGGTTTCGAAATCGAGCACGTAGTGGGGGAAGCCCTGCTCGAAGGCCACCCGGCGGGCATCCTGGAAATCATCCAAGGTGCAGCATCGGCCTTCGGCTCCCGCACCCAGACCGGTCTTGTCGAAGAGCTGCATGGAGATCCCGATGACCTCATAGCCCGCCCGATGGAGGAGGGCCGCCATCACCGAGGAGTCCACCCCTCCGCTCATGGCCGCGAGGATCCGGTCCCCGGGATTCAGGGTGGGATGGTTCCGGAGGGGCTCCAGGGCCCGGTCGAGGAGAGCGCTCACCGGCCCTTCCCCGACCGGAAGGAGAGCAGGGGGTCGTGATCCCGGTGGGCCTGCACCGTGCCGCAGACATCGACGCACTCCCCGCAGTTGAAGCAGCCGGCGCCGAACCCCAAGGTGAGGTGCTTGTCCCGGGGATCCAGGTCCACGAAGCAGGCCTTGAGGCAGGCCTGGCACCCGCCGCAGGCCTCGGTGCTGGCGGGCAGGAACCGGGGGCGCAGGATGGTCTTCGCATCGGCGGTGGAGGCGACCATGGCCTGGCCCATGCCGTAGATGCAGACGTAGCGGCAGAAATGGAAGCGCACGAAGAAGCCGCCCAGGATGGCCACCAGCCAGTTCAAACCCAGCCAGGCCCACAGGGCCGTCTGGATGGTGCCGCCCTGGCCCAGGGGGGTGCGGAGCGTGGCGAGGATCTTGTCGGGGCTCCAGAGGTAGGCCGCGATGCTCAGGGCCAGGGCCGCGGGGACCACCACGATCGTGAGCACCGCGCCCAGGCGGAGCGCCGCGCGGTGGGCGAGGGAGCGGCGCATCCAGGCCGCGACCTTGCGGTGGGTCCCCTTCCAGAGCGCGGTTCGGAGGCCATCGAACAGTTCCACGGCGGTGCCGTAGGGGCAGGCCCAGCCGCAGAAGACCCGGCCCTTCACGTAGGTGAGCCCGGCGATCCCCCAGACCAGGATGACGAAGGGGATGATCAGCCCCAGGGCGTGGGGCATCTGCAGGGGGTGGGTGGCGCCGAAATAGGTGACGGTCTGGTCCCCGATGTCGATGCGCACCCAGTCCAGCCAGGGCTGCGCCATGCCCAACCCGAGGATGGCGATCTGGGTGATGCGGCGGGGCAGGTGGTAGGTGGCGGTGGGCGTGACCATGACCCACCAGTCTACCGGCGGAGGTGCCGGTCCTCTATGTGCGAAGCCGCCGCATCCGCAGGAGCCAGGCGCTGACGAGGATCAGGCACGGCGCCACGGAGCCCCACACCGCGGGGATCTCCCCGGCCTTGGCCGCGCCGCCGAAGAGGGCCTGGAGCCCCATGAACAGGAGGCCCATCACCAAGGCGAAGCCCAGGGCCTGGCCCCGTCCTTCGCGGGGGCCCGGAAAGGCGAAGGAGAGACTGGCCAACACCAGGCAGGGGCCGGCAAGCCAGCCCAGGAGTCGTTCCCAGAGGAGGTAGGCCTGCTCCGGGGCCGGGGCCCAGGCCTGCCATTGCGCCAGCTCGAGGGTCGGGGCCTCGTCGGGGGAAGCGACGCTGCGCAGGCTGAGGGCGGGGAACAGCTTGTCGGCCGGAGGCCCCTGCACCAGCCGCCCCCCACCCCAGGCCAGGGCTTCACTGAACGTGGCGCCGAGCTTCCAGCGGAGCAGGATGGGCGCCTCGCCGGGGGTCTTGAGGGGGAACCCCCAGCGCTCGTTGCCTTCCAACCGCCAGAGGACGCCGGTGGAACCCAGGTGGAGCCAGGGCTTCACCCGCCCCGCGGTGGGAGGGCGGTCGAGGATGCGCTGGTAGAGCTCCCGCGAGCGGCGGGCGGCGATGGGGCCGACGCCCACATTCAGCAGGAGGGTGCCCACGAGGACCGTACCCCAAGCCCAGCGGCTGGCCCGGATGAACTGGACCAGGCTGATGCCCCCGGCCCGGAGGGCCACCCACTCCTGGCTGGTGGCCGACTCCGACAGGGTGAGCACCCAGCCCAGGAGGAAGGAGATGGGCCCCAGCATCGGCAGGATGGTGGGGAGGTTCCAGAGCCAGTAGGCCAGGAACACGTGGACGCCGACGTGGTGTTCGGAGAGGTCCCCGGCCAGGTTGGAGTACTCGATCAGGAGGTTCAGGAGGAGGAGGCTCCCCAAGGCGGCGCCCCACTGGCGGAGCCAGGCGGAGGCGGCCCACCGGTCGAGGACGTTGTGGTCCACCCCCTGTCCGTGGATCCGGTCCTCCAGATCTTCGATGCCCGATCCGAGGCGCCGGGTGAGGGGCTCCACCAGGTTTCGGAAGGGGAGCAGCCACCGGTTCCATCGGCTGGCCCATCGATTGGAGTGGTGGGGGCGAAGGCGCCGCCGCAGCAGCCACCACCCCCAGGCCAGGAACCCGAAGGGGAGGGTCATCAGCCAGGATGCCGATTTAACCTTCTCTGCTAAGTATTGGTTTTCCAACACCCTCATCATCAGGTAATACAGGACGATGACGCCTAGGCTTTTGACGATGGCGCCCCCCTTGTGGAACCGGGGATGCCCGAAGCTCAGGGCGATGCCCAGGAGGAGGAGGGCCACCGAGGCCAGGGGCAGGGAGAATCGTCGGGACAGTTCCACCTTGGCTTCCCGGGTTCCTTCCGCCCACAGGGTCGCGGTGTCCCGATGGCGGAAATGGGTGACCTTCAGGATCTGGGTGGGGGCCGGGATGTGGTAGTCGAGGCTCTGGGCATCCTGGTGCAGGTGCAGCACCGAGCTGGCCTGGGGCCGGAAGAGCACCCCGCTGAGATCCTCCATCTTCACCTGGAGATCCCAAGATTTATCCGTATTGTTCTGAATGGAATAAGTGAATTTCTTCGAGACCAGGTGCTTGATTCCCCCGTCCAGCGCCTCCATCACGTGAAGCTGGCCTTCAGGGTCGGCCCACAGGGCCGTCTGGGGGCTCTGGAGGGGATACCAGGGGGCGCCCCCGGGCTTCAGGAAGCGGGCCTTGGCCTCCTGGATCATGCGTTCCTGGAGGTGGATCTGGAGGCGGCTGGAGGCCGGCACGCCCCAGTGGGCGTTGAGGCCCGCCACGAACAGGATGGTCCCGGCCAGGATCCCGTAGGGGCGCAGCCAATCGAAGCGGGTGAATCCCAGCCCCTGGGCCGCCACCAGCTCCGATCCCTCCATGAGGTTCTGGGTTCCGAGGAGGCCCCCCAGGACCGCGGCCATGGGCAGGACCATTCCCAGGATCTCGGGAAGCGCCGTGCCCAACAGGGGGAACAGCCAGCGGAGCGGTGCGCCCTGGCGGAAGATGTCCTGGCTCAGGGCCACCATGTTCTGGGCGAGCAGGAGGCAGCCGTAGAACAGCAGGGCCCCCAGGAGGGGCAGGCTCCAGCGTTGCAGGAGGTAGCGGGTGAAGAGGCGGGTCTGAGGGGTCACATCAACTTTCGATAATGTATATTATGTAACCTAACTGGTCGGTCCGCTCACAGCACCTTGGCGGCCAACAGGTCGTGGATATGCAGGATCCCTTGAGGTTGTCCCTGCTCTTCCACCACCAGGAAGGTGATCTTCCGAGCTTCGATCCGGTTCGCGGCCTCCAGGGCCAGGGTGCCCGCAGGCACGGTGGCCGGGGTGCGGCTCATGAGGTCGGCTGCCCGGAGGTCCAAGGGGTTGGTCCCCGCCGACTGGGACTTTGCCAAGCCCCGCCGGATGTCGCCGTCGGTGATGACCCCTGCCAGGGATGCTGCATCGCCGACCGTGCACATGCCCAACCGGCCCTCGGTCATGGCCTGGAGCACGGTCACCAAAGGGGCCGATTCGGACACCTTGGGCCAGTCCCGATGCATCAAATCTTCCACCTTCATAAGTTTGGCGCCTAGACTTCCGGCGGGATGATTCAGGGCGAAGCCCTCCCGGGTGAACCCCCGGGCCTTCATGAGGGCCGCGGCGAGCAGATCACCCCACACCAATTGCAGGGTGGTGCTGGCCATGGGGGCCAGGTCCAGGGGGCAGCCTTCTCCCTGGGGCAGCTGGTAGCGGAAGCACCACCGGGCGGAGCGCCCGAGGCTGCTGTCGGGTCGGCTGGTGATGGCGGCGAGGGGGATCCCCAGGCGGAGCAGGCTGGGAAGCAACCGCACGATCTCCCCGCTCTCCCCGCTGTTGCTGAGGGCGATGACCGAGTCGAATTCGGTGACCATGCCAAGGTCCCCATGAAGGGCCTCGGCGGGGTGCATGAAAAAGGAGGGGCAGCCGGTGCTGGCCAGGGTCGCTGCGATCTTCTGCGCGATGAGGCCCGATTTGCCCATTCCCGTCATCACCACCCGGCCAGGCCGGCTCAGGATCGTGGTGCACCAGTCGCCCACGAGGGCGACATCCAGGTGGGTCTCGAGATCGCCCAGGGCCTGCCGGGTGGCATGCAACACCCCCTCGGCGACTTCCTTCACCAGGGCGGGATCCGGGGCGGCTGCATTTTCATGGGACACGGGCATTGCTCCGATGCAGTGGGCTTCAGGGCCATGCTACCAGCCATCCTCCCGCTCTTCCCCCTGCCCCAGGTGCTGCTCCTCCCGCACACCTTCCTACCGCTGCACATTTTCGAGCCGCGGTACCGCCAGCTGGTGACGGAGGCCCTGGTGGGGCATCAGCACTTCATCCTCGTGCTGGCCAAGGATCCGGTGACCACCGATCCCGTGGACCGGCCCGCGATCTTCGACGTGGGCTGCCTGGCCCGCATCGTCCGCGCCGAGCCCCTGAGCGAGGGGCGCTGGAACATCCTGGTGGAGGGCATGGGCAGCCACCGGATCCTCGAGGAGGTGGAGGGCAAGCCCTATCGGCAGGCCCGGACCGAGGCCCTGACCTTCGATTCCAAGCCGATGCCCGCAGCAGCCAAAGAGAGGCTCTTCAGTACCCTCCAGGTCTACGCCCGGCGCCACGGAATCGAGGCCCAGGTGCAGGAGCTGCTTGAGCTGCCCCTGGATCTGGCGGCCCAGATCTTCACCTTCGGGGTGGCCCTGGAGTTCGATCCGGTGGAGAAGCAGTTCCTCCTGGAGAGCCCGGCGCTCCCGGAACTGGGGGAACGGATGAACCAGCTCCTGGACTTCGCCCTGTCCGACCGGGGGCTCCACGGGGAGATCCACTGAGGCGGTAGGCTGGGGGGATGCAACGCCTGAAGGGCCCCGCCATCCATCGCTTCCGGGAGAAAGCCTCCGTGTTCCTCACGGAGCTCCATCCCGCTTCGGATGGACCGGCCCGGGAGGCCATCCTGGCCGCGCTCCGGAAACGCGACTTCGATGCCACCCACCACTGCAGCGCCTGGCGGGAGGGCATCCCGGTGACGGCTGCCGGTTCGGATGACGATGGTGAGCCCGGGGGCACGGCGGGGGCCCCCATGCTGCGGGTGCTCGAGGGGGCCGAGGTGAGCGATCTGATCGCCATCTGCATCCGCTGGTACGGGGGCACCAAGTTGGGTACGGGTGGATTGGTGAAGGCCTATACGGAAGGGGTGCAGGGGGCCCTGGCCGTGGCCCGGGCCGACGGACTCCTGGAAACCTGGGTACCCCTGCTCCATGGCCGCATCGACTGCGCTCCGGAGCAGGCCCACCTGCCCTACCAGCTCCTGGGAGCCTTTCCGGGCGCCCAGGTGCAGGGCCAGACCTTTCAATCCGGGCTCGCCACGTTGCGCTTCGCGCTCCCCCCCGAGGAGGGTCCCCGGCTGGAGACCCTGTGGCAGGAGCGAAGCCGCGGGGGCACTGTCTCCTGGGAGGGGATCTTCGCCGACCCCTGAGCGGCGTTCACCGATCCTGGCCACACCGGGGGGAGGTGGGCCCGTACGTTGGATACCGGGACATGAAGTCCCCCCTGCCCACCCCGACCATGACCCTCCCATTCCTGCTCACCCTGCTCGCCCTCACCGGCCTCGCCCCGATCCTGGGCGGCGTTGCGGGGCTGGGAACCGGCTCCGGAGTCCGACGATGACCCCTTCAGACACCCCCCTCCAAGGCCCGGCCCGCGGGCGGCTCGTCTTCGGGCTCGGGCTGATCGTCTTCGGCCTGCTCTTCCTGGGCTACCGGCTCCACCTCATCCCGGAGCGGTTCTTCACCCTGCTCCCCCTGGATGAGCCCTGGCGGTTCTGGCCCATGATCCTGGTGGTCGTGGGGCTCTCCAAGATCGCCAGCCATGGATTCCTGCACGGCAAGGGCCACTTCACACTGGGGCTGGGAATCCTCTTCCAGATCGGCATGCTGGAGCATGAAGAGGTCGTGTGGACCTGGTGGCCCGTGCTGTTGGTATGGTGGGGCATCCTCGTCATGCTCCGCGCCCTGAACCGCCCTTCGAAGCCCGAGGCTCCGGCCTCCGTGGAGCCCGACTCCCATGAATGAGACCAAACACACCTCCCCCAGTCCCCAGCTGATCCTGGGCGCAGGCATCGTCGTCCTCGGCGCCCTGCTCTTCCTGGCCAACCTCGGCTTCGTGCGCAGCCACTTCGTGTGGAAACTGTGGCCCCTCATCCTGGTGGCCCTGGGTGCCCTGCGCATCTTCAACCGGCCCGAGGGCCGCTCCCCGGTGGGGGGCTACCTCCTCTGCGGTGTGGGCACCTTGATCCTGCTGAACAACTTCGACCTGGGCCGCTTCGAGGACCTCATCGGACCCCTCATCGTGGTCGCGGTGGGCATCCTCATCGTGAACCACGCCCTCCGGCGGCAGCGGGGCGTGCCCCAGCACCTCCAGACCAGCGAGGACTTCCTCAGCGGATCCGCCATCTTCGGGGGGGTGGAGCAGCGGGTCACCTCCCAGGACTTCCAGGGCGGCGAACTCACCTCCATGTTCGGTGGCTTCGAGGCCGACCTCAGCCGCGCCCAGATGAAGGGCAGCGCCCGGCTGGATGTCTTCGTCCTCTTCGGAGGTGCCGAGCTCCGGGTGCCCGAAGGCTGGGACGTCAGCGTCCGCGCCACCGCCGCCCTCGGGGGCATCGAGAACAAGACCTACCGCGGAAGCACCCCCCAACCCGAGGGGGCTGAGGCCCGGCCCCGGCTCATCATCACCGGCCTGGTGCTCTTCGGCGGCCTGGAGATCAAGCCCGCGTGAGGCACCCCATCCTGGCGCGACGCACCACGCTCGCAGCCTACCTCCTGGCCTGGGTCCCCTTCGGGGGACTCATGGCCGTGTTGGGGGCCAGCCAGGGGTGGACCTGGGCCGAGGCCGTGGGCCTGTGCACCATCCAGACCTTCACGGCCGCCTTCCTGGTGCTCTCGGCCTGGTACCTCTGCCGGGCCCTGCCCCTGGAACGCACGCCCACCACGGCGAGGTGGGTGGCCTGGTCCGTGGATGCCCTGGTGGTGGGTTACGTGTGGGCGACCCTGGCCCGCTTTGAATCCCGCGCCCTGGCCCTCCTCCCCCCTTTCGCCGACCTCCCCCCGAAGGTGTCCCGCGCCTTCCCCATGCTCTGGGCCCTGGGGGTGCTCTTCCAGGCGGCCGGGCTGGCCGTCCACTACCTCCTGTTGGCCCTCGAGCGGAGCCGGGAGGCCGAGAAGGCTGGCCAGGCCCTCCGCACCTTGGCCCAGGAGGCGGAGTTGAAGGCCCTGCGCGCCCAGATCAATCCGCATTTCCTGTTCAACAGCCTCAACAGCATCAGCGCCCTCACCAGCCTGGATCCGGCCCGGGCCCGCACCATGTGCGTGCTGCTCTCCGACTTCCTCCGGATCACGTTGGGGCTTGGGGAGAAGGCTTCTGTGAGCCTCGGGGAGGAGCTCACCCTCCTGCGCACCTACCTTGAGATCGAACAGGTCCGTTTTGGGAAGCGCCTCCGGGTGGTGTGGGAGATCCAGGAGGAAGCGCTCGCCCTCGCCCTGCCCCCCCTGCTCCTCCAGCCCCTGGTGGAAAATGCCATCAAGCACGGGATCGCCCAGGTGGCCGAAGGTGGGGACCTGCGGGTCCAAGCCTGGGTGGAGGGTCCCACCGCCTTCATCGTGGTCGAGAACCCTCGGGATCCGGATGAGCCCGTGGCACCTGGCCTCGGATTGGGTCTCCGGGCCGTCCGGGAGCGCCTGCGGGGGCGTTTCGGCGACCAGGCCCGTCTTGAGGTCGAGGCCACCCCGGACCACCACCTCGTCCGCCTCGCCATCCCACCCTCCGTTCCTGTGGAGCACCCATGAACCGCTTGCGAGCCCTGATCGTGGACGATGAGGACCTTGGCCGGGCCATCGTGCGGGAGCACCTGGCCGCCCACGGGGACGTTGAGGTGGTGGGGGAAGCGGGCAATGGGTTCGAGGCCCTCAAGCTGGCGGCGGAGCTCAAGCCCGACCTGATCTTCCTGGACATCCAGATGCCCAAGCTGGATGGATTCGAGGTGCTTGAACTCCTGGAGGGCGAACCCGCCGTGGTGTTCGTCACCGCCTTCGACCAGCATGCCCTGCGGGCCTTCGATGCCCACGCCGTGGACTACCTGCTGAAGCCCTTCGCCAAGGACCGCTTCGATGCCGCCCTGGAGAAGGCCCGGGCCCAGCACACGGGGCGCCGGAGCCCCGTGGCCCAGGCCACCGCCCTGGCCGGCACGGCCCACCCGAGGCTCGAGCGCATCGTGGTGAAGGATGGGGCCAAGGTCACCGTGGTGCCCCTGGACAAGCTCGACTTCGTGCAGGCCCAGGATGACTACGTCCTCCTCCGGTTCGAGGGGCGGAGCATCCTCAAGCAGCAGACCCTCTCCAGCCTTGAAAACCAGCTACCGGCCGATCGTTTCATCCGCATCCACCGCAGTTACATCCTGAACCTCGAGCGCTTGTCGAAGATCGAACCCGATGGCAAGGACAGCCGGGATGCCCTGCTGAGGGATGGAACCCGCCTGCCCGTAAGCAAACAGGGGTGGCAGCGGCTGAAGGAGTGCTGGGAGGGCTGACCCCAGCCTTCCCGGGCTTTCCAGGCCGAGCGGCCCTGGAGGCTGGCCACCCCGCTCGACCGGAGGGTGTTCGGGAGATGCGGCCGGTTCGGGCCGTGAGGGGCTCCGCCCACCGGAGGGTTGCCCGTCGGGGGCGCCCCCCTGCCGGGACCGGGCCTCAGCTGAGCCCCCGGATCTCCCCGGCGCTGAGGCGAAGGATGCCCTGCGCACTGGTGATGTGGAGCCGACCATCCGCTTCCCAGCCGAGGCTCACCCCCTGCCCCCCCTCCCACCGGAAGGCCTGGCCGGATTCAGGCCACTTGAAGGGTGCTGGAGGTGTGTCCGTTAAGTCTTGCCATTGTTGAAGAATGGATGATGCCAAGGCCTGGGAGTCGGGCACCGGCATCCCCAGGTCCGCCAGCGAAGCGGCGGGAACGGCCCGGTCCGGCAGGTGCGGGGCGGTGGCCAGGTTGATTCCCAGGCCCAGGATCAACCGGCTGCCCACCCGCTCGCCGATGATCCCACCGAGCTTGAACATCCGGTCCCCCCGGCGGGCCACCAGATCGTTGGGCCATTTCAAACCCAGCTCCCGGCCCGCCGGCCCCAGGGCCTGGATGACCCCTTCCATGGCGCGCTGAAGCAGGATGCCCGGCGGCAGATCCGGGGGGAGGAGGCTGGCGGAGAGCCAGAGACCGGCACCCGGGGCGCTCTCCCAGCGGTTCCCCTGCCGGCCACGTCCTTCGGATTGGGTGTCGGCCATGACCGCGAAGGGATGGAGCTCCGGATGGCGCCGCAGGAAGGCCTGGGTGGAATCCACCTGGGCCAGCCGGATGAGCGGTAGCCCGGGCATCAGGCCTGGTTCTTCATCCAGAGGAGGCGCAAGCCCTCCAAGGTGAGGTCCGGCGCCAGGTGCTGGATGTACCGGCTCTGCTGGGCGATGACCTTGGCCAGACCCCCCGTGGCTACCACGGCCGCATCCGGGTAATCCCCGCGGAGGCGTTCCAGGATGCCATCCACCTGCCCCACGTACCCGTAGAAGAGGCCGGCCTGCATGGCCTGCACCGTATTCCGGCCCACGAGGCGGTCGGGTTCCGTGATCTCGATGCGGGGCAGGCGCGAGGCCCGCTGGAAGAGCGCCTCGGCGCTGATCTTGAGGCCCGGGGTGATGAGGCCTCCCAGGTATTCCCGCTTGGCGTTCACCACATCGAAGGTGGTGGCGGTGCCGAAGTCCACGGCGATGAGGGGCGCCCCATAGGCCTCCAGGCCGGCCACCGCGTTCACCAGGCGGTCGGCACCAAGCTCCGCGGGGTTGTCGATGGCGATCTTCAGGCCGGTCTTGATGCCGGGCTCGATCCAGAAGGGGTTCACGTTGAAGTAGGCCCGGGCCCATCCCTCCAGCACCGGGTGCAATGGCGGAACCACGGAGGAAATGGCGATGCGGCCGATGTCCTGGGCCTCGATGCCCCGGTGGCGGAGCAGGGCCAGGGTGGAGAGACCGTATTCATCCACGGTGCGCTCACGGCTCGTGGCCAGGCGCCAGGAGCAGATGAGCGGGGACTTGGGCCCCTTGGAGAGGTCGAAGATCCCCAGGACGATGTTCGTGTTGCCGACGTCCACGGCCAAGAGCAGGCTCACGCGTGCCTCCAAGCCTTCCAGCTTCCCCCAGGGGGCCGCCCAATACAACCCGACGCAGGTCATGGATCCCCGGCGCGGGGGACGGGTCCGGTTCACCCCGGTGACCTTTGGGCCGATGAGGGGACATGCACTTGGAACCCCCCGACCTCGACGTGACCCACCTCCGGGGGCGCATTGCAGGCCTGATCCGGGCCAGCGTCCTGGCCACCCTCACGGAAACGCAGAAGACCGAGCTGTGCGCCCAGGTACCCGAGGCCGTACAGCGGTTCATCGAGACACGGCCCGACCCGGAGGCCTGGGTCTCCACGGCGGACCTGGCCTGCTTCCTGGCCGCAGCCCGTCCCCTCACCCTCCTCCGGACCGAGCGGACCCGGGCGCAACTCGAAGCGGACCTGCTGCTGGAGGACAGCCCCCGCTTGAAGGGTGCAACCCCGCGGCAGGTCGTCACCCTGTTGCCGGTGATCTATGCGGAGGTGCATCGCGGGGGAAGTGTCACCCTCCTGGAGGTCCAGGATGGTGGGGCGGAGATCCTGGTGCAGGCTCGGTATCCCTACCCTTCCTGGTACACGGAAGTCCTGCCGGCCTGGCTCGGCCGGGCCCTCGCGCGGGCCGGCGGCGAACCGGTGACCGTGCACCACCTCCCACCGGGCCCCGACGAGGCCCCCTGGCGGCACGGCTACCGGATGGCCTGGCGCGCGTGATCAGGGCAACAGGAAGTCCCCTTCCAGCACCTTGAAGGCCCGGCCCGCCAAGTGGATGCGATCCCCCACCACCCGGCATTCCAGCTGCCCCCCACGGGCGGAGGCCTGGTAGGCGAGGATGTCCGGACGCCCCAACCGATCCGCCCAGTAGGGCACGATGGTGCAGTGGGCACTGCCCGTGACGGGATCCTCGGGCACCCCGTCGCCCGGGAAAAAGCACCGGGACACACAATCAACCTCCGCCCCGGGGGCGGTGATGAGCTTGCCCATGCCCGGCAGGGCACGCAGGGCCCCGAAGTCGGGCTGGAAGGTCCGGACCGCAGTCTCATCCTCCAGCACGATCAGGAGGTCCCGGGCCAAGCGGACCTCGAGGGGACGTTGGCCCAGCGCCTCGGCGACCCGATCCACCCATTCCGGTGCCGGTGATCCCGGGCGGGAGGGGAAGTCCAGCACGAACCGATCCCCCTCCCGGCGGACGCCGAGCCGACCGCTCCGGCTTTGAAAGGCGACCTCCGAGGTGCCGGGTTCCAGGTCCACCATCACCACCCGGGCGGCGGCCAGGGTGGCGTGCCCGCAGAGGTCAACCTCCGTCACCGTGGTGAACCAGCGGATGCGCCACCCCTCGGGTTCCCTCACCAGGAAGGCGGTCTCCGAGAGGTTGTTCTCGGCGGCGATGGCCTGCATGAGGTCATCGGGAAGCCAGGCCTCCAGCGGCATGACAGCCGCGGGGTTCCCGGTGAAGGGACGCTCGGCGAAGGCGTCGATCTGATGGATGGGCAGGCGCATGGGGACTCCTCCCCGCAGGATGCGCCGAAGCGGTCGGTCCGGCTAGGCGGGACGACGGATCGTCAAGCCTGGGCGGACTCCAGCGCCCCCTGGGCTTCCTCCCAGGCGGACATGGCGTAGGCCAGCTCCTCCTCCAGGGCCTTCTGCGCATTGAGCTTGGCACTGAAGGCCTCCCAATCGGCGGGATCCATGGCAGCGAGCTCCTTCTGGATGGCGGTCATCCGTGCCTCAAGTTCCGCGACCTTGGTCTCGGCCTCGGCCACGTGGCGCTCCAGGCGCTTGAGGGCCTTCTGCTTCTCCTTGTCGATGGCCTTCTTCTCCGGGGCCTTCGGGGCGGCGTCCGGGGCCTTGGGGGGCTCGGCCTTCTTCTCGGGCTTGCCCGCCTTCCTGGGCTCCTTGACCCCCTCCCCTGCCTCGTCTTCATTCCCGAGATCCAGGTCCACCCAGGCCTGGTTGTCCTCGTAGCCGCCCTCTTTCCACTCCGCCTTGCCCTCGTGGACCCGGAGCAGACTGTCCGCCACACGGCCCAAAAGGTAGCGGTCGTGGGTCACCAGGAGCACGGCGCCCGGGAAGGCGATGATGGCGTCCTCCACGGCTTCCATGCTGGGGATGTCCATGTGGTTGGTGGGCTCGTCCAACAGCAGCAGGTTCACGCCCTCGCGGATGAGGGTGGCGAGGGAGAGGCGGGCCCGTTCTCCGCCGGAGAGGGCCGTGACGGGCTTGTCCACGTCATCCCCTCGGAACTGGAACTTGGCCAGGAAGCCGAGCACATCCTGCTTCACGGCTTGGGGGTTCACGCCGTGGATCTGCTGGAAGACGGTGTTCCGGTTGTCCACGTTGCGGTGGTGCTGGTCGAAGTAGCCCACCTTAACCTGGGAACCCAAGCGGGCCCGGCCGGTGATGAAGGGGATCTCCGCCATGATGGCCTTGAGGAGGGTGGACTTCCCGGTGCCGTTGAGCCCGACGATGCCCATCTTCTGGCCACGCTTCACCTGGAGCTGTTCCAGGGGGCCCCAGAGGGACTTTCCGTCCCAGCCCACGCTGACATCCTCCAGGACCAGGGCCACATCACCGCTGCGCAGGGTCTCGGGGAAGGAGAACTTCACCTTCCGACGGTCGCTCAGGGGCCGCTCCAGGCGCTTCATCTTCGCGAGGTGGGTGCGTCGGCCGCGGGCCTGCTTCGTGTCCTGGCCGGCGATGTTGCGGCGGATGTAGTCCTCCTGCTTCTTGATGTACTCCTGCTGCCGCTCGTAGTGGCGCTGGGCCAGCTCCAGCTCCTGTTCCTTCTTCTCCATGAACTCGGAGTAGTTGCCCTCGTAGACGCGGCTGCGCCCCAGCTCCACTTCCAGGATGGATTCCGCCGTGCGGTCCAGGAAGTAGCGGTCGTGGCTGATGACGACGACCGTGGCGTTCGTCTCCATGAGGAAGTCCTCGAGCCAGCGGAGGGAAGGCAGGTCCAGGTGGTTGGTGGGCTCGTCCAGGAGCAGCAGGTCCTCGCCCTGGAGGATGGCCTTGGCCAGCATCACGCGGCTCTTCTGGCCTCCGCTCAGGCTGTTCACGTCCATCTCGAACTGGGCCTGCGCGAAACCCAGGGCCTGCAGGATGCTCTCCGCCCGGGCGCGGATGCTGAAGCCGTCGAGGCGTTCGAAGGCCTCCGTGACCTTCTGGTAGCGCTCCATCACGGCCTCGAGGTCCACGCCGGGCTCCGCCATCCGGTGCTCCAGGTCGCGCATCTCATGTTGGAGCTTCTCCACGTCGCCGAAGGCGGCGAGGGTCTCCTCCAGCACGGTGCCACCGGTCTCGGGCACGAGGTCCTGGGCGTAGTGGCCGAAGCGGACACCGCGCTCCCGGGAAGGCTTCACCACGGTGCCGCTGTCCGGCTCCAGCTGACCCAGGAGCAGCTTGAAGATGGTGCTCTTCCCTGCGCCATTCCGGCCGATCACGCCCCAGATCTCGCCTTCCTCCAGGGCCCAGGTCACATCCCTGAGCACCTCGTGGGGGCCGAAGCGCAAGGACACGTGGTTCAGCGAAGCGAGCATGGTTCCAGCCTACCGAAGGTGGTTTCCGGACAAAGGAAAAGGCCGCCTTGCGGCGGCCTTTTTGGTGGAGCTTACCGGGATCGAACCGGTGACCTCTTGCATGCCATGCAAGCGCTCTCCCAGCTGAGCTAAAGCCCCGGGGGAGTAATTAGAATGCCATCCCCGCCCCGTTCATGCAAGCCCTAATTTCATCGGGGATGCAGCCGCAGCCTCGCTCCCAGCTGGACCTTGGTTCCTTTAAGGCCGTTCCATCGCCGAAGATCCTCCTGGGAGATTCCGTACTGGCGGGCGATGGAGAACAAGGTCTCCCCCTTCTTCACCACATGGCTGGCGGGCCGCTCCGGAGCTTCCGGTGGGGTGGTCGGGGCGTCCGGGGTCTCCCGGGGGGTGGTCTCCACCGCGGGCACGGCGGGCAGGGTCGGAAGGGGGCGATCCTCCAAGGGGGGGCGGGCCAGCAGGTCCTTATCGTCCACCCTCTGGATCGGGGGTGGGGGTACCTGAAGCCGCAGCCCCGGCCGGAACTGCTTCGGGTTCAGGTCATTGGCGGCCAGGAGGTCCTGTTCGAGCACCTTGAAGCGCTTGGCCACCTTCGCAGGGGTGTCCCCCTTGCGAATCACGTAGGTCTTGAAGTCGAGCCGTTGGCTCCCCTTGAGACCGGCCAGGGACCGGCTCACGGGCATGGCCTTCCCGGGGGGGACCCGCAGGGCGTAGCTGCCCGGCGGCGTGGAGCCCCGGAGGAGCTCGGGATTGAGGTCCTTGAGCGTTGCGATGTCCGTGCCCGAGAGCTTCGCGATGACCGTGAGGCTGGTGGGTTTCTCAACCTGCACGGTCTCGTACACGTACGGCGGCAGCTGAGGCACCACCAGGCCATATTTCTCGGGGGTCCGCCCCACCAGCACCGCTGCGCACATCTCGGGGATGTAGTTCTTGGTCTGGTTGCGCAGCCATCGGCTGCGGTGAAGGTCCCAGAAATTGCGGCTCTCCACATTGAGGATCGCCCGCTCGGTGGTGAGGGGGCCGGCGTTGTAACCGATGAGGGCCAGGTACCAATCGCCGGTCATCTCGTAGAGCCGCTTCAGGTAGCGGGCGGCGGCCCGGGTGGCCTTCACTGGATCCCGCCGCTCTTCCACCCAGGCACTGCCTTTGAGCCCGAAGATGCGTCCCGTGCTCCGCATGAACTGCCACATGCCCACGGCCTTTGCGTAGCTGCGGGCGTCGTTCTTGTACCCGCTCTCGATGACGGCGAGGTAGGCCAGATCCTGGGGAACCCCTTCCTCCGCGAAGACCTGGCGCACCATGGGAAGGTAGCGGCTGGCCCGGGAGAGGGCCCCTTCCATGAAGCCCTTCTTCGAGGTGGTGAAGAGGTTGACCCACGTGAGGACCTTGTCGTTCAGGTCGATGGGGAAGTCGTAGGTGACACCCTGCTCGGCCTTGGAAACGCGCCCCATCTCGGCCCGGAGCTCCGCCCCGCTGAGGGCGACTACCTCCTCCTCCGCCTTGAGGCCCAGTTCCGGCTCGTCTCCGCCCAGTTGTTCCGCCACGGCCTTGAGTCGCTGGAGGAGCGTTTGGACTTCCAGGCTCTTGAGGAAGTCATCCGGCCAATCCGCAGTGAGGGCCTCGGCTTCATCCACCCGGGTGGCGGCCGCATCCTCATCCCCACCTTCCAGGGCCAGCTCGGCTGCGCTGACGAGCTCCCGGAGGCGGGCCAACCGGGCTTCCGGGGAGTGGGGGGAGGCCTGCAGCTTGGCAGGCGACACAACGACCGCGGCGGGAGGGGCCTGGGACACCAGGACCATCCCGCCGCAGAGCAGGGCGGCAATGAAGGGCAACCGCATGCGGGGGGACCGGGGCCTAGTGGGCCTCGGCGCTCACCAGCTTCTGGTAGGCGGCCGCGTCCATGAGGTCCGAAGCGAGGTCGCCCGTGAGCTTGATCTTCACCATCCAGCCCTTACCGTAGGGATCCTCGTTCACATACTCCGGATGGGCTTCCAGGTCGCCGTTCACATCCGCGATCTCGCAGCCGGTGGGCATGTAGAGTTCGCTCACGGTCTTCACGGATTCCACGGTGCCGAACTCATCCCCATGGGCATAGGACTCGCCCACTTCCGGCAGGTCCACGAACACAACATCGCCCAACGCATCCTGGGCGTAGTGGGTGATGCCCACCAGGGCGGTGCCGTCGGCGGCGATCTTCAGCCACTCGTGGTCCTTGGTGTACTTGAGGTCGGCAGGGTACATGGGGCCTCCAGGGGGTTCTTCCAGTCTAAGGGGCGAGTCGGTGATGGGGATACCGTTTGGTCCCCGAGAATGGGGTTAGGCGCGCTTGTAGAAAGGCGTGGGGATGATCTCGGCCTCGGCCGCCCGGCCGCGGATGTCGATCTGGATGCGGGTGCCGACCTCGGCCAGGGCGGTGGGTACATAGGCCAGGCCGATGTTGGCGCCCACGGTGGGGCTGGGGGCCGCGGAGGTCACGAAGCCGATCTTCCGGCCATCCTTGACCACATCCATCCCATCACGGGCGATGTCCCGCTTCTCGAAGGTCTTGAAGCCCACGAGCTTCCGGGTGAGACCGGCGGCCTTGGCCGCCTGCAGGGCCTCCCGACCGAGGAAGTCCCCCTTCCCCAGCTTCACGATCCAGCCGAGGCCGGCCTCCAGGGCGTGGATCTCATCGGTGATTTCATGCCCGTAGAGGGCCATCTTGCACTCCATGCGGAGCGTGTTGCGGCACCCCAGTCCGGCGGGGATCAGGCCATGGCCCTGCCCGGCGGCCAGCACCGCGTTCCACAGGCGCTCGGTGTCCCCGGCCGCGCAGTAGAGCTCGAATCCATCTTCCCCGGTGTAGCCGGTTCGGCTGATGAGGCACTTGATCCCGGATACCTCGCCATGGGCGAAGTGGTAGTACTTGATGGCCGCGAGGTCCGTACCCGTGAGGGGCTGGAGGATGCCAGGGGCCTTGGGGCCCTGCAGGGCGATCTGGCCGGTGGCATCACTCTCATTGGTGACCACCACGTCGAAGCCCTGGGCCTTGGCGGTGACCCAGGCGAAGTCCTTGTCGATGTTGCCGGCGTTGACCACCAGCAGGCACTCGGTGTCGGATTCACGGTAGATGAGGAGGTCATCCACGAAGGTGCCCTGCTCCGTGAGGAAGCCGGTGTAGTGGATCTGGCCATTGACCAGGCTCATCACCGCGTTGGGGGTCAGCCAGTCCAGGAAGCGCAGGGTGTCGGGGCCCTTCACCCGGAACTCGCCCATGTGGCTCACGTCGAAGAGTCCGGCCTGCGTGCGCACGGCCTCGTGCTCCGCGAGGATGCCGGCTGGGTACTGCACCGGCATGTCCCAACCGCCGAAGTCCACCATCTTGGCGTTCAGGGCGCGGTGGGCCGCGTTCAGGGGCGTCTTCTTCAGCTCGGCCGTGGTGGACATGTGGACTCCGGGTAGAAGCTCCAGTCTAGCCCGGAACCGAAGGATCGTCTGCGCTCGGAATGCGGCTTCAGCGCCCTGTGAACCCGGTCACGCGGGGGATCCAGGGCCAGAGGCCCTCCAGGTCCCAGCCCAGCGACCAGGTCCCGGCTGGCTCCGGCGCCACCGTCATCCGCACCCTCAGGGGCAACACGTGGACCCCGGCCTCCGCCGCGCGGTCCAGCTCGGCGGCATAGGCGGGATCCAACGTCCGGGCCGCATCGAACCCGGTCACATCGGTCCGGTGCACGAAGAAGGCGATGGCGGCCACATGGCCCGCGGCGACCATCCCCTGGAGTTCCCGGAGGTGCTTCGTGCCGCGCTCGGTCACCGCATCAGGGAAGGTGGCCAAACCGCCCTCCAGGAGGGTGGTGTTCTTCACTTCGATGTAGACATCCCGCCCTGCCGCGCTTCTGGCGAAGACATCGATGCGGCTCCGCTCCACGCCGTACCTGACCTCCGTGCGGACCTCACGCAGGCCGGAGAGTCCCGGCAGGGCGTCCCGCCGGGCCGCTTCCGCCACCACCCGGTTGGGCATGCCGGTCTCGACCCCGACCCAGCCTCCGGGCCGCTCGCAGGCGAGCCAGGTCCAGCGGAGCTTCCGTTCGGGGTTGGCGGCCGGTTCCAGGAGCACCCGATCCCCGGGTTCCCAGCAGGTCTTCATGGAACCGGTATTGGTGGTGTGGGCGGTGACCACCTCACCCCCGGGCAGTTCGACATCGGCCAGGAACCGCTTGTATCGGGTGAGGATCCGGCCTTGGGTCAGTCCGTTGCGGAGGATCAGCGGGCCGGCCACGGCCAACCCGCAAGGATGTGGTCCACCGCCTCGGAGAGACTCGGGGCCACGTGTTCGGCCGCGCCCGGGGCCTGCCCCGCCCCGTACCCCGTTCGCACGAGGACCGACCGGCATCCGGCGTTGTGGCCGGCCTGCACGTCGATGTCCTTGTCCCCCACCATCCAGGAGCGGGAAAGGTCCAGCCCATGCTCCCGGGCCGCCCGGATCAGCATCCCCGGGTTGGGCTTCCGCTCGGGGTGGTCGGGATCGGCATAGTCCCCCACCCCCTTCTCGTGGTGGGGGGAGGCGTACACCGCATCCAGCCGTGCCCCGGCCTCCCCCAGAAGGGCCTCCATGCGGACCATCACGGCCGCGAAGTCCTCCCACCCGTAATAGCCCCGGCCGATGCCGCTCTGGTTGGTGACCACCACCACGGGGATCCCCGCGGCGGTGAGCCGGGCCACGGCTTCCGCAGCCCCGGGGATCAGCACCAGTTCCTCGGGGCGATGGAGGTAGTCGACCTCCTCGTTGAGGGTGCCGTCCCGATCCAGGAAGACCGCGGGCCTCAAGGGATCCAGTCCGCCACGAACACGTTGAACTGCCGGGGCCCGTTCATGACGCGGCCGCTCACCCACATGAGCTTCTTGCCGTCCGGGCTGAAGTGGGGGAAGGAATTGAAGGTTCCAGTGTGGGTGATCTGCTCCAGCCCCGTGCCATCCAGGTTGACGCGGAAGAGGTCGAAGGAGCGGCCCTGCCCGTTGCGGTCGTGATGGTTGGTGGCGAAGACCAGGCCCTTCCCATCCGGGGTGAAGATGGGGGCGAAGGCGGCGCCGGGGAGCTTGGTGACCTGCCGCTTCTGCGAGCCGTCGGCATTCATCACCCAGATGTCCATCTGCATGGGCTCCACGAGGTGCTGCTTCAGGAGCTCCTTGTACTTCAGCGTGGCCGCCTCCCCCACCGGGTAGTTGGTACGCCAGGCGATGAGCTTGCCATCGGGGCTGAACACCGCCCCGCCGTCATAGCCCACCCCATCCGTGAGGCGCTGGAGGTCCTTGCCATCGGGACGCATCTTCCAGAGGTCGATGTCGCCGCTCCGCTCGGAGGTGAAGACGATCCAGGAACCGTCGGCGCTGGCCGTGGCCTCCGCATCGTAGCCCGGGGCGGCGGCCAGGGGCCTGGGATCGGACCCATCGGCCTTCACCGTGTAGAGGTCATAGCCGGGGAAGACGGGCCACCGGTAGGTGCCGGGGGTGAAGGGGGGCGCCTCCGGGCACCCGGGGGCATCGCCATGGGTGGAGCCGAAGACGATCCGCCCCCCCTTGAGGAACCACCCGCAGGTGACCCGTCCCTTGCCGGTGGAGACCCGCTTCTGGTCCGAGCCATCGGGGTTCATCGTGTAGAGCTGGTCGCAGGGGTGTCCATCCCGGGTGCTCTGGAACACGATCTTCTTCCCATCAGGGCTCCAGTAGGCCTCCGCATTGGAGCCCACGCTGGTGAGCTGGCGGGGGTTCCGGAGGTGCACTTCCTTGGGATCCAGGAGGGGGCTGGCCGGCGGCACCTCGGGCTTGGCCTGGGCCAGGAGCATCCCCAGCGTCAGGGGGAGGGAGGTCAGGAGGGCTCGGGTGATCCGGATCATGCCCCAACTATCCCAGATCTGGCGGTGGATGGCGCGCCTTGTGAGGTTGGTCGCCCCGTCCCGGCGTGGCAGACTGGGGGGATCTGCACGAGGAACGCCATGATCGACAAGCGGGTGGC
The DNA here is from genome assembly GCA_044229665.1 of Holophagaceae bacterium. Lineage (GTDB taxonomy): Bacteria > Acidobacteriota > Holophagae > Holophagales > Holophagaceae > JAFDVN01. The sequence continues at coordinate 60,243 of JBGASN010000011.1, forward strand.
CAGCGCCGAGGAAGCCCTGAAGGACGTGTTCGACGGGGCCCACCTGGCCGTCGGCGGGTTCGGCCTCTGCGGGATTCCCGAAAACCTCATCGCCGCCCTGGTGAAGATGGGCGTGAAGGGGCTCACCTGCTACTCCAACAACGCCGGGGTGGACGACTTCGGCCTGGGCCTCCTCCTCCAGAACCGGCAGATCAAGAAGATGGTCAGCTCCTACGTGGGCGAGAACGCGGAGTTCGAGCGCCAGTACCTCAGCGGGGAACTGGAGGTGGAGCTGGTGCCCCAGGGGACCCTGGCGGAGCGCATGCGGGCCGGTGGCGCGGGCATCCCCGCCTTCTACACCCCCACCGGCGCGGGCACCCTGGTGGCCGAGGGCAAGGACGTTCGCCTGTTCGACGGGAAGGAATGCATCCTCGAGGCGGGCATCCGGGCGGACTTCGCCCTGGTCAAGGCCTGGAAGGCCGACCGCCTGGGGAACCTCATCTACCGGAAGACCGCCCGCAATTTCAATCCCATGGCGGCCACCTGCGGCAAGGTGTGCATCGCCGAGGTGGAGGAGATCGTGGAGGTGGGGGCCCTGGATCCCGACCAGGTCCACACCCCGGGGGTCTATGTCCAGCGCCTCGTCCTCGCGCCTTCCCTGGAGAAGCGCATCGAGAAGGTCGTCACCCGGAAGGGCTGATGACTCCACCTATCGAAGGCCCCACCGGGGCCTTCTCCCGGTCTTTCTGCGATAGCCCGGAGGCCGAGCCTCTGTCCAGCGCCTCGTCCTCGCGCCTTCGCTGGAGAAGCGCATCGAGAGGTCGTCACCCGCAAGGGCTGACCTGGAGGGCTCAGCCCTCCAGCGGCAGGTCCAGGTTCACGCGGGTGCAGCCCGGCCCGCTCTCGATGGTCAGGCGGCCCTCGTAGGCCCCCATGAGCTGGGCGCAGGCGGCCAACCCCGTGGCCGGGATGCGCGCCTCCAGGGGCAGTTCGACGGAAAGACCCGAGAAGGGTTCGAACGCCACCGGGAGGATGTCGGGCGGGATGACCGCCCCATCGTCCTCAAAGGTCAGGCGGAGTCTGCCGCCATCGCCTTCCGTGCGGACGCGCAGGCGGGTGGCCGGGGGGATGCCTTCCAGGGCGTTCTGGAGGAGGTAACCGATCACCTCGGTGAAATCCGAGGGGACCCCGAAAATCCGGGCCGAAGCCGCCCGGAGCTCGAAGGTCACCGAGAGGCCCGCCGGCACGGTGCCCAGCACCTTGAGGATCTCCAGCTCCTGGGTCAGCAGGGCGTGGAGGTCCAGCCGCTCCGGCATGGCCGAACCCACCTGGCCCCCGCGTCGGAGCACCGCCTTCAGGAGGCTGCCCGCGCGGGAGCCGGCCTCCGCATCCCCCTGGGCCGTGAGGAGATCCAGATCGGCGAGCATCCGGGGGGCGAGGGCGTTGAGGAGGTCCCCCACGGCGAGGCTCCGGCTGCGCTGCCCGGCGGCGTGCTGGGCCTTCTGAAGCTCGGCCAGGGAAGCTTCGACCCGCTCATAGCTCTCGGCCAGGGCCTGGTGGGCCTGGTTGAGGGTGGAGATCAGGGTCGCGTTGGAGGCGCTGACCTGGAGGATGCCCCCGAACAGGCCGAGCAGTTCCAGCTCATGGGGGAGGAAAGGCCCTGTTTCCCGGCCCGCCGCCAGGAACCCCCAAAGCCCCGGAACGCCGGCGCGGCTCGCCAGGGGGAGCAGGAGCGCATTGGAACGGTGGATCCACCAGCCCAGTTCCAGGCCCGGGTCCCAGAGGGGGCTGTGGGTGAGGTTGGCATCGGTGAGGGCCTGGTCCGGGGTCAGTCCCTGGAGGCGGGTCACCACCGGGTGGTCCATGGAGAGGACCGGGAGGGGGCGCAGCTCCCCCCCCTGATAGGACCTCCCCTCCAGGTAACCGCCACTGTCGTGCATGCGATAGGCCGCCACCTGCATGAGCCCCAGTTCCCGTTGGGCCTGTTCAAGGACCCGTTCGAAGATCCGATCCGTCTCGTGCTCACCCACCATGGCCTGGCTGAGGTTGAAGAGGCTGTTGAGGTTCCGGTTCCGCGCCTCCAGCTCCCGCTGGGCCTCGGTCAGTCGACGATTTCCTTCCTGAGCCTCCTTGAGCTGGGCTTCCAGGTGCTCCACCACCTGCTGGGAGAACTGCCGGAGTGCGGCCCCCTCACGGCCCTGCTCGATGCGATCCCGCCGGCCCGCCAGGTAGCCCTTCACCTGGTCCACGAAGTGGAAGGGGTCGATGGGCTTGGAGATGAAGCCATCACAGCCGGTGACGAGGGCCGTCTCCCGGTCGCTGCGCATGGTCTTGGCGGTGAGGGCGACGATGAGGGTGGGGTCGAGGTCCCGCTGCTGACGCAGCTTGGTGGCCACTTCGAAGCCGGAGAGGCCCGGAAGGTTGATGTCCAGGAGCACCAGGTCCGGCTTGAGCTCCATGGCCATCTCGAAGCCCTTCATCCCCTCCTCGGCCCAGTGCATCTCAAACCCGGCCTGCCCCAGGAGGCGCTGCACCAGTCGCCAGTTCATGGGGTTGTCCTCGATGCAGAGGATGCGGCCCAGGGATTCCGTGCTCATGCTCCCACCTCATGGAGGAGGGGCATCTCCACCGTGAAGGTGCTCCCCCTGCCCTTCTCGCTGCGAACGCTGATGTGCCCGTGCATGTACCCCATGATCCGCTGGGAGATGGCCAGGCCGAGGCCCGTGCCGCCGAAGCGCCGGGTGATGCTCCCGTCCACCTGCTGGAAGGGGCGGAAGAGGCGGGCCATCTCCTCGTCGGTCATGCCGATACCGGTGTCCTGGATGTGCACGCGCAAGGTGAGCCCCTCGGTCTCCGCCACGATCCGAACCTCCCCGGCCTCCGTGAACTTGACGGCATTGCCGACGAGGTTGTTGAACACCTGCCGCAGGCGCTCGGGATCACCCAGGACCCGGTAGGGGCCTTCGGGGCGCTGGTACTGGAGCCGGATGGGGCGCTCCTTCACGAGGCCCTGGGCCATGGCCCGCACCTCATCGAGGATCTGGATGGGGTCCGTCTCCTGGAGCTCCATCTCCATCTTCCCGGCCTCGATCTTGGAGAGGTCCAGGATCTGGTCGATGAGCCCCAGGAGCGTGCGGCCGTTCTGGTAGATGATCTGGATGTCATCCCGCAGCTCCTGGCCCAGGCGGTCGTCCTGGAGGAGCATGCCGGAGAACCCGATGATGGAGTTCAGGGGTGTCCGCAGCTCGTGGCTCATGTTGGCCCGGAACTCGTCCTTGAGCCGATCCACTTCCTGAAGCTTCTGGTAGCTGGTGAGCAGGTTCTGGTTGAGGGTCTGGAGCTCCTGGGTCTTCTCCTCGACCTTCTCCTCCAGGGTCTCCGCCCAGGCCTTGATCTCGGCGCGGCTCTGCTCCAGGCCGCGGGTGCGCTCCTGGACGAGCTGCTCCAGGTTGGCCCGGATCTCCTCCAGCTCCCAGATGGTCTCCATGAGCTGCCGGGTGCGCTCCTGCACGCGGTACTCCAGCAGGCGGTTCTGTCGCTCGATCTCATCGCGGCTCACCTTGAGGCGATCCGTCATCAGCTGGAAGGCTTTGGAGAGGTCTTCCAGCTCATCCCGGGTCCGCACCTCCACGGGCGGGCTGTCCAGGTTGCCGCTGGCCACGGCCTGGGCGGCTTCCGTGAGCTGGAGCACGGGCCGGAGGTATCGGTTCGAGAGGAAGACCGCCACCCCGACCCCCAGCACCAGCACCACGGCCCCCACGGCCAGGCTGGCCCGGATGTTCCGGGAGATGGATGCCTCGGTGTCCTCGGTGCTGAACCCCATCGCGAGCAGGCCCACCTTCGAGGTCTGGGGGTCGTCGTAGAAGATGGGGGCTGTGACCACCAGGAGGTCCCCCCGGGTCATGACCTGCGCCACGGTGAGGGATCCCTTGGGACGTTCCTTGGCCAGCCAGCCCGGAACGTTGGGGGTGCTGTCGAGGGTGCGGCCATCGGAGTCGTAGACCGCGCTGAACTGGAAGGCGGGCACCTTCTGCTGGACCCCCTGGAGGATCTTGGCCACCTCCCGGGTACGCCCATGGCTGAGGTTGGGCCCCAAGGCGTAGCTGGCCGTCTCCGCCACCTGCCGGGCGCTGAGCTTGGCCTGATCCAGCACGAGTTCCCGGGTCCAGGTGGGGTAGATCACCACGTTGAAGACGATGAACCCCAGCACGAGCAGGCTGATGACCAGCGTCAGCTTCGTTTTGATGGAGGCCCGGAACATGGGGACAGTCTACCGGGACGCCGGGTCCGGGAGCCTAGAGTTTGAACCGGTTGACTTCCCGGTTCAGGAGGTTCACCTGGACGTTCAGCCGGTCCACGAATTCCGCACTGGCGGCCACGGCCTCGTCCCCCTGGTGGGCCATCTGGAGGATCCGATCCATGGTGCCTCGGAGGCTGAGGATGTGATCCTCGTGGTGGGCCAGGATCTCATGGAGGCTGGCGGCCAGGGCCCGCACCCGCTCCATGGCCCGGGCGATCTCATCGCTGCCCACGCTCTGTTCCTGGGTGGAATCCCGCACCACGCTCGTGGCTTCCCGGACGTTCATGGCGAGGGAGAGGATGTAGTTGCTCGTGGCCTGCTGTTCCTCCATGACCTGGCGGATGGTCTCGGCCTGCCCGTGGATGTTCCGGTTCGCTTCGTGGATGAGGCTGGCATGGCTGGCCTGTTGCCGGGTCTCCGTGAGGATGAGCTCCACCACGCTGTCGTTCTCGCTCACGCTCTCGAGGATGGCCTGGAGGGTGCCTTCGCTCTGGGCCACGGAGTCCGCCCCCTGCTGCACCGCGTCCAGGCCCCGCTCCACCTGCTCGTAGGCGGACCGGATGGTGTCCTGGAGGGACTCGATGATCTTCTGGACTTCCCGGGTGCTCCCGGAGGTCCGCTCGGAGAGCTGCTTGATCTCGTCGGCCACCACCGAGAACCCCTTGTTCTGGTTCTCTTCACCCTGGGAGGCCACGATGGCCGCGTTCAAGGCCAGCATGTTGGTCTGCTGGGTGAGCCCCTCGATGGTGTCCACGATCTTGGCCATCTCGGAGCCCATGAGGAGCAGGTTCTTGGTGGTGCCCTGGAAGTCCTGCACGACTCCTTCGATGATGCGCATCTTCTCCTGGTTCCGGCCCGCCAGTTCCATGCCGCGGGCGGCGTTCTCCAGCACCTTCTTGGCGTACCGGCGGGCGATCTTCACGCTGTCGTCGATGGCCGAGGTGCTCTGCTCCAGGCTCTCCGCGAACTCCCGGGTGTGCTCCGCCTGGGCAACCAGCTGGTCCGTGTTCTTGCCCACGCTCTTGATGGCGGTGTCGAAATCCCGGATGGCGCTGGTGATGCCGTCCACCACCAGCATGAGGCTGTCCATGCTCTTGTTGATCTGCTGGATGCTGGCCGCCATCTCGATGATGGTGGCGTTGGTGCTCTCGGCGCTGAGGCTCAGCTCCATCGAAGAGGCACTGATGCTCACGGATGTTTCACTGAGCTCCTGCACGCCCGTATTGAATCCCTCGATCAGTTCCCGCTGCCCCTGGGTGGCCCGACGAACCCCCAGCGCGGAGCCCTGGATGGCGCTGGCGGCGTGGCCCAGGTCGCGACTGGCGCCCCGGATGGAGACAACCATGCTCTGGAGGCTCTGCACCATGCGATCGAATCCGGCCGAGAGATCCTCCACTTCGTCGTCGCAATAGATGGGGCGGATGCGGTCGATGCGGCCCTCGCCCACGCGGTCGGAGTTGAAGGTGAGCAGCCGCAAGGGGTTCTGGATGTCCCGGAGGATCACCAGCATGAGCCAGATGAAAAAGGTGATGCCGATGGCCATGATCAGGAGGTTTGGACTGAGGGAGCGCCACACGGCCCCGGCGTAGTCCGCCTCAGGTACATGAGCCACCAACTCGGACCCGTCGGGAAGGGTGGTGCGCACGAGGATGTCCCCCCGGCCCGTGGTTGAGGGCTGATTGCCGAGCACCTTCTTGCCCTCGGAAGGTGGCAGGACGAGGTAGACCGACCCCCCCGCCGCGGGTTTCAGGGTGCGGATGAAGGCCTCCTGATCCTCCGGGCTCACCCGCATGTCCCGGATGAGGGAGGTGGCCTCCACGAAGTTCTTGGACTCGTTCTTCACATAGCCTTCCACGCTCTGGCGGAGGCTGGATTGGAGCGTGAGCCCCGAGAAGAGCACGGCCACGATCAAGGTCCCGGCCATGTTCGCCAACACCCCGATCCCCACCTTGGTTCGCAGGCTGATGCGGAGCCTGCCCTGGTGGTCCCGGAACTGGGGCAAGGTGGCCAGCAGCGCATGGAGGGGAACCATGTTCAATTTGATGAGGAAGTACTGGGTGATGGACCCCATCCCCACCATCGTCGCCAGCAACACCAGCACGATCAGGCTGTTCCAGGCGCCCTGCCCCAGGCCGATGCGCAGCCCCAGGTAGGCCAGCACCGACAGGCTGATCCCCACGAAGGCGGAGAGGAGGGCGCTGGTCTGGGGGAACCGGGTGAGGGGCGAGAACACTTCGGGGCCCAGCTGGGTCCGTTCCGTGAGCAGCTTCAGGAGGCGGCCGACGTGCCTCCGGGCCACCAGGATCTGCAGCCCGATTCCCGAGATGTAGGAGCCAAGCAACCCGACCGAGAAGGACATCCCGGGGAGGGCCGCCAACAGGAAGAGGGTCAGCCCCACCGCGCCCACCACCAACCAGACGATCGTCACCCCCTTGCGGAGCCGCCCCCCCATGGGGACGACCACGGCGGGCAGGCCCTCAGCGGGGATGGAGGAGGTGGAAGCAGGCTGCGCCATACAGGCGCGTTTCGGCCAGTTCGAAACCCGGCTGTAATTCCAGTGCCGTGACCCGGTCCGTTTCCACCACCACCAGGCCATCCGGCCGGACCCAGGACCGGAGACGCCCGGCCAGGGCCTTCCAGAGGTCCGCGGCCTGGGCATAGGGGGGATCCAGGAAGACCACCGCCTGGGGGGGGAAGGCCGCTTCGGCCAGGCGGGAGACATCCTGCCTCAGGGCCACCACGGGGGTCCCCCGGAGGTTGGCCTGGAGGGCGCTCCAGCCGGGTTCTCCCGCCTCCACGCAGGTAACCGGGGCGTAGCCCCGGGAATGGGCCTCCAGGCCCACCGCGCCGGTGCCGGCGCAGAGGTCCAGGAAGGGGCCCTGGGGCCAGCGCTGGAGGATGCTGAACAGCGCCTCCCGGGCCCGGTCCGAGGTCGGGCGGACCCTCAGGTCATCCCCCGGCGGGGCTGCAAGCTTCCGCCCTTTGAGGGATCCCGCGATGATCCGCACCCCGTCCGCCGATCAGTAGACCCAGCGGAGGAGGGCGCCCCCCCATGTGAAGCCGGCTCCGAAGGCGGCGAGGATCACGTGATCGCCCTTGGCCATCCGCCCCTGCTCGTAGGCCTGGTGCAGCGCGGTGGGGATGGTGGCCGCGGTGGTGTTGGCGAAGCGGTCGATGTTCACCATCATCCGGTCCTCGGGGAGCTCCAGGCGCTTGGCCGCGGCATCCATGATCCGGGTGTTGGCCTGATGGGGCACGAAGAGCTTCAGGTCGGCGGGATCCACCTGGTTGCGATCCAGCATGAGGCGGGCGTATTCGGCCATGCGGGGCACGGCATTCTTGAACACGTCCTTGCCGTGCTGCACCACGTAGTGTTCCTGGTTGGCGATGGTCTCCGCCGTGGGCGGCTTCTTGGAGCCGCCGGCCGGCATGTACAGGAAGCAGCCGCCGCCCCCATCCACCCGGTGTTCGAAGTCGATGATGCCGAGGCCCTCCTCCACCTGCTCCAGGATCACCGCGCCGGCGCCATCCCCGAAGAGCACGGTGGTGGTGCGGTCCTCCTTGTTGAGGATGGAGCTCATCACGTCCACGCCCACCACGGCCACCTTCTTGTGGGTGCCGCTGGCCACCAGCGAGGCCCCGGTGGTGAGGGCGTAGAGGAAGCCGGAGCAGGCCGCGCTGATGTCGAACCCATAGGCGTTGGTGGCCCCGATGCCGTGCTGCACCAGGCAGGCGGTGGCGGGGAACAGGTGGTCGGGGGTGACCGTGGCCACCAGGATGGCATCCAGCTCATCCGGGCTCAGGCCGCGGCGCTCCAGGGCCATCTTCAGGGCCGGGATGGCCAGTTCGGAAGCGCCCGTGCCGGGCTCCGCCCAGCGCCGCTCCGAAATGCCGGTGCGGGTTCGGATCCACTCGTCGTTGGTTTCCATGGTCTTGGAGAGGTCGTCGTTGGTCACGACGCGCTCCGGATAGAACTGTCCGGTGGCGGTGATACCGACGGGAATGGCCAGACGACGGGTCAAATCGACCTCCAGTTGAAGCTCCGCCGCGTCAGCGGCGCAAACTTCGATTGTGCAGGAGGGCCAGCAGCTTTTCCACATCCAGGACGGCCTGGCTATGGCCCGATAAGCGCAGCCTATGGCCGAGGAGGGGGTTCCAGGGATCCCCCCGCTTGAGGCCCACCACCGTGGCCCCATCCGTTTCCCGCACCTCCAGGATCCGGTGGATGGGGATCCCCAGGCGCCGCTTGAGCACGGCGATGAGGCCCGCCCCGGCGGAGGCGGTCTGGAAAACGTCCCAGTCCAGCAGGGGCAAAGGTTCCCCATGGAAGGGAACGACCCCCACGAGGCCCGGCAGGTGGGCGGGGAAGGGCTCCGCATCCTCCAGGGGCATCACCTCCTGCAGGTCGCTGGCGGGGATGAGCAGCTCCCGCCCCCCCACGTCGGCCCGCAGCACCAGCCCCCCCTCACGCATGGGCCACCCGCTTCACCAGGCTCTCCATGCCCAATCCCACGATGCCTTCGGGATCCAGGCCCCAGAGGGCCCCATGTTCCGTGAAGCTCACCCCGAGGATGCCCTGGGGTTGGGAGTGTTCCGGGAGGCCCCGCAGCAGGACTTCGCCCCGGTCCAGGATGGAATCCACGCCCAGGGCCAGCTCCACCCCGGTGAGGGCGGCGGAAGCGTGCACCGCCACCACCACGATGGTGCGCTGCCCTTCGGGCGGATCCGGGCGCCCCATGCAGGACTGGAGGGATTCGAAGGTGAGCTCCCGACCCAGGATCTGGATCCGCTCCCCACCCCGGTAGGCCCGGGGCATGGTCTGCACGCGCACCACGCCGGACAGCGGAATTCCGTAGAGGATCCCGCCGGCCCGGACCTTGAGGCAGGCCACGATGGCCTTGGACATGGGGAAGCTGAGGCGGATGAGGCTGCCGCGCTTCCACTCGCTGCTGAGGTGGACCTCGCCCCCCAGCCGCTCGATCTCCTCCCGGACCGCATCCATCCCCACGCCCCGACCGCTGATGGCGCCGGCCTCCTCCCGGGTGGTGAAGCCCGGCTCGAACACCATGCGGTGCAGCTGGTCCGGGGTGGCCGGGGTCTCCCCGCGGATGAGGCCCAGGCGCCGGGCCTTGGCTTCGATGCGCTCGAGGTCGAAGCCCCGGCCATCGTCGCGGATGTCGAACCGCAGCACGCGACCCTTCTGGGTGGCGCTGATCCGGATGTTGCCGGTCTCCGATTTCCCCTGGGCCTTCCGCTCCTCCGGGGCCTCCAGGCCGTGGTCGAAGGCGTTGCGGATCAGGTGGACGAAGGGTTCGATGAGCTTCCCCACCAGGGCGCGTTCCAGCTCCAGGTCGCCCCCGTTGAACACCAGCTTCACCGGCTTGCCCAGCTCCCGGGAGAGGGCCTTGAGCAGGGGCTCCAGGCGCTGGAAGAAGGAGTCCACCTTCACCATGCGCATCTGCATGAGGGTGCGTTGGAGCCCCAACATGCGGGTCTCCATGGCCGAGAGGAGGGGCCCGGCCACTTCCGGGGCCGCCGTGCGGGCCCACCGGGAGAGCTCATCCCGGATCTGGATGACCTCCTCCAGCTCCGATTCGAGGGCCACGAGGGTGGTCGCCGGGAGGCGCAGGATCTCCACCTCCGCCACGGGGGCCGGGGCCTCCTCGGGAACCGGGATGGCCGGTGCCGCCGCCGGTTCCACCGGGGCGGGCGCGGGGGCCTGCAGGGCCTGGGGAACCCGGGAGGGATCGCCCAGGAGGCGCAGGCCGCGCAGGCACCCCTCCGGCAGCGCGAGGCCCGCCACATCCAGGGAAGGGGAGGCGAACAGGATCAGGAAACCCAGCAATTCCGGGTTGTCCGGCACGTCCACCGGCAGGGTGGAGATGATCTCGCCCTGCTGGCCGAGGGTCTGGGTCACGGACCGGAGGACATCGTCGAACACATCGAAGCCCAGCCCCAGTTCCAGGCCGTGGATCGGGATCCCATCCTGGAGGGCCACGGTCACCCGGGCCCGCTCCTCCTCGGCCAGCCCCTTCCGCTGGGCCTCCGGGAGGTCCAGGAGGTGGCTGAGATCCACGGTCCCTTCCGAGCCCAGCTTCCCCAGAGCCTCCAACTCCCCCAGGGACTTGCGGTACTTCAGGAGGTAGTCGTCGGGTTCGGGGCGACCCTTCCGGAGGTCGCTGAATCCGGCTTCCAGGGCGGACATGCCGCCTTCCAGGGTCTCCGTGAGACTGTCGGTGGAGCGCAGCTTCCCCCGGCGGATCAGGTCGAAGAGGTCCTCCATGCGGTGGGCGCCGCGGGCGAAGGCCGAGTAGCCCATCATCCCGGCCATGCCCTTGAGGGTGTGGGTGGCCCGGAACAGGCCGTTCACCGCCTGCTGGACCTGGTGGGGGGCCTTGCTGGCCTTCATGGCCTCCAGATGCACCCGGGCCTGGGAGAACAGGTCCTCCCACTCCGCCCAGACTTCATCGAGGTGTTCCGTCAAGGAGCCTCCACCCCCTCCCATCGGCCGGAGCCGGCCGGACGCAAGTCCTGGCCATGAGGGGCCTACCCCCTTCGGCTAGGCTGGAGGGATGCGCACCCTGGCCGTCCTCCCCTCCCGCTTCGCCGCCACCCGCTTCCCCGGGAAGCCCCTCGCCCCCATCGCGGGCAAGCCCATGATCCGGTGGGTGTACGAAGCCGCCCAGCGGGCCGAAGGGGTGGACCGGGTGGTGGTGGCCACGGACGACGACCGCATCGCCGCCGAGGTCCGGGGCTTCGGGGGCGAGGCCGTGATGACGGACAGCGCCCTGCCCTCCGGCACCGACCGCACCGCCGCGGCCCTGACCGCCCTGGAAGCCCAGGGGGAGCGCTTCGAATGCGTCCTCAACATCCAGGGCGATGAGCCCGCCATGCACCCGGATACGGTGGCCAGCGTGGTGGCCCTCATGCGGGACAACCCCGACCTCCCCATGGGCACCGCCGCCTGCCCCTTCGCCCATGCCGACGAGCTCTTCAACCCCAACGCCGTGAAGGTGGTGGTGGACGACCGGCTCCGGGCCCTCTACTTCAGCCGCAGCCCCATCCCCTACATCCGCAACGGCAAGGTCTTCGAGCCGGACTTCCGTCCCTGGATGGCTCCCGAGCAGCTGGCCCTCTTCCAGCGGCACCTGGGCCTCTACGCCTACCGACCCGACACCCTCCGGGCCTTCACCGCCCTGCCCCCCCACCCCCTGGAGCTCACGGAGATGCTGGAGCAGCTCCGGGCCCTGGCGGCCGGCATCCCCATCGGGGTGGCGAAGACCCCCCACCTCAGCCTGGGAGTGGACGTGCCCGGAGATGTGGACGCCGCGGAAGCCCTGCTTCGGTCACGCGGTTGGGCTTGATACCATCGAAGGTTCAGGGTCTTTGACGTTTCCACTGGAGTTTCCATGTCCCACCACAAGGTCATCATCGTTGGCACCGGTCCCGCCGGTTACACCGCCGCCCTCTACACGAGCCGCGCGAACCTCGCCCCCCTCGTGTTCGAAGGCGCCCAGCCCGGCGGCCAGCTGACCATCACCACCGAGGTGGAGAACTTCCCGGGCTTCCGGCATGGGGTCATGGGTCCCCAGCTCATGGAGGAAATGCGCGAGCAGGTGCTGCGCTTCGGCACCACCATCAAGAGCGAGACCGTGCTGAAGGCGAACCTCCAGGTGCGCCCCTTCCAGATCACCACGGACAAGGGCGAGTACACCGCGGATGCCGTGATCATCGCCACCGGCGCCTCCGCCAAGTGGATGGGCATCCAGAAGGACGAGCAGCTCTCCCGGGCCGGCGGCGGCGTGAGCGCCTGCGCCACCTGCGATGGCTTCTTCTTCCGCGGCAAGGAGATCGCCGTGGTGGGGGGCGGTGACACGGCCCTGGAAGAGGCCACCTACCTCACCAAGTTCGCCGCCAAGGTCAACCTCATCCACCGCCGCGACCAGTTCCGCGCCTCCAAGCCCATGCAGGAGCGCGCCATGAAGAACGAGAAGATCCAGATCCACTACAACCAGGTGGTGGAGGACATCCTCACCACCGTGACCGAGACCCCCATGGGCGAGAAGGTGGAGAAGATCCACGGCCTCAAGCTCAAGAACACGGTGGATGGCTCCGCTTCCGAGATGCCCGTGCAGGGCCTCTTCGTGGCCATCGGCCACCAGCCCAATACCGGGCTCTTCGCGGGCCAGCTGCCCACGGATGAGAACGGCTACCTGGTGGTGGAGAAGGGATCCACCCAGACCCCCATCGAAGGGGTCTTCGCCGCCGGCGATGTGCAGGACCACACCTACCGGCAGGCGATCACGGCCGCCGGCTCCGGCTGCATGGCCGCCATCGACGCCGAGCGCTGGCTCGTCAGCAAGGGCCTGGCCGAGTAAGCTCGGTCCATGGTTCCGGATCAGGTCCTCGCGCCCCTTCGGCCCGCCCCGGAGGGGCGCGCGCTGCGTGCGGAGGTGGACCTGGGCCGCATCCAGCGGAACGCCACACGGCTGCTGTCGGCCTCCGGCCGGGACCTCTGGGCGGTGCTGAAGGCCAACGCCTACGGCCACGGGGCCCTGCCCGTGGCCCGGGCCCTGGCGGGGCAGGTCCACGGGTTCGCCGTCTCCAACCTGGAGGAGGCCCTGGAGCTGCGCGAAGGCGGGGTTTCCACAGCGATCCTGGTGCTGGGCGGCCTGCGACCTGAGGCCCTGCCCCGCGCCTCGGCCCTGGGCCTCACCGTGGCCCTGGTGGGTCCGGAACACCTGGAGGCCTACGCGCAGCTCCTGCCCCGGCATCCGGTGAACCTCCACCTCAAGCTGGACACGGGCATGGGGCGCTTCGGGATCCTGCCGGGCGAGCTGGCGGATCTTCGACCCACCCTGCACCACCTGGGGCCGTGGATCACGGGCGCCATGGGGCACTACGCCACGGCGGACGACCCGGACCGGGGCTTCGCGGATCGCCAGCGCGCGACCTTCGAGGCCTGCCTGGCCCACCTGGCGGAGGGGGGCCTCCACCCCCGCGAGCGGCACCACGGGAACAGCGATGCCCTCCTGCGGGGCCTCCTGGGGACCGACACCCAAGTGCGCCCGGGCCTGGCGCTCTACGGACTGACCTGCATCCCGGAGGGCCGGGCCCTGGGCCTGGAGCCGGCCCTGGGACTCGTGGCGGAGGTCGTCCGGGTCAAGGAGGTTCCGGCCGGCACCACCGTGGGCTACGGTCGCACCTTCGTGGCCCCGCACCCCCTGCAGATCGCGACCCTGGCCTGCGGGTACGCCGATGGCTACCGCCGGGACCTCGGCAACCGGGCCGTGGTGGGCTTCGGAAGCCGCACCTTTCCCGTGGTGGGGCGGGTCTCCATGGACTACCTCACCGTGGCCCTGCCCCGGGAGGTCGCGGTGCGCCCCGGGGATCCCATGACCCTCTTCAGCCCCGAGCCCGAGGCCCCCCACTCCGTGGAGCGTCTGGCCCTCGCCCTGGGCACCATCCCCTATGAACTGACCTGTGGCCTGCACCGGCGCATCGCCCGGAGGTATCTGGACGCCCCGGGGTTAGGTACTTTTTCATAGCCCTTCTCTGATACCCTGGCCCTTTCCCCCCCAGGTGCCATGAACCTCCTCGTCGCGACGCGCCATGCCGATCTGGTCGAACGGCTGCGCATGGCCTTCGAGGGGAAGGGGCATCGGATCCTCCACGTGCCGGACACCCTCCATGCCCTGGCCGAGGAAGCCTGGAACCAGGCCCAGCTCATCCTCGTGGACGCGGTGGGGGATCCCCTGGATGGCTACCGCTTCTGCCACCTGCTGCGCGGAGAGGTCCGGGACCTGTTCCGGAACCTGCCCATCCTCCTGATCTCCGAAGGGGAGCCCGACGCCCTGGCCCTCCGGGACTGCGGCGCCGATGGCTGGGTCCCCAGCACCGCCACCATCCAGGAGCTGCTGGACACCCTCAGCACGGCCGTGGACGCCCCCCTGGATTGCGAGTCCGGGCATGAGGTGAAGATCCTCGGCATCGGCCTCAGCCCGGCCATGCAGCGGATGATCCATGGGCAGCTCCAGCACTTCCACCTGACCCTCCACATGGCCACCGCCCATTCAGCCCCGGAGCAGCTCCAGGCCCTGCGCCCCTCCCTGCTCCTGCTTGGAACCGATGCCACGGGGGAGAAGGCCATCACCTGGATGGAGCGGCTCAAGGCCCTGGGCCCCCTGCCCCCGGTCCTGGTCCTCGGTCGGGTTCCCGACGAGGCCCACCAGCGCCGCCTGCTCCTCTCCGGCATCCACGACTGGCTCACCCTGCCCATCACGGGCCCCCGACTGCTCCACGCCTGCCGGCGGGCGTTGGAGTGGGCCCGGGCCCGCCGGCTGCGTGGGGAATACGAGGGATTGGTCCAGGGCCTCCGGGAGCAGCGCACGATGCTGGAGATCGAGGCCGAGGCCCTGCGCACCGAGGTGCTCACGGACCCCCTGACCGAGCTGCTGAACCGGCGGGCCTTCGACCAGAACCTCGAACACCACCTGAACCAGTGGGCCCGGCACCGCCGCCCCTTCGTGCTCGTCCTCCTCGATGTGGATCACTTCAAGCTGGTGAACGACCGCTTCGGCCACACCGTGGGGGATGAAGTCCTGAAGGGCATCGCGGGCCGGGTCCGCAGTGCCCTGCGCCGATCCGACCTCGCCTTCCGCATCGGGGGCGAGGAATTCGCCATCATCCTTCCGGAGACTTCGCCACGGGCGGGAGCGGAGGTGGCCGAGAAGCTGCGCCGGAAGGTGGATGAGGAGCCCCTTGAAGTGACCGGTGGGCGGACGATCCTGGCCTCCATCAGCCTGGGGGTGGGCCATGCGGGGTCCGATGCCGCCCGGGCCATGGTGGATCGGGTGGACCGCGCCCTCTACGTGGCCAAGCAATCCGGTCGCAACCAGGTGGCGCTGGCCGAGGAGTGCCCTTAGAACTTCACGAGTTCGCCGAGGTTCCGGAGGTTCACCACCAGTTCCAGCCGATCCTGCCGACGTCCGGTCATGGCGATCCCCGCCAGCTGGGTGTGGGTGAACCGCAAGGTGTAGGCCACACAGGGCTCCACGTAGGCGATCCCCACCTGGGATGAGGTGAAGTACTTGTTGCGCCAGTCATAGCTGGCCGAAAACTCGAAGCGCACCCGATCATCCCAGAAGCGCTGGAGGCCCCCCACCTGGATGCCCTGCTGACGCACCAGGAACCGGTTCAGGCTGGTGGAGAAGAGGCTCAAGCTGAGGCGGCTGTCCCGCCCGGTGGCCACGTCCGCCGAAAGGCTCTGGTCCGCGCCGCCTTCCGCCAGATCGGAGCTCCGGTGGAACGAGAGGCGGAGCTTCTCGTTGGGTTCCGCATCCACATCACTGTCGAGGCTGGCCCACCCCTGCTTGACCCGTCCATCGGCCAGCAACACCGGCTTCACATAGTAACGGGTGCTGATCTTCCAGCGGACGAGGTCCGCAAAGGACTCCAGCCGGTTGGAACGGCCGAAGAAGTGTTGCTTCAGGCCGATCTCGATGCTCTGCTCACCGCTGGCGCTGTCGTTGGCGCCCGGTCGGGCGTCCAAGGCGTCGAATCGGGGCACGCGAGCTGCGTTCCCGAAGGGGCCCGTGGCCGTGTACCCCCAGAAGGGCTCCACGATGTGCTTGAGCTCGCCCTTGTACCCGAAGAGGCTGAAATTCTCAAAGACCCGACCCAGCTGGGGGCCGGAGAACCGGATGTGGCCGCTGGCCAGGAGGCGCCGGGTCCCCTCCCCCGTGACCCGGAAGGGATCGAAGGCGGTGCTGGACCCAGGATCCAGCACCCCCCCCGTCGTGGGATCGAACACCGCGCTCTCCAAGGTCGCCCCGTAATCCGTGGCCCGCCCCAGCGCCTCGGCATCCACCCGGAATGGACCCAGCTGGGCCACCCGACCGTAGAACCGGAGGTGCGCGTCGCTGCGCAGCCAGGGATAGGAGACCCCGGGCACGGTATCCGTGCCATCGATCCGGTAGATGAACCTCCCCGTGCTCACGCCGCCATCGAGGTAGAACCCCCCGAGGGACCTGGGGTACAGACGCATCTGGACCGTGGGAAGGGTCTGCCGCTTGAGGGAAGCCGGGAACCCAGGGCTGTAGAACGGATCGTCCGCCTTGTTGCTGGCGAAGAAGGAGCGGTTCTCCCCGAGGTTCAGGCTGAAACTCCCCCAGGTGAAGGCCTTGCCCAGGTAGACGGATGAGTCGTAGACGGGCGTACCGAGTCCCCCGACTCCCTTTCCGAAATCCACATCCACCAGGCTGTCCGAGGTCTGGTTCACGTCCGCGGTGAACCACCAGCCATCCTCCCGCTGCCAGACCTCCTTCAGCTGGTACCGGTAGCGGCGTTCGTCGAGGGTCTTCTGGTGCAGGGTCTGGCCCGCAATGCTGCCGCTGTGGGTGGGGTCCGGTCGCCAACGCAGCTCTCCCCCACTCAGCAGTCCCTCCCGGCTGAACCAGATGGGGCTGAGGGTGGCATCGGCCTTGGGTCCAAGGGTCTGGTACCAGTTCAGCCCCAGCCCGGGGCCCAGGGCACCCCCGAAGCGGAGCTCGGGCGGCAGCAGGCCGCTGCTGCGGGCCGCCTGGGCAGGATAGAACCCCCAGGGAAGGTAGATGTGGGTGGGCACGCCATGGACGAGGACGCGCAGGTTCCGGAAGGTCGCGAAATGGTCGAGATCCACCTCCATGGCGGAGAGGCGCGCCACCCAGCCGGGCTTCTCCTCGGCACAGGGGCTCAGCTCCACGGCATCGAAACGCCAGACCCTCAGCCCCTTGAAGGCCACCTTGTCCGCGCGAAGGGTCCAGCTCGGTGGCAGCTCCATCCGGAGGTCCCGGGCCTCCCCATTGCGGTCTTTCCAATCCATCTCGAGGTAGCCGCAATGCAGGCGGAGGTCAGGGGCCTCGAGGCGGATGTTCCCCTGCGCCCGCAGCACCTTCCGGGCCCGATCATAAGTGATCCGGTCCGCCAGCAGCATGAGGCCCGAGGACTCGATCTTCCCGACCTCAAAGGTCCAGACATCCCCCTCCGCCGACACCCGCTCGGCCCGATAGGCGAAGGGCAGCAGGGATTCCGGCCCCTCCTCGAGATCCCAGGGGCGGGTCGGAAGCAGGAGGGCCGGCTCAGGAGCCTCCAGGGGGGGAGGCACGGGCACCGAGGGCAGGCCCTGGGCGAGCGCCGGCAAGCCCGCCAGGGTGAGCGCCAGGGAGCTGGGACGGGCCATGCTCAGTGCTGGTGGGGCGCCAACCGGGCGCTCACCAGGAAGAGGGCCAGACCGGCCAGGAGGGCCAGGGTGCTCCGGACGCCGCTCTCCTTCTGGACCTCGGGCAGCAGATCGGAGCTGGCCACGTAGAGGGCCAGCCCGGCGCTGAGTCCGAGCACGGGACCGATGGGCGCGTTCAGCAGACCAAGCCCCAGGGCCCCCACCAGGGAGGCCAGGGCCAGAACGCCCGCAGCGCCGATGGCGGCCCGGGCGCCGAACCCGCGGGCCAGGAAGATCGAAGCGATGGTGGCGCCTTCCGGCACGCGGTGGAGGAGGATGCCCATGAACATGAGTCCCCCCAGCCCGCTGTGGGTTCCCAGGGCGGCGGCCAGGGCCATGCCGTCCATGAGGCTGTGGAGGCTGAGGCCCACCAGGGCGAGGATCCCGCCCAGGGAGCCGCCGTCGGCGTGGGTCTCCTCACCGTAGTGGAAGTGGAGCGTGATGCCGTGCTCCAGCACGTGGACCAGGAGGTAGCCCCCGAGGATCCACCAGGCGTTCACCTCGCCGCCCTGCTGCTCCATGGCCTCGGGGATCATGCGCACCAGGGTGAAGGCCAGCAGGTAGCCGGCGGCCACCCCGGAGATGAGGCGCATGACCGAGGCGCGCCCCTGGAGGAGGCGCACCACCGCCATCCCCCCCGCCAGGGTGGCGAGGGAGGCGGTGGGGGCGAGCCAGGCCAGGGAGAGGGACACGGCGGGTTAGGCCTTGGCCTTCTTGGCGGGCGCCTTCTTGGTCTTGGGGGCGGCTTCGGGCTCGGCCTTGGCCTTGGCCGGGGCCTTCTTGGCCTTGGGGGCGGGCGCCTCCTCGGCTTCGGCCTTCTTGGCCTTCGCCGAAGCCTTCTTGGGCTTGGCTTCGGCCTCACCCTCGGCGGGCTTCGCGGCCTTCTTCGCCTTGGCCGGGGCCTTGGCGGCGGGAGCCTCGGCCGGAGCGGCTTCGGGCTTGGCCGCGGCGAGCTTCTTGGGGCGCGCCGTGGGGGTCACGAGGGAGGCCAGGATGTCCCCGGTGAGCTTCGGGGGCTCCGGCAGGGGCGTGGGCTCGGCCTTGGGTGCGGGCTTGGAAGGTTCGGAAGGCGCCGCATCGGCTGCAGGCGCCGCGGCACCTTCGCCGCGATCCTTGTCGCCACCCCGACGGCGACGACGGCGGCGCTTGCGCTTGCCCCCTTCGCCCTTGGCCTCCTCCTCGGAGCCCTCGGCACCTTCCTCGCCTTCCTCCTCCAGCTCCTCGTCCTCGGGCTTGGCGCTCTCGAACAGGGCCCGGAGGCGCTCGCGCTCATCGAGGGCGGCCTTCTGGGCGTCGCGGCGGTCGTACTTGAAGTCCTTGGGCTTGGCTTCGCGCTTCTCCTCCCCCAGCGCCTTGTCGAAGGAGATGGGGCTGTCGCCGCCCAGGACGACGGTCTCCTCATCCCGATGGCGCTCGCGGGGGGCCTTGGCCGGCTTCTCGGCGGGCTTCTCGCGATCCTCCTCGTGGCGCTCGATCTCGGCGGCCATCTCCCCGTAGGGAGTGGACCAGTCCGCGATGATGAGCACGTGGATGTCGTTGCGCTCCTCGAGCTCGGCGATGTCGCGGCGCTTGCCGTTCAGCACGGAGCTGGCGATGTCCGGATGGAGCTTGATGCGCAGCTCCTTCACGTCACCGCGGGCGGCGATGCCCTTGATGCGGCGGAGCACGGAGAGGACGAGGGCTTCGATGGTCTTCACCTTGCCCGTGCCCTGGCAGGTGGGGCAGCCTTCGTGGTTCACGTGCTGCAGGCTGGGGCGGATGCGCTGGCGGGTCATGACCAGCACGCCGAAGCGGTTGATCTTCCCCACCTCCATGCGGGCCTTGTCCTGCTTGAGGTGTTCCACCAGGCGATCCTGCACCGCCTTGATGTGGCTCTCCTTGCGCATGTCGATGAAGTCGATGGCCACGAGGCCGGCGAGGTCGCGCAGGCGCAGCTGGCGGGCCACCTCCTCGGCGGCCTCCAGGTTGGTCTTGTAGGCGGTGTCCTCCTGGTTGTCGCCGGAGGTCTTGCCGCTGTTCACGTCGATGGCCACCAGGGCCTCGGTCTGATCCAGCACCAGGGCGCCGCCGGAGGGCAGGTTCACCTTACGGGCGTACACGCGGTCGATCTGCTCCTCGGTCTGGTGCCGGGAGAAGATGGGCTTCTTGCCCGTGTAGTGCTTCAGCACGGGGAGGTACTGGGGCATGGTGCGCCGCACGAAGCTCTCGGCGGTGTGGAAGGTGTCGAGATCGTCGATGCTCACCTCTTCCACGTCGGGGGTGAAGGCGTCGCGCAGGGTGCGGACGACCACATCGTCCTCCTGCCAGACCAGGCCCGCGCCGGAGCGGTGCTTGTAGCGATGGAGCACTTCCTTGTAGCTGTCGAGGAGGTACTCCAGGTCGCGCTGGAAGTCCTCCTTGGTGACGCCCAGGGAGGCGGTGCGCACGATCACGCCGATGTCGGCGGGGATCTCCAGGGAGTCGATGAGCTGCTTGAAGTGGCGGCGCTCCTCGGTGCCCTCGATCTTGCGGCTGATCCCGTTCACGGGGTTGCCGGGGGTGACCACCAGGTAGCGGCCGGCCAGGCTGATCTGCGCCGTCATCATGGCGCCCTTGGAGCCCAGCTCCTCGCGCACCGCCTGCACCATGATCTCCTGATCCCGGTGGAGCAGGTCCTGGATGCGGCCGCGGCGGCCATCGCCGCTCACCATGTCGCGGGGCAGCTCGCCCAGGGGCAGGAACCCGTTCTTGGTGCCGCCGTAATGGATGAAGGCCGCCTGGAGGCTCTGGTCCACGCGGACCACCTTGGCCTTGTAGATGTTCCCCTTGATCTTCTCGTTGTGGACGAACTCCACGTCGTAATCGAAGAGGGTGCCGTCGATCAGTGTGGCGATCCGGATCTCCTCCGGGTCGGTGGCATTGATCATCATGACTTTCTTGCTGCTCAAGGTTGCTCCTTGGGCGCGGGCCTGCCCCTCGAGGCTCGGCCGGTGCGATGGAAATGGATGCTGTGGGGATGGCCTGCGCCGCGGTCCCTGAGGAGGGGGCGGGCGACCGGGGGATGGTCAGGTTTGAGAAAGGCCCGGATCACGCAGGCATGGCCAGGTGGATGGCGGGTCTGAATGCAGTTTTCCAGCCTTTGCGGGTTCACGCAAGCAATACACGGATTTTCCAGGTCCCTTTTCCACTGGAATCAGTGATTAGGTCAAATTCCAAGGCCTTTTTATTGGGCCCGGATGTGGGAATTCACAGGGTTGTCACACAAGGTGAGCATCCTTGTTCCCGGGGCCTCGGACGCTGAGGTATCCCATTAGGAGGATCCTTTGCGGACCTACGCCACCCTCACCCTCGCCTTCACCCTGGCCACCGCCGCCTTCGGCCAGGCCATCAAGGTGGATCCCAAGCTCGCGCCCTACCAGAAGGCCGCCGGCATCAACGGCAACCTGAACAGCATCGGGTCCGACACCCTGAACAACCTCATGGCCTTCTGGGTGGAGTCCTTCAACAAGCAGTACCCCAACGTCAAGATCCAGGTGGAAGGCAAGGGCTCCGCCACCGCCCCCCCGGCCCTCATCGAAGGCACCGCCCAGCTCGGCCCCATGAGCCGGGAGATGAAGGGCGAGGAGATGGACAAGTTCGAGAAGAAGTACGGCTACAAGCCCACCAAGATCGCCGTGGCCATCGACTGCCTCGCGGTCTACGTGAACAAGAACAACCCCATCAAGGAACTGAGCATGGAGGAGGTCGACGGCATCTTCTCCTCCACCCGCAAGTGGGGCGGCAAGGACGCCACCACCTGGGGCCAGGTCGGCCTCAAGGGCGAGTGGGCCGCCAAGCCCTTCAGCCTCTATGGCCGCAACAGCGCCAGCGGCACCTACGGCTACTTCAAGGAGCACGCCCTCAACAAGGGCGACTTCCGCAACACCGTGAAGGAGCAGCCCGGCAGCTCCGCCGTGGTGCAGGGTGTCACCAATGACCGCTTCGCCATCGGCTACAGCGGCATCGGCTACATCACCAGCGGCGTGCGGGCGGTGCCCCTCTCCATGAAGGGCCGCTACAACGACCAGGCCTTCGCCCCCACCTACGAGAACGCCCTCAACGGCAAGTACCCCATGGCCCGCTTCCTCTACGTCTACGTGAACAAGCACCCCAAGAAGGGCCTGGATCCCCTCACCAAAGAGTTCCTGAAGTTCGTCCTCTCCAAGGAGGGTCAGGAGATCGTGGTGAAGGATGGTTACTATCCCCTAACCTCCGCCACCGGAAGTGCCAACGCCGGCACCGAGCTGAAGAAGCTGAACTAGTCGATCCCGTCCCCGGCCCTCCCGAATCCCCGGAGGGCCGCTATCCTTCCCGAAGCCCCCCGCGATCCCACCAGGAGCCCGATGACCAGCACCGCCACCCGGAACCTGGCCAAGCGCATGGACCGCTTCATGGCCGCCCTCATCACCGGGGGCGGCATGCTCATCATCGTGGCGGTGCTCGGCATCCTCTTCTTCATCGCGAAGGAGGCCCTGCCCCTCTTCTTCCCCGCTCGGACCACGGCCCAGGCCACGGTGCCCCTGCCCACCGGGGTGGGGCTCTGGGCGGAGGAATCCGCCAAGGCCCTCATGATCCCGGATCCCAAGGTGGGCATCCGGGTGCACCTGGCCCAGGATGGCCGCGCCTTGGATCCCCTGGCCTCCGGCCCGGCCCTGCCCTGGCAGCGGGTCACGGCCCCCAACTCCCGCGGGCAGTTCGCCGTGGTGGATGCCCAAGGGAACCTGGCCGCCGCGGAGCTCAAGTGGTCCAAGCCCGCCGGGGCCCAGGATCCCGCCCAGTGGACCCCCGAGGTGGAGTGGAGCCCGGCTGTTCCCCTGGCCGCGGTGCCCGCCGGCCTGCTCGACGTTCGCACCCTCGAGGGTGCAGGTTTGACGGGCGGCAAGACCCTCAAGGCCCTCGCCCGCCTGGAGGGATCCCTGGTCTGGGGTGAGTCCGGCCCCGAGGGTGCCGGCCCCCTGGCCTGGAAGCCCCTGCCCGCCCCCGCGGACTCACTCGCCATCCTTTCCCCCGATGGCCAGCACGCCTACGTGGGCACCCGCGATGGTCGGGTGCAGGACTGGGCCCTGATCGGCGATGCCACCTTGGCCACCGAGCAGACCTTCGGCCAGCCTGTCACCGCCCTGGGCTTCGCGCTGGGCGGCTCCTCCCTCCTGGTGGGGGGCGAGGGGGGTGCCATCACGGCCTTCCAGCAGGTGCGGGACGATCAGGACGCGAAGACCCTCCAGCCCTTCCACCGCTTCGCCCCCCTGGAGGGCCCCGTGACGGGCTTCCAGCACGGCCTCCGTGACAAGCGCTTCCTCGCCTGGGGCCCCAAGGGCGCCACCGTGCTCCACCTCACCTCGGAGCGGCAGCTCCTGAAGGTCCAGGGTGAATCCCTCTTCGGGGCGGCCCTCTCCGCCCGGGGCGACCACATCCTCCTGCAGGATGGCGCCACCCTGCGCCCCTTCCTCCTGGATGCGCCCCACCCCGAGATCAGCTGGAAGACCCTCTGGGGCCGGGTGCACTACGAGGGCTACAAGGCCCCGGAGCATACCTGGCAGTCCACGGGCGGCGGCGATGACTTCGAACCCAAGCTGAGCCTCCTGCCCCTGCTCTTCGGCACCCTGAAGGGCACCCTCTACGCCCTCCTCTTCGCCGTGCCCATCGCCATTTTCGGCGCGTTGTACACGAGCCAGTTCGCCACGCCGGGTCTGAAGTCCCGCATCAAGCCCACCATCGAGATCATGGCCGCGTTGCCTTCCGTGGTGCTGGGCTTCCTGGCCGGCCTCGTGATGGCGCCCCTCTTCGAGCAGGCCGCGGTCCATGTGCTGATCTACCCCTTGGCGGCCCTCTTCGTGGCCCTGGCCCTCCTGCCCTTCTGGGCCCGGGTGCCCGGCTCCTGGCGCCGCATCTGGGGCGAGGGTCGGGAGGCCCTGTGGATGATCCCCCTCCTCCTCGTCGCCCTGGCGCTCACCTTCGCCGTGGCCCCGATGGTGGAGAAGGCCTTCATGGGCGGCAACTACCGCACCTGGCTGCAGGAGGCCTGGCAGATCCGCTACGACCAGCGCAACAGCCTGGTGGTGGGCTTCGCCATGGGCTTCGCGGTGATCCCCATCATCTTCACCATCAGCGAGGACGCCCTCTCCAGTGTGCCCAAGGCCCTGACCTCCGCCAGCCTCGCCTGCGGTGCCAGCCCCTGGCAGACCGCGTGGCGCGTGGTCCTCCCCACCGCCTCCCCCGGCATCTTCAGCGCCGTGATGGTGGGTGTGGGCCGCGCCATCGGCGAGACCATGATCGTGCTCATGGCCACGGGCAACACCCCCATCCTCGACTGGGGCCCCTTCAACGGCATGCGCACCCTCAGCGCCAACATCGCCGTGGAGATCCCCGAGGCGCCGCACCACGGCACCCTCTACCGCCTGCTCTTCCTGGCCGCCCTGCTCCTCTTCGTCCTCACCTTCACCCTCAACACCATCGCGGAGCTCGTGCGCCAGCACCTGCGCCGGAAGTACGAGAGCTACTGATGAAGATCTCAAGCTGGCTCCGCCGCGGCAGTCCCTTCGTCTGGTTGAGCGGGGGGCTGCTGGCCTTCGCGCTCCTCATGATCACCACCCTGGTGGGCTACATCGCCCTGAAGGGCCTGGGCTTCTACTGGCCCAAACCCCTGGTGCAGCTGCAGACCGTGAACGGTCCCGTGCTCGGGGAGCGCTCGGGCCATGAGGCCGCCACGGCGGAAGACCCGGAGCGGGTGCAGATCCGCACCGCCAACCGCGACATCCTCGGGCAGGACTTCCGCTGGATTCCAACCTCGGAGATCCAGAGCGAGACCCGCCCCCCCGAGGCCCTGGTGGTCGAGCGCCTGGAGAACGGCATGTTCTTCGGGTTCCTCACCAGGTTGACCCAGGATGGCCAGGTCGTGGCCGAAGGGCCTGCTGCGTTCCCTGAAGCCCTCCGGAGGCTTTCCGATGCCAAGGGGCTTCATCACCGGATCCAGAAGATGGAGAAGGATGAGGTGGGGTCCCTCAACCAGAAGCTGGAGGACCTGCGCCTGAAGCGGCGGTCCCTGGAGGCCAAGGGCGCTCCCACCGGTCACCTGGATGCCTCCGAAGCGGAGCTCATGAACCGGTTCCAGCACCTCCAGCAGGAACTGGAGGCCTTCCGCACCCAATCCAACGGCCTCCAAGTCACCCTGCGGACCGCCGACGGCCAGGAGAAGGAGCTCCCCCTCGCCGGGATCATCCGCATGGCCCCGGTGAACACCCAGGGGTTCACGGCCAAGCTCGGCACCTACCTGGCACGCCTCTGGGAGTTCGTGTGGGAGGATCCCCGGGAGAGCAACACGGAAGGCGGCGTCTTCCCGGCCATCTTCGGCACCGTGATGATGGTGATGCTGATGTCCATCATGGTGGTGCCCCTGGGCGTGATGGCGGCCCTCTACCTCCGGGAGTACGCCAAGGATGGGCTCATCGTGCGGCTCGTGCGCGTGGCGGTGAACAACCTGGCCGGCGTGCCCTCCATCGTGTTCGGCGTGTTCGGCCTGGGCTTCTTCGTCTACACCCTGGGCGGTTCCCTGGATGCCCTCTTCTTCCCGGAAAAGCTCCCCACCCCCACCTTCGGCACCGGGGGCATCCTCTGGGCCAGCCTCACGCTGGCGCTCCTCACGGTGCCCGTGGTCATCGTGGCCACGGAGGAAGCCATCGCCTCGGTGCCCCGCAGCCTCCGGGAGGCCAGCCTCGCCCTGGGCGCCACCAAGTGGCAGACCATCCGGGAAGTGGTGCTCCCAGGGGCCATGCCCGGCATCCTCACGGGCCTCATCCTGGCCATGGCCCGCGGGGCCGGCGAAGTGGCGCCCCTGATGCTCACGGGCGTGGTGAAGCTGGCCCCCAGCCTCCCCCTGGATGCCCAGGCCCCCTTCCTGCACCTGGACCGCAAGTTCATGCACCTGGGCTTCCACATCTACGATGTGGGCTTCCAGAGCCCCAACAGCGAGGCCGCCAAGCCCATGGTCTTCATGACCACCCTGCTCCTGCTGGGCATCGTGGTGGCCCTCAACCTCTTCGCCCTCCGGCTCCGGCGCAAGCTCCGGGCCCGCATGGGCGGCAGCACCTTCTGATGACCCTGCTGGAGCCCTTGGCCATGGACCCCGAAACCCACCTTCCCCTTCCGGAACCCGTCGTCCTCGGCGGGGGACGCGAAGCGGCCCTGCCCGCCGCCCCGGCGCTGGAGGGCAAGCCCGCGGACCTCCCCCTCACGGACACCGCGGTCCTGGTGGCCCCTCCCGCCCTGGAGGTGGAGAAGCTCAACCTCTGGTACGGCCCCAAGCAGGCCCTCTTCGACATCGACCTCCAGGTCCGCAAGAACACCGTGATGAGCCTCATCGGCCCCAGCGGCTGCGGCAAGAGCACCCTGCTCCGCTCCCTGAACCGCATGAACGATCTGGTGGACAGCGTCCGCATCGAGGGCTCCGTCCGCCTGGGCAAGGAGGACCTCTACGCCCCGGGGGTGGACGTCATCGAGCTGCGCAAGCGCATGGGCATGGTGTTCCAGAAGTCGAATCCCTTCCCCAAGTCCATCTTCGAGAACGTGGCCTACGGCCTGCGGGTGCAGGGCGTGCGCGACCGCCTCACGCTGGAGGAGGCCGTGGAGACCAGCCTCAAGGGCGCGGGCCTCTGGGAGGAGGTCAAGGACCGCCTCAAGGATTCCGCCCTGGGCCTCTCCGGCGGCCAGCAGCAGCGCCTGTGCATCGCCCGCGCCCTGGCCGTGCGGCCCGAGGTGCTCCTCATGGACGAGCCCTGCTCCGCCCTGGATCCCATCGCCACGGCCCGCATCGAGGAGCTCATCTTCGAGCTGAAGAAGGAGTTCACCATCGTCATCGTCACCCACTCCATGCAGCAGGCGGCGCGGGTGAGCGACTTCACGGCCTTCTTCTGGCTGGGCAAGCTGGTGGAGACGGATCTCACCGAGAAGATCTTCACCAATCCCACCAACCGCATGACCGAGGACTACATCACGGGGAGGTTCGGCTGATGGCCCGACATTTCGATTCCGAACTCAAGGGGCTGAAGGACGGCCTGCTCTCCATGGCCGGCATGGCCGAGCGGATGATCGACCTCACCCGCCGCGCCCTGCTGGAGCGGAACAGCGCCCTCACGGACGAGGTGAGCGTCCTCGACGAGAAGCTCGACGAGCTGGAGCTCCGGCTGGATCAGCTCTGCATCGACCTCCTGGCCCTGCGCGCGCCCATCGCCGCGGACCTGCGCCTCATCGCCTCGGCCATCAAGATCATCCCCGAGGTGGAGCGCATCGGCGACCACTGCGGGAACATCTGCCGCCGCGCCAAGATGCTCAACGACCAGCCCCCCATCCTCAACGGGGACTACCTGGAGCGCCTGGCCTCGGAGACCCAGGGCATGGTGCGGCGGGCGGTGGATGCCTTCGTGACCAGCGACGCCAGCCTGGCCCGGGCCGTCATCAAGGACGATGACAAGGTGGACAACCTCTACCAGTCCATCTACCGGGAGCTGCTCAAGTTGATGCTGGCGGATCCCCTTTGCATCGAGCGGGCCTCCCACCTCATCCTGGTCATCAAGAACTGGGAACGCATTGCCGACCAGGCCACCAACATCGCCGAGGAGGTGCTGTTCATCCTGGAGGGCCGCAGCGCCAAGCACTCCTACCTTCAGGAACGGAACTGACATGACCCACCTGCTGATCCTCGAGGACGATGCCGACATCCGGCAGGCCCTGGAGCAGCACCTGCGCCGGGAGGGCTTCACCCCCCTCATGGCCGCCACCGGTCGGGATGCCCTGCGCCTCCTGGAGTCCGGCCCGAAGCCGGAAGGCGCCCTGCTGGACCTCAGCCTCCCCGACATGGATGGGCTGGATGTCCTCCGGGCCATCCGGGCCAATCCCAAGACGAAGATGCTGCCCGTGCTCCTGGTCACGGCGCGGGCGGATGAGATCGATCGGGTGCTGGGCCTGGAGCTGGGGGCGGATGACTACGTTCCCAAGCCCTTCAGCACCCGGGAACTCGTCGCCCGCATCCGGGCCGTGCTGCGGCGCGCCACCTTCCTGGAGGCCCAGCCTGAGGGTCAGACCCTGACCTTCGGTCCCATCAGCGTGGACCTCGACATGCATGTGGCACGGGTCGAGGGGAAGTCCGTCGAGCTCACCCGCCGGGAGTTCGAGCTGCTGGCTTACTTCGTCAAGAACCCCCGCCGGGTCCTGGGGCGCGAGAAGATCCTCCAGCAGGTCTGGGGCCTGGAGTACCTGGGGGAGAGCCGCACCATCGACGCCCACGTGCGCCGGGTCCGCGCCAAACTGGGCGAGGCCGCCAACCTCATCGAGACCATCGTGGGTGTGGGCTACCGCATGGGGGCCGTGGAGGGCTAGTCCAAGCCAGTGTGCGGGTCGGGGCCGGAATCTCTCCGGCCCTCCGCTTTGGCAAATCCGTGCTTCGTTACACGGTTGTCACCGGGCACAATAGAAGGGTTTGCAACCTGGGAGACCCACCATGTCCCTGAACGCCGTGATGCGTTGGCTGAAGCCCCGCGAGACCGTGTTCTTCGAACTGCTCGAAGCCGCCGCCGACAACGCCCATGAAGCCGCCAAGCTCTTCGACACCGCCGTGCGCACCAACGACCCCTCCCGCTGGGCCGAGTTCCGCCGGGAGATGAAGGAGATCGAGCACAAGGGCGACCGCATCACCCACGACCTCATCGACCGCCTCAACCAGACCTTCGTGACCCCGCTGGAGCGCGAGGACATCCTGGCCCTCACCATCTCCATCGTTTATTTGGCAGTCT
>JBGASN010000065.1:0-17572 GCA_044229665.1 Holophagaceae bacterium
GACCTGCTGAACCGCCTGGTGGTGGTGGTGGCCAACCTGGCCCCCCGCAAGCTCATGGGCATCGAGAGCCACGGCATGCTCCTGGCCGCCAGCGACAACGCCTCCAAGCCCTACCTGGTGGCCCCCCCCGCCGACGCCCAGCCCGGCTTCCTGGTGAAGTAGGCCTTGGCCACCCCGGTCTTCAGCTTCAGCGAAGAGATCCTCACGGACGCCCCCCTGGAGGTGGTGGTGGCCCGCCTGTCGGAGCCCACGGCCCTGGCCTGCCTGGCGCCCTTTGGCCCCTGGTCCGCCACGCCCGAGGGGGAGGGGCTCCGCCTTGCCTGGCAGCGCCGCCGCCTCGGCTCCGAGGAGACGGGGACGATCACTGTGACCCCTCACGCGCAGGGAGCCCACCTGCGCCTGGAGGCCCGGCACCGGGGCTGGATGGCCTTCGGCTCCTTCGGGATCCTGCGGTGGCACTCCGACCAGCTCCTGGAACGCATCGTGGAGGTCCTGTGACCGCGACCCTCTGGATGAAGTCCTCCTGCACCACCTGCCGCAACGCCAAGGCGAAGCTGGCGGAGCTGGGCATTTCGGTGGAGGTGCGCGATTACTTCAAGCGCCCCCTGGAGGCCGCCGAGCTGGAGCGCCTGCTGCCCGCCGATCCGGCTCCCATGCTGGGGACCAAGAGCCCCAAGTACAAGGAGCTCGGTCTCAAGGATCGCAAGCTCTCCAAGGCCGAAGCCATCGCCCTGATGGTCGAGGACAACAACCTGCTCAAACGCCCGATCCTCGTGCACCCCAAGGGCACGGTGATCGGGTTCGATGCCGCGGCCTACGCCGCCCTCGCCGGAAAGGCCTGACATGAAGTTCATCAGCTGGAACGTCAACGGCTTCCGTGCCGTGCTCAAGAAGGGCTTCATGGAGTGGCTGGAGGCCACGGATCCCGACGTGCTGAACCTCCAGGAGATCCGCTGCGAGTGGGAGGAGGTGGATCTGGCCGTGCGCAAGCAGCTGGAGAGCGCCTACGACATCTGCTGGTTCCCCTCCACCCGGAAGAAGGGCTACGCCGGGGCCGCCACGCTCACCAAGAAGGAGCTGGGCTGGAAGCACACGCCGGGG
The DNA here is from genome assembly GCA_044229665.1 of Holophagaceae bacterium. Taxonomy (GTDB): domain Bacteria; phylum Acidobacteriota; class Holophagae; order Holophagales; family Holophagaceae; genus JAFDVN01. The sequence goes on from JBGASN010000065.1 coordinate 1,102, forward strand.
CTGGGGTTGGAGGAGGTGGATGCGGAGGGCCGCATCATCGTCTCCACCAAGGGCAAGCTCACCTTCATCGCCGGCTACTTCCCCAACGCCTCCGCAGGCCTCGTGCGCCTGCCCTTCAAGCGCCAGTTCGCCAAGGACCTGGCCAAGATCGTGGCCGCCCGGCACAAGGCCGGTGAGCAGGTGATCCTCGTGGGCGACATGAACGTGGCCCCGGAGGAGATCGACCTGGCGCGGCCCAAGGACAACACCAAGAACCCCGGCTTCACCCCCGAGGAACGGGAGGACTTCAAGCTCTACCTCGGCGCCGGACTCCACGACATCCTGCGGGAGCGGAACCCCGACAAGCCCGGCCTCTACACCTGGTGGACCGCCCGCGGCGGCGCCCGGGAGAAGAACGTGGGGTGGCGCATCGACCTGTTCCTGGTGAGCAGGGACCTCCGGGAGCAGGTGAAGGATGTGGCCATCCACGCCGACGTGATGGGGTCGGACCACTGCCCCATCAGCCTGGTCCTGAAGTGAGGGTGGTCCTCCAGCGGGTCGCCGAGGCCCGCGTCACGGCCGGGGAGCGGAGCGCCGCCATCGGCCGGGGCTTCCTACTCCTGGTGGGCGTGGAGCAGGGGGACACGGAGGCGGTGGGCACCTGGATGGCCACCAAGGTCGCCGGCCTGCGGGTCTTCGAGGATGGGGACGGGAAGCTGAACCTGGGCCTCGCGGAGGTGGGGGGCGAGGTCCTGGCCGTCTCCCAGTTCACACTCGCCGGATCCGTGGAACGCGGGCGGCGCCCCAGCTTCGAGCGGGCCATGGCCCCCGAACCGGCCCGGACCCTGTTCGACCACTTCGTGGCCCAGCTCGCGGGGCAGGGGGTCTCCGTGAAGACGGGGTACTTCCAGGAACACATGGCGGTATCCCTGGTGAACGACGGGCCGGTGACCCTGGTGATCGACCGGTCGACCTGAATGAAGAAGGGCCCCCGGAGGGGCCCTTCTTCCGGGAGCCGACCTCACTTCGCGGGGATGCCCTTCAGGATCTCCCGGACTTCAGCCGCCTGCTTGCCCTTGGGCTCCATCTCCAGGTACTTCTGGAAGGCGGAGCGGGCTGCGGCCATGTGGCCGTCGTTCAGTTCCACCATGCCCAGCATGTAATAGGCCGAGGCGAACTTGGGGTCGAGCTTGAGGGTCTCCTCCACGTGGGTGCGGGCCTCCTTGATGTGGCCGGCGTTGAAGGCTTCGACCCCGCGGTTGTAGATCTTCGCCGGGTCGGGACCCGTGAGGACCTCCAGCGCGTCGGTGAACTTCTTCTCGTTGGCGGCATCCTTGCGGGACTTGTAGATGTTGGAGAGCGCCACGAGGACATTCCGGTCATCGGCCTTGCGGGCGTAAGCGCTCAGGAGAAGGGGCTCGGCCGCATCCTTCTTGCCGACCTGGAAGTAGGTCAGGCCCAGGATGCGTTCCACCATGTCGAGCTTCGGGCGGAGTTCGGCCTTGGCGGCCTCGCTGGTGGTCTTTTCCATGGACTCCTTCAGAGCCTTATGGGCCGACTCGAAGGGCACCAGGACCTCGGCGAACTTGCCCTGGTTGTAGAGCTCGAGGTTGTCGTTGAACTGGGCGAGACCTTCCGTCTCGAGCTTGGCGCCCTCGTCGGTGGGTGGGGGGGCCTGGGCCCCGGCGGCCACCTGGACCTGACCACCCTTGGTGAGCACCACATCCTTGCGGGTGGTGTCGTTGGCGAGGGGGCGGAGCTTCTCGATGACCGTACCGTAGCCGTCGAGGGAGTAGGTGATTTCGTGTTCGGTGGGCTCCAGCACGTGGCCGTATTCACCCTTGGCATCGGTGGTGATCGTCTTGGACCAGGTGGAGGTGAGCCGCTTCATGACGATCTTGACGCCAGCAAGGGGCTTGCCCTCCTTGTCAGTGACCTTTCCGGCGATGCGACCGATGTTCTGGGCCGCAGCGGGGAGGGCCACCCCGAGGACGAGGGCCGGCAGGAGCAGGTAGGTGAGGGGACGGGTCATTGTTCGGATCCTCCGATCCCTAATCGTCCACACCTCAAGGAGGGACGGCAAGCGGCCGTAGATCACAACAAAAACGATGGATGTGATAGGCTTGCCTGAAACTTCCACGTCAGCCCTATGGGGAGTGCATGAATCCAGCCCCTCCTGAGCCTTCCCTCACCGCCCTCATACATCTGTTGGCTGAGCAGGCGCTTTTGGCCTTGGGTGTACCCCATCCGATGCTGAAGGAAGTCCCCCCGGCCAACCCGGGCGTGGCCCGCTTTTACGTGGACCTCCTCAACGTCCTGAAAGCCAAGACGGAAGGGAACCGGTCGGACTCGGAAACCCGGGCCCTGGAGGACATCCTCCATCAGCTCCGGATGCGCATCCTCGATCTCGAACCCGCCCCGGGGGGCCTGAAGGTGAATCCGTGAGGACCGCCCTGATCGCGTTCCTGGTGGGAGCGGCGTTCCTGACGGGGGCGGCGGCCTCGCCCTCCCCCAAGGCCGCCTCGACCCCTGTTCCGGATCCGGCGCCGATCGTGGAGACTCCCCTGAGCCCGGCCATCGCCCTGAGCCACCGGGCCGAAGGCCTGAAAGCCGCGTTGCGGAGCGGGAATCCCGAAGCCATTGAGGCCGCGATTCAGAACGTCGAGGCCGTGCGCCTGAAATACGCCCTCCTGGATGTCCTCCCCCTCGTGGAAGGCATGGCCCTGTGGGCCCGGGAGGAGTCCAAGGCCGGCCACCCCGACATCGGCCTGCGCACCCTCGATGTGATCGAGCGCTGGGCCCCGGGACATCCCACCCTGCTGGGCACCCGGGTGATCCTGGCCCGCCAGGAGGGCGTCAAGGGGTGGCTCCTCTCCCTCCCGGACCTCCTCCGCCTGACCAAGCTGCGACTGATGCACGATGCCCAGCGCTGGCTGTGGATCGTCCAGCACCTCGGCGTGCTCCGGCTGGCCGTCACCCTGCTGCTCTGGGGCTGGGCCCTGGCCCTGGCCCTGCGATACCGGAACGTGCTCCGGCACCTGTGGGAGGAACCCCTCCAGGAGAAGGGGGTCAGCCCGACCCTGGCCGCATTCGTGGGTGCGATGGTGCTCGCCCTGCCCGTGCTCGCTGGCCTGGATCCTTCCGTATTGGCCCTGTTCTGGTTGTGGTTGCTGGCTCCCTTTCTGACCGGACAGGAGGTCCGGGCCTCCGTCCTGATCATGGCCCTCCAGTTCATGCATCCCGCCTTGGAGCTCCTGGAGCCCCTGGCCAAGGTCCCCGCCGCGCCCAGCGTCCTGACGACCCAGATCCAGCCGCAGGCCGAGGTGATCCCCCCCAGGTATTTCGCAGCCCTGCCTCCGGATGACCAGACCTTCCTCAAGGGGTGGGCCGAGCTCCAGCAGGGCAAATGGGATGCGGCCGAGGCCACGTTCCAATCGATCCTGGCCACCCATCCGGATCGGGCCCGGGTCCTCAACAATCTGGGTGTGGCCCGCTTCCACAAGGGGAACCTGACCCAGGCCCAGGAGGACTTCAACACCGCGAGCATGGTGCAGGGGCGGGTGCCGGAGATCCTGCTCAACCAGAGCGTGCTGGCCTACATGAAGCTGGATACCGAGCTGGGGGCCCAAAAGCAGAACGAGGCCCGAGATGCCGATCCGGACCTCTATCGGAAGCTGATCACCGTGGCTGGCGAGCAGAAGGACTCCCGGACCTATCCCATCCCCCTCCCCGACTCCCTGGAACGGGTCACCGCCCTGGGCGGGACGACGGAGATGACCAAGGGGATCCGGTCGGTCCTCAACCAGCCGGTGTTCTTGCTCAACCTGCTCCTTCCCCCTTTGGCGGGTCTCCTGTTCGTGTTCAGGGTCCGGACCTCGATGCGGAAGGCCCACGCCACCCAGTGCGTGCGATGCGGGGAACCCTTCCGAACCACGGACAGCAATAACCCGGAGGTCTGCTCCAAGTGCCATCACCTCTTCGTGCTGAAGGACGGACTCCACCAGGAGAGCCGGAAGCGGAAGATCGATGAGGTCGCCGACCATCAAGCCGCGACCCGCCGGATCCACAAGGCGTTGATCGCCATCTTCCCGGGCCTGGACCAGGTCTTCCTTGGCGATGGGCGGGAAGGCTTCATGGATTGGCTCCTGATCTGCCTGGCGGCCTCGATGGTCCTGGCCACGGGGCGCAGCGTCCGCTATCCCGGAGAAGTGCTCGCCGACCCCGTGTCCACCTGGCTGCCCATCGGAATGGCGTTCGTGAGCCTCCTCTATCTCCGATCCTGGTTGAAGCTCATGCCGCGGAGGGGCCATGGCGCTTGAAGGTTCCCTGAGGGACTTCGACCTCTTCTCCCTGTTCAACATGATCAAAATCCAGGGGAAGAATGGAACCTTGGTTCTCAGCCAGGGGCAGGAGTTCGTCAAAGTCTTCTTCGAGAATGGCGAGATTGTCGGCTGCGACAGCAACCAGGTCCGCATGGAGGATCGCGTCGGCACCATGCTCGTTCGCCTCGGTCGCCTTACGGGTGAAGAGCTTCTGGAAATGATCCAGATGCAGCGCCAGACCTTGAAGCGCATGGGCACCCTCCTCCTGGAGAGCGGGAAGGTGAGCCCCCAGGACCTGCAGGACGCCTTGTTCCAGCAGGCCACCGCCATCCTCCACCGGTCATTCCGGTGGGTGGCAGGCGATTACCGCTTCGATTCCATGCTCCCTCCGGATCTGGATCGGGACCATTTCCAGCCCATCCCGGTCGACACCATCCTCATGGAGGCGGCACGGATCCAGGACGAGTGGCCGGAGGTCGAAAAGCGGCTCCCGGGGATGTCCATCGCCCTCGGCTACACGCCGGCCGCTTCGTCCCTGCACCTCGACATCCACCGCGATCTCAGCCACGTCCTCGAGGGCCAGAATGCGGCGGTGGGCAGCTCCGGGCTCACCCACGAGCAGGAGGTCGTGCTCTCCTACTTCCAGCAGCCGCAGAGCATCCAGGAAGTGATCCAGATCAGCCGCTATGAGGAGCTCGACACCTGCAAGTGCATCGCGGAGCTCATCGAACGGGGCCTCCTCCAGGCCATGGGCATGGATGCGCCCAAGGTGATCCGCCCCTGGGTCGGAGACACCCCCGTCCAGGATCTGATTCCGGAATGGCAAGGTCCCAGCAACCTCCTCATGCCCCTGGTCGCGATCCTGTTGGCGGTTCCCCTGCTCACCTACGTTCCACGGCAGCGGGGATCCATCAATGCGGGTCTGGCCAGCCTCCAGCCGGTGGATGTGTGGGTGGTCGCGGATGGGCCCACCTGGACCCGTCAGAGCTGGGCCTTCCGGATGGCCTCACCGTTGGATGGGGGGGTCGCATTGGCCCGGGAGCTCGGTCGGCCCCTGGCGGCAGCGAACCCCGTTCCGGATTTCACGCAGCAGCCGGATCCGATGGTGGCCCCGGCGCCCCCGGTGGAGCCACCTTCCGCCAAGCCCATCCGGAAGAAGTAGGATCCATGGTCGTCGAGCGGCAACGCCCCGGCACCCTTGAGGTGATCTGCGGGCCCATGTTCAGCGGGAAGTCGGAGGAACTGATCCGGCGCCTCCGTCGCGTGCGGATCGCCCGCCAGCGCCTCCAGGCCTTCAAGCCTGCGCTGGACAACCGGTACGATGCGGTGGCCATCGCCAGCCATGCCGATTCCCGGTTCGAGGCCTTGCCCGTGGCCGACAGCCAGGAACTGTCCCGGCACCTGTCCCCGGACACGGAAGTGGTGGCCGTGGACGAGGTGCAGTTCTTTGATGAGGGCCTGCTCGACCTGGTCGAGACCCTGGCGGACCGGGGCATCCGGGTGATCCTCGCCGGGCTGGATCTGGACAGTGAAGGCCGCCCCTTCGGGATCATGCCCCAGGTGCTGGCCCGGGCGGAGCACGTGCTCAAGCTGCAGGCCATCTGCACCCGCTGTGGGGCTGGAGCCAGCCGGACCTATCGCAAGGTACGGAGTGGAGGCCAGGTGCTGGTCGGCGCCGCGGACCTGTACGAGGCCCGCTGCCGCCACTGCCATGCGGAGGTCGCCGAAGGCGCCGTGACCCTGCCCGTGGCGATGGAAGGGCAGGAATAGCCCGAATCACCGAAGATCCGTCGGTCCAGGACGTGATCTGGGCCCTAGGTATTCGGAGGTTGGAGCCCTAAACTGGGCGGCACGGATGCGCTGCTGCAGTATCCGTCCGTCCCCAACCTCCCCGCCCGCGGCTGCAGGGCGAACGCAGGAGATCCCCATGGCTGGTGCCTACGCCACCTTCAAACACATGACCGACTACATGGGCTTCCAGGGCCTGTTGACGGAAGAGGAACTGATGGTCCGCGAAGCGGCCCGGGACTTCGTCAACGCCGAAGTGCTGCCCATCATCGAGAAGCACGCCCAGAACCAGACCTTCCCCACCCACCTCATCCCCATGATGGGCGAGCTGGGGTTCTACGGCCCCTCCCTCCCCGAGGAATACGGCTGCGCGGGGCTGAGCAGCGTCGCCTACGGCATCCTCATGTACGAGCTGGAGCGCGGCGACTCGGGCCTCCGCTCCTTCGCCTCCGTGCAGGGCTCCCTGGTGATGTGGCCCATCTACGCCTACGGCTCCGAGGCCCAGAAGAAGTACTGGCTGCCCAAGCTCGCCAAGGGCGAAAAGGTCGGGTGCTTCGGCCTCACCGAGCCCGACTTCGGCTCCAACCCCGGCGGCATGCTCACCAAGGCCGTGAAGGAACCCGGCGGCAAGTGGCGCATCAACGGCACCAAGATGTGGATCACCAACGGCACCGTGGCCGATGTGGCCGTGGTGTGGGCCCAGACCGAGGACGGTATCCGCGGCTTCCTGGTGGAAAAGGGCACCCCGGGCTTCTCCGCCCCGGAGACCCACGGCAAGTGGAGCCTGCGCGCCTCCGTGACCTCCGAGCTCATCCTCGAGGACGTGATCGTGGACGAGGAGAAGTCCCTCCTGCCCAACGTGAAGGGTCTGAAGGGCCCCCTGGGCTGCCTCACCCAGGCCCGCTATGGGATCGCCTGGGGCGCCCTCGGTGCCGCCGACGCCTCCTACCAGTGCGCGCTGGACTACTCCCTGAGCCGCATCCAGTTCGACAAGCCCATCGCCTCCTACCAGCTCCAGCAGGAGAAGCTGGCCTGGATGGTCACTGAGCTCACCAAGGGCCAGTTCCTCGCCCTGCAGCTGGGCCGCCTGAAGGACCAGAAGAAGTTCACGCCCGCCCAAGTCTCCATGGCCAAGATGAACAACGTGAACGTGGCCCTCGAGATCTGCCGCAAGGCCCGCACCATCCTGGGCGCCAACGGCATCCTCGACGAGTACCCCGTCATGCGCCACATGGCCAACCTCGAGAGCGTCTACACCTACGAGGGCACCCACGACATGCACACCCTGATCATCGGTCAGGAAGTGACGGGGATCCCGGCCTACCGGTAACCCCCAGGGAATGTCCCAGCCGCGGCCCGCTTCCGAGCGGGCCGTTTGCGTTCCGGAGCCCCTGAACCGGCCAGGATAGGGCTGGTTGCCCGCGTCACATCGCAGGCCGCTGAGGCATCGCAATCGATAGGAGTTTGACATGCGCCATCCGATCCTCACGGGCTTCCTGATTTGCAGTTCCCTGGGGCTCTCCGCCCAGGGTTCCGCCCCTAAGCCCGAGCCCCGGGTTCAAGCCCTGGATGCCACGGTTCGGGAGCTCTACACGATCATCTCGGGACCCGCGGGCCAGAAGCGCGACCTCGGAGCGCTCCGCGCCCTGCTGCATCCGGACGCCCAGCATGCCTTCGTCCATCGGGGCCCGGAGGGCGGTCCCCTCCTCCGCCGCTTCGAGCTCGAAGCCTTCCTCCAGTTCACCCAACCCATCTGGGAGAAGGGGTTCTACGAGCAGGAGGTGGCCCGCAAGGTGGAGATCTTCGGCAACATCGCCCACGCGTTCAGCACCTATGAGGTGCGCCAGAAGCCCGAGGGGCCCGTGCTCCGCCGTGGCATCAACAGCTTCCAGTTCGTCCACGACGGGAAGCGGTGGCGCCTCCTGAGCGCGCTGTGGGAAGGGGAGTCCGGAGACTCCCCCATTCCGGTCCGGTACCTGGAACGGCCTTGACCGAAGCTTCCGGTTATCCCTACCTGTCCGACGGGGCAGATTCCCCGATCCGAATCCGGGTGGGGCCCCACCCGGATTCGAACCGGCGTACCGCCGCGCCCCATCTAGGCGCGGGCCTCCGGCTTCGCCGGACCAGGATGGAACGTTCGCGCGTTCCATCCTTGGCCCTACCCGCCTGATGGGGCAGATTCCCCGATCCGAATCCGGGTGGTGGCCCCACCCGGATTCGAACCGGGGACCAAGCGGTTATGAGCCGCCAGCTCTGACCGCTGAGCTATAGGGCCGGGGCCAGTTTAGCAAAATCCGGGGCCACGATCTGCTTTGACAGGGATCACCCAGTTACCCCCTTGCCCGGCCCATTTCAGACGCGCAAGCTTGGGGCACCCAAAACAGAAAGGGGTGCCCAATGAATGGCAAGTCCCTGTCCCTACCCCGCGTCGCGGCTCTCGTAGGCCCTTCGTTGAGCGGTAAGACCTCCCTGTTGGAGGCGCTGCTCCTGGCCGCCGGCGCGCTTCCGAAGAAGGGCACCGTCAAGGACCATTCCACGGTCGGAGATGCCTCCATGGAAGCCAAGGCCCGTGGCATGTCCACGGAGACCTCCGTGGCCAGCGCCCAGGTGGAAGGCGAGGCCTGGACCTTCCTGGATTGTCCGGGGTCCGTGGAGTTCCAGCAGGAGGCCCTGCAGTCCCTCCTCGTGGCCGATGTGGCCGTGGTGGTGGTGGAGGCCGATCCCGGTCGCGCCATGGCCGCGGGCCCGGTCCTGCAGTTCCTGGATGCGCGGAAGATCCCGCACGTCATCTTCATCAACAAGGTGGATCTGCCGGGTAGCGCCGGGAAGCTCCGTGACACGCTCACGGCCCTGCAGGCCCAGAGCGCGCGCCCCCTCGTGATGCGGGAGATCCCGCTCAAGGAGGGCGAGAACGTCGTCGGTTTCGTGGACCTGGTGAGCGAGCACGCCTACGGCTACAAGGGCCATGAAGATGCCGAGCTCTCCCAGCTGCCGGAGAGCGCCCTGCCGGAGGAGGCCGAAGCGCGCCGGGAGATGCTGGAGCGCCTCGCGGACCTGGATGACCACCTCCTGGAGGAACTGCTGGAGGAGATCCAGCCCACCACGGAGGAGATCGAGGCCAACCTGCGCAAGGACCTGAAGGACGACCTCATCGTCGAAGTCTTCTTCGGCAGCGGCGAACAGGACCATGGCATCAAGCGCCTCCTCAACGCCCTGGCCCAGGAGGCTCCGGAGGTCCATGAGACGGCCCAGCGCCTGGGACTTCCCCTGGACACCCCCTTCCTCGCCCAGGCCTTCAAGACCCTGCATGCCGCCCATGTGGGCAAGCTCAGCTTCGCGCGCATCTGGAAAGGCGAGGTGGCCGATGGCACTTCGCTGGATGGGCAGCGGGTGGCGGGCGTGTACCGTCTCTTCGGCAGCCAGCAGCAGAAGCAGCCCAAGGCCCAGGCCGGGGAGATCGTGGCCCTCGGCCACCTGGAGACGCTGCGCACCGGGCAGGGCATCACGCCCAACGCGGTGGTGGACCTGCCCTGGATGGAGCCCCTCCAACCCCTGGCGGCCATCAGCCTGCGCACCACCAAGAGTGGCGATGAAGTGAAGCTCGGCACGGCCCTGGCCAAGCTGAGCGACGAGGACCCCAGCCTCCAGGTGGAACAGAACGCCGAGACCCATGAGCAGATCCTGTGGGGGCAGGGGGACATCCACCTGCGCAACGCCCTGGATCGCCTGAAGAGCCGCTTCGGCCTCGAAGTGAAGACGGAGGCCCCCCAGGTCCCCTACCGGGAGACCATCCGGAAGGGCGTGCAGCAGCATGGCCGGTTCAAGCACCAGTCCGGCGGCCATGGCGCCTTCGGGGATGTGCACCTGGAGATCAGCCCGCTGCCCCGCGGTGAGGGCATCGTCTTCGAGGAGCGCATCGTGGGCGGCGTGATCCCCCGGCAGTTCTTCTCCTCCGTGGAGAAGGGCATCCGGGAATGGGCCAAGCAGGGCACCCTGGGCTTCCCCGTGGTGGATTTCCACGCGGCCCTCTTCCACGGCAGCTACCACACCGTGGACAGCTCCGACGCGGCCTTCCAGCAGGCGGCCCGCATCGCCATGAGCGAGGGCATGCCCAAGTGCAATCCGGTGCTCCTCGAACCCATCCTGGAGCTCCGCCTCCATGCCCCCTCCGAGTTCACGGCCAAGGTCCAGCGCATGGTCACGGGTCGCCGAAGCGGGCAGATCCTGGGCTTCGACCAGCGGGAAGGGTGGCTGGGGTGGGACACCGTCTCCGCCAAGCTGCCCCAGGCCGAGCTCAAGGACCTGATCACGGAACTGCGCAGCCTGACCCAGGGCATCGGCACCTTCACCTGGGGGTTCAGCCACCTCCAGGATGTGGAGGGCCGGGAGGCGGAGCGGGTGGTCGAGCACCGGAAGCGGAGCCTGGCGGAAGCCCGGGGCTGATCCGTCCTGCCGGCGCGGGGCGGCCCTCCCCAGCCGCCCCGCATCCGGGTTGCATGCTAGGCTCACCCATGTCTGGAGATGCGGATGGGCCGGTGGATGGGACTCGTCGGAGTGGCCTGGGTAGGGGTCTTCGCCCTCGCCCAAGGTAACCCCACCTGGAAGCCGATCCTCAACCCCGGGGAGGGATTGGCCCTGGGTTCATTCCGGGACGGTCTGAAGTCCTTTGGGGAGGGTGACACCCCCCATGACCTCGGCCTCCTGGCGCGGATCCTCTGGACGCGCCTTCAGGGAACGGAGTGGGAAGCGCGGGGATACAGTTTCCGCTGCACGGGAGTCCTGGAGGGGCAGACCTGTTCCAATCCCCGCGGCCATGGCCGCGTGGACCTCGGGAAGGCCCTCAGGGAGGGGTGCGACCTGGCCTTCCTGGCCTGGATCCGCGCCACCGTGGACGGTTGGACCCGCGAGAGCGGGGAGGGATCCTCGAGGGCCCGCCTGGAGGAAGCCTTTCGCCCGTTCCTTGGGGCGCGGATGATGAAGGGGGAAGGTCCCCCTCCGCTCGACCGGGCCTGGGTGGGTCGGGATGGGCTGCTCCAGGCCAGCCCCCGGGGCTTCCTCACCTGGGCGATCGAGCCCAACCAGGAGGGCTTGGCGCAGCAAGGGCGGCGTTATTTCGGGTCCCTCATCCAGGACCCCATCGGCGAATGGTGGTTCGCCGCCGAGCCTGAGCGGGGGGTGGAAGCTCCCGGAACCTGGGTCTACGGCAGTGATGGCGCGAACCATGCCCTGCTCTGGATTCCAGCGCCACTGGATCGACCCAGGGCCGTGGCCCGGTTCAAGGCGGTCCTGGGCCTGCGGTAGGTCCTGGCGGTCCGGCGGAACGCCCGGCCGCGGTAGACTGAAGGGTTCGAGGAACCCATGTCGCTTCAGCAGGAAATCGCCCGCCGGCGGACCTTCGCCATCATCAGCCACCCCGACGCGGGCAAGACCACGCTCACGGAGAAGCTCCTCCTCTACGGGGGCGCCATCGACCGGGCCGGCTCCGTGAAGGGCCGCGAAGGGGCCGGGCACGCCCAGAGCGACTGGATGAGCATCGAACAGGAGCGCGGCATCAGCGTCACCAGCGCCGCCATGCAGTTCGACTTCAAGGGCTTCGCCATCAACCTGCTGGACACCCCGGGCCACCAGGACTTCAGCGAGGACACCTACCGGGCCCTCACGGCGGCGGACTCCGTGGTGATGCTCCTGGACTGCGCCAAGGGCGTGGAGGAGCAGACCAAGAAGCTCTTCCGCGTGGCCAGCGAGCGCAAGCTCCCCATCTTCACCTTCGTGAACAAGCTGGACCGCCCCGGCCGCGAGCCCATCGACCTCATCGACGAGGTGGAGGAGCTCTTCGGCCTCCATGCCGTGCCCATGACCTGGCCCATCGGCTCGGGCCCCGACTTCAAGGGCGTGTACGTGCGCGCCACGGGCCAGATCGCCCTCTTCGAGCGGGCCAAGAAGGGCCAGAAGGCCCAGCTGGTGGGGAAGGGCACCCTGGATGATCCGGAAGTGGCGGAGCTGCTGACCCCCAAGGAGCTGCAGCAGCTGAAGGACGACATCGAGCTCATGGACACGGTGCTCCCCACCTTCGACAAGGCGGCCTTCCTGCGGGGCGAGCAGAGCCCCCTCTTCTTCGGCTCCGCCGTGAACAACTTCGGCGTGGGCGACTTCCTGGACGTGTTCGTGGACCTGGCCCCGGCCCCCGGCCCGCGTCCCACGCTGGATGGCGGCGCCATCGAGCCGGACCAGAAGGGCTTCACCGCCTTCGTGTTCAAGGTGCAGGCCAACATGAACAAGGCCCACCGCGACCGCGTGGCCTTCGCCCGCATCGTGAGCGGGAAGTTCGAGCGCGGCATGGATGCCCTCCATGTGCGGGACAAGAAGAACCTCAAGCTCAACTACCCCCACATGTTCTTCGGGCGGGAGCGGACGATCGTCGACGAAGCCTGGCCCGGCGACATCCTGGGCCTCATCAACCCCGGCCAGTTCCGGATCGGGGATGTGCTCAGCAGCGCCGGCCCCGTGACCTTCCACGCCGTGCCCCGCTTCAGCCCCGAGCAGTTCGCCTCCGTGCGGCTCGCGGATCCCGGCGCCCGCAAGGGCTTCCTGGAAGGGCCTCCAGCAGATCGCCGAGGAGGGGTGGTCCAGGTCTTTGCCCAAGGGCGGCGCCCCGCTGCCCATCCTGGCGCCGTGGGCCGGCTCCAGTTCGAGGTGCTCCAGCACCGCCTCAAGGACGAATATGCCTGCCAGGTGGTCCTGGAGCCCCGGTCCTTCCAGATGGCCCGGTGGCTCCAAGGCGTTGGCTGAGGGAAGATGCCGACGGCAACCCGGCCATCGAAAACCGGAGGCCAACAAGTTCTGGGGGAGCTGGTGGAAGATGCCGACGGCAACCCGGCCATCTTGTTCGAAAACGACTGGCAGCGCCGTACCACGGCGGAAAAGAACCCGGATCTGACCTTCCTGGCCCACCCGGCCCGCTGAGTTTCATCTGGCATGGTTTAGGCTTCTAGGGATTCTCGCCGATAGAATCCCGACCGAGGCCGTTCATGAGCAATCCCCAGGACATCCGACCCGAGGACCTGATCGTCACCGAGCAGGATGGGACCCGCCGCATCAACCACGACGTGCTGGAAGCCTACGGCCTCTTCAACCCGCCCAAGAGCCTCATGCGCTCGGCGCTGATGGTCTATTACGACAACGCCACCCGCCAGGGGCGGCAGGCGGCCCAGACCGTGCGGACCTTCATCACCCTGGCCAGCAACATCACCAAGTTCCCCCGGGGCGTGGCCATCAACTTCACCCGCGGCCAAGCCTACCGCAAGAACATGCGGATGCTGATCAGCCCACGCGCTTGGCGATTCTAAGAATGCTCTCGGGTACTTGAACCGAGGCCTGGAAGCGTTTTTGAGGCTGAGGTAGATCACCAGTCGCGCCTTCGCTGACCAGGGCGATGGCGGCGCCCTGATCGAGCAGGGCGCGGTCCCCACAGAGCAGCAGCTTCCCCTCCGGGGCGTACAGGGCGATGTGGGCCGGCGAGGCGACCCAGGCGATGGAGGATCGGGGGTCGGGCTGATCCTGTTTTTTTCTTGGGGCGAGAACGACCTAGAACATCCCGTGGAGCATGCGGTAGTTGAGGGCGGCTTCGGGCGGGAGCGGACGATCGTCGACGAAGCCTGGCCCGGCGACATCCTGGGCCTCATCAACCCCGGCCAGTTCCGGATCGGGGATGTGCTCAGCAGCGCCGGCCCCGTGACCTTCCACGCCGTGCCCCGCTTCAGCCCTGAGCAGTTCGCCTCCGTGCGGCTCGCGGATCCCGGCGCCCGCAAGGGCTTCCTGAAGGGCCTCCAGCAGATCGCCGAGGAGGGGGTGGTCCAGGTCTTCTGGCCCAAGGGCGGCGCCCCGCTGCCCATCCTGGGCGCCGTGGGCCGGCTCCAGTTCGAGGTGCTCCAGCACCGCCTCAAGGACGAATATGCCTGCCAGGTGGTCCTGGAGCCCCGGTCCTTCCAGATGGCCCGGTGGCTCCAAGGCGGCTGGCCCGAGGCCAACAAGTTCTGGGGGGAGCTGGTGGAAGATGCCGACGGCAACCCGGCCATCTTGTTCGAAAACGACTGGCCGAGGCCAACAAGTTCTGGGGGGAGCTGGTGGAAGATGCCGACGGCAACCCGGCCATCTTGTTCGAAAACGACTGGCAGCGCCGTACCACGGCGGAAAAGAACCCGGATCTGACCTTCCTGGCCCACCCGGCCCGCTGAGTTTCATCTGGCATGGTTTAGGCTTCTAGGGATTCTCGCCGATAGAATCCCGACCGAGGCCGTTCATGAGCAATCCCCAGGACATCCGACCCGAGGACCTGATCGTCACCGAGCAGGATGGGACCCGCCGCATCAACCACGACGTGCTGGAAGCCTACGGCCTCTTCAACCTGCCCAAGAGCCTCATGCGCTCGGCGCTGATGGTCTATTACGACAACGCCACCCGCCAGGGGCGGCAGGCGGCCCAGACCGTGCGGACCTTCATCACCCTGGCCAGCAACATCACCAAGTTCCCCCGGGGCGTGGCCATCAACTTCACCCGCGGCCAAGCCTACCGCAAGAACATGCGGATGCTGCGGCGCTACAGCCGCTGATCAGCCCACGCGCTTGGCGATTCTAAGAATGCTCTCGGGTACTTGAACCGAGGCCTGGGAAGCGTTTTTGAGGCTGAGGTAGATCACCAGTCGTCCGCCTTCGCTGACCAGGGCGATGGCGGCGCCCTGATCGAGCAGGGCGCGGTCCCCACAGAGCAGCAGCTTCCCCTCCGGGGCGTACAGGGCGATGTGGGCCGGCGAGGCGACCCAGGCGATGGAGGATCGGGGGTCGGTGCTGATCCCCTGTTTTTTGAGCGCCACGCTCATGTCCAGGTCCCGGCAGGCGATGCGGCCCTGATAGCCCGCGGCCGCGGCAATGGTGAGGAGGTGGCGCGCCGCCTCCTCCATGGGGAGAGCCTCCTGGGACATCAACGGACTCATACAGCAAATGGAGGGGATCAGGAATCGGCGCATGCCAAGCAAATCGGCCCGGCGGTGGGCCGGGCCGATGGATGGAAGGGAAATTCGGTGTGAATTGGGTGGTTCAGAACATCCCGTGGAGCATGCGGTAGAAGAGGGCGGCCAGGGCGGCGCTCACGGGGATGGTGAGGATCCAGGCCACCACGATGTTGGCGGTCAGGCCCCAGCGCACGGCCCGGGCGTTCATGCTCGCGCCCACGCCCATGATGGCGCCGGTGATGCTGTGGGTGGTGCTCACGGGGATCCCCATGTGGGCCGTGGTGAAGAGCACGATGGCCGCGGCGGTCTCCGCGGCGAAGCCGTGGATGGGACGGAGCTTCACGATCTTGGAGCCCATGGTCTTGATGATCTTCCAGCCGCCACTGGCGGTGCCGAGACCCATGAAGGTGGCGCTGCCGATCTTGACCCAGAGGGGCACCACCACCTTGGCCTTGGCGTCGATGGGGAGGTGGAACTTGTAAGCCAGCAGGGCGAGACAGATGATGCCCATGGCCTTCTGGGCATCGTTCTGCCCGTGGGTGAAGGACATGGCCGCGGCGCTGACCAGCTGCATCTTGCGGAACGCCCAGTTCACCTTGTGCCCCGACATCCGGCGCACGATCCAGAGGATGGACACGATGAGGATCATGCCCACGATGAAGCCGGCCAGGGGGCTGATGATGATGAAGGCCCCGATCTCCTTGAGCTTCTTGGTCTGCAGGGCCCCGAAGCCCGCGTGGGCGACCACGGCGCCGGCCAGGCCTCCCAGCAGGGTGTGGGACGTGGAACTGGGAATGCCGAACCACCAGGTCAGGAGGTCCCAGGTGATGGCCGCCATGAGGGCTGCGGCGATCACCGAAGGCACCACATGGTTACTGTCCGCCAGGCCCTTGGCGATGGTGGTGGCCACGGAGGTGCCGGCCAGGGCGCCCGCGAAGTTCAGGCAGGCCGACATGGCCAGGGCGTATTTCGCGGGAAGCACGCCGGTGGAGACCACCGTCGCAATGGAATTCGCGGTGTCGTGGAACCCGTTGATGTAATCGATTCCCCAGGCCAGCAGCACGAGCAGGGCCAGGGAGGGGATCATGAAGGCTTCGAGCATGTCGCGGCCTCCGGCCTAGGCGTTGCGCATGACCGTGGAACCCACCACCTGGGCCACGTGCTCGATCTGGTCGGTGGCGTCCTCGATCTGGGCCAGGAGCTCCTTCCACTTGATGAGCTCGATGGGGTCGGTGGGGTTCTCGAAGATCTGGGCCAGGGCCGTGTGGAAGATGCCATCGGCCTTGTTCTCAAGGGCGTGGCAGTTCTTGATCCGGGCCCGGATGTCCTTCTGGTTGCTCATGGTGCGGAGGTGCCGGATCAGGTGGGTGAGCTC
>JBGASN010000012.1:0-87230 GCA_044229665.1 Holophagaceae bacterium
GGCGGGGGCGGGGGGGCCTGGGCGGACAGTGCCGCGGACAGGGCAACCACGCTGACGAGGGTGAGGGCCAAGCGCTGGAGGCGGCTCATGGGGTGCTCCCTGCTTCAAGGATCCAGGGCGGGCCTGGTGACATGCCATACGGGGGAAGGTGCAGAAAGGTTAGCAGATCCCTTGGCAGACAAGGTTTGGGTGGGGTGGAAGACGGCCCCTCCGGGCCCAAGTGGTCTATGGCAGGGGGCAGTCGGGAAAATCCTGCGATCGGGCTCACGGCCCCCCCGGGCTAGACTCAGGGGTTGTCCCGGAGTCCACCCATGTCCGCCGTCTACATCCTGTCCGCCACCCGCAGCGCCGTCGGCTCCTTCGGGGGTGCCCTCAAGCCCCTGTCCAGCGTGGAGCTGGGCGCCCTGGCCGTGAAGGAGGCCCTGGTGCGCGCCGGTGTGGAGGCCGCCGAGGTGGGCGACGTGGTGCTGGGCAACGTGCTCCAGGCCGGCAGCGGCCAGAACGTGGCCCGCCTGGCGGCCCTCAAGGCCGGCATCCCCTTCGAGACCCCCGCTCACACCCCCAACCAGGTCTGCGGCAGCGGCCTCAAGTCCGTGGCCCTGGCCGCCCAGTCCCTGCGCGAAGGCGATGCCGACCTGGCCATCGGTGGCGGCACGGAGAGCATGAGCAACGCCGCCTACCTGCTGCCCGCCGCCCGCTGGGGGGCCCGCATGGGCCACGCCCAGCTCATCGACTCCATGATCCAGGACGGCCTCTGGTGCGGCCACGGCAACACCCACATGGGCATCACCGCCGAGGAGATCGCCGCCCGCCACGGCATCACCCGTGAAGCCCAGGACGCCTTCGCCTTGGCCAGCCAGCAGAAGGCCGCCGCCGCCCAGGCCGCCGGGAAGTTCGACCGCGAGATCTTCACCGTGACCATCCCCGGCAAGAAGGGCGACGTGGCCTTCAACCGCGATGAGTACATCAAGACGGACGCCTCCGCCGAGGGCCTGGCCAAGCTCAAGCCCGCCTTCAAGAAGGATGGCACCGTGACCGCCGGCAACGCCTCCGGCATCAACGACGGCAGCGCCGCCTTCGTGCTCTGCACCGAGGCCGGCCTCAAGGGCCGCACGCCCCTGGCCCGCATCGTGGGCTTCGCCCAGGCGGGCGTGGATCCCGCCGTGATGGGCCTGGGTCCCGTGGCCGCCATCCCCAAGCTGCTGGCCAAGACCGGGGTGAAGCTGGCCGACATC
Organism: Holophagaceae bacterium; assembly: GCA_044229665.1. Taxonomy (GTDB): domain Bacteria; phylum Acidobacteriota; class Holophagae; order Holophagales; family Holophagaceae; genus JAFDVN01. Next base: position 1,236 of record JBGASN010000012.1, read on the forward strand.
GACCGCTTCGAGCTCAACGAGGCCTTCGCCGCCCAGAGCCTCGGCGTGATGAAGGGCCTGCCCGGGATCGATGCCGCCAAGGTGAACGTGCGCGGGGGCGCCATCGCCCTCGGCCACCCCATCGGCGCCAGCGGCGCCCGCATCCTCGTCACCCTCCTGCACCTCCTCCAGGACGAGCAGAAGAAGCTCGGCCTCGCCTCCCTCTGCGTGGGCGGTGGCCAGGGCGTGGCCATGCTCATCGAGCGGCTGTAAGGGCGCTCAACCCCAGGGCTGCCCCGCCTTCAGGATCCCGGACACGGCCTTGAAGGCGGGGTGGTCCTTGTGGCGGGCCCACTCGAAGGCCACGGACTCGTGGTTGGTCAGCACCGCCCCGGCCTGGGCCATGCGCTCCAGGGCGTGCTGGCGGTAGGCCTCGCCGCGGCCGCTCACGGCGTCCCAGCACACGTGGACGTCGTGCTTGCCCGCCAGGAGGGCCAGCACCGTCTGCATCACGCAGACGTGGGTCTCGATGCCGGCCACCACGACCTGTCGGCGTTCGGGGGGGAGGCCGGGCCGGGCCAGGGCGAGAAGCTCCGCGAAGGCGGGCTCCCCCGCGCAGCCGAAGGCGGTCTTCTCCAGGAAGAAGGTGGGGGTCTTCAGGGCGTCGAAGGCGGCCCGCAGGCCGGGTTCCGTGGGGCCCAGGCCCTTGGGGTACTGCTCGGTGAGGATCACGGGTACCTGGAAGAGGTCCGCGAAGGCCAGCAGGCGTTCCGTGGTGGCCAGCACGGCCTCGGACCGGTGCACCTGGTGCACCAGCTTGCCCTGCAGGTCGATGACCACGAGGAGGCTGCGTTCGGCATCGAGGAGGGGCATGGAAGCTCCGGGTTACCTGGAGCATAGCCTCAAGCGCGAAGGGGTACCCTCGCGTTCCGTGGGGATGCACGGTCGGGGTGGCTCAAGGTATGCTGCCCCGATTCCCCGAGGTGCCTAAATGTCCGAAGTCTCCCCCCGCCCGTGGATGGCCTGGGCCCTGGGATCGGCCGCCTTCCTCTCGGCGCTCCTGGTGCCCATGAAGTCCGGATTCCTCCTGGTCGCCTTGGGGGCCGGGGGGCTGGCCCTGGCGACCTACGCCTGGATGGTCCATCAGGCTTCGGAATCCGGCGAAGCCATCCCGGGCGCCTTCCATGCGGTGCTCCTCCTGGCCGGCCTGGGGTTGGGCCTGCCGGGACTCCTCAAACCTCCCCCCGAGCCGCCCCGATCCCCCCAGGCCCCGCCGGTCGGCACCTCCCCCGCTCAGGACCCCCGGATCCAACTCCGGCCGGAAGAGAACCCGATGGTGGGTCAGGCCAAGGCCCAGAGCCAGCTCATGCGAACGGCCAACCTCATCCGGGAGCTGAACATCCGGTTCGCGGAGAAGGCGGCTTCGGAGGGGGCCCCGAAGGGGGATTGGGTCGAGGGGTTGATCGACGCGGTCATCCAGGAAATGGGCACCTATCCCAATCCCTTCGATGGATCACCCACCACCGCGATCCGGGCGGAGCAACCCACCCGACCCGGCGAGATCGCCCTCTGGCCCGGGGTGCGCGCCGCCTCCCAGTTCAGGCCGGAAGCCAAGACGGTGGAACTGCGGATGCTCGGGGTGAACCGGGGCGCCCCGGAGGTGGTGGCGCGGACCCTTGAACTCATGGAGTAGGGGACGGGGCCCGCTACACTGGGGCCGATGATCACCCTCACCCACGTCGGCAAGCAGTACGACCGCATCCACACGGCCCTGAGCGATGTGAACTTCCACATCGACTCGGGGGAGTACTGCTTCCTCACGGGACCCAGCGGCGCCGGCAAGAGCACCCTGCTGAAGCTGCTCTTCCGGGAGCAGCTGCCGAGCACGGGGGAGATCCAGATGGCGGGCCACAAGCTGGCCGCCATGAAGGACAGCGAGGTGCCCTACCTGCGCCGGAAGCTGGGCGTGGTCTTCCAGGACTTCAAGCTCATCCGCACCCACACGGTGTTCGAGAACGTGGCCTTCGTGCTGAAGGTGCTGGGGGTCAGCGCCAGCGAGCAGAAGCAACGCACCTTCCGGGCCCTGAAGCTCGTGGGCCTCCAGCACAAGCTCAGCAGCTACCCCCTGCAGCTCTCGGGTGGTGAGCAGCAGCGCGTGGCCATCGCCCGGGCCCTGGTGAACGATCCCCTGGTGCTCCTGGCCGACGAGCCCACGGGCAACCTGGATCCCGACCTGGCCCACGAGATCATGGCCCTCTTCGAGCGCATCAACCAGGCGGGGACGACGGTTGTGGTTGCGACCCACGACCGCAGCCTCATCCAGCGCATGCGCAAGCGGGTCATCGGCCTGGATCACGGCCGCATCGCCTTCGACCAGCCGGCCCCGGCCAGCACCGTGGTGGTCTGACGTCCCTCCTGGAGGATCCATGATCCGTCCCTTCGCGCTCACGGGTCTGCTCCTCCTTCCCGGACAGGCCACGGAGTCCCCGGACCGCGCCCAGGTGCTGGAGGTCATCCAGCGCTTCTTCGACAGCCTGGCGAAGAAGGACATGGCGGCCCTGCAGGCCACGGTCCTCCCGGGGACCCCGATCACCACCTGGCGCCCCACGCCAGAGGGCACCGGAATCCGCCGGCGCACAGTGGAGGACGATGTGAAGGCCCTCCCCGCCAACCCGGATGCCCTGCTGGAGCGCATGTGGAATCCCACCGTGCTCATCCAGGGCCGCCTCGCCACCGTGTGGACCCCCTACGACTTCCACCGCAACGGCCGCTTCTCCCACAGTGGCACCGATGTGTTCACCCTCCTGAAGACCCCCGATGGGTGGCGCATCGTGAGCCTGGTCTACACGGTGGAGCCGGACCTTCCCTCCGCCCACCCGGCGGGAGCCCCCAAGCCATGAGCCGGGCCCTGCGCATCGGGGACCTGCGTCCCGAGGACGCGGCCGCCCTGGGTCAGCTCATGGTGGAGGTGTACTCGGCCCTGGAGGGCTTCCCCTCCCCGGAAGCCCAGCCCGCCTATTACGACCTGCTCCGCGGCATCGGCCGCTTCACCGAGAAGCCCGGGGTTCGGGTGCTGACGGCCCACACCGAAGCGGGCGCCCTGGTGGGCGGGGTGGTCTACTTCGCGGACATGGCCCACTACGGCTCCGGCGGCACCGCCACCCGGGAACGGAACGCCTCGGGCATCCGCCTGCTGGGCATCGACCCCCGCTTCCGCGGGCTGGGCGCCGGGAAGGCCCTCACGGAGGCCTGCATCGACCTGGCCCGGGCCGCGGGGCATGGGCAGGTGATCCTCCACACCACCCAGGCCATGACCCAGGCCTGGGCCATGTACGAGCGCATGGGCTTCCGGCGGTCCGAGGATCTGGACTTCCTCCAGCAGGGGTTCCCGGTCTTCGGGTTCCGCCTGGCCTTGCCCTGCTAGCCTCAATGCATGGCCCAGCCGCTGCATGACGCCCGCTTCCTGACCTCCGCCTCCACGGTGACCACCCTCGGGGTGTGCCACGCGGAGGTGGCCTTCATCGGGCGGTCGAACGTCGGCAAGAGCTCGCTGCTCAACGCCCTCACGCACCAGAAGACCCTGGCCCGCACCTCCAAGACCCCCGGGCGCACGCGGCTCATCAACGTGTTCCTGACCGGCCCCGACCGCTGGCTGGTGGACCTGCCGGGCTACGGCTTCGCCGTGGGTCCCGTGAAGGAGAAGGCCACCTGGCAGGCCATGATCGAGGGCTACCTGCGGGGCCGGAAGACCCTGCGCATGATCTACGTGCTGGTGGATGCCGAGGTGGGTCCCACCAAGCTGGATGTGCAGGTGGTGGAGTGGCTGGGGGACATCCAGCTGCCCTACCGCATCGTGGCCACCAAGGCCGACCAGGTGAAGCCCAGCCGGGCCCTCACCCGCCGCAAGGAACTGAGCGGGGCCCTGGGTCTGCATCCCAACGACATCGCCTGGGTGAGCGCCGACAAGGGCACGGGCATCGCCGACCTGCGCAAGGAAGTGGCCGCGATGCTGGATCTCTTGTAGGGGTTTTGTCATAGTGTGGGGCATGCGATCCCTGCGTGTCCTTCCCGTGCTGTTCCTGCTGGCCTGCGTCAAGCTGGGCCCCGAGCTCACCGCCGAGCGCCCCACGGCCGAGGGGGGGTGGTCCCTGAGCCTCCACGGCTCCGATCCCGGCACCTGGGAGCTGGTGCTCTGGCATCCCGAGCGCTACCGCACCCACGGGCGGGATCCCGTGCGCAGCGTGCTGCTGGATGAGCCCACCCAGCCGGATGTGCGCTCCAAGACCACGACCACCTTCGACGGGGAGTCCACCACGGTGACCACCACCCGCTGGCAGGTCTCCCAGGCCCGCTGGCGCCAGGGGAAGCCCTTCCAGCTCCGGGTGAAGCACGGGTTCCCCAACATGGAGCCCCTCTCGGAGTACCGGGAGATCCTCCTGGAAGTGCAGCTGGGCCCCACCCCGGGCAGCGCCGAGGGCTTGAGCGTGAAGGTCCTCGACCTCCGATGAAGGGGCTCGCGGTCGGCCTCGCCCTGGTCCTGGCGCCGGGCTGCGCTTCCCGCAAGGTGGATGTGACCCTCGGTGGAAGGCCCACGGAGAGCCTGCAGGGCCGGGCCACTCCCGGCGATGGGGGCTGGACCGTGGACCTCGACCTGCCCCTAGGGGACTGGGGGGTGGACCTTCCGGAGGAGGGCATCCGGGCCCGCGTCCGGTTCGAAGGCGGCCGTCCCCACGCCCGCTGGGACACCACCCGGGAGCGCCTCCTGGCCCGGCCCTTCCGGGTGAGGCTCACCCCCGCCTCCGGTGAAGGGGCCCCTCTCTGGATGGAGGTGCGGGGGCGGTTCGTGGGCCAAGGCCTGGTCGAAATCATCGCCCACCTCAGGCCCTCCTGACGGGGGGCTCCGGGGCGCGCTAGACTGGCGCCACTTCCCACCGGAGCCCTCCATGCGCCGCCTCCGAGGCCCCGCCCTCCTGCTGCTTGCCCTGGGTCTCGTCGCGGGGGCCCCCCAGGGTCCCCGGACCAAGGAGGACGTGCTCTGGCGCAAGCTCGAGGCCGCCGTGGCGCAGGTGGACGAAGGGCTCGACGGCGTGCTCGGGGTGGCCATCCTGGACCTCACCGACGGCCGGGAATGCCTCCTCCACGCCGACCAGACCTTCCCCACGGCGAGCACCATCAAGCTCCCCCTGCTCCTGGAGCTCTACCGCCAATCCCAGGGGGCCGGCGGGAAGCTGCCCGTCACCGCGGGGACGGAGGTCCTGGGGCCCGGCAGGGCGCGGCTCTCCGACCTCTACACCGCCCGGGCCCAGGACCTCGTGCCCGACAGCTTCATCCTGGAAGGCCTCACGCCGGGGGTCTCCCGCCTCACGAACCGGGACCTGGCCACCTGCATGGTGGCCGTGAGCGACAACGCCGCCACCAACATCCTCATGGAGCGGGTGGACATGGCGGCCGTGAATGGGCTCATGGATCGCCTGGGCCTGCCGGGCATCCGCCTGCGGCGGCGCATGCTGGATCTGCAGGCCGCCCGGGAGGGCCGGGAGAACATTGCCACGCCCCGGGAGTTGGCCCGCCTCCTGGAGCAGGTGTACCGCGGCAAGGTGCTGGATGCCGCCCACGCCGAGGACTTCTGGAAGGTGCTGAGCACCCCCAAGGAGGGGGAGCTCACCCGGCGCCTGCCCGCCGACGTCCGCGTGGCGAGCAAGCCCGGCTCCCTGGATGGGGTCCGGTGCGATGCGGGGCTCGTGTTCCTGAAGGGGCGGCCCTTCGTGGTGGTGGCCATGACCACCTACCTCAAGGACGACCGGGCCGGTGGCGAGGCCATCGCCCGCATCGCCCAGGCGGCCTACCGCACCTTCGAGGCCCTGGCGGTGGCGGGGGCCCATGGCCGCGCCCTGGGCCCCCGCCTGGCTCAATGATCCCCTGGAGGTCCCCATGCGCTTGATCCCCGCCCTGCTCCTCAGCGCCGCGCTGGCCTTTCCCGCCCAGGCCCCGCGATCCGCCGCCGTGGTCACCCAGGCGGTGGCCACGATGTTCAGCCGGCCCAGCCCCGACGCGGATGTGAGCTCCCAGCTGCTGCTGGGCGAGCCCCTCCAGGTGCTGGAGGTGAAGGCGGGCTGGGCCCGGGTGAAGGGTGCCGATGCCTATGAGGGCTGGCTCCCCGCCGAGGCCTTCCGGCCCCTGGCGGCGGGGGAGGCCCCCTATGCGGGCACCGGCCGGGTGGTGCGGGTGGAGGCCCTGCTGGCCAACGCCTACCGCGAACCCGATGTCACCCGGCATGCCCCGGTGCTGATCGCGCCCTACGGCGCGAAGCTGGAGGTGCTGGAGGACCGGAAGGACGGCCGCTGGCTCGAGGTGAAGCTCCCCTCGGGCACCCGGGCCTGGATGCAGTGGGGCGATGTGACCGAGGACCTCAAGCCCCTGGGGATGGAGGAGAGCCTGGCCCTGGCCCGGCGCTTCATCGGTGTCACCTACACCTGGGGCGGGGGCTCGGCGCTGGGCCTCGATTGCAGCGGCTTCACGCAACTGGTGGTGCGGAGCCGGGGCACGCTCATGCCCCGCGACGCGGACCAGCAGTGCGAGTGGACCGGCGTCGCCCCCGTGGAGAAGGAACAGCTGCGCATCGGCGACCTGCTCTTCTTCGGATCCTCCCTCCAGAAGATCACTCATACCGGGATGTACCTGGGGGAGGGCCGCTTCATCCACGCCACCACCCACGGCCACCCGGGGGTCCAGATCTCGGTGCTGGACGACGCCCCGTGGAAGGCCCTGCTGGTGGCCTGCCGGAGGGTGAAGTGAGGCGTCGGGAGCTACTCCGGGCCCTCGGCGCCGCCGCGTTGGGGGCGGGACTGGCCCGGTCGGCCCAGGCCCCGAAGGCGGGAGCGGGCGCCCAGGTCGCCACGGAGATCATGCGCCTCAAGCTGCGCCACACCTGGACCACCACCATGTCCTCCAGCGCCTACCGCGACACGCTCTATGTGCGCTACCGGAAGGACGGTCTCACCGGCGTGGGCGAGGGGGCGGGGATCGTGCGGTACCAGGAGAGCGCATTGGAGGGCCAGAAGGCCCTGGAGGCCGTGCGGGAGCGGCTCGAGTCCATGGACCCCCGGGCCTTCGAGCGCTACATGGCCGAGGTGATCCGGCGGGTGCCGGGCAACTGGGCGGCCAAGAGCGCCATGGACATCGCGCTCATGGACTGGACGGGCCAGCGCCTGGGGCAGCCCCTCTGCCGCCTCTTCGGCCTGGATCCCGCCGATGCCCCCCTCAGCACCTTCTCCATCGGCATCGACACACCGGAGGTCACTAAGCAGAAGGTCCGGGAGGCGGAGGCCTATCCCCTGCTCAAGATCAAGGTGGGGCTCGACACCGACGAGGCCACGGTGGAGGCCGTGCGGAGCGTGACGAAGAAGCCCATCCGACCGGATGCCAACGAGGGCTGGAAGACCAAGGAGGAGGCCGTCCGCAAGATCAACTGGCTGGAGTCCCAGGGGGCCCAGTTCATCGAGCAGCCCCTCCCGGCGCACATGCTGGAGGAGATGGCCTGGGTTCGGAAGCGGGTGCACATCCCCGTTTTCGCCGATGAGGCCTGCCACCACCTGGCCGACATCCCCCGGCTGGCCCCCTACTTCGATGGGCTGGTGATCAAGCTGGACAAGCACGGCGGCACCCTCCAGTCCCTCCGGATGCTGCAGACCGCCCGGGCCCTGGGAATGAAGACCCTCCTGGGCTGCATGGTCTCCAGCTCCGTGACCATCACGGCCGCGGCCCACCTCGCTCCGCTGGCCGACTACGCGGACCTGGATGGCAACCTGCTCATCGGCAACGACCCCTACCAAGGGGTGATGATGCGGGAGGGGCGCCTGATCCTGCCGGAGGGACCCGGCCTGGGGTTGGTGCCGCGCAGTGCCTAAGTGGTCTGTGCCGGTCTGGGAAATCGCCCGAACGGGATGGGTTGGGTCCGGCGATCTGTGATGGTCGCCGAAATTCCCCCCAAATGACCTGTTGAGACCCCTCCCGGGGCCGATGATGAAGGGGTCATGACCCCCGCCGTGCTCAATCCCGGGGCTTCCAGCCCCCTCTACCTCCAGCTGCAGCGCCAGCTGCGGGGCCTCATCCAGGCCGGGGAGTGGCGACCCGGCATGCGCCTGCCGGCGGTGCCCCAGCTGGCGGGACGCTTCCAGGTGCACCGCCTCACCGTGCTCAAGGCCCTGGCGGGCCTCAAGCGCACGGGCTGGGTCCAGACCGTGCAGGGCCGGGGCAGCTTTGTCGCCGATCGCCTGCCGGAGGCGCCGGGGCTCCGCCCCGACAGCGCCTTCCCCTTCGAGGGCAGCGCCCGCCTGGCCCCCGAGGGTGAGCTGGGCTCCTGGCTGGGGGAGACCCTGGAGAAGGCCCAGGACACCCACCTGGTGAGCTTCTCCGCGGGCTTCATCCCCACGGACCTCCTGCCCCTGGAGCCCCTGCGCAAGCTCACCACCCAGGTGATGCGCGACCTGGGCTCCGAGGCCTTCATGTACGCCGCCCCCTCGGGCCATTCCCCCTACCTGGAGGCCGTGTCCCGGTGGCTGGCCTCCGAGGGTGAGCCCATCCCCGAGGGCTGGGGGGTGCGGGCCATCCCCGGGGCCCAGGCGGGCCTGGCCCTGGTGGTGGAAGCCCTCACGGTGCCCGGGGACCGCATCCTCGTGGAAAGTCCCTGCTACGTGGGCGCCCTGGCCCTCATCCACGCCCTGGGCCGGGAGGCGGTGCCGGTGCCCGTGGACCGCGCCGGCCTGGATCCCGACCGCCTGGCCTCCGCCCTGCAGCGGGCCGAGGCCAAGCTGCTCTTCACGGTGCCCAGCTTCCAGAACCCCACGGGCATGACGCTGAGCACCCAGCGCCGGGAGCGCATCCTCTCCCTGGCCCGGGCCCACGGCGTCACCATCGTCACCGACAGCGCCTATGGCGACCTGCGCTTCACGGGCAAGAGCCTGCCGCCCTTCCGCAGCCTGGAGGACGCCGAGCACGTGATCCACCTGGGCACCTTCTCCAAGAGCCTCGCCGCGGGCCTGCGCCTGGGCTACCTCGTGGCCACGGAGGAGATGCTGCGCCGCCTCGCGCCGGTGCAGGAGGTCCACCAGATCGCCATGAACCCGCTCACCCAGGCGGTGGTGGCCCGCTTCCTCGACGGCGGCGGCTTCAAGCGCCACCTGGTGCGCCTGCGCCGCGCCCTGAAGGAGCGCCGCGATGCCATGGTGGAGGCCCTCCACGAGCACTTCCCCGCGGGCACCGAGTTCACGGAGCCCAAGGGGGGCATGCACCTCTGGGTGGTGCTGCCCGAGGGCCTCTCCGCCATGGATCTCCACCGCGAGGCCCTGGCCGAGGGCCTGGGCTTCGCGCCCGGCCCCCTCTTCTTCGCCGACCGCCGGGGCACCAACTGCCTCCGCCTGAACTTCAGCACCCATGCCCCCGAAGTGACCCGGGACGCCATCGCGCGCCTGGGCCGCCTCGTGCACCGCCTCCAGAGCCCCGCCCGCAACCGCTAGTCCCCTGCCACAGGAGCGCTCCATGAGCACCGCCACCGCCGCCCTGACCATCACCCCCTCCGCCCACCCGGCCTCCGAGGCCGAGCGCGCGGCCCGCATGACGAACCCGGGCTTCGGCCGCGTGTTCACGGACCACATGGTGGTGATCCCCTACAAGAACGGCGCCTGGCAGACCGGCGAGCTCAAGGCCTACGGCCCCCTGGCCCTGGATCCCGCCTCCTCCGTGCTGCACTACGGCCAGGCCATCTTCGAGGGCTTCAAGGCCTACCACCAGCAGGATGGCGGCATCGCCACCTTCCGCCCCGAGGCCAACGGCGAGCGCTTCAACCAGTCCGCCGCCCGCCTCGCCATGCCCGCCATCCCCGTGGAGCTCTTCGTGCAGGCAGCGGACGAGCTCATCCGCATGGAGCGGAACTGGGTGCCCCAGGCCATCGGCGAGAGCCTCTACCTGCGCCCGCTGATGATCGCCACCGAGGCGGCCCTGGGCGTGCGCCCCTCCAACGAGTACCAGTTCGTGCTCTTCGCCTCCCCCAGCGGCGCCTACTTCCCCAAGGGCGTGAAGCCCGTGACCGTGTGGATCAGCGAGGACTACGTGCGCGCGGCCCCCGGCGGCACCGGCTTCGCCAAGTGCGCGGGCAACTACGCCGCCAGCCTCGTGGCCCAGGCCCAGGCCGCGGAGCAGGGCTGCGACCAGGTGGTGTGGCTCGACGCGGTGACCCGCAACACCATCGAGGAGATGGGCGGGATGAACATCTTCTTCGTGTACAACGAAGGCGGGAAGGTCACCGTGGTCACCCCCAAGCTCACGGGCACCCTGCTGCCCGGCGTCACCCGCCGCAGCTTGCTGGAGCTGGCCCGCGAGCTGGGCTTCGAGGCCGAGGAACGCACCGTCACCGTGGACGAGTGGAAGGACGCCGTGGCCGCCGGCCGCATGACCGAGGCCTTCGCCTGCGGCACCGCCGCCGTGATCACGCCCATCGGCCAGGTGAAGAGCAAGCGCGGCAACTGGACGATGCACAACAACGAGAGCGGCCCCGTGACCATGAAGCTGCGCGAGGCCATGCTCAACCTCCAGCACGGTGTCACCCCCGACACCCACGGCTGGCTGCATCGGGTCCTTTGAGGCTGGAGTCTGGAGGCTGTAGGCTGGAGGTGTCCTCCGGTCTCCAGCCTCCAGCCTGAAAGTGCCTATGTCCCGCAGCCACCTCAAGGACGAAGTCTTCATGAACATGGCCCTGGAGCTCTCGCGGCTCGGGACCTGCTGCCGCCTCAAGGTGGGCTCGGTGCTGCTGCGGCCCGATGGCGGCATCGCCTCCGCGGGCTACAACGGCGCCCTGCCGGGCATGCCCCACTGCACCCCCGACACCTGCAAGCCCGGGCAGCGCTGCCTCCACACGAGCCACGCCGAGGAGAACGCCCTCAGCTTCTGCGATGGTCCCGTGGCCACCGCCTACGTGACCCATGAGCCCTGCCTCACCTGCGCCCGCTCCCTCATCCGGCGGGGGGTGCGCCGGGTGGTGTTCCAGCATCCCTACACGAGCATCGCCGAGCAGGAGCGCGCGGAGCGGCAGGCCATCCTCGAGCACTTCGGGGTGGCCTGGGAGCACCTCGCGCGGGAGGCCTGAGGCCCGGGTTCCCGAAAAATTCGAATTCCGGCTGAAAAATTTCGCCTTTCCCTTGACAAAGCGAAATTGAAGCGAAAACTAGGGTGCGGAGAGGATCATGCGCACCTACGGTTACCAGCTTCCCGGCTATTTCATGGAGTACGGCCCCGTGGCGGCGGACAGCCTCGAATCCGCCAAGGCCGAGATCCGCCGCCGCCTGCGCTCGCCCCGGCTGCCCCGCGGCGTCAAGGTGTGGGACCTCTCGGAGCGCCCCCTCAAGCGGTGGGTGGTGAACGAGGGCCTACTGGGCCAGTAGCTCCGCCACCAGGGCCGGCACGAGCTGCGTGGCCGGGCCCTGCCGGTGTTCCGTGAAGGCGCTGGCGACGGCACTGGGTTCCAGGTTCAGTTCCAGGGTGTGGCAATGGGCCCCCACCGCCTCCACGAAGCCCGCCGCCGGGTAGACGACCCCCGAGGTGCCGATGGCCACGAACAGATCCGCCTGGTCCAGGGCCTCGAAGATGCGGGGCATCTCCAGGGGCATCTCCCCGAACCACACGATGTGGGGCCGCAGGCGGGCCCTCCGTTCGCAGCGGGGGCAGGGCGTGGCTTCCGTGAGGTCCACCTCCCAGGCGTGGAGGGTCTGGCAGTTCGTGCAGCGGACCTTCCGCAGCTCCCCGTGCATGTGGATCAGGTTCCGGCTGCCGGCCCGGTCATGGAGGTCGTCCACGTTCTGGGTCACGAGGAGGAAGGGGCCCGGCCACCGGGCCTCCAGGTCCGCCAGGGCCGCGTGGGCGGCGTTGGGGTGGACCTCCCGGAGCTGGGCCCGCCGCGCGTTGTAGAAGGTCTGCACGAGGTCCGGGTTCGCCGCATAACCCTCCGGCGTGGCCACCTCCTCGATGCGGTGCCCCTCCCACAGGCCCCCGGCATCCCGGAAGGTGCGCACCCCGCTCTCGGCGCTGATGCCCGCGCCCGTGAGGATGACGATCGAACCGGATGGGGGGATGCGCATGGCGCCATGCTACCGGAGCCCCCCTTGGGTACACTCGGGGATGCGCTTCCTCCCCGAGGGATCCCTGGAGCTCCGGCTCGGCCGCTTCCTGGACCAGGGGAAGGCCACGGTGCTGGTGGATGACCAGGGCTGGGTCTGGGCCCCGGGCAAGGTCCGCTTCGTGGTGCCGGATGATGAAGCCATGGCGCAAAAGGCCCGGAATCTGGGGTTTGAGACCCACACGCCCCTGAGCGTTCACCTCATGGATTCCTAGGCCGATTTTGCGGCCTTAACAATTTTTAACATCTCAGGCAGAATGACACTCCCGTGGCATTCCCTGAGGTCCCCATGTCCATCTACGCCGAGCCCGCCATCCGTCTGAACCCGGACTTCTCCGTGGCCCAGGTGGACCTTGGCCGGCGCACGGTGGTGATGCTCTACGACGCCGCCCCGCAGTCGGAGGGCACCGAACCCACGTTCATGGACACCCTGCCTTGGGTTGAGGCCTGACCAGCCTCGCAGCACGATTGCCGAAGAAGGCCGCCCTCGGGCGGCCTTCTTCGTGGAGGCTGAAAGGACCCAATCGGAACCCTTCCTTCCGTGGGTTTTACGGATATCGTCATAGGGTCCCCAGAGTGTCCCTTTTCTCCAACCCCCGCTGAAGGGTTCCGCGTCATGTTCCGCTCCATTCCGCGCAGGCGCGCGATCGCTCTGGCCATCGGCCTGTCCGCCGTGGGAGCGGGGATCACCTCCTATGTGTGGATCCATCGCCGGGTGGCGCACGCGTGGGAGGGCCCCCTCGGCGCATCCGCGCCCCTTCAATTCACGCCCCTGGCGCAACCTGCCTTCATCCCCCAGCACTGGGGCAGCGCCGAGGTTGAAGGTGTGGTGCGCACCGCGGAGGGGCCGGTCTGGGTGGGCGGCTTCGGGGTGCGGGACCTGCGTGGGAATGCAGGCCTGGGGCTGCCCACCCTCAAGGTCAGCGCCGCGGTGGCCTGGCGGGGTCACCTGCTCGTGGCGCTGGCATCGGGAGGGCTGTTCCTCCGCCGGGAGGGACAGTGGGAGGAGCTGCGGAGCGGATACGGAACCCTGCACGTGCGCGCCCTGGTGGAGTCGGCGGGAGGTGAACTGTGGATCGGTGCGCGGGAGGGGCTCTTCCGAGCCGCCTTTGGTGCCACCACCCTGGATCGCCTGGACCGGGCGCCGGTGAAGTGCCTCGCCCTCGGGGGAGATGGGACCCTCTACGCCGGGGGGGAGGCGGGTCTCCAGCGGGTCCGGGGGCAGCGCATCGAGGCGGTACCCACGCCTGATCCCTGGATTGAATGGGTGGATGTCCAGGGGCGCGAGCTGCGGCTGCTCACGCCACTCGGCCTGGCGCGGGGGCCCGTCGAGGGTGCCCTCGCCCCGATTCCGGGTGGCGAGGATGCCACCGCTGCGGCGGCCCATGGGGCTCAGATTTTCACGGTGAGCCAGGGCCGGCTGCTCCGCTTCGAGCCAACGGGCCGGGCCACCGAGGAACACCTGGTCGCCCCGGCGAGGCGGGTCTTCACGGTGGAAGGGGAGCTCTTCGTGGACACAGGGCAGGGGCTGTTCCGCCGCGGCGCCTCCGGGTGGGCGCTCGTGCAGCCCCTCGCGGAGATGCTGCCCGCCGGCAGCGGCCATGTGAACGCGCTCGGGATGTTGGGCTCCCAAGTGGTCATGGGGGTGTTCAACGGCGGGCTGGTGGCCGGTGAGCTTCCGCCCCAGGCGAGCCGGAATCCGGTGGTGTGGCGCGCGGTGCCGGGCACGGGTGCCTGGGGGGTGAACGCGCTTCATGCGGGAGGCGGCAGCCTCTATGTGGCGAGCCTCCGGGGCGCGTCGCGATTCGATGGCCAACGCCTGTGGCCCCTCGAGGGCGGCGAAGGTGGTGCGGCCTTCTCCCTGGCCTCCAACTCCGGGGGCCTGGTGGTGGGCTTCGGTCAGGGCGTCGCGCTCCCCGGGGGGCGCTTCGTCTCCGCGTTCCACGGGCTGCCTGGAAATCAGGCCCTGGCCCTGGCGCAAGGGGAGCAGCTCTTCGTGGGAACGCCCACGGGACTGGGGGCGGTGGCGGGCTCCCGGGTGGCCTGGCGCGTCACGGCGGGAGAGGGGCGGTTGCCGCATCCCTGGATCACCGCCCTCCACCTGAAGGGCGAGGCCCTCTACATCGGAACCTATGGGGGCGGGGTGGCCCGGCGCACGCCGGCGCCCGCCGATCCCCAGGGGGCGGGGCGCTTCGAACCCTTTCCCGAAACCGAGGGACTCAAGGTGAACACGGGCTGCCTCGTGGAGGCCGATGGCCGCATCTACCTCGGCACCGATGGACGGGGCCTGTGGCGTCTCGATGCCCAAGGGGCCCGCTTCCTTCCCGTGCGCCTGCCGCTGCCTTCGCCTCGCATCACCGCCATCCTCCCGCTTCCGGGGGGCCTCCTCGTCGGCACCGACGAGGGGCTCGCCCGACTCAACCTCCCCCTTCCCGAAGAAGGTGACTGATGCGTCCACTCCTGGGCCTGCTCCTCTGCTTCGCCGCCGCGTGGGCGCCCCTCCGGGCCCAGGCGGGTCTGCTGGTGCCCACACGCCTCGGGCGTCCGGACGCGCGGGTGCTCTCCCTGCGGGAGATGAGCATCGACATCGGCCTGGCTCGGGGCTACGCACGGGTGAACGTGCGGCAGGTCTTCGAGAACCACACCGGCGAGGTGCAGGAAGGCACCTACCGTTTCGCCCTTCCGGCTTCGGCGGCGGTGGGTGACTTTGCCATCTGGGACGGCCTGCAGCGCATCCCCGGTGTCATCCTCGAGAAGAAGCGGGCCCGTGCCATCTACCGGGAGCTCACCACCCAGCGCATCGATCCCGGCCTGCTGCAGCAGGGTGAGGAGGAGGATGGGGAGGTGGGCGATGGCCGCAGCGGACGACCGTCCGGCGGTGCCCTCTTCTCCGTGACCGTGTCCCCCATCCCCGCCCACGGCACCAAGCGGCTTGAGATGCAGTTCCAGCAGGAGGTCCCCTTCATCGGTGGAGTGGGGGAATTCCGCCTCGTGCTGGGTCCCCCTGAAGGGGAGGCGCCGGTGGCCCGGACCCTCACGGTGAAGGTCGCCCTGGAGGATGGCGGCTTCGAGGCCGTTCCGGTCGGGTTGCCCCTCACGGCGGCTCCGGGCGGCGCCGCCTTCACCGGGGCCCAGGTACGCCTTGACCGTGACCTGGTGTTCCGCGTCCGCCCCAAGGGCGGGGATCCGCTCAGGCTCACGGCCTTCCGGAATCCCGAGGGCGTGCTCCCCGAAGGCCTGGCCTTGGCCCCGTGGGAGCGTCCCAGCGAGATCCCCCCGGAGAAAGATGGCTTCTTCCTGCTGGAGGTGCTGCCGGCCCCCGGCGGCAAGGCCAAGCCCGCCGCAGGCACCACCCCGGAAGCGGTGAAGCGCCCTGGGCAGTCCCTCGTGATCCTCTTCGACACCTCCCTCAGCCATCGCTGGGCGGGGCTGGAGACGGCCTATGCCCACCTCGTTCGGGTGATGCAGGCCCTGCAGCCTTCCGATCGCTTCGCCGTGCTCCCCTTCGACCGCATCCCTGCGGAGGGTGTGCGCCTTCGTCCCGCCACGGCCCAGGACATCGAAGCCGAACTTGGCGCCTTGCGGAGCCGTGCCCTCGGTCCCGGCGCGAACCTGGCCGCCGCGCTCGGCGTCGCCGTCAAGGTGGCGGGCCCCACGGGGCGCCTCCTTCTCCTCACCAGCGGCCAGGGCATCCCCGGCTCCAAGGGCATAAAGGCAGCCCTGGGGAACACGCCCCTCTTCGCAGCCGTGACCGTGGGCGAGGCCGGCGAGTCCCTCCGCGCGGCGGCCCATCAGGTGCTCTCCCCCACCGCCACGGAAATCGAGGGCGACCTCTTCTTCCGGCGTCTCCTGGCGCCCGCCGAGGCGGCAACCCCAGGGCCGAAGCGCGGGGAGAACCCGGAGCTCCCCTTCACGGTGGCGGGGGGGAACCCCGCGCTCCGCCACGTCTATCCGGTGCTGGTTCAGCCCCTGGAACCCGGAAGCCTCTCCGGTTGGGTGGGCCGCTACGCCAACCCGGCGCCCAAGGTGCGGGTGGAGCTTGCCTCGCCCCTGATGAAGGGCGGCCGGGCGGGGATCGACACGGCCTTCCCCGAGAAGGCCCTGGAGGCCCGCGACCTGCCCCGCCGCTGGGCCCGGGCGCGGGTGGACGACCTGCTCGCCCGCATCGAGGCCGAGGGGGAGCGGCGGGAGTGGGTGGATGAGATCATCGCCCTCTCCAAGCGCTACAAGTTCATCACGCCCTACACGGCCTTCCTCGCCGCACCCCGGTCCCTGCTGCGTCCCCGGCGCATCCAGCCCGGCGACCCCGTGCTGCGCGTGGAGTGCGATGAGGGAACGGTGGCGGCCACGGCCCTCTTCCCCTTCGGGCTGAAGCTCGACCTCCAGCGCCGACCGGGCACCGCCGTGTGGGAGGGGCGCTTCCTCGTGCCCGAGGGGCTCAAGGATGGCCGCTACCCCGTGCGCATCCTGATGAGGGACGCCAGCGGCGCCCGGGTGAGCGAGATCAAGCACTATGTGTTGGATGGCAAGGCCCCATTGATCCAGCCCCAGCTCCCGGCGAGTGTGCGGGCAGGTGAGGTGCTCCGCATCGAAGCCCGGGCGGATGAGGACGTGGTCCTCTGCACCGCGCGTCTGGGGGATGGCCCCCCGGTGCCCCTGCGCTGGGATGCGGCCGCGCGCTGCAACGTGGGGCTCCTGCGCGTGCCCGAGGCGGCCGCCGGTGGGCCAGGGGAGATCTTCTTTGAAGCGGTCGACGCGGCCAAGAACCGTGGCTTCGCCCGTGCCAGCGTGGAGGTGAAGCCGTGAGCCGCCTTCTGACCGTCTGCACCCACCTGCGCCGCCTCGGGACCCTGCGCCCCCTGCGCGCCGGTGCCGTGGTGGGCTTCGCGGCCCTCGGCATCGCCGCCACCCAGGTGCCCTGGACCGAACTCACCGAAGCCGATTGGATCTACGGCCTTGCCACGCGCTTCTCCCAGCTGGAGGGGCATCAGGTCCACTACCCGACCCCCACCGCCGAGCTCGCCAGGCTCCTGGAGGGGCGCCAGGAGACCGCGGCCCTCCGCCACCTCGCCGAAGCGCGCCTGAACCTGGGCGACCGCAAGGGCGCCCTGGAGGCCATGGAACGCTGGGCCCAGGCCGAAGGTGCCGCCGCCTGGGATGAGACCGCCCGCTGGGCCGCGTCCCACCGCATGCCGGAGGCCGCCTTCCGCGCTGCGGAGAAGGCGCTTCCCGGCCTCGCCGAGGCACCGCGGAGCGCCCTTGCGGAGGCCCGCATCCGCTGGGCCGAAGCGAACCCCGAGGCGATGGATCCCCTGGTCCTGCGCAAGGCCCAGGTGGCCCTCTTCCCGAACGACCCCCAGGCGCTGGAGCGGTATGTGCGCGCCCTGGAGGCCGCCAGCCGCCTGGCCGAAGCCGACCAGGCCCTGGCCGCGAGTCCGGCCCTGGAACCCGAGCGGCGCCTGCTGCTGCGGGCCGACCTCCTGACCTCCCACGGGGACCTGCGCGGCGCCTTCCAGGTGCTCGATGGTGCCGTGGTCGAGCCCTGGAGCATGGACTTCCGCCGTGCCTATGTGGCGCGCACGGACAAGGGGGCTCCGACCGCACCCGCCAGCTGGCGATCGACCCTGGAGGGCCGGTGGGACGCCGCCGCCCTGGTGCGCCTGGGCACCTACCTTCAGGGGCAGGGGCGGGGGGATGCCCTGGCGGAAGTCCTCCGCCAGGTGGCGCGCCGGTACGGCAAGGACCTCTCCCGGAAGGACCACCTGCTGCTCGCCCGCCTCCACCGGGAGATCGACGCGGTGCCCGAGGCCTTCCGGGCCCGGCTCGCCGCGGCCCATCTGGCCGAGTCGGCGGACCAAAGCGCTGACCTCGCCGCCCTGGCCCACCTGGCCCTGGAGGCCGGGGGCCGGCCCCTGGCCTGGGGCACCTACAACGACGAATCCTACAAGTGGGTGGCCAGCCTCGACCGCACGCCGGGCTTCTGGACCGGGGGCCTTGCCTTCCTGCTCACGGGCGAGGATTGGAAGGCCGCCCTGGAGCGGCTGGAGCAGGAATCCCTGGCCGACCGCACCTTCGCCACCGCCCGGCTGCTCCTGGCCGAGCTCCAGCGCCGGGCGCCGGCCCACCCGGACCTCGCCCCCCTGCGGGTCGCGGTGATGGCCAAACACGTCTCCCGGGGGGAGGGGCGCGAGGCCCTCGCCCTGCTGCCGCTCCTGGAGCCGGGCCCCGCCGCGGTGGCTGACGAGGCCCGCCGGGTGGCCCTCCTGGCGGCCCGCCAGGTGGAGGTCCCCCTGGCCGAGGAGATCCGCCTCTACAAGGCCCGGTTGGCCTTCCTCGCCCCCAAGGGCAGCCGCCCCATGGCCTCCCAGCGGGGCGGCTCGCCCGAGGCCTTCGAGGCCTCCGGGGAGGACGAGCCTGGGGAGGAGGACGCTGGCTCCGAGGGGGCGGAGGAACCTCGGCCCTGGGCGCGCACCGCTTCGCGCCCCGCCGTGCGCACCTACCCCGACCTGCTTCAGGAGGCCCTTGCCCGCCTCGAGCACCGATCCCCGGATCACCGGGCCTCCCTCGACCTCACGCTGACGGAGCTGGATCGCCTCCCCGATGATGAGCACCTGTGGCTCGACCTTGCCGGCCGCCTCGAGTCCTGGAACCTCGATGACGACCTGGGACCTCGCCTGGATCGGGCCTTGAAGCAGTTCCAGGGCACCGGCATCTGGGACAAGGCCGCCCGCTGGTATGCCCGCCGCAATCACCACCAGGCCCTGCGGGATCTTGCCAAGAGCGTGGCGGAGCGATTCCGGGGGAGCGAGCTCTTCAACCGGGGCCAGGCCGGCGTGGCCGTGGAGGTGCCGGACCAGCCGCCCGTGGCCGGCCGGGCCCGCATGGTGGTCTGGGCGGACCTCGTGCGCCTCCGCGCCCTGGAGCGCTTCCCCCACAGCCCCCGCGTGGTGGCCGAGGCCCAGCATCTGGTCGCCTTGAGCACCTGGCAACGCCGCCCGAACCCGGCCCTTGAGGCGAAGCAGCCCACCGCGCGGGTGGTGGTACCCGATGCCTTGGTCGAGTCCCGCACCTGGGCGGTCCTCTTCGTGGAGGAGAGCCGCCGCGAAGCCTGGTTTGCCGCCGCCATGCGGAAGGGCGACCTGGAAGCCCGGCTCACGGCCCTGGAGGCGCGGCCCGACCGAACCCCCGTGGAGGACCTCCTTCTGTTCGAGGGCTGGTCCCGCCTCTCCCGCTTCGAGCGGGCCATGGCACCTGGCGACCGGCTCGCGGCCGCCTACCCCGGAGATGGGGCCCTCGCGGGCCGCGTGCTCGGTCTGCATCGCTCCCTCAATGGCCTGGAGAGCTCCCACGCCGGTGCGGCGCACGCCCTCGTGGCCCGCACGGCGCCGGCCCTGGAGGATCCCTCCGCGCTCTGGACCGAGCTGGGTGAGTTGGAGGAGGACCGGGGGCAGCCCCAGGCCGCCCTCGAGACCTGGAAGCACCTCGCCGATGGGGAGGCCCGGAACGCGAAGCGCATCGCCGATCTCGCCACCCTGCTCTGGGACTACCACCATGACCGCGAGGCGCTGGTGGTGGTCGAGGAGGGGCGTCGCCTGCTGGGCCGCCCCCGATTCTTCGCATTTGAAACGGGGGTCCTGCGCGAGAACGTGAAGGACCTTGATGGCGCCGTGAAGGAGTACCTCGCCGCCCTGCGACCCGAGGAGGCCACGGGCTTCCAGTGGTTCGAACAGGACCAGCGGGCGCTCCGGCGGCTGGCCCAGCTGCTGGCCCGGGAACGGGTCTTTGGGATCGTGGCGGCGCGGATCCGCGCCCTCCGGCCGGGGGTGGCGGAAGACGAGCGCGCCTTGGCGGGCTACTACCCCCTGGCGGGCATCGAGCCTCCCGCGCCGGGCTTCGATTGGGATGCCGATGCCTGGATCGATGGCATGGACCTGCCCAACGACCCGGTGGGCCGGGCCCAACGGGCGGACCGGAAGGCCGCGGATCGGCCCAAGGAGTACGACGCGGTTCGGCGCATCGGGGACCTGCTCCTGGAGAAGACCCGGGAGATGGCGCCGAAGGCCAGCGTCGCGGGGTTCATCGATGCCGCCGAGTCCTGGAGCCGATCCCACATCGAGGCCCGGTGGAGCCAGGATCGCGTGGTGGCCTTCCAGGCGGGGCTCATGGCCCGGCGTGCGGTGCTGGCACCGACGGAGGAGGACCGCATCCGCCAGGAGATGGCCCGGGCGGACTTCCTCACCGAGAAGGGGCTCACTGCCGAGGCCGATGCCGTGTGGGCGGGCCTGGAAGCCCGCATCGGCGCCCTGCCCGCGGGCACCGTGCGCTTGAAGGCCGAAGCCGGCCGGGCCGCCTATCTGGAGCGGGCCAAGGGCGTGGAGGCGGCCGCTCAGGAGTGGCGCCGTGTCTCCGAGCGGTTCCCCTGGAGCCTGGGCCTGCTGGAGGACCGGTTGGCCTTCCTGAACCGGGCGGGCCGGGGCGAGGAGTCCCGGGCCGTGCTGGAGGGGGTGCTCCCCAAGGCCGCCGCCGGCCATCGCGAGGCCCTGCTGGAGCGCCTCACGTCCGAGTGCCTGGAAGCGCGGGACCTCCCGCGTGCCCGGCGTGCGCTGACCCAGCTCCTGGCCACCGAGAACCTTGAGGATGCGCGCCGGCTCGGCGCCACCCACCTGATGGCGAGGCTCTCCCTCAAGGAGGATCCAGCCTGGGATCCCGCCGCCTTCGCCAAGGCCGAAGCGGCCAAGCTCAAGCCCGACCTTCATGCCGAGCTCTGGCATGAGATCGCCCGGGCCGTGGACCTCGAAGGGGTACGGGGCCCCGTACCCGCCCTCTGGATCGAGGCCTTGAACCGCCGCACGGAGCGGGCCTGGGTGGAAGCCGCAGCCCGGTCCGCCCGGCGCGCAGGCAAGGCTCCCGAGCTCCTCGCCTTCTTCGAGAAGCAGCACCAGCGCAGCCCCCGTGACGTGCGGTGGGCCGTGGCCGTGCGGGACATCCGCAAAGCCCAGCATGATGTGGAGGGTGCCCTTGCGGCGGCGAAGGCCGCGGTGGCGGTGCGCCCCGAGAAGGAACTGCTCTGGCGCGAAGCCGTGGAGCTCCTGGTGCGGGCCGACCGGCCCGGAGAGGCCGCCGATTTCCTTGAGGGGTGGAACAAACCCCGCCTCGCCGATGAAAGCGTGGCCCGCTGGCGAAGCCAGCTCTATGCCCAGGCGGGGGATGGCGCCAAAGCCCTGGCCGTGGAGCAGGGGGCCCTCGCGGCCTTCGGCCGGGAACAGGCGAGCGACCCCCTCGAACTCCGGGCGCGCCGCGCCCGGGCCGTGGAGCGCCTGTTGGAGTCCGGCTTCCCGGACCTCGCGCTCCGCCTCCTGTCCCCCAAGGGGGATGCCAGGGATCTCGTGGGCGCCAGCCTGGGCATCGACACTCAGGCCCGCATCGCCCTCCTGACCAACCAGTACCTGCGTCTCCTATCCCAGACCTCGAGCATGGACGACCGCGCCGCGCTGGGTGGGGCCCTGGCCCGGCTGGGGAGGGGCGACCAGCGGGAGGAGGTGCTGGCCTTCGTCCTTCGCCTTCTCCACCCCCCGAACGGCCAGCCCAACGAAGGGAACCTCCAGGCTTGGTGGTCCTTCGTTCAACAGGCCGGACTTGAGGAACCGATGCGGATGGCCCTGGCCCAGCGGGTGCTCGCCGCCCGCCCCGGCCCTTGGCAGGGGGCTGCGCCTGCGGCGTTCATCCAGGCCCTGGGCCGGGAGACCGTCCGCCCTGAGCGCCACACGGGTCGGACCTGGGTCTTCGGGACCCCCGATGTGGATCGTCTCTGGGCGCGGGACCTTGCGCGTCGGGGGCTCGTGGACGAGCTCATGGCCTTCCTCGAACCTCGCTGGCAGGACCTGATGCGCCAGGTGCGCAGTGGGCAGCCCGGGCTCTCCGGAAGCTCCCCCCGCCTCGGCTGGTCGGAGTGGCTGGATGATCCCCGCGTGCTGGCCGTGTGGGCCCGGGCCGCCGCGGCGCGCCCCGACAAGGTGAGGGACCTCACGGAAGCGCTCTCCAATCGCGCCCTGTGGGATCGCTTCTGGGTGCTCGGTGCCCGCCGCTGGAGCCCTGAGCCCCTCCTCGCCGCCGTCCCGGTGGAGACCCGCATGACCTGGTACCGGTTCTGGGAGCCCGCCCTACGGGCCCAGGATCCCGTGCTGCTGACGCGGTACCGCGTGGTGGAGCAGGTGACCGCCGCCCTGGCCCGCCTCATCCAGAATGCCCCGGGTGCCGCCGCCGATCCCATCATCACCCGCCTGCGCGGCCCCCGCACCGTGGGGGAGGTGCTTGGCCAGGATGCACGCTGGATCTGGCCGGAGTTCGCGGCCCGTCGCGATGCCCGGGGTGAGTTGAAGGAGGAGGGTGACGACCGCGTGGAAGGTTCGGGCGTGGACAAGGGACGTGTCCCCGGCGCCCTCTGGGGCGATCGCCCCGGGGAGGCCTGGTACGTGCTCGAGGCCCTGGCCCGGCACCGCGCGGGGGATCCCACCGCCGCCTATCTGCCTCTGGATGCGCCCGTTCGCGGCGGGGAGACCCCCCGTGCCCTCCTGGCCCTGCGCCTGGCCCGCGCCGGGAAGAACCTGCCCCTGGCGCTGGAGATCCTGGACCAGCGCAGTGGGGGCGCCCATGATCGCGCCTGGCTGGAAGGGAAGGTCACGTTGCTTGTGGCCGCAGGTCGGCGGGAGCAGGCGGTGGAGGCGCTGGGGGACTACACGGCCCGGGCCCAGGCGAAGCTCACGGAAGGGGAGTTCCGCGCCCTCTCGGCCCTTGCCGAGGATGCGGGCCTGCCTCCCGTGCTCGACCTGTTGCGCGCCGACCAGCCCGTGGGGCCCGCCTTCCTGGCCTACCTCCGCGATCTGCGCCCCGCCGAAGCGGGCCGCTTCCACACCGCGGATCCCAGCGGATTCCGGGCGGCCCTGGCGGTGCGCTGGCGGGAGCGGGAGGGGCAGCTGGGTGCGGACCAGATCCGGGCCTGGCTCAAGGAACTGTGGGCCGAGGACAGTGCGGGCCTGCCCCGCCGAGGCCTGACCAAGCTGGGCGGCCCCTGGCCCCACGCTGCGGCCTGGCTGGAGCGCCTTCCGGCCTCCGAGCGCCTGGGCGCACTCAGGGACCTGGAGGAGGCCCTTCGCCCCGGAGGGTCAGGCACGGCGCTCTTCGCCCGCCTGGCTCAGGGGGGGAGCGATGACGTGGCCCCCCTCCTGGCCCTCCGGGTGCGCCTTGCGCGCGGCGAGTCCGCTTCGGCCATGGCCCTCGCCGATGCGTTCCTGAACTCCCTGGACCGCACCGAGTCCCTGGCCTGGGAAGTGCCCTCCCGGATCTCCGGAGGGGAGGAGGGCTCCGAGGAGGAGTCCTACCAGCCCGCGGGGCCGCAGCAGGCTTCCGACCCCTTGGTCACCCGCCTGCGGGCCTGGCTGGCCCCCTTCCGGGAAGCCAAGGCGGCCGCGCCCTTCGAAGCGAAGGTCCGCACGCTGCTCCGCACCCGACGCCAGGAGGCCGCACCCTCGCTGGCCGCCTGGCAGTTGGCCTTCGAGCTCACCCCGGCTTCCGAGCTGGGCGGTCTCGGCGGGGAGCTGGAGGAGGCCTGGTTCCGCGGCGAGGTCTCGGCCGGCGAGCTGGCGCCCCTCACCCAGACCCTGGCCACCTGCCTCCCCGCGGAGGCGCCCCGGTGGCTGGCCCGCTGGCCCCGGTCTGCGACCTACGGTGTTTCCGCCCAGCGGGCGGCGGTGTGGATGGCCCTCAAGCGCCCCCTGGATGCCGCCCGCACCCTCTTCGAAGACCGCCGCCGGGCGGCCTGGGAGGTCCGGGAGGAGGTCCAGGCCTTCGACGGCTGGCGCCGCATGGGCGCGCCCTCGGCCCCCGACGCCAAGCCCCCTCAGGCCTGGTCGGAGGCCCTGCCCGCCTGGACCGGCACCCCCGAAGGGGTGATGGGCCCCCTGGGTGCGCGCTTGAAGGCCCATGCCCTGGACCTGCTCTCCGCCCGGGCGGCCCTGCGGAGCCCCGCCGCTGCGGAAGAGGACGTGCTGGTGCGTGCCGGCCTGGTGCTTCGGGCCTCCGCCCGGAGCGACGAGGAGGGTGACAGGCTGCTCCTCCGCCTGCGGGCCGCCCGGGGGCTCCTCCCCCGCAGCGCCGAGGCCGCTCAGTGGGCCCTGGAGGGCGCCAGCCCTGCCGGCCTCGGGCGGCTGCTCGTGCAGCGCCGCTTCCGCACCGCCGACATCAACGGGGCGTTGGCGGACCTGGCCCGCCTGGCGCGCCGGTCGGAGGATGCCCGCAGCCTCAAGGCGGCCCTCGACCTGCTGGCCGACCGCAATGCGCCGAACCTGAAGGCCCTGCGGGCCGAGCTGGCCGTGGCCGATGCCCCGCCTCCCGTCACCCGCACCGTCGAGGGTCGGCCCGTGCCGCTGCGGCCCCGGGATCTCACCTGGTCCCTCCTCTCCCACGTGCTGCAGTCGGAGGGCGTCCGATGAACCCCCGCCACCTTGTACCTGCCGTGTTCGCCGTGGCCGCCCTCGCGCAGGGGCTCCCCCTGCCGGATGGCCCCGTGCGGCTGCTCATCCCCGATGCCGCGGCCTTCGACGCCGCACTGCAGGGGAGCTACCGGGCTTTTCTCACGGGGGAGACCCCCCAGGGAGATCCCCTCGTCGCCGCATGGCGGCGGACCCAGGTGGGCTCCAAGCTCGAGAACCAGTGGGAGCGCCTCTCCGGCGACCTCCCCTGGACATGGGCCGAGCTGAAGAAGCTCCAGCCCCGCTCCCTCGGGCTCGTGATCCTCGAGGTGGGCCACCTGGAGGCGGTGCTGGTGGTGGATACGCCCCTCGCGCAGCTGCCCGTGGCCCTGCCCACCGGGGCGACCCGGACCCATGGCGGCGTGACCATCTCCCTGGTGGCGCCCGGCGCCGCCGATGGCAGCGAGGACAAGGATCGGCGCATGGGGCTCGCCTGGGCCCGCGTGGGCAGCCGGCTCTTCCTCGCCACCAGTGAGCGCGCCCTCCGAAAGGCGCTCGACGAGGCCCAGGCCGGGCGTGCCTTCAAGCCCGCCCTCGCAGGACTCGCCTGCCTGGAGCTGAACCTCGAGGTGCTGCGGGCCGACCGCTATTTCAAGCGGGAGTTCCCCTTCCCCGAAGGCCCCGAGAAGGGTCGCGTGCGCGCTGCCCTGCGGACCGTGGGGGGCCAGTTGATCGAGGTGCGGGAAGGGCAGGGGGAGCCGCGCCAGGGGGTCTTCACCTTCGAGGGCGGCCCCTTCGCCGCAGCGGGCTGGGAACCGGAGGGTGAGCCATTCTGGGCCACCTTCCGACGGGCCCTCCTGGAGCCCATCCCCCAGGTGGTGGAGGAACCCGTGGCCGCGGTGGCGCCTCTGCCCGCCGTGGGGGCGGACACGGGGGAGGACCGCTATGCCGTGGACCTCACGCGGCCCCGGGTCGCGGCCACCGGTGGCCGCACCGAGGCCGGTGATCTGGCTCCCTGGAAGGCGCTCCTCGCCCGCCAGCCCGTGGCCAGCTGGGGGTGGGCCGTCGGGCGCGATGGCGCCCGTCGCGTGGTCTTCCCCTGGCCCGCGGCCCTGGACGCGGAGCTCCTGGAGGCCTGCCGTGCCACCGTGGCCCGCCGCGCCGGCCGGGCCAGCGTGGAGAAGGTGGGCGACATCCAGGAACTCCGCGTGGGGCCGTCGCTGCCGGCGCTCGCCCTCCGGCGCATGGGTGCCGTGGTGTGGGTGGGGCCCTCGGCCCAGAGCCTGCGCGAAGTGCCCGCCCCCCGGGCGAGCGGCGAGCTGGTGCGCTGGGCCCAGGTGGACCTCACCGCCGTGCGCGCCGAGGGCACCCGGTGGGTTCGCGTGGAGGGGCCCGCCCGCCCCGAGCAGGTGCGGCCCCTCTCCGACCGCATCCTGGGCCTCCTGGGCTGGATTCCCGCCACCCGATCGCTCCGGGTGGAGCGCCAGCGCACCCCCGGGGGATGGACGGAGACCCTGACCTTCGGCGGAGGTCGGTGAGCGGGCGCCGCCTCCTCCTCCGGCTCGCGCTCCTGGCGGGGTGCGCGGCCGGGGCCCAGGAGGCGCCGCGCCTGGACCTCTGGCGCCTGCAGCGGGGGCGGATGGAAGCGCTTTCGGAGGCGGGCGATGGCCCCCTGGCCGCAGGCTCGCTGCAGAAGCCCTTCGTGGCCCGGGCCTGGGCGGAGTCCCACCCGGGCCAACCCTTCCCGCGGGTCACCTGTTCCGGCGGCGGGGCCTGCTGGCTCCGGAAGGGACACGGGGAGGTGGGCCTGCCCACCGCCCTGGCGCGTTCCTGCAACGCCTACTTCCTGAAGCTGGCCGAAGACACGCCGCTGGCGAACCTGGCCCGGGTGTTGGAGGAGGCGGGCTTCGCGCCCGCGCCCACGGGGGCCGGCGAGGCCATCGGACTCGCGGCACCCCGCCTCCTGCGCATCCGCCCCAGCCGCCTTCTGGAAGCGATGCTGGCCCTGGTGCGGGATCCGTGGGCGGGGGCCGAGGCGGCGCGGACCGAGGTGCGGGTGGGCCTGCGGGAAGGCGCCCGGCAGGGCACGGCGGGGGGCCTGGCCGCGGGCGGCCTCCTGGCCAAGACGGGCACCGTGCCCTTGGGGGCTGGCACGACCACGGGGCTGGTGCTCGCCCTCGATGGGGAGGACTTCGCGGTGCTCGGCCGCCTCAGCCCCGGCACCGGAGCCCAGGCCGCGGTGGCCCTGGCCGGGCCCTTGGCCGCGCTGCGTCCCGGTACGCCCTCCCGCACGGCTCCGGGGGAGGAGGTCACCGTTCGCCTCTTCGACCTGTTGCCCGCGACGGCCTTCACCGTGCGGAACGTGGGCGCCGACCCCATCCCCGATGGCCGGGGCTTCCTGGGGCCCGGTGCCCAGCGGCCCCTGCATCCCGGGGACCGGGTGGGCCCCGGGACCCTGGAACTTCGGGCCGAGGCCCGCGGCCTGCGCCGCCGGCTCACGGGGAGCCTCTGGGTGGCGGGGCCCCGCTTGCTGGCCCGCCTCCCGCGCCGCGCATACGTGGAGGGCGTGCTGGCGGCGGAGCTGCCCCAGGGCGACCCGGGCCTGCGCCGGGAGCTGGCCGCCGCGGTCCTGCGCTTTCTCGCCCAGGGGCGCCGGCACCCGGATGCAGAGGTCTGCGACAGCACCCACTGCGCCTGGTTCGTGGGCGAGGGACCGCGCCTCGAGTGGCGCACGCCCGCCCTGGCCCGGGAAGCCACGGAGCCACCTCCGACGACCCTGACCGATGCCGAATGGAAGCGTGCGCAGGCCCTCGCCCAGGGACCGGGACCGATCTTTTGGACCTCCCACTGCGGGGGCCGTCCCCTCACGCCGTTCCGCCTGTGGGGGCGGGGTGAGAGCACGGCCCCTCCCTGCCCCCGGCACGGCGGGGAAGCCGATCCCTGGGCGCGCACCTGGTCGCGGGCGGCGGTGGCCCGGGCCCTGGGCGACGGTGTGGAGGCCCTGGGGCTCGGCGGCCCGGAGGGCACATGGCGGTTGCGGGTCACCATCGCCGGACGCACCCGGGAGCTCTCCTTCGACGAGGCGCACCGGCGTCTGGCCACCGTGCTCGGTTGGGACGCCCTGCCCAGCCCCGCGGACCGGGTGGAGGCCACCGCCGAGGGCTGGCGCGTCTCGGGCACCGGGCGCGGGCACCGGATCGGCCTCTGCCTCGGGGAGGGGATGGACCGTCGCTGATCACGCTCCCCGCCTGGTCTGGAACCATGGGCGGTTAGGGCAGCGAGGCCCGGGCGGACCGGTCAGCGCCCGTAGGCGGTCAGGGCCCGCTTCAGCTCGTCGCGCAGGTGCTCCCTCAGCGCCTTGGGCTCCAGCACGTTCGCCGCCGCGCCGAATTGCAGGATGAACCGCGTGGGCGCGTTGAACTCCGTGGCCTTGAACCGGAGGAGTACGCCGGGTTTCCCCCTGGGCGCCTCCACCCGCACCTCAGGCAGGGCGGGGGGCGTCTCCTTCAGGAAGGCAGGCCAGCTGTCGCCCGTCACCTGCACCGTCACGTCGAAGGGCTCCTCCGAGGCCACCCAGCCCCCGATCTGGTATTCCCGGGCCCGGGCCATGAGCTTGCGGTCGGAGATGAGCCCGGCCCGACCCGTGAGGCGGATGGCCTCGATGCGGTTGAGGCGGAAGTGGCGGGGCTCCGCCTTCCGGGGATCCCAGGCCAGCAGGAAGGCGCCGCCGCTGAACACGTCGTGGGTCAGGGTGTAGGGCACCACGGTGCGGGTGCTCTGCCGGCCGTTGGCGGCGGTGTACTCCAGCTCGATCTCCCGGGGGCCGGCGGGGTCCCCCAGGGCCGTGAAGAGGCGCAGCAGCAGGTCGCGATCCAGGGGGGCGGCGTCGTCCGCGGCCGCCCGGACGTTGATGTGCTCCCGCAGCTGCTCGAAGAGCTGCTTGTCGCGGGTGCTCAGGTGCTGCTCCGCCAGCTCCCGCAGCGACTGCAGCGGCGAGCTCCAGGCGTCGCTGCCCGTGCCCTCCAGGGCCAGCAGCGCCACCTCCAGGGCCAGCCGGGCGTGGGGCGTCACCTTGCTGTCCCAGCTGGGGGCCTTCTCCAGGGCGAAGTGGATCACGGGGGCGCCGCCGCCCAGGCGGTGCCGGGTCTTGCCGAAGCGGGCGCCCTGGGCCTCCAGCAGCCCGATGGCGCGGTCCACCGTTCGGGGCGTCTTACCCAGCGCCTCCGCCAGCTGGGCCTTGGGGATGCCCCGGGGACCCACGTCGCGGATGCGGTCCAGGAGCTCCTGGAGCACCTCCGTGGCCACCAGGTGCGCGGAGTCGGGGCGGGGGGCCTTGGGGGCGCGGGGCATGGACACCTCGGGATGCCCCTCACCATGCCATGGATGGACAGCGGCTGTCGAAGCCGCAGAACCGCCCCGAAAAGGGGGAGGCCGAAGCCTCCCCCCAGGGACCGGAGCGGGGCTCAGGGCTTGGGCATGCGGAAGGTGGAGTCCTCCACGGGCACCCCCGCGGTGATCTCGGTGAAGGTGGTGACGTTGGCGCCGTGGGGGCCGCGGGCCACCACCTTGAAGGGCACCTGCACGCCGTCCACGGCGCGGTAGTCCTGCCAGGTGGTCTCGTTCATGAGGCGGCCCAGGGGCGTGGCGGTGAAGGTGAGGCGGCGCACGAGGAGGCCGGTGGCGGCGTCGAAGCAGAAGGTGGCGGTGCTGCCGTCCTTCGCCTTGGCGCTCACGGTGATCACCTCCTGGCCCTCGATGCGGTCGCGGCCCGCCACGGTGAGGGTGGGGAAGTGCTCCCGGAAGTGGAGGGGCAGGGCCAGGTCGGCCTCGAAGCGCACCTGGGGCAGCTGGTGGGGGTCCATGGGGTTGGCCTTGCCGTTGCGGGCGTTCCAGCCGGCCACGCCATCGAAGGCCTGGGCGAAGGTGCCGCGGGAAGAGGTCTGGGTGCGGGCCATCATGCCCGGGGCCTTGTGCACCACCTCCAGGGTCTGGGTGCGACCCCCGCCCAGGTCCAGGGTGCCCTTGGCCCGGCGCGTGGTGACCTTGCCCAGGGCCTCGCCGCCGGCGCCAGCCACCCACTTGGCCAGCAGGGCGTCCACGGTGGGCAGGTCCGCGGCCTTGGTCTCGGTCGGCGCGGTGCGCGCGGCCCCGAACACGGCCAGGGGCGGGATGGTCTCGGGCTTGGCGTGGCCGTTGTGGCAGGTGGCGCAGGTGATGACCTCCTCCCCGCCGAAGTGGGTTGTGTTGAGGGCCCGGGTCATGCGCACCATCTGCCGCGCCTTCTCCTTGGCGGGCTTGTCGTCGCGTGCCCAGAGCATGGCCTGCTTGGCCTCGTCGCGCACATGGCAGTGGGCGCAGTTCACCCCCAGCGCCGCGCCCATGAAGTCCATGGCCCCGTCCAGCGCCTCGTCGTCGAGCCCCTGGCCCTTGAAGACCTTGAGGTTCGTCCCGGGCTCCTTCGCGGCGGCCTTGGCGGGGGCCTTGCCCTGCTTCGCCTGGGGGGTGGCCCCCGTGAGCAGGGCCGTGCCCGCGCACAGCAGGACCAGGGTTCGGAGGAACGTCAGCCGCATGGCAACCTCGAAGCGGAAAAGCGATGGAACCAGGCACCACGCTAGCACGGGGCCGCCGTGGGGATGGGCGGGGGCCGTGAAGCGAGCTTGGGGCGGGGTGGGTCGTCTTCACCGAGGATGGACACGGAATGTCCCACGCCCTGAGCGATGATGGAACCCGACCCTACCCGGTCCCCGGAGCCCCATGAGCCACGACCCTTTCGACGGAGTGCTGCTGGACGATTTCCGGCCGGCGGTGCCCGGGGCCGTGAGCCTGATGCTGCACCTGCGGGTGGCGCGGCGCCTGGCGAAGGCCCAGGGGCGGCCGGCGCCGGGCCTGCAGGCGCTGCGGGCCCGGGCCCAGGCCTGCCGCGAGCTGGTGGCCCATGGGCTCCTGCCGGACACGCTGCGGCGGCTCACGGACTTCGGGCTGGACCTGGGCTCGCCGCGGGCGGCCCACAGCCTCGCGGCCCTCGCCGCCCACCTGGAGGCCTACCTGGCCGAGGTGGCGGCGGCGGGCTACCTGGAGCCCGAGGTGGCCCTGGCCCTCGCCGTGGATCGGGAACTGGCGGGCCAGCGGGGCCTCTGGATCGAGCGCACCGCCGCGGATGGCCCCCTGCGCCTGGGGCTCCAGGACCTGAGCCCCGTGCGGCTCCGGGCCGTGGCCTGCCTGCCCGCCCTGGATGGCGCCACCTTCACCCTGGCCACGGATCGCGGCGATGGGGGCCTCTTCGGCAGCGGCCAGCCCCTGGTGGCCTGGTTCCTGGGCGGACTCGAAGCGCACGGCGATCAGCTCCCCAACACCCTGCACCTCGAGGCCCCCGAGGGCTGGGGCGGGGCGCCCTGGGCCCGGGCCCTGGGCCAGCTCTTCGAGGGGCCCCTGGACCTGACCGCGTACGCCGACACCTTCCAGCGGGGCCTCGTGGAGGGACCCTTCGACCTGCTGCGCCACGCCGTGGAGCAGGTGGGCGCCTGGCTCGCGGCGGGCATCGCACCCCGGGAGATGACGCTCATCCACCCCGAGCCCGCGGCCCTCGGGCCGCTGCTCACGGAGCTGCTGGCGGAGGAAGGCGTGGCCGTGCAGGTGCGCGGCGGCCTGCTGCCCCTGCGGGAGAGCCCCGCCTGGAGCCCCCTGTGGAGCCTGCTCACGGGGCTGCGGCGCCTGGATCCCTGCACGGTGTCCGCGGGCCTCCGGGCCTCCCGCTCCAAGGATGTGCGCGCCTGGGCCGAGGCCCTGGCGGCGGCCGACCAGAACGGCCGCACGGCCTTCGAGGGCAGCCTCATCCACCTGGGCGAGCATCCCCGGGCCCGGGCGGAGGGCCTCCTCGGGCACCTCCTGGACCTGCGGGAGCTCACCGAGGCTGCGGCGGATTGGGCCGAGCGGCTGGAGGCCCTGGCGGCCGCGCTGAGCCTGCCCACGGACACGGAGACCTTCTACGGCCCCCTCAACCTCCTGAAGGCCACCTGGGCCGGCGAACGCTGGACCTTCGAGGAGATGCTCCAGGCCCTCGAGGTCTTCCTGGAGGCGGCCCGGGGCGAAGGCGCCGCGCCCGCCCCCGAAGGCCTGCGCCTCCTGGCGCCGGAGGCCCTGGTGGATGGCTGGGCGGGCGCCCGCGCCACCCTGATCCTCGATCTCTCCGAGGGCGCCTGGCCCGCCCGCCCCGCGGAGAACCCCGACCTCAGCGGCGATACGAAGGCGGCGGTGAACCGGGCCCTCCTGGCCTGGAGCCGGGCCGGGTCCCACGTCTTCCCGCCGGCCCTGCAGCGCTTTTGGCTGCCCCGCAGCGAGGAGGGCGAGGCCATCCCCCGGGCCTTCCAGCGGGAGGCCTACGCCTTCAGCAAGGCGCTGGCCCTGACCACCGAGCGGCTCGTGGTGCTGAGTCCCACCCAGGATGCGGAGGGTCGGGCCCGGGCCCAGGGGCCCTTCTGGACGGCGCTGGAAGGGGTGGCGGACTGGGTGCCGGATTCCGGCCAGTTCCACAGCCGCCTGCGCGCCCGGTGGGAGGCGAACTCAGCCTCGGCTCCGCGGGAGGCCCGCGCCGAGGCCACCGTGGCCCGGTCGGCGGCGGAGGCGCTGCAGGTGGGGGCCCCCGCCTTCGATCACAGCCCCGGCCTGCGCACCCGCTGGATGAAGGGGCGCGCCAGCCTGAGCCCCACGGCCCTGGAGGGCCTGGCGGCCTGTCCCTTCCGCTCCGTGGCGGAGCGGGCCTGGGGCCTGCAGACCTTCGACCTCCGCAGCCGCCTGCGCATGGCCGTGGGCACCCTCGCGCACCACGTGCTCGAGGCGGCCCTGCTGCCCTTCGTCGACCGGGTGGATTGGCCCGCCGCCTTCCGCGCGGCGCAGGGACTTCCCGACACCTTCAGCGCCGAGGACCTGCAGCCCCACCTGGAAGACCTCTGGCGCACCGGGGCCCCCGACTGGTTGGCGGCCCTGCGCGAGGTGCCGGAGGAGCAGCATCCGGTGGTGGCCCTGGAGGTGGAGGCCCTGCTGCCCAACCTCGCGGCGCACCTGCACCAGGATCTGATGGCGGTGGCGCCCACCAAGGATGAGCTCACCTTCCTGGACCCCGAGGCGCCGCCCCCGGCCAAGGGTGCGGAGGGGGGTGGATGGACCCGCACGCTGCTGTCCCTCGAAGGCACCCTGGGCCCCGCCGCCCTGGAGCTGGGCGAGGGTCGCACCTTGTCCGTGGAGGGCAAGGTGGATCGCCTGGAGCGCTGGGAACACGAGGATGGCCGTCGCTTCCTCCGGGTGGTGGACTACAAGACCTCCAAGGAAAGTTCCCTGGCGGCCTATGCGGAGGAGGAGGCGCCCTTCGGGGCGCACCTGCAGCTGCCCCTCTACGTGCTGCTGGCGGAGGCGCTGCATCCGGGCCTGCCCGTGACCGCCGCCCTGGTGCCCCTGCGGGAGGAGGTGCCCGCGCCCTACACGAAGCCGCTGCGGGCCCTGACGGAGGTGGGGCCCGGCGGCGCCTGGCGCGGGAAGCTGCACGCCAACCTCGCCCGCCTGGAGGATCGCCTGGATCTCGGCGACTTCCCCCCCACGCCGGGTCCGCACTGCAGCCAGTGCGAACTGGCGGCCCTCTGCGGTCGGCCCGTGGATGTGGATGTGGATGTGGAAGGGGAGGAGGCCTGATGCGCAACCTCGACCTTCGGGATCCCGCCCTCCTCGACCGCTCCCTGGTGGTGAGCGCCAGCGCGGGCAGCGGCAAGACCTTCACGCTCACGGTGCTGGTCACCGCCGCCCTGGGCCGTGGCGACCTGAAGCCCTGGGAGGTGGTGGCCACCACCTTCAGCGAAGCCTCCGCCGCGGACCTGCGGGAGCGCCTCCTGCGGCCCCTGGACCTGCTGGCCGGGTTCACGGTCGAGGTCTGGGCGGAGCTCCTGCCCCACCTGGAAGAGGCGGAACCGGCGGCCCTGCTGGCGATCCTCAAGACCCACGCGCCCTCGTCGCGCCTGGCCAAGGCCGCGGGGGAGGTGGCCCAGGCCGCGGCCCACTGGGGCATGGCGCCCTGGCGCGGCAGCGGGGCCGCGGCCCGGACATTCTGGCGCCGCCTTCGGCGCGAGGCGGAGCTGCTGCAGGTGGCCACCCTCCACAGCCTCGCGCTCCAGGTGCTGGGCCAGGCCGGGGGCGCCGACGACGACCTGCACGATGTGGCCCATCCCGCCCTGCTGCGGCTCCTGCGGCAGACCGTGCGGGATGCGCTCACGCTGTCGCCGGAGCATCCGGACCACGCCCTGGGTCGCCGGGTGCTCGGCTGGGCCGAGCGGAACTGGGAGGAACTCTCCGCGGCCCACGATGGGCACCGGGATGCCCTGGGGCATCTGGCGGCAGAAGATCCTGGCCCCCATCGCGCGGCCTTGATGGAGGCCCTCCTCGCCGCCCGTGCGGCCCTGGCGTCCTTTGCGGCGGATCCGCTGTCGGCGAAGGATGCCACCAGCAAGACGAAGCACCACTTCAAGCTCACTCACGTGCTCCCGGTGCCGGCGGCGGGGGCCGACCTGCCGACCCTGCTGCGCTGGGCCGAAGCCCAGAGCCGCCGCGCGGACGCGTCGAAGGGCTATTTCAGTCCGGCCTTCCGGGACGCCCTCTCGGCCTTCCAGCCCGTGGCCGATGCCCTGGAGGCGTGGATGCGCAGCCTCCTGGTGGAGGCCCTCCGCCGCTTCGAGCTGCGCAAGCAGGCGGCGGGCCTCGCCACCTTCGGCGACCTGGTGCGCCGGGCCCTGGAGGTGCTGGCCCGGCAGCCGGAGGCGGCCCCCGCACCCAAGCTCCTCCTGGTGGACGAGTACCAGGACACCAGCCGGGCCCAGGATGCCTTCCTGGAAGCCCTGGGCGCCGCGCGGCTCGTGCGCGTCGGCGACGTGAAGCAGGCCATCTACGGCTTCCGCGGCGGCGACCCCACGCTGCTGCGCGGGCACCTGCAGGCGGCCGGGGACCGGGCCTTCCGCCTGCCCGCCAACTTCCGCTCCACCCCCGAGGTGGTGGCCCTGGCCAACCGCTTCGTGGACACCGTGTGGCCCACACTGGATCCCGAAGCCGGCGACCTGGACGGCCACCAGATCGCCGGGGCGCCCCCGGGGCCCCCCGTGGGGCTCGTGACCACGCAGGCGCCCGCCTCCCGCGCGGATCTGCCCGCCCTGTCGCCCTGGATCGCGGCCCTCTCCCGGCCCGAGGGCTGGGATGCGGCCCTGGGGGTCGCCGCCGGCACCGCACCCCGGCGCCGGGCCCTGCTCCTCAAGCAGCGCACGCGCCTGCCGCAGCTGCTGCGCCGCCTCAAGGCCCAGGGCATCCAGCCCTACGTGGTGGCCCGGGAGGGCTACTGGGACAGCCCGGGCATCCGCCTCGCCCTCGCGGCCCTGGAGGCCGTGGCCCACCCGGAGCTGCCGGGGCCCTGCGCCGTGCTCCTGCGGCAGGTGGTGGGGCTCACGGATCCGGAGCTCGCCGCGCTGGCGGAGGGGGAAGGTGCCCGTCCGGGCCTGCCGGGGCTCGGCACCCTGGACCTCGAGCGCCTGCCCGAGCGGCACCGCGCCGCGGCCCGGGAACTTCAAAGTTGGCTGGGCTGCACCACCCAGGAGCTGGCGGGGCGCCTGCTCCGGCAGGGGGCGCTGCTGGAGCATCTGGCGGCGCTGCGGGTGCACGGCACCCTGGAGCCCCGCCGCGCCCGGCGCAACCTCGCGGCCTTCCTGGCCCACCTGCTCACGCTGCCCGCCAGCCCCGCCGTGGCCTTCGCGCAGCTCGTGGATGCCCGGGCCGGCGGGGCGCGGGGCGACCTGCCCGCCGCCGCCGACGATGCGGACCTGCTCATCCAGACCGCCCACGGCAGCAAGGGGCTGGAGTACGACGACGTGATCCTGCCCCTCCTCAACGCCCAGCCCCAGGGCCTGAAGAAGGGCGACCTCCGCTCCGACACCACCACCGGGGAGCTGCGCCTGGCCTGGAAGCTGGGCAACCATCCCGGTGCGGCCTACACGGCCCTGCAGCCCCAGGTGGCCCACCGCCAACGGCAGGACGACCTGAACCTCCTCTACGTGGCCCTCACCCGGGCCCAGTCCCGCCTCTGCCTCCTGCTGCAGGAACCGAGGGAGGCGAAGGCGGCTCCGGAGGCCAAGACCTGGGCCCAGTGGGGTCAGCACCTGGCCGCGGCCCACCCGGAGCTCCAACCGCTGGACGCCCCGCCCGCCCTCGCTCCGGCGGCGCCGGTGACGCTCCCGGCTCCGGCGCCACCACCCCTCCGGGCACCGTTACAGGCTGCGACATCGGAGGCGGACCATGGCCCGGTGGAAGCCGGGGCCCGCAGCGCCGCCCGGGAGGCGGGGGAGGTCATGCACGCCTTCCTGCGGGATCTGCTGGTGCGCTGGGAGGATCCGGAGGCCTTCGCCCGGTGCCTCGCAGCGGCGCCGCCCCTCCCCAGGGCACGGGAGCATGCGGAGCGCTTCCTCGCCGCCTTCGAGGCCCGGGGGTGGCGCCCCCTGCGCCGCCGCACGGAGCTGCCCTTGGAGGGCGCCGCCGCCAGCGGGGGCCTGGGCCGTGCCGACCTGGTGGTGTGGGCCGAGGATCGCATCCACCTGCTGGACTTCAAGCACAGCGCCACCTTCGGGGCCGAGGCCCTGGCCGCCTACCGCGCCCAGCTGGACCGCTACGCCGAGGTGCTGGAGCGCACCTGGAACCTGCCCGTGAGCCGTTGGCTCGTGCCCCTCCGGGCGCCGGAGGGGCAGCCGCTGTTCGTGCCCCTGGGGGACTAGGCCGCGGAGCTGGCGGCGGTGGATGCGCCGTCCCA
The DNA here is from genome assembly GCA_044229665.1 of Holophagaceae bacterium. Taxonomy (GTDB): domain Bacteria; phylum Acidobacteriota; class Holophagae; order Holophagales; family Holophagaceae; genus JAFDVN01. Next base: position 37,672 of record JBGASN010000012.1, read on the forward strand.
CCCCGGCACCACGAGGATGGGCCGGTGGTGGGCCAGGGCCGCTTCCCGCTCCCGGCGGATGCCCTCGGTGATGGCCTCGCCGTTCTGGATCAGGGCATCGCAGAGGCGCACGAGCTTTTCGCAGGAGGCCAGCACCTGGCTGCGCACCTGCAGGCCCCGGGGGCCGCTCTCATCCACGTAGGCGAAGTTGCCGTGGGGCACCACGAGGGTGGCCTTGGGCAGCACCGCCTGCACCCACCGGGCCCGCACGAGCATGGCGGTCTGGTTGGCGCGGATGGCCTCGGGGCTGCCGTCGCCCCGCAGGGGGCCGGCGAGGTAGAGCACCGGGGCCTGGTCGCGGAACTGGGCCTGGAGCTCCTCCCAGGCCAGGAGCTCGGCCTGGAGGCGGATCGTGAGGGCCACATCCGCGGCGGCCCGGTGGCGGGGGGCCGGGGCCCAGCCCAGGGCCGTGGCCAGGTCCCCCAGGCCGTGGCCGAGGGGGGCCTCTCCGAGGAGCCGCTGGGCCCGGGTGCGGGTGCAGTCCCACTGGATGGGGGGGAGGGTGAGGCGTTCGCGCTGGGCCCAGGCCTCCAGGAAGTCACGGTCGAAGGCGGCGTGGTGGGCGGTGATCCGCACCGGGTTCGGCCCCAGGAGGTGCAGCAGCTCCAGGAGCACCTCCCGCCCCGGGCGGCCGTGGGTCCGCAGGTGCTCCGGGCTGAGCCCGTGCACCCGCTGGGCGGCGGCCTTGGAGGGGGGCGCATCGGCGACGAGGGCCTCCAGGGAGCTGCGGCCCCGGAGGGCCACCTCCACCACCGCATCCCGGAAGGGATCCAGGCCGGTGGTCTCGAGGTCGAGGTAGAAGTGCGCGTGGGTCATGGGGCCTCCGGAGGTGGAGTTCCACCTTCGGAGGTCCCGCTGGACACCCGGTGTCCAACCTTTGGGGCTACTTCCCCTGCTGCTTCCGGCGGTCCAGCTCCAGGCTGATCTCCGTGCGGAGGGCCATGAGCAGCTTGGTGGGCAACCCTTCCACGACCTCGCGGTTCACGAGGTGGGGACGGGGGGCCAGCTCCGGTTCGGAAGGGGGCGGTGGGACCTTCGGTGCCTTGCGCATGCCCCCAGGGTAGACCTGGAGGCGGGTGGATTCGAATCTTTGACAAGGGTCCGTTCCGAACCTAGATTTCTGACGTCCCGCTCCTTTTCGAGGTTCGCGTGTCCCCGCGTTCGATGCTCTGCGGACTCCTTCTCAGCCTGGCACTCCTTCCCGGGTGCGTGGCGCCGCCCGGGCTCACCCCGGAGCAGGTGCAGGCCTTCGAGGCGGGGACCCTGGCCTTCCTGAAGGACGGGGTCACCACGCGCCAGGAGGCGCTGCTGAAGCTCGGCACGCCGCTCGGGCGTTTCGAGGGCGACCGCATCCTCACCTGGGATTTCCGCATCCTCGGGCAGAACCGGTGGGAGCGGGTGGATCCGAGCGCTTCGGGGGGCTGGCAGGTGGCGATCCAATCAGGCTCCACCACCTGCAGCCTCGTGCTGGTCTTCGATGGGGAGGGGATCCTGGTGCGGCACAGCCTCGTCCGCACGGAGCGGCGGCCGGAACCCGTGGATCGCCCTGAACCCACCTAGGGCGGCCCATGCGCAGATCCGGATCGAGCATCCCCCCTTCCGTGGCCTGGGTCCTGGCCCTGGCGGTGGCACTGCTCCCTGCCTGCGATCCGCCCACCCTCGCGCAGGCCGGCCCCGAGCGCTTCCGCACGGCGGCCTTCGCCTTCCTCCAGGATGGGCGCACCACCCGGGAGGAGGTCCTCCTCCGCCTGGGCACCCCGAGCGCCCGGTTCCAGGAGGCCCGGATCCTCTCCTACACCTACGTGAGTCCCGAGCCGGGCTGGTTCATCCGGGTGGGTCGAAACTGGGGCCCTTCCAGCCCGCGGCCGGCCTTCCACGCCCGGGCGGTGCACGACCTCGTGCTGGCCTTCGATGAGGCGGGGGTGCTCCGCCGGCACGCGCTGGTGGTGTCGGAATGAGGGGGGCGTGTCGGGCCCTGGGGGCGGCGGCCCTGCTCGCGGTGGCGACGGGCTGCCTGATCTGGCCCGCTCCCACAGGGGATCTGCTGGAGGGCCGGGGTCGCATCCGGCGGGACTATGTGGCGCCCCTGGAGGTGGGCAAGGCCACGGTGGAAGATGTGCTGATGCGGCTCGGGGAGCCCGATGAAGTCCAGGAGGGCGGGCGATTGTTCATCTACCGCTGGACGGAAGTGCGGGGATTCCTGGCGCTCGTGGGCCTGAACTCCGCCGTGGTGATTCCATTCCCCGGGCGCCGGGAGGTCCGCGTGGGGTTCGATGGGGAAGGCAGGGTCGTGGGCGTGGCGTTCAGGATTCCCGTGCCCCCGGCGTCACCGGAACCCGGGCCCTGATCCCCGTGGGGTCCCCCCGGAGGCCTGAATGAAGGAAGCCACCCTAGCTAGTGGATTCCATTGGGTAGGGCCAACGGGAATCCCTCCACGTCACGCCCTCCGGCCGCGCCTCCGGGCATGACGTTCCGGCCGCGGGGCGACTAGGCGCGGGTCTGCGCCTTTGGCGCACCGGCTCGGCGCGCTCCCGCGCGCTGTGCCTGCCCCTACCCGCCAAGTCGCTGCCGATTCGATTCTCGTCGGCCCTGAATGAAGGAAGCCACCCTTGCGGGTGGCTTCCGTTTGGTAGGGCCAAGGGGAATCCCTCCACGTCACGCCCTTCGGCTGCGCCTCCAGGCATGACGTTCCGGCCGCGGGGCGACTAGGCGCGGGGCTGCCCTGCGGGCACCTGCTCCGGGTGCTCGCGCACCCTGCGCCTGCCCCTACCCGCCAAGTCGCTGCCGATTCGATTCCCGTCGACCCTGAATGAAGGAAGCCACCCTTGCGGGTGGCTTCCATTTGGTAGGGCCAACGGGAATCGAACCCGTGCTGCCGCCGTGAAAGGGCGGTGTCCTAACCGCTAGACGATGGCCCCAGGACGTGGTGCGGGGTGGTGGGCCCAGCGGGATTCGAACCCGCGACCAACGGCTTAAAAGGCCGCTGCTCTACCGCTGAGCTATAGGCCCGTGCGAGGTGAGCACGGTCCCCTAGTATGCCAGGGGACCGGACTTTTCACAAGGATGGTTCCTGGGAGGAGCGGCCGGCTCAGCCGAGGATCTCGGCCAGGAAGGTGCCGGGCCAGCAGAAGCCCTCCACGCGATCCGGGCCGGTGCTGAGGTAGGCGATGGGCACTTCCACCGCTTCCGTGAGGGCCTCGAGGTAGACCTTGGCCTCCTCGGGAAGCTTCGACATCTCGGTGATGCCGCGGGTGCTGGTCCAGCCCTTGAACATCTTCACTTCGGGCTTGAGGCCCTCCCACTCGGAGATGCAGCCCGGCAGCTTGGTGGTCAGGGTGCCGGCGGCATCGCGATAGCCCACCACCAGGCCCACTTCCGGCAGGCCGTCGAGGACGTCGAGCTTCATGATGGCCAGGCCATCCACGCCGTTGGTGCGGCACGCGTGGGCGGTGACGGGGGCATCGAACCAGCCGCAGCGGCGGGGGCGGCCCGTGGTGGTGCCGAACTCGCGGCCCACCTGGCGGATCTTCTCGCCGGTCTCGTCCAGCAGCTCGCTGGGGAAGGGGCCGGCGCCCACGCGGGTGGTGTAGGCCTTGGCCACGCCCACCACGTGCTTGAGGGCCTTGGGGGGCAGGCCGGTGCCCGTGAAGAGGCCGCCCAGGCTGCAGTTGGAGCTGGTCACGAAGGGGTAGGTGCCGTGGTCGATGTCGAGCAGGGTGGCCTGGGCGCCCTCGAAGAGGATGCTCTCGCCCTTCTCCCAGGCGGTCATGAGGTTGCCCTGGGTGTCCCCGATGTAGCGCAGCAGGGGCTCGGCGGTCTTCAGCAGGCCCTCGACGATGGCCTCGAGGCTGGGCAGGTCGCCCACCTCGGCGCCGAGGCGCAGGCGGACCTCCTCGTAGCCCTGGCGGATGCGGTCGGCCAGCAGCTCGGGGTGGCGCAGGTCGCCCATGCGCACGCCCATGCGGGCGGCCTTCATCTCGTAGGCGGGGCCGATGCCGCGGCCCGTGGTGCCGATCTTGGTGCCCTTGTTGGTGGCGCCCTCGCGCCACTTGTCCAGGGCGATGTGGTGGGGAAGGATGAGGTGGGCCTTCTCGGAGATCATGAGGCGGCCGGAGAGGTCGAAGCCCCGCTCCTGCAGGCGGGCCAGCTCCTGGTTGAAGACCTCCAGGTTCAGCACCACGCCGCTGCCCACCGTGAGGAAGGAGCCGGGGTGCAGGGCGCCGCTGGGCACCTGGTGGAGGGCGATGCTCTGGCCGTTCACCACCACGGTGTGGCCGGCGTTGTTCCCGCCCTGGAACCGCACGACATGCTGGTACCGCGCCGCCAGCAGATCCACGAGTTTGCCCTTGCCCTCGTCTCCCCACTGGAGCCCGAGGATGGCCAGGTTTTCCTTGCGACGGCTCATGGCACGCTCCCAACCGGACATTGTACCCCTGCGGAAGTTACTTGGGGTCATACAAATGCCGAGGAGATGCCCTGAAAGGACAGGGGTTGCTTTCGGCGCTAACCTTTTAGTGACGCGGCCGGAACCCACCGGTTTCAGGTCGCATCCAGCCCCTGAAAGGGTGTCCCGTGTTCGAAAAATTCACCGAAAAAGCCCGCCGGGTGATGTTCTTCGCCCGGTATGAAGCCAGCCAGTTCGGGTCCGAGAGCATCCAGAGCGGGCACCTTCTGCTGGGTCTCCTGCGGGAGTCCGAGAAGACCAGCACCCAGCTCCTGGAGCGCATGGGGGTCCAGGTGGGCTCCCTGCGGGAGCGGCTGGTGGCCGCCCTGACCCCCAAGGACCGCAAGGTGGTGCCCAGCTCCACCAGCATCGACATCCCCATGGAGGAGGAGGTCAAGCGCATCCTCCAGCACGCCACGGCCGAGAGCGGGAAGCTCAACCACAAGCACGTGGGCGCCGAGCACCTGCTCCTGGGCATGTTGAAGGAGGAGGGCAGCCTGGCCGGCCGCCTGCTCAAGGAGAGCGGGGCCGACCTCATCGCCGCCAAGGAGATCCTCCTGGAGAGCACCAAGGAGGAGAAGATCGCCAAGAAGAAGAAGGAGCACCCGCTCCTCTCGGAGTTCGCCCGCAACCTCAGCGAGATGGCGGAACGGGGGATCTTCGACAACCTCATCGGCCGGGATTCCGAGATCGAGCGGATCATCCAGATCCTCAGCCGCCGCCGCAAGAACAACCCCATCCTCCTGGGCGAGGCGGGCGTGGGCAAGACGGCCATCGTGGAGGGCCTGGCCCAGAAGATCTATGAAGGCGCCGTGCCGCCCACCCTGGCCGACAAGCGCATCTACGCCCTGGACCTGAGCTTGGTCGTGGCGGGCACCAAGTACCGGGGCCAGTTCGAGGAGCGCCTGAAGAGCATCATCGCCGAGGCCTCCAAGGACCCCAGCGTGGTCCTCTTCATCGATGAGATCCACAGCCTCATCGGCACGGGTGCCGCCGAGGGCAGCCTGGACGCGGCCAACATCCTGAAGCCCGCCCTCAGCCGGGGCGAGATCCAGTGCATCGGCGCCACGACCCACAAGGAGTACGTGAAGTACATCGACAAGGACCGCAGCCTGGTGCGCCGCTTCCAGCCCGTGACCGTGAACCCCCCCGATGAGGCCGAGAGCATGCGGATCCTCGAGGGCATCCGGAACCGCTACGAGCTCTTCCACCGGGTCCGCTACCCCCAGAAGACCATGGAAGCCTCCGTGTACCTCTCCAACCGGTACATCACCGACCGCTTCCTCCCCGACAAGGCCATCGACCTGCTGGATGAGGCCGGGGCCCGCGTGAAGCTGCGGGCCGGGGCCGGCGGCAGCCAGGGCACCAAGACGGAGGATGAGCTGCACCGCGTCATCAACGAGATGAACGAGGCCGTGCTCAGCCGGGACTTCGAGAAGGCCGTGCTGCTCCGCCAGAAGGAGCTGCAGCTCCGGGAGCAGCTCACCCAGACCCGTTCGGAGCTCTCCGATGAGGACTACGCCCGCTTCCCCGAGGTGACCGAGGCCGACATCGAGGACGTGGTGGCCTCCTGGACGGGCATCCCCGTGAAGGCCCTCAAGAACGAGGAGAAGCAGAACCTCGCCAAGATGGAAGGCCACATCAACACCCGCGTCATCGGACAGGAGGCCGCCGTCTCCGCCGTGAGCCGCGCCGTGCGCCGGGCCCGTACGGGCCTCAAGAACCCCAACCGTCCCATGGGCTCCTTCCTCTTCCTGGGCCCCACGGGCGTGGGCAAGACCGAGCTGGCCAAGACCCTGGCGGCCTTCCTCTTCGGGGACCCCAAGAAGATGATCCGCTTCGACATGAGCGAATTCATGGAGAAGCACGAGGTGAGCAAGCTGCTCGGGGCCCCTCCGGGGTACGTGGGCTATGAAGAAGGCGGCATGCTGACGGATCGCGTTCGTCGCAACCCCTATTGTGTGCTGCTTTTCGATGAGATCGAAAAGGCCCACCCCGACATGATCAACATCCTGCTCCAGATCTTCGACGACGGGCAGGCCTCGGATGCCTTCGGGAACCAGGTGGACTTCAAGAACACCATCATCATCATGACCTCCAACGTCGGCAGCCGGGAGCTGCTCTCCGATAAGAACCTGGGCTTCGTGGAAGCGGACCCCAAGGGGGAGTCGAAGTCCGGCGACGCCATGAAGGTGCTCAAGCGGACCTTCCCCCCCGAGTTCCTCAACCGCATCGATGAGATCGTGGTGTTCAACCGGCTCGGGGACGAGGAGATCCGCGGAATTGTCCGCCTCCTCATCGAGGATCTGAACCAGACCCTCGTGAAGCATAAGCTCCATGTTTCCCTGACAGATGCGGCGGTGGACCACTTGGTGAAGACCACGGTCCGCGACCGGGCCTACGGCGCCCGCCCCCTGCGGCGCGCCATCCAGAAGCACGTGGAGGATCCCCTGGCCGAATTGATGGTCGGGCAGGATGAGGTCCCGTCAGGTGAGGTACGATTTGATCTGGAGGGCGACAAACTCGTCCCCACCCTGGTGGAAGGCTCCAACCAGGAATCGCAGTTGGTTGGGGTCCACGAATGACGCAAAGACAGGGAATGGGAAGCCGGGTACCGGCCCCGGTGAAGGTAGGCTTGCGGGCAGCTTTGCTGCTGGCGGGCCTCGGGGTGGTGGCTCCCCTCCGGGGGCAGGATGCCGAGACGATCACCGAGATCCGGGTGAAGGGTGCCGGGAAGCTCACGGCCGAGACGGTGGTCTTCAAGTCGGGCGTGAAGGTCGGTGACGACCTGCGCACCCTGGACTTCACGGCGATCCTCGAGCGCCTCTGGGCCAGCAACGCCTTCGACGACGCCAAGTTGGACATCGAGGAGACCGAGAAGGGCGCCATCCTGCTCATCACGGTCAAGGAACGCCCCATCATCAAGGAAGTGGACTACCGGGGCGGCACCGAGATCGGGCTCACCACCTTGAAGGACAAGATCAAGGAGAAGAAGCTCGATCCCAAGATCGACAACATCTACGATCCCGAAGTCGCCCGGAAGGTGAAGAACCAGATCGTGGACCTGGCGGCGGAGAAGGGCTTCCGCAATCCCGTGGTCGACGTGAACCTCGAGCCCATCAGCCCCGGGGTCGCGCGACTGGTGTTCGACATCAAGGAAGGCGGCAAGGTCCACATCTACCGGGTGAAGTTCCGCGGCAACAAGACCATCAAGGACTCCCGGCTCCGCTCCGCCATGGAGAAGACCCGCCAGCACTGGATGTTCTCCTGGCTCACCACCCACGACCTGCTGGTGGACAAGAACCTCGAGGATGACCTCGAGAACCTGAAGAAGACCTACTGGCGCCTGGGATACAAGGACGTCTTCATCGGGAAGCCCACCATCACCGTGGAGGACCGCACCACGGAGCGCCAGAAGAAGAAGAACGAGAAGCGCGCCCTCCAGGCCAAGAGCCCCAAGTACGACCTGCGGGCCACCCTGGAGATCCCCATCCTCGAAGGCGACCAGTTCTTCGAGGGCACCTTCAAGGTCGAAGACGCCAAATACTTCACCGACGAGTTCTTCAAGCTCAAGTACGCCGAGGCCAAGCGGGACAACCGCTCCCCCATCAAGAAGTTCCTGGGCATCAAGCCGAGTCCCGAAGCACCCGCCCCGGGCAGGAAGGTCATCTTCGATCTGGATGCCGTGGGCGAGGCCCAGAAGAAGATCAAGGAAGTCTACGGGGACCGGGCCTACGTGCGCATGATGTCCGACCGCACCCTGGAAGTACGCGAGGAGGATGGCGTCAAGAAGGTGGATGTCACCCTCAAGATCAAGGAGGGGGAGGTCCACCGCGTCCGCCGGGTGGAGTTCGAAGGCAACTCCACCACCAAGGACAAGGTGCTCCGCCGCAGCCTGCTCATGCGGGAGGGCGATGAGTTCAGCCTGGCGGCCTTCAAGGACTCCATGCTGCGCATCAGCCAGCTGAGCTACTTCGACGTGAAGAACTCCGAGCCCGACATCCAGCCCGTTCCCGACAAGCCCGAGGTGGATGTCAAGATCAAGGGTGAAGAATCCGGCGTGAACGAGGTCCTCTTCCAGGGTGGCTACGGCTCCCTCTTCGGTTTCTCCCTGGGCGCCTCCTTCAGCACGCGCAACCTGGGGGGTGGGGGCGAAACGCTCTCGTTCAGCTACAACGGCGGCCGTTTCCAGAAGAGCTTCAGCGTCTCCTTCACCGAGCCCTACGTCTTCGATCTGCCCTACAGCTTCAGTGCGAGTGTGTTCAACACCTCCACGGACTACGATGCCTCCCGCGTGGGCGCCGAAAACGCCTACCGGCAGACGAGCAAGGGCATGGGCGTGAGCCTGGGCAGCCGGTTCTCCAACTGGTTCCAGGACAAGCGCTGGGCCGCCTTCACGACCCTGGGGCTGGGCTACAACTACCGGATCATCGACATCGCCGGTGGGCGCAACTACTACTACCGCGACGTCCGGAACCAGCTGACCTCCAGTGTCACCCCCAGCATCGTGTACGACACGGTGAACCACCCCTTCAAGCCCACCACGGGCCAGAAATTCTCCCTCCAGCTGGAGTACGGCGGATGGCAGTTCGGCGGCGACCGCCCCTATCTGCGCACCATCATCGAAGCCACCAAGTTCGGCAATGTGGATGAGCGCCACATCTTCGCCATGAACGTCACCTACGGGTACATGAAGCGCCTCGGAAACGACGAACTTCAGCCCTACGAACTCTTCCGTCCCGGGGGTGAGAACACCATCCGCGGGTACCGGTATGGGTACGTGGGCAGCGTGCGTCCCGATCCCTCCGGACGCCCCGTGGTGGTCGGTGGCAACAAGCAGTTCATCTCGAACTTCGAGTACCAGTTCAAGATCGCCGACCAGTTCCGGTTGGTGACCTTCTACGACATGGGCAACGCCTGGGCCCCCGGCGCCAAGGTGTTCTCGGAGGCCCTCCGCCGCAGTGCGGGCTTTGAGCTGCGGTTCTTCCTGCCCATCAGCCCCGCCCCCATGCGCCTCATCTGGTCCCGCAAGCTGAACCCCTACTCCTTCGATGGAGAAGGTCGGAACGACTTCCAGTTCAGCATGGGCACGACCTTCTGAAGCCCTTCCCCACCGGATACACTGATCCCAGTCCCCTGGAGTTCCCATGCGCCGTTTCCTGACCCCCCTGCTCGTACTCGCCGGCCTCACGCTCGGCGCCCAGACCCCCGAGACCCCCCGCATCGGGGTCTACAGCCTCGGGCTGGTGGTGGAGAACTCCGTGAAGGCCCGCCGGGTGTATACCGAGCTGGATGTGCTGGGCAAGCAGCTGGAGTCCAAGTTCGAGGCCAAGAAGGCCGAGTACCTGAAGGGCCAGCAGCAGCTCCAGAGCAGCAGCATCAGCGAGGAGGGGAAGGTCCAGCTCCAGAAGCAGCAGCGGGACCTCGAGTTCGAGCTGAAGAAGATGGGCGATGACTCCCGCCTGGAGCTCCAGAACCTGGAGAAGAAGGTGGTCGGCACCCTCAAGGAGCTGACCAACCCCATCATCATCAACCTCGCCCGGGAGCAGAAGTACCACCTGATCCTCAACCTGGATCAGACCTCCCTGGTGTGGGCGGATGAGACCTGGGTGAAGGCCTTCAGCCTCGAAGTGGCCCGCCGCCTCGATGCCTCCGAGGGTGGGGCCGCCCCGGCGCCTGCCCCCAAGCCCGCCGAGAAGAAGCCCGCGGCTCCCGCCAAGAAGGGCTGATCTCAGCCCACCCCGCGAAGAGGGCGCCCCCCGGGGCGCCCTTTCCCGTGCCGCTCAGCCGCGGCCCGTGCTCCCGTAGCCCCCGGTGCCCCGGTGGGTGGCTCCGAGGGTCTCCCGGTCCGCCTGGGCTTCCCAGGACCACTTCACCACAGGGGCCACCAGCATCTGGGCGATGCGCTCGCCCCGGGTGAGTTCGAAGGGGGCCTGGCCCAGGTTGATGAGCAGCACCTGCACCTCGCCCCGGTAGTCGGCGTCGATGGTGCCGGGGCTGTTGAGCACCGTGAGGCCGTGCTTCAGCGCCAGGCCCGAGCGGGGGCGGATCTGGGCCTCGAAGCCCTCGGGCAGGGCCATCACCAGGCCCGTGGGCACCAGACGCCGCTCACCCGGGGCCAGGGTCCAGGCCTCCCCTTCGGGAATCGCCGCCCGGAGGTCCATGCCCGCGCTGTGGGGCGTGGCGAAGGCGGGCAGGTCGAGGCCTTCGGCGTGGGGCAGCTGGTGGACGGGGATGGGGATGTGCATCCCTCCAGGATAGGGCCTCAGGCCCGCCCGGCGCCCTTCTCCTTCACCAGCTGACCGCAGGCGGCGCGCACGTCGCGGCCCCGGCTGCGACGCACGGTCACGAAGCAGCCCCGGGCCTTGAGGTGGTCGCTGAAGGCCTGGATGCGGTCCTCGGCGGGCTCCCGGAAGGCGGCGTGGTCGTGCTCGTTCATGGGGATGAGGTTCACGTTGTGGCCCGTGCGCAGGTCCCCCAGCCAGTCGGCCAGCCGGTTCGCATCGGCCTCGGTGTCGTTGACGCCGGCCAGGAGCACGTACTCGAAGGTGAACTTCTCGCCGCGGGTGAGGCCCCAGGCATCGAGGGCCTGCCGGAGCCGCGCCAGGTTCCACACCTTGTTCACGGGCATGGTGGCACTGCGCGCCTCGTCCGTGGTGGCGTTGAGGCTCAGGGCCAGCAGGGGGCGGGGGCTGAGCTTCGAGAGCTTCTCGATGCCGGTGACGAGGCCCGAGGTGCTCACCGTGATGCGGCGGGCGGAGAGGCCCAGGCCCTCCTTGTGCGTGAGCACGCGCACGGCCCGGTGCAGGTGGTCGAGGTTGTGCAGGGGCTCGCCCATGCCCATGAACACGATGGTGACCTGCTCGCCGTGGGCGGGGCCCAGGTCCCTCATCAGCGCGATGACCTGGCCCACGATCTCGCCCGCCGTGAGGTTGCGCAGGATGCCCATGGCCCCCGTGGCGCAGAAGGTGCAGCCCATGGCGCAGCCCACCTGGCTGCTGATGCAGAAGGTGACCCGGGGGCTCTTCACCTTGCGGGGCATGTGCACGGCCTCGATGCGGTGGCCGTCGCTGAGCTTCAGGACCACCTTGGTGGAGCCGTCGCCGGAGGGGTGGCGCTCCAGGATCTCCGGCAGGGAGGTGTCGGTGTGGGCGGCGGCCCACTCCCGCAGGGCGCGGCTGATCCAGGGGGCGCCCTCCTTCCAGAGGTGTACCCGGTGGAGGCGGTTGAAGAGGTGCTCGGGCCGGCCCGGGGCTGCCCCGGTGGCGAAGTCCTCCGGCAGCAGCGCCCACACGGAGGGCAACCCGGCCTTCTCAGGGGCGGGGCGGTCCCAGGCGTTGAGGACGGATTGGGCCATCCCCCCAGTTTATCGCTTCTTCGGAGCCTTGCCGCGGACCCATTCCCGCAGGTGGGCGTCCAGCACGGCCAGGGGCAGGGCGCCCTCCCGCAGGATCTCGTCGTGGAAGTCCCGCAGGGGGAAGGCCTTGCCGAGGGTGGTCTCGCCGAAGGCGCGCAGCTCCAGGAACTTCAGCTGGCCCAGCTTGTAGCCCAGGGCCTGGCCCGGGTTGGCCATGTAGCGCTCGATCTCGGGGATCTGGGCCTCGGGGCTGCCGCCCTCCAGCTCGGCGGCGTAGGCCAGGGCCTTCTCCCGGCTCCAGCCCTTGGCGTGCAGGCCCGTGTCCACCACGAGGCGGATGGCCCGGTGCATGTCGGCCAGCAGCATGCCGAAGGCCTGGTACGGGTCGTCGTAGAGGCCCAGGTCGAAGCCCAGGCGCTCCGAGTAGAGGGCCCAGCCCTCCACGAAGGCGTTGTTGCCGTCGGTGCGCCGGAAGCGGGGCAGGGCCGGGTTCTCCATGGCCAGGGAGAGCTGGAAGTGGTGGCCCGGGATGGCCTCGTGGAGGAAGAGGGAGCCCATGCGCGGGGTGCGCATCTGGGTGGCGTCCACGATGGGCACGTAGAAGGTGCCGGGGCGGCTGCCGTCTGCGGCGCCGGCGATGTACTCCACGGAGGCGGAGGCCGCACGGAAGGCCTCCGTGGCCCGGATCTCGAATCCGGTCCTCGGCACGGTCCCGAAGAGCTTGGGGACGGCCGCGTTGACCTTCGTGGCCATGGCCCGGTAGGTTTCCAGCACCTCCGCCTCCGTCTTGAAGGGGGCGAACCTGGGATCCGTGGCCACGAAGGCCAGGAACTGGGCCAGGGTGCCCTGGAAGCCCACCTTGGCCTTCACGGCCTCCATCTCGCCCTGGATGCGGGCGACCTCCCGGAGGCCCAGGGCGTGGATCTGGTCCGGGGTGAGGTCCGTGGTGGTCTGCAGGCGCACCAGGGTGCGGTAGGCCTCGGGGCCGCCCTTGAGGGCGCCCAGGCCGCTGTGGGTGCCGCAGGCGGGCAGGTACACGTCCTGGATGAAGGCGTGGAGCCGGGCGTAGGCGGGCCGGGCGATGCCGTTGATCCCCGCGCGGTAGTCGGCCGCGAGCTTCGCCTGGGCCGCCGCGTCCAGGCCCGCGGGCAGGGTCTTCAGGGGATCGAAGAGGATGTTGCCCGCCGCCTCCTCCTTCATCAGGTCCGCGTACTGGGGCAGCACCCGCGTCATGAGGATGCGGGGCGGCACGATCCCCTTGGCCATGCCCTCCTTCATGTTGGCGATGGCCTGGTCCACCCAGGCGCTGAACCCCTTCGCCCGGCCCAGGAAGTCGCGGTAGTCCTGCTCCGTCTTGAAGGGGTGGATGAAGGCGCCGGAGCCCATCTGCGCGAAGGTGAGGGTCTCGCAGCTGATCTGGTTGATGGGGAGCAGGTGCAGGGGGTGGCGGGTGGCCTCGGCGCGGATGCGCAGGCTGAAGCGCAGGCTGTCGTAGCTCAGGCGCTCGGAGGTGCTCAGCTTGGACCGGTCCACCCGGGCCAGCTCCGCCTGGTACTTGCGGCTCCAGGCCTGCACCCGGGCGCGCCAGGCGGGACTGAGGTCATCGGGCCACATTCCCTGGAAGCGGGGATCCGTGTCGCCGTTGATGCCCGCCTCGATGGGGTAGAGGGTCAGGTATTCCTCATAGCAGCGGTGGAGGAGGTCCGCGAAGGGCGCGGGCTTCGGCGCCGCCGCGAGCGTGAGGGCGGGGACGGTCAGGAGGGCGAGGGGATGCAGGCGCATGGGGACTCCGGCTCAGGCGCGATCGGCGAGGTGGGCCACGAGGGCTTGGTATTCGGCATAGCTGGGCATGGGCTGCTGGTCGGGGTGGCTCTTCACCCAGGCGTTCTCCAGGGGCTTCCAGCCCACGTGGCCGTAGTACCCCTCCGCGAGGGGGGAGGCGAGGAGCACCCACCGCACCTGGGGGAACTCGGTGAAGAGGGGCTCCATGAGGGCCTTGCCCACACCGGCCTTCTGGAATTCGGGGTGCACGGCCAGGTCGCAGAGGTAGCCGTCGAAGGCGCCGTCGGTCCAGCCCCGGAGCAAGCCCACGAGGCGCTCGCCTTCCCAGGCGCTGTGGATCACGTTGGCCGCATCGAACATCTGGGTGAGCCGCGGGACATCGAGCACGGGGCGGCGCAGGGGCGAGACCGCGTAGAGGGCCTGGATGGCGGGCAGCTCGGGTCGGTGGTGCAGGCGCAGGTCCATGGGATCTCCGCCCCCCAGACTGGCCGGAGGGGCTTGGGCCGCCAAGGGCCCCCGGGCCAGAATGCGGAGGAGAGGGGCGAAGGGATGACGGAGCGTCAGGAACGGCGGGCACGCCTGCGGGAAGTGGGCCTGCTCTTCCTCCGCCTGGGGTTCACGGCCTTCGGCGGCCCCGTGGCCCACCTGGCGCTCATGGAGCGGGAGGTGGTCCAGCAGCGCGGCTGGCTCACCCGGGACGCTTTCCTGGATCTCCTGGGACTGACCCAGCTCATCCCGGGGCCCAACTCCACGGAGATGGCCCTCCACCTGGGCAGGCTCCGGGCGGGCATGCCGGGGCTCCTCCTGGCGGGCGTGGCCTTCATCCTGCCCGCGGCCCTCCTGGTGGGGGGGCTCGCCTGGGCCTACGTGCGCTTCGGGGCCCTGCCGGCGGCCCAGGGGTGGCTCCTGGGCCTCAAGCCCGCAGTCCTGGCCGTGGTGGCCCAGGCGCTCTGGACCTTCGGGAAGGCGCTCCTGGTGGACCGACTCCGATGGACGGTGGCCCTCCTCTCCCTGCTGGCCGTGACCCTGGGCCTGCCGGAGCTGGCCATCCTCCTGGGGGCGGGCCTCCTGCTCATGGCCGTGCGGGCCGGCCTGCCCCGGGGCACGGTGGCGGGCTGGACCCTGCTGCCGGCCCTGGGCACCGGGGGCGGCCTCTTCCTCACCTTCCTGAAGATCGGCTCCGTGCTCTACGGCAGCGGCTACGTGCTGCTGGCCTTCCTGCGGGCGGAGTGCGTGGTGCGCCACGGGTGGATCACGGAGCGCCAGCTGCTGGATGCGGTGGCCGTGGGCCAGTTCACGCCCGGGCCCGTGTTCACCACGGCCACCTTCGTCGGCTACCTCATCCAGGGCTGGCCGGGGGCCGTGCTGGCCACCGTGGGCATCTTCCTGCCCGCCTTCGGGTTCGTGGCGGGCTCGGGTCGCCTGCTGGCCCGCCTCCAGGCCTCCCCCCGGGCCCGGGCCTTCCTGGATGGGGTGAACGCCGCCAGCCTGGCCCTCATGGCCGCCGTGCTGGTGCCCCTGGGCCGGGCGGCCCTGGTGGACGCCTGGACCCTGGGGATCGCCGGGGTCAGCGGCATCTGCCTGGTGCGGACCCGGTGGAACCCCACCTGGATCCTCGTAGCTGCAGGGATGCTGGGGTGGGCCCTGGGGGGGCGTTGAAGATTTTTTTGGAGAACTACTAATCTATTAGTAGAGCGATCCCGTAGGCCCCTCCAGACCCATCCGCTCCCGAGGAGGCTCCGTGCGCGCCCTGCTCCTGGTCTTCGTCTGCCTGCTCATGCGGGCCTCCGAACTGCCCTCCCCACCCCACCTCACGGTGCCCCGCAAGGCCGTGGCGCCGTCCATGGCTCCCTCGGCGGACCTCGCCTCCTGGGAGGGGGCGCTCGTGATCCGTGAGTTCACGATGATCATGCCCGACGACAAGGGCACGAACCGCTGGCCCACCACGGCCCACCTGCTGTGGGGTCCCGATGCGCTCTACGTGGCCATCCAGGCCGACGATCCCGAGCCCCACCTCGTGCGGGGGTTCCGGCACAAGCGTGACGACTTCAGCGGCGACCAGGATTTCGCGGGCATTGATCTGGACCCCACGGGCAAGGGCCAGGGCTCCATCCGCCTCTTCGTGACCCCCCTGGGCGGCCAGTTCGACGCCCTGGCCTCGGACACCACGGGCGAGGACTACAGCTACGACCTGCTCTGGGATTCGGTGGGCGTGCGCACCCCCACGGGCTACCTGGTGAAGCTGCGGATCCCCTACTCCAGCCTCCGCCGGGATCCCGGCGACTGGGGCTTCCGCATCCTGCGCATCATCCCCCGGGAACGGCGCTACGGCATCGTGTGGCCGCGGATGAGCCGGGACATCCAGTGCGACCAGTGCCAGCTGGCCAAGGTGGCCGGGGCCCCTGCGGAGAACACGGGTGCGCCCTTCCTGGTCATCCCCACCGCCTCCGCCAGCCGCGTGGAGGGCCTGGCCGGTCCCGCCCGCACGGAGACCCGCCTGGGGGTGGACCTGCGCTATGCCGGTCGCGCCGTCACCCTGGAGGGCACCTACAAGCCCGACTTCAATGCCGTGGACGCCGACGTGGATCCCCTGCAGGTGAACAGCCGCTTCAAGGTGTTCTATCCAGAGAAGCGACCCTTCTTCCTGGAGGGCATGGACCTCCTGGGCGTGCAGGGGGCCCAGCGCCAGTTCTTCAGCCGCGCCATCGCGGATCCCCTCTACGGGGTGAAGGCCTCGGGCACCGCCGACTTCGCCACCTGGACCGTGCTGCACGCCAAGGATGAAGCCGGTGGGCGCATCCTCGAGGGGGTCGGCGCCGCCGGGACGGCGGACCTGCCCAGCCGCGACACGGCGGCGGCCATGCGCTTCCGCCTGGACGACCGGGGCTCCGCCTTCAGCGTGCTGGGCACCGACAAGCTCCTGCTGGGCGGGCCCGAGCGGGGCGGCGGCCAGAGCGGGGGCCTCTACCTCAACAAGGTGATCGGCACCGAGTGGCGGGTGATCGCCAGCGGCATCCGGGGCGTGGCCCACCTGCCGCAGGCGGATGGGTCCATCCTGAGCACGGATGGCTCCGCCACCTCCGTGGAGGTGGACTGGGACTCCCGCCGCTGGAGCGCCTTCGCGGCCTCCCAGGGCACCAGCCCCGGCCTGGTGCTGGCCTCCGGCTTCACCGACCTCCAGGGCTACCGCGCCACCGTGGTGGGGGGCGGCTTCCATGACAACTGGAACGAGGGCTTCATCGCCCGCACCAACGCCTGGCTCCGGGTGCGCGACTTCACCTGGTGGAACGGGCGACCCCTGGAGCGGGCCCTGGCCTTTGAAAGCTATACGGAGACCCTGGGGCGCTGGAACCTCGGGGTGTTGGCGGATCTCGCCGGCCGCACCTGGCTGGATGACGCCCCCGACGCCCCGAACGTGGCCATCCGCAGCCTGAGGCTGAACCTGGGCTGGCGGCGGCTGAGCTGGGCCCAGCTGGGCGCTTCCGTGGGGGGGGGACGCACCCTGGACTATGCCAGCGGGGTGCCGGCCCGGTACCGCACGGCGGGGCTCAACTCCGGGGGGAGCCTCGGATCCGTTGCCTACAGCCTGGAAGGCAAGCGCTTCGAGCTGGTGCGGGAGTCCGACGGGGCCCGCCTCATCCGGGCCCGGCAGCTGGTGGCCACCGCCACCTGGCAGCTCCCCGCCCACATCTACCTGAAGGCCCAGAGCTTCGTGGTGCGCTACGACGGCCTGGAGGCCGACGGCACCGACAAGTACCTGAAGGCCCTCCTGGGCTGGCAGCCCAATGCCTTCACGGGGGCCTACGTGGGCTGGTCCGGCCAGCGCCGCCGGGATCCGGCCGAGGGGATCCAGGCCGAGCGGATGACCGAGCGGGGGCTCTTCGCCAAGGTGGCCTACGCCCTGCAGTTCTGAAAGAACCGCCCGGGGCGTCCAAAAAAAGGGAACGCCCCGGGTGCGGCCGGCATCCGATCCTGTACGGGGAGGTGCCGCCATGCTGTCCATGCGTCGCTGGGGTTGGGCCGTGCTGCTCATCGCGGGCACGGGGCTCTTCGCCTTCGTGGGCGTGGTCCAGCGCACCATGGCCCAGGCCGCCCCACGAAAGGAAGCCACCCTCATGACCACCCCGAAGAAGTCCCCCGAGGCCCTCGCCAAGCTCACCCCCCTGCAGCGCCATGTGACCCAGGAGGCGGGCACGGAGCCGCCGTTCCGGAACGAGTACTGGAACAACCATGAGGAGGGCCTCTACGTCGACATCGTGAGCGGCGAGCCCCTCTTCAGCTCCAAGGACAAGTACGACTCCGGGTGCGGCTGGCCCAGCTTCACCAAGCCCCTGGCCGAGGCCAAGGTGGTGGAGAAGCGGGACATGACCCACGGCATGATCCGCACCGAGGTGCGCAGTGGCGAGGGGGACAGCCACCTGGGCCACGTCTTCGACGACGGCCCCCGGGACAAGGGCGGCCTGCGCTACTGCATCAACAGCGCCTCCCTGCGCTTCATCCCCGTGAAGGAGCTGGAGGCCGCCGGCTATGGCCGCTTCCTGCCCCTGTTCGGAAAGCAGGCCCCGGAGGTGAAGGAAGCGCTGGCCACCCTCGCGGGCGGTTGCTTCTGGGGCATGCAGGACCTCCTCCGGGCCCAGCCCGGGGTGGTGCGCACCGAGGTGGGCTACACCGGCGGCCGGGTGGAGCATGCCACCTACCGCAACCACGAGGGGCACGCCGAAGCTGTCAACATCTGGTTCGATCCCACGAAGACCAGCTACGAGGCCCTGCTGCGCTTCTTCTTCCGCCTGCACGACCCGACCACCCTCAACCGCCAGGGCAACGACGTGGGCACCTCCTACCGCAGCGCCATCTTCTTCCACAGCCCCGAGCAGAAGGCCATCGCCGAGCGGGTGAAGGCCGAGGTGGACGCCAGCGGCAAGTGGCCCAAGCCCGTCGTCACCGAGATCACCCCCGCGGGCGCCTGGTGGAAGGCCGAGGAGGAGCACCAGGACTACCTGGTGAAGCACCCGGGTGGGTACACCTGCCATTGGGTGCGGCCCTAGGAGGCGTCAGGCATCGGGCGTCAGGCGTCGGGCCACCCATCCGGGAGCCAGACGTCCGATGCCTGAAGTCCGTCAGGCCACCAGGTCCTTCTCGCGGATCTCGCAGCCCTTGCGGGTGCCGAGGGCGGCGAGGCCCAGCTGGGCGGGATCGAGGCAGGCCCGGGCGGCGCGGGCCACGTCGTCCAGGGTCACGGCATCCAGGTCGGCGATCTGCTCATCGAGGCTGCGGAGGCTGCCCCAGTGGATGGCCTGGTGGGCGAGGCTGAACTGGCGGCTGCTGGCGCTCTCCTGGCCGAACACGAGCTGTGTGCGGGCCTGGAGCTTGGCGCGCTCCAGCTCATCGGCGCTCACGCCCTGGTCACGGAGGCGCTGGCACTCGGCGAGGCTGCGGCTCACCAGCTCCCGGGCGTGCTTCGGGGCGCAGGAGGCGCTGATCTGCAGCGAGCCGGTGTCGGCGTAGGGGGTGTGGTAGCTGCCCACCTGGTAGCAGAGGCCGCGGCGCTCCCGCAGCTCCATGAAGAGGCGCGAGGCCATGCCGCCGCCCAGCACGTGGCTGAGCACCCCCACGGCCGCGCGGTCGTCGTGCCGGTGGGATACCGAGGGGAAGCCCAGCACGAGGTTCACCTGCTGGAGGTCCTTGCGGTCCACGTTCAGGAGGAAGGGCTTCGTGCGGTTGGGAGCCAGGAGGGCGGAGGGCCGGCCCGGCGCCAGCTTGGCGAGGATGGGTGCCAGGAGGGGCAGGAGCACCTCGGGCGTCACCTGGCCCGCGGCGCTGATCACCAGCTGGTCGGCCCGGTAGGTGTCGCGGAAGAAGGCGGCCGCTTCATCGCTCCCATAGGTGGCCACCTGATCGGGCCGCCCCAGGATGGGGTGGGCCAGGGGGCTGCCCTCCCAGAAGGATCCGTAGAAGAGCTCGCTCACCCAGTCATCGGGGGTGTCCTCGCTCTGGGCGATCTCCTCCAGGATCACGCCCCGCTCCCGCTCCAGCTCCGTGCGGTCGAAGGTGGGGGTCGTCACCAGGTCGCCCAGGAGCCTCACCATCTCCGGCAGCTGCTCGGCCAGCACGCGGCCGTAGAAGCAGGCCACCTCCTTCCCGGTGAAGGCGTCCACATGCCCCCCCAGGCGCTCGGTGGCCTCGGCCACGGCATCCGGGGTGGGGTACTGCTCCGTGCCCTTGAAGACCGTGTGCTCGAGGAAGTGGGCCAGGCCCTCCTCCTGGGCGCCCTCATGGCAGCTGCCGCGGCGCACCCAGAAGCCGATGGAGACGCTCCGCAGGTGCGGGAGCGTCTCCACGAGGATTTCGGTGCCCTGGGGCGTGAGGTGACGGGTGGGTACGGCCATCCGACCAGTTTACCGGGGCGGGCTGGAGGCTGGAGACCGGAGGCCCGAGTGGCCAGGGGGGGCGTCAGGGCATCAGGCTTCGGATGAGCCCGTTCAGTACTTTGGATACCTCGGCGGCCTGGTGGCCCAGGTCGGAGTTTCTGGGGAGGAAGTCCAGACGCTGGGCGACGGAAATCTGGTACTCGACCTCCCGCGCAGAGGCGTGGGCGATGTCCAGGAACCGCAGGTAGTCGGCCTCCGTGCGTCGGGCGCAACCCTCTACGATGTTGGAGGCCGTGGAGAGGCTAGCCCTACGGAGCTGAATGCTGAGTCCGAAGCGCTCCTCAGGCGAGAAAGATTGGGTGGCGCGGTAGATCGCGATCACCAAGCCATCCGCAAGCTCAAACGCCTTCAGCTTCGTATGATCCCGCATTCACTGCCCCTCCCCGAGTCAGGCCGAGGAGCATGAGTGGGTCGCGCTCACTCCTCCAGCCTCCAGTCTCCAGCCTGCCTATCCCTCCCCTTCCGCCCCCGCCAGGCCGATGGGCATGCGGTGCAGCCGCCACCCGGACCACGCCCAGCACGCTGCGCCGAAGGCCAGGAGGATGCCGAAGGCGAGCAGGGCGGGGGTGTCCACCTGGGTCTGGGCCAGGAGGTCATGGGCCTTGCTCTCGCTGAAGCGGCTGCCAGCGAGGCTGTTGGCGTAGTGGGTGAAGGTGAAGCGCTGGAGGGTGGCCGGGAGGATGTCGAGGAACCGCTCCCACACGAAGAACCAGAGGGCGGCCCAGAGGGTGCCCTTCTTGAAGACCAGGCCGAACACCGTGACGAAGGCCAACATGCCCCACCAGATCCCCACCAGGGCGGCCATGCGGCCCACCAGGGAGGCGAACTCACCGCCGAGCACCTGCAGCATGAGGGTGCCGAGGATCAGCCAGAGGGATCCCCAGAGGAACCAGGGCAGACCCTTGCCCAGGGGCAGGGCGGTGGTGGTGGCCGGGCGGGTGAGCATCAGGGGCAGGGTGCGCTGCTCCATGTCTTCCCGGATGCCGGCACCGGCGGCCACGAGGGCCATGATGGGCACCATGAACTGCACCAGCACGCTGTGGAAGATCACGAGGGAGATCTTGGGGCCCATCATGGCCCCGCCCCCCTTCACGGTGATGATGGTGGAGACGAGGATGCCGCCCAGCACGGGCACGAGCACCAGGGCGCCCAGGACCCAGCCCCGGACTTTGAAGACGAGGGGGCCGGTGCCCTTGGCCACGGCCTTCACGGTGGTGAGGAAGTCGGGCGGGGTGGGCATCACGCGTGGTCCTTGGTGAGGTACTGGAAGACGGCGTCCAGGTTCAGGTCCAGGGGGTCGAGGCTGGTGAGGCTGAGGCGGCCCGCGGCCACCTCCGATTGGAAGCGGGGCAGGAAGTCGTGGGGGCTCCGCACCGAGAGGACGAGGGCCTCATCCTCGCGCCGCAGCCCCGCCAGCTCGGGCTGGGCCACGGCCCAGTGGGCCACGGGATCCAGGTCGGCGCCCTTGATCTTCAGCTCCACCGGATGGCGATCCAGGAGGGCCCGGATCTCGCCCACGGTGCCCTCGGCCAGGAGCCGGCCGCGGAAGAGCAGGAGGATGTGGTCCGTCAGCTGGGCCACCTCTCCGAGGATGTGGCTCGACACGAGGATGCGGGTGCCCTGGCCGGCCAGGTCACGCAGCAGGGCCATGAGGGTGAGCCGACCCTGGGGATCCAGGCCGTTGAAGGGCTCATCCAGGATGAGGATCTTGGGATCGGCCAGCAGGGCCTGGGCCAGGCGCATGCGCTGGCGCATCCCCTTGCTCATGCTCTGGAAGGGCAGGTCGGCGCGCTCGGTCATGTCCACGCGCTCGAGCGTGCGCGTGAGGGTCGCCTCCAGCTCGGTTCCGGAGAGGCCCGAGAGCTCGCCCATCATCCGCAGCCAGGGGCGTCCCTTGAGCCCCACGGGGAGGCGGTCCCCCTCGGGCACGAGACCGATGTGGCGCAGCACCTCGGGATTGCGGAAGGGGGCCCCGCCCATGACCCTGACCTCGCCACCGCTGGGGGGCAGGAGGCCGGAGAGCATCTGGATGAGGGTGGACTTGCCGGCGCCATTGGGGCCCAGCAGGCCGGTGATGCCACCGCCTTCGGGCAGCTGGAAGGAGGTCGGCGAGAGCCCGAGGATGTCGCCGTAGCGGAGGGAGGCGCGGATGAGTTCGATCACAGCACGGCCTCCGAAGGCAGGGTGCGGCGGCGGGCCACCTCGATCCAGAGGATCAAGTGGGCGGCCGTGCCGAAGAGGGTGGCCGGCCAGCCAAGCACCGTGTTCTCCACCCCGCACAGCAGCTGGGGCCAGGCGAGGCAGAGCATGATGGGGTTGAGGGCCTGGAACTGGCTGCTGCTCAGGAGGCCGTGGAGCATCCCGCCGAAGGCGGCGCAGCCCAGCACCACCCCCAGCACCCAGCCCACGCCGCCGCGGGGGGTGCCGGCCAGGCTGCTGGCGCCCAGGGAGAGGGCTCCCATCAGCAGGGCCATGGGCACCATGGCCGGGATGAGGCGGAGGGGGAGGGAGACCCACACGGGGCCATGGGGCCCGGCGATGAGGAGGCTCAGGAGCCAAGGCCCCAGGGCGAAGGGCAGGAGGATGGCGAAGGGCAGGGCCGTGGCGAAGCCGAGCTTGGCCAGCAGGTAATCCCGGGGCCGCACGGGGTGGGCGTAGATGAGGGGGCGGATCCGGTGGAGGGTGTCGCGGGCGATGAGCCCGCCGCCCACCATGGCCACGAGGAACCAGAGCAGGTAGGAGGCCGGATCCAGCAGCCCCGCCTGGAACTCCGCGCCCTGGGAGAGGATCTTGTTCGCGAAGCCCTGGGCCTCCTTGAGGGCGGCCTGGGTCTCGAGCAGGTAGCGGATGTAGATGTAGCTCAGCTTCACGAGGAGCATGCCCACGAAGATGAAGCCGAAGAAGCGGCCCACCTTGGTGCGCCGGAGGCGCTGCCACTCGAAGCGGAAGAGCACGGCCAGGGGCCTGAGGTGGGGCGCCGCCTGGGGGGCGGGGGGGAGCGTGGGGGCGTAGATGGGCATGTCAGTTCGCTCCCACGGGCTGGAGGGCGCGGATGAGGACCTCATCCAGGCGGTCATGGCGGGGGGTGAGCTGCACCAGGGTGGCGCCCTTGGCCTCGGCCCAGGCGAAGGGGCGGGTGAGGTCGAGGTCGCTGAGCTCCAGGTCATAGCGGCCCTGGCGGGCTTCCAGCACGGCCCCCAGCTCCTGGAGGCAGGACTCCTGATCCGGCCGCAGGGGCTCCAGGAAGCGCAGCTCGTAGCGGTGGGCCAGCAGCCGGCGGAGGCTCTCCACGGTGCCGGCGGCCTTGAGCTCGCCCTTGTCGAGGATCATGAGCTGGTCGGCCACGCGCTCCACGTCCGTGAGCAGGTGGCTGGCGAGGATCACCGTGGCTCCCAGCTCCCGGCGGACGCGAAGCACGAGGTCCAGCATGCGCTGGCGACCTTCGGGGTCGAGGCCATTGGTGGGTTCGTCGAGGAAGAGCAGCTCGGGGCTGTGCACGATGGCCTGGGCCAGCTTCACACGCTGGCGCATGCCCGTGGAGAAGCCGCTCACGGGGCGGTAGCGGGATTCATCGAGGCCGACGAAGTGGAGCACCTCGTGGGCGCGATCCCGCGCATCCTCGGAGGTGAGGCCGCTCAGCTCACCCCAGAAGGCCACCTGGTGGTAGGCGCTGGTGTCCTCGATGAGGGCGTCGTACTCGGGCATGTAGCCGATGCGGGCCCGCAGGCGCGCGGCGGCATCGGTGCCCAGGGCGACGCCCAGCACTTCGCCGCCGCCGGCGGTGGGGGCCAGGAGACCCAGGAGGGTCTTCAGCAGCGTGGATTTGCCAGCGCCGTTGGGGCCCAGCAGGCCCACCACCCCCGCCTGGAGATCCAGGGTGAGGTCCCGCAGGGCGGGGCGGGGGGCGCCGGGGTAGCGCACTTCCAGGTGATTGAAGCGGATCACGGATTCTCCAGGGTTCCCGGGCTACGGAGACGGGCAAGGGTGGATTAGCTGTACGATCGTAGCAACCCCATGAACCCTGTTCTCTGGCCCCTTCTGAATGCGCTCCAGGGTGGAGCGCTCCTGGCGCTGACCCTGAGCTTCGGGGCGGATGGTTTCGCCCGGCGCGACAAGGTGATGCAGCGCCTGGCCCTCAGCTGCGCCCTGGTGTCCCTCCGCCATGGGCTCATCGCGGCCGGGGAGGTGGGCCTCCTGGCGCCGGAGGTGGTGCTGCGCGCGCAGAGCATTCTGGTGTGCCTTGGGTTCGTGGCCCTGCTGGGTGCCTTCGGGGCCCTCTTCCCCGACCACCTCCCCGCCCGGCTGCCGGGTTGGGCCGCCCTCGCCTATACCCCGAACTACCTGCGCAACCTCATCCTGGGACCCGATCACCCCCTGGACCGGCCCTTCCACAACTTCGCCAACATGGTCTATGTGGTGGTCAGCATCTACCTGGTGAGCCGTGTGTTCCGGGCCCGCAAGGATGGCGTTCCCATGGCCCAGCGCTTGGTGTGGGGCCTGGTGGGCGTCACGGGCCCGGTGCTGGTGGAGGCCTTCCTGGATTCGGCCTTTGATCTGAAGGTGCGGCTCTCCGGCTTCAGCCTCCTCTTCCTGGCGGCCTTCCTGGGTGCCTCGTGGCACTGGGGGGTGGCGGCGGGCCTCGAGGCCCGGGTGGATCAGGCGGAGGGGGAAGCCCAGGCCTGGCGACGGCTGGCGCCCGGCCCCAGCTTCCGCATCGGGTCCGAGAGCCCCCTGATGGAGGACCTCTTTGGCAAGGAGTGGAGCCTCCAGCTCGGGGCGGCCACGGTGCGGGATCGCCATGGCGCCGCCTACGCGGTGCACGCGGCCTCGGAGGTGGGGGTCGGCTGGTTGGAGCCCCTGCGCATGGAGGCCCCCCCGGAGGCCTTCCTGCGAGGCTGGAGCGTGGCGTTGGGCATGGACGAGGGGCCCGAGGCCCAGCGGGTGCTGGACTGGCTCACGGCCTGGGGTGCCCAGGTGGAGGACTGGGGGACCCTGCCCCCCCGGGAGGGGCCCTATCCCAGCCTCCTGGTCTGGGGCCGGGAGCCCTCGATCCTGAGCGTGTGGCGGGAGGATGACCTGGCCCGGCGCCGGTGCCGGTGGATCCAGGTGGGCGGCCCCCGCACCGAGGGGCCCCACGCCTGGCTGGACCACCCCGCGGACCACGCGGCCCTGGAGAAGACCCTCCGGGGCTTGCTGGCGGTATAGCGCTTAACTCAGATCCACCAAGGCTTTAGCCCAAATCATGGGAGGCGGGGATTTTGTCTCTTGACGGATTTGAACAACGTTCTAAATTTGAACACAGTTCGGAGTCGCCATGCCCCCCGCCGCCCACCCCGTGTCCCGGAACCCGCCCTCCCATCGCTATGCTGGGAATCACCCCCATGAGCACTCCCACCCTCCCCTCCCGCCGCGAACAGGCCCGTGCCGAGGCCCGCGTGCGCATCCTCGAGGAGGCCCGGAAGCTCTTCCTGGAGCGGGGCTACGACGCCGTGACCATGCGGGACGTGGCCAAGGCCACGGGCTACACCGCCTCGGCGCTGTACTACCACTTCCCCGACAAGGCGGAGCTCATCGGCTCCATCTGCCGGGAGGACTTCCTGAACCTGGCGGCCATGTTCCAGACCGTGCTGGTGCACGCCAACCCGCTGGACAACGTCCAGGCCATGGGGCGGGCCTACGGGCGCTTCGCCCTGGAGCACCCCAACCACTACCGCCTGATGTTCATGGCCCGCGTGCCCGTGGCGCCCACCGAGGAGGATCAGGCCCGCATGGGGGATCCCGCCCAGGATGCCTACGCGGCCCTGCACCACTTCGTGGCCCAGGCCCATGCCCAGGGGCTCCTGCGGGAGGGGATGGACGACACCCACCTCGTGGCGCAGACCTTCTGGGCCGGCATCCACGGCATGGTCTCCCTGGAACTGGACAAGGGCTGCGAGCAGTGGCTGCCCTGGGCCGACCTCGACCGGCGCCTGGACCTGATGATCGCCACCCTGCGCGCGGGCCTCAGCCGCCCCTGAGCTGAACCCACCCCCTCGACCTCGCGCCCCGGCCCGGCCGGAGGCCTGCCCCGGAGACCCCATGGTGGATCTCGCCCTGCGCATGCTGCTGCACGACCGCATGCGCTTCCTCATCACCGTCAGCGGCGTCGCCTTCGCGGTGAACCTCATCCTCAGCCAGGTGGGCCTCTTCCTGGGCCTTCTGCACAACTCCTCCGTGATCGTGCGGAACATCCCGGCGGATGTGTGGGTGACCTCCAAGAACACCCCCAACGTGGACTTCGCCCAGCCCTTCCCCGAGACCTACGTGAACCGCGTGCGGTCCATCCCCGGAGTGCGCCGGGCGGACAACCTCATCGTCACCTTCGTGAACATGACCCTCCCCTCGGGCGCCACGGAGGGCAGCGTCACCTACGCCATGGAGGACCTCGCGGCCTGGCACCTGCCCTGGCAGGTGGAGGGGGGCGATGTGGCGGATCTGCGGCGGGGCAACTTCCTGTTCACGGATGCCTCGGCGGAGCGCCGCATCGGGGCCTTCCAGGTGGGGGACTACCGGGAGGTGCAGGGGCTGCGCATGCGCTATGCCGGGCGTTCCCAGGGGGCGACCTCCTTCACCACCACCCCCGTCTCCTTCATGGACTACCGCCTGGCCCAGCGGCTCAATGCCAACATCCTCTCCGGGGCCACCACCTACATCCTCGTGAAGGCCGAACCCGGCGTCGATCTGCAAGCCCTCAAGGCGGAGATCCGTACCCGGCTGCCCCACAACGACGTCTACACCACGGCGGAGTGGGCGGGGCGCAGCGATGACTACTGGATCAAGAACACCGGGATCGGGCTGAATGCCTACCTCACCGTGGGCCTCGGGATCCTCGTGGGCGTGCTCATCGTGGCGCAGACCCTCTACACCTCCACCATGGAGCACCTCAAGGAGTTCGGCACCGTGAAGGCCATCGGCGGCTCCAATGCGGACATCTACCGTCTGCTCGGGCGGCAGGCCCTGGTGGCCGCCCTGCTGGGGTACGCGGTGGGCGCGCTCCTCACCCTGGCCATGATCCCCGGCGTGGCCTCCATGGGGCTTCGCCTCGTGCTGCCCGCCTCCCTGTGGGTCAGCGTCGCCGTGGGTACCGCCGTGATGTGCCTGCTCTCCGCCGCCCTCAGTTTCCGGAAGGTCGCCGCCATCGACCCCGGCCTCGTGTTCAGGAGCTAGTGATGGCCGTCTTGGAAGCCCACGACATCATCAAGGAATACGCGGAAGGGAAGGTGGTCTCCCGCATCCTGCACGGCGTGAGCCTCGCGGTGGCGCCCGGGGAGGTGGTGGCCCTGGAGGGACCCTCCGGCTCCGGCAAGACCACCCTGCTCCAGATCCTGGGCTGCATCCTCAGCCCCACGGGGGGCTCGGTGAAGGTGGCCGGCGAATCCGCCGACCTCGCGGATCCCACCCAGCTGGCGGAGCTGCGCAAGCGCCACATCGGCTTCGTGTTCCAGCAGTTCAACCTCTTCCCCTCCCTCACCGCCCGGGAGAACGTGCAGTACGCCCTCCAGGTGAAGGGGCACCGGGGCCCCGCCCTGGTCACGGAATCCCGGCACTGGATCGAGGCCATGGGGTTGGGGGACCGGGCCGACTACCTGCCCCGGGACCTGAGTGGCGGCCAGAAGCAGCGGGTGGCCATCGCCCGCGCCATGGCAGGCAATCCGGCGGCCCTGCTGGCCGATGAGCCCACCGCCAACCTCGACAGCCAGGTGGGCACGCAGGTGTTGCAGCTCTTCCGCACCCTCGCCACGGACCATCGCCGCGGCGTGCTCATCGTCACCCACGACCCCAAGGTCCGCGACGTGGCCGATCGCGTGCTGCGCATCCGCGATGGCCTCCTCTTCCACTGAACCGTTCCCGGAGACCCCCATGACCGCTCGTCGCTATCTCCCCTGGACCCTCGGCGCCGCCCTGCTGGGCACGGGCGTCTGGCTGCTCGCCCGCAATGGCGGAAAACCCCCCGCGCCTTCCGCGGTGGCCTCACCCACTTCCCCCGTGGCGGGCATCCGCTGTGAAGGCCGCGTGGCCGCCCACCCCGGGGCGGACGTGGTGCTTGCCGCGGAGGTGGGTGGTCGCGTGATGACCCTCGATGTGAAGGAGCTGGATCGGGTGCGGGCCGGGCAGGTCATCGCCCGCCTCGATGACCGGGAGCAGGTGGCGGCCCTGGCCGCGGCCCGGGCCCGGGTGGTGGAGCTGCAGGCGGATGCGCGGTTTGCGGAGCTGGAGCAGGTCCGCATGAAGCGCCTGGTGAAGGAGGGGGCCGTGGGGCAGCGCACCTTCGATGAAGCGGACTCGCGCCTCAACCTCGCCGTGGCGCGGAAGGACGCCGCCGCCGCCCAGGTGACCCAGCTGGAGGCGGCGCTGAGCAAGCTCACGGTGCGCGCCCCCTTCGCCGGCACCGTGGTGGAGCGCATGGCCCATCCCGGGGAGCTGCAGACCCCCGCCGCCCACCTGGTGCGGGTGGTGGACCTGGACCGCCTGCGGGTGGAGGCGGAGGTGGATGAGTACGACCTGGGGCGCCTCGCCGTGGGCGCCCCCGTGACCATCGAGGCCGAGGGGCTGGCGGAGCGTTGGGAGGGCCGCGTGGAGGAGGTGCCCCGGGCCGTGGCCCAGCGGCGGCTCAAGTCCCTGGATCCCAGCCGTCCCACGGACATCCGCGTGGCCCTGGTGAAGGTGAGCCTGCCCGCCGGTGCGCCCCTCAAGCTGGGGCAGCGGGTGGAGCTGGTGATCCGCGCCCCCCGCTGAAGGTCAGTGCGTGAGGAGCTCGGCGAGCACGGTGCGGGCCTCCGCCATCAGGGTGGCGGGGTCCCGCCCCTCGGAGGGCAGGGGCGGACCCACCACCATGCGGTAGGGCCCGCCCTGAACCCGCCAGTCCCCGCGGGGCAGGATGCGGGCCCCGCCGTGGATGGCCAGGGGCACCAGGGGCACGCCCGCCTCTACGGCCAGCTTGAAGCTGCCCAGCTTGAAGGGCAGCAGGGTGCCATCCGAGCTGCGGGTGCCTTCGGGGAAGACCACCACGCTCTGGCCATCGTGGATGCCCTTGGCGGCTGCGGCCAGGGAGGCCTGGGCCTGGGCGCGATTGCCCCGATCGATGAAGATGAATCCCGCCAGCCAGATCACCCAGCCGAGGAAGGGCACCCGGCCCAGTTCCCGCTTCGCGATGAAGACCGGATGGCTGGGCAGGGTGCTGATGAGGAGGGGTGGATCGAAGTGGGAGGCGTGGTTGGCGATGAAGATGACGGGCTGGCGCCCCTCGCGGACGGCTTCCGGCAGCGCCTCCCAGCCCTCCAGCTTCCGGTGGATGCCGAAGCAGGCCGCCACCATGCGGATGTAGCCCGGGGCCACGGTCCAGAACCCCCGCCGCCCGCCGCGGAAGGCGGCCACGAGGAAGGCCAGGATCACGGCCACGGCCAGGGCGGGGGCGGCGAAGGCCCACACCAGGAGTGGGCGGAGCCAGGGGCGGCGGACCATGGAGCTCAGGGCTTCGGGAGGAGCTCGGCGCTGCGGAGGCGCACCGGGTAATCCGGCACGGAGGGCATGCCCTTGCTCCAGCTGGTCTTCACCTTGGCGATCTTGTCGGCGGTCTCCATGCCCTCGACCACCCGGCCGAACACGGTGTAGCCGATGGCATCCGGGGTGTCCCCCTTCCAGTCCAGGGAGGGGTTGTCGGCCACGTTGATGTAGAACTGGGACGAGGCGCTGTCGGGCTCGGTGGTGCGGGCCATGGCCAGGGTGCCCCGGGTGTTCCGGAGGCCGGCCTTGAGGGCGCGGCCCGCCTCGTTCTTGATGCCGGGGCCCGCGGGCTTGTCCTGCATGTCCTCGGTCATCCCGCCGCCCTGGATCATGAAGCCCTCGATGACCCGGTGGAAGATCGTGCCGGGGTAGTGCCCCTTGGCCACGTAGGCCAGGAAGTTCGCACAGGTGAGGGGGGCCGCCTCCGGCTCGAGTTCCACGACGATGGGACCGTAGTTGGTGACCAGTCGGACCCGGGGCTTGGTGCTGGGGGCCGGACTGGTGCTCGTCGTAGGGGCCGTGGCCGCAGGTTGGGCCGGGGTCCCTGCGGGCGCCTGCGCCTGCAGGGGGGCCGCCAGGGCGAACCCCAGGGAGAGGAGGAGGGCGGGGGCGGGGATTCGGCGCATGATTCCATTGTGCCATTCTGGCGGCCAAGGTTCGCCGCTTCCGGCGGACGTCCCGGGAGCCCCGATGTCGATCCTCATGGACCTGCCCACCTGGATGCACAGCCTGGGGCTGGGCTGCTTCGGCCTCCTGTTGGGGTCCTTCGGGAACGTGCTGATCCACCGCCTGCCGCAGGAGGCACCCGAGGACCGGGACGTGGTGCTGAAGGGGAGCCATTGCCCCGCCTGCAGGACGCCCATCAAGCCCTGGCACAACATCCCCCTCCTGGGCTGGGTCTGGCTCTGGGGCCGGTGTGCCGCCTGCGGTTGGCGGATCCCCTTCCGCTACCCCCTGGTGGAGGGCCTGTCGGGCCTCCTCTTCGCCGCCAGCCCCTGGCTGTTCCCCCTGGGCTCCCTCATCTGGCTGAAGGCCCTGGTGGCGGGATACGCCCTCCTGATCCTGTTCTTCACCGACCTCACCGCCTTCATCCTTCCGGATGCGATCCAGCTGCCCCTCATCGCCGTGGGGATCCTGGCCACGCTGCCCCAGCTGATCTGGCCCGGCGCGGTGATCGACACCCACGGACCCGGCGAGCTCGTCTTCCGGACGGAGCTCTGGCACAACGGCCTGCAACCGGCCCCGGGGTGGGCCACCTTCGGCCCGGCCGTGACCTGGATGAACGCCCTCCTCGGGGCGGCCGCGGGCTACGGGGTGCCGTGGCTCATGAACGCCGGTTACCGGGCCCTCCGGAAGACCGACGGCATCGGCATGGGCGACTTCAAGATGCTGGCCTGGCTCGGAGCCTTCTGGGGATGGCCGGTGATGCTCGGGGTCCTCTTCCTGAGCACCATCCCCATGATCATCCTGGGCATCCCCTGGGCCCTCCTGAAGGCGGCCCGTGATCCCCAGCGCCAGGGTTCCCTCGCCGAGGGACTGGGTCAGCACATGCTGCCCTGGGGCTGCGGCATGGCCCTGGTGACCCCCGTGGTGGTGTTCTATGGCCCGGGGCTGTGGGCCGCCTATCTGGGGCTGGTGGGGAACTGAACTAGCGGGGCAGCCGCGCCGGAAGGTCGGCCACGGTCCAGCCCAGCCAGGCCATCACCACCGCGCACTGCTGCAATTCCGCGGGGTCCACCTTGTCGAGGGTGTCGGCGGCGCTGTGATGGTCCCGGGCGTAGGTGTGCTGCTTTTGTTCGAGGCAGAAGGCGGGAATGCCGGCCCGGTGGAAGGGCAGGTGGTCCGTGCCCGTTTCCTCCCGCAGGTCCGTGTCCACCACCCCCAGGGGCTTGAGGGGCTCCAGGATCGGGGTGAGCACCGGCACGACCTTCACCCGTCCCTGGAGGGCCACGCCATCCACGGCCCCGGCGCCGGTGTCGAGCACGAACACGGCGCTTACGGGAGTGCGCTCACGTCTCACCCGGTCAGCGTGGGCCTGGGAACCGAGGAAGCCCACTTCCTCGCCCCCGAAGAGGACGAACCGGACCGTGCGCCGGGGGCGCTCCGGATGGGCGGTCAGCAGGCGGGCGGCCTCCATCACCGCGGCGGCGCCAGCCCCGTTGTCCATGGCCCCGGGTGCCAGGTCCCAGGAATCCAGGTGGGCGCCCAGGATCACGACTTCCCCCGGCAGGTCCCGGCCCGGCAACTCCGCCACCGTATTGAAGGTCCGCCCCGGGGGCCCGTAGGTCCCGCCGAGCTCGAGCTCCATTCGCTGGCCCTTGGCCGCGGCGGCCGCCAGCTGCACATAGGCGCCATGCGCGACAAAGGCCATGGGGAGGCTGCGGCCGGGATCCGCATCCGCATCCCCATCCATGTTGAGCTGTTCATCGCTCTTGCCGGCGTCCACCAGGATGGCCCGGACTCCGGCCCGGCGAAGCTCGGGCACCAGTCGGTGCAGGGGCAGCCCCTTCGGTTCCGGAGGTTGGGGGCCCAGCCGGAGCGGTGCCCGCATCTGAGGTGGATCCAGCTCCACGGCCGGGGCCCCCGCCAGCACGATGGTGCCTTTCAGGCTGGCGAGGTCCTTCGGCACCTTGCCCACCTGGAGCAGGGCCAGCGGCGCCTCGAGTCGGCCGGCGGTGGCCGGGGTGAAGGCGAACTGGGCCACGGGCAGGGCCTGGCCGTTCAGCCGGGCCACGGCGGCACCCCGGGCCCAGGTGCGGGGCATGGGGATGGTCTCCGTGGTGACCTTCAGGCCCAGGGCCTGGAACCGGGTGGCGGCCCAGGTGTGGGCCTGGGCGTCGGCCGGAGAACCGACCAGGCGGGGGCCGATGTCGCGGGTGAGGGCCGCCACGGTGTCGAAGGCGCCGCGCTGATCCAGGGCCTTCAGCAGCTCCGTGGGCTCGCCGGCCTGGAGCCAGGCCGCCGCCAGCAGGAGGGCGGGATGGAGGCTACGCATGGTCGCCCCCCTGGCTCAGCTCCACGAGCATGCCCCCCGTTTCCGCAGGGTGGATGAAGGCCACGCGGCAGCCGTGGGCGCCGGCCCGGGGCTTCGCGTCCACCATGCGCACGCCCTTGGCCACCAGCTCCGCCACGGCGGCCTCGATGTCGTCCACCTCGAAGCAGACATGGTGGATGCCGGGGCCGCGCTTGCTGAGGAACTTGCCGATGGGGCCCTCGGGATCCGTGCTCTCCAGCCACTCCAGGCGGCTCTCCCCCACGGGGTAGAAGGCGGTCTTCACCTTCTGGTCCGCCACCTCCTCCAGGTGCTCGGGCTCCATCCCGAAGAGCTTGCGCATGCGGGCCATGGCTTCGTCCAGGCCGGGAGCGGCGATGCCCAGGTGGTTGATGCGCAGCAGCTTCATGGGAGATCTCCGGAGCCCACCAGTGTAGGGCCTTGGGGCGGTCGGTTCCCGCGGGGAGGCCCCGGGTCACCCCAGCCTCATCGGCCTGGGTGCCCGGAACGTGAAGGCGGCACCCACGGCACAATGTCCCCATGGATCCCCGCACCCCGGAGTACTGGCAGCAGGTCTATGACACGGAGCCCCGGCCGGGCTGGGACATGGATGCGCCCACGCCGCTCCTCGAGGAACTGCTGGCCTTGGGCCCACCCGCGCCGGGTGCCACGGTGGCGGTGCCGGGCTGTGGGTTCGGCCATGATGCGGCGGCACTGGCCGCCCGGGGCTTCCGGGTCACCGCCTTCGACTTCGCCCCTGCGGCCCTGGCCGGGGCCCGGGCCCGCCATGGGGAGACCGTGGACTGGCGGCAGGAGGACTGGTTCACCACCGCCACGGGTCCCTTCGACGCGGTGTTCGACCACACCTGCTTCGTGGCCATGGAGCCGGAGCGACGCGCCGCCTACGTGGCCCGGACGGCGGCGCTGCTGAAGCCCGGGGGGCTGTGGCTGCTGGCGGCCTTCCATGACGTGCAGGGCCGCCCGGGGCCCCCCTTTGCCCTGCCCCTGGAGGACCTGCGCACCCTCGCCGCCGCCGCCTTCGAGCTGCGGCACCTGGCGCCGGCCACGCGCAGCCACCCGCGCCGGGCGGGGCGGGAGATGCTGCTGGTCGGGGTGCGGACCTAGTCGGCGGCGCCTTCGTAGAGCTCGATTCGGTTGCCTTCGGGGTCCGTGATCCAGGCGAAGGAACCGTAGGGATCCTCCGTGGGGCCTTCCACGGACTGGCCCTGGGCCTGGATCGCCGCCACCAGCGCCTTCAACCCGGCCACCCGCAGGTTCACCACGCAGGTGCGGGGGGAATTCCCGAGGGGCGTCTTCGCCTTCTGGAGGGAGAGGATGGTGTGGCTCTTCAGGCCCGCTTCGGTGGTGTGGTCCCAGCTGAGGCCGAAGCAGGCGCCGCCGCCCCAGTCCTGGAGGGCGAGGCCCAGGGTGTCGGCGTACCAGCGGGCGAGGGCCGCCGGATCGTCGCACTGGAGGAAGGCCCCGCAGAGGTGGAGGACGTTGGTCATGACAGCTCCTTTCGCCGCATCCGGCTGACGATGAAGACCGCGGCGGTCCAGGTGGGCACCAGCTCCACGAAGGGCACCAGCTCCACCAGGAAGGTGGGGAGGAAGGCCCAGGACCAGCCCAGGAGGCCCCACATCACCCCCATGGCGACGAGGTCCAGGGGCTTGTCGAGCCAGGTGGAGAGCCCGCCGCTCAGGGGGAAGAGGCCGATCTGCAGGGCGTCCACCGCGATGGCGATGATCCAGGCCCAGCGGAGGCGGGTGGGGGTGAGGGGTGGTTTCACCCCGCCGAGCTTAGCTGCTTTCCCGCTGCTTCGCCGCCAGCCAGTTCAGGGCCTCCAGGGGCGTCATCCGGCTGAGGTCGAGACCTTCCAGCTCCTCCCGCAGGGGATCCGGCTGCACCTCGAAGAGCGGGAGCAGGGGCTGGGCGACCTCCTGCCGGGGCCGCGCGGGCGGGGGCACGGGGGCCTCCGGGAGATCCTGCAGCAGGCGCCGGGCCTGCTGGATGACGGGGCGGGGCAGGCCCGCCAGCTTGGCCACCTGGATGCCGTAGCTGCGGTCGGCGGGGCCCTCCTGGATGCGGTGGAGGAAGAGGAGCTGGTCCTCCCACTCCTGCACCTCCACGTGGAGGTTGGCGATGCGGGTGTCATCGGCGAGCTTGGTGAGCTCGAAGTAGTGGGTGGCGAAGAGGGTGCGGGGCGCGCCGCCCTTGAGGTCGCGCAGGAAGCAGGCGATGGCCTCGGCCAGGGCCAGGCCGTCGCGGGTGCTGGTGCCGCGGCCGATCTCATCGAGGATCACCAGGCTCGCGGGGGTCACCTGGTTGAGGATGCGGGCCGTCTCCGTCATCTCCACCATGAAGGTGGACTGGCCCTTGGCCAGGAAGTCGCTGGCGCCGATGCGGGTGAAGATGCGGTCCACGAGGCCGAAGCGCAGCAGCTCCGCGGGCACGAAGGAACCCACCTGGGCCAGCACCACCAGCAGGGCGGCCGTGCGCAGGAAGGTGCTCTTGCCGCCCATGTTGGGGCCCGTGACCACGGCCATGGGCTGCTCGGCGCTGAAGCGCAGGTCGTTGGGGATGCACTCGCGGCCCATGCGGGCCTCGAGCATGGGGTGGCGGGCGCCGGCCATCACCAGCTCCCGGGTGTCGCTCAGCTCGGGGCGCGTCCAGCCCGAGAGGCGGGCCCGCTCGGCGAAGGCGGCGAGCAGGTCCAGCCGGGCCAGGGCCTGGCTGAGGGCCGTGAGGCCTGCCCGCTCCGCGAGCACGAGGGCCAGGAGCCGCTTGAACCCCGCTTCTTCGAGGCGCGCCTGATCGCTCTCGGCCGACAGCAGCCGCTGCTCGAAGGCCATGAGCTTCTCGGTGGTGAAGCGCTCGGCGTTGGCCAGGGTCTGCTTGCGGATGAAGTGGGCGGGCGCGGCGGCGAGGTTCGCCTTGGTGATCTCGAAGTAGTAGCCGAACACGCGGTTGTACTTGATCTTCAGGCTCTGGATGCCGGAGGCGGCGCGCTCCTCCTCCTCCAGTTCCAGCATCACCTGCTTCGCGTCCCGGGCCAGGCGGCGCACGGCGTCCAGCTCCGCATCCACGCCCTCGGCGATCACGCCCCCCTTCTCCAGGTCCAGGGGCGGCTGCTCCGCGAGGCTGCGCTTCAGGGCTTCCCGCAGGTCCTCGCAGAGGGGGGTGTCCTCCTCCCAGAGGCCCAGGGCGAAGGCCTCCTGGAGGAAGCCCATCTCGCGGAGCTGGCCGGGCAGGCGGGCGGCCTGGATCAGGCCCTCGCGCAGGCTCGCCAGCTCCGGCGGCGTGGCGAGGTTCAGGGCCACGCGGCCCAGGAGGCGGTCGAGATCCGGGATGCCCTTGAGCACGGCCTGCAGGGGCTCCCGGCGGCTGTCGGCGGTGAGCCAGGCCACCTGCTGCCAGCGGCGCTCCAGGGCTTCCCGCTCGCGCAGGGGCTGGTCCAGCCAGGTCTTCAGGAGGCGGCTGCCCATGCGGGTGCGGGCCAGGTCCAGCAGCTGGAAGAGGCTGCCGCTCTTCGAGCCATCGAGGCTGTTGCCGTGGATCTCCAGGTGGCGGGCGCTGGTGGCGTCCCTGCAGGTGCGCGGGCTTGCCCCGCTGGGTGGTCTCCACCTGATCGAGGAGGGCGGCGAGGGCGCCGAGGGCGGCGGGGTGGGCTTCGAGGCCCACCCCCTCCAGGTGCTGCCACCCGAAGAAGGCCTTCACCGTCTCCGCGGCGCGGTGGGCCTCGAAGCGCCAGAGGGGCAGGCGGGCCATGGGGATCTCGAGGGCCGGGGCCTCCGCGCCCTCGGCCAGCACCAGCTCGTGGGGGGCCAGGCGGTCCAGGGTGGCCTCCAGCAGCTCCGCCCCCTCGCCGGGGATCACGCGGATCTGGCCCGAGGCCAGCTGCAGGAGGGCCAGGCCCCAGGCGGAGCCGGAGCGGTGGAGGGAACCGAGCCAGCGGCCGTCGTCATCGAGCCAGGTGCCCGGGGTGATGATGCGGGCGATGGCCCGGGGCAGCAGGCCCTTCACCTCCTCGGCCTTGGCGGTGGGCTCCGCGATGGCCGCGGAGTAGCCCGCCGCCAGCAGCTTGGGCAGGTAGCTCTCCAGGGCGAAGTGGGGCACGCCGCACATGGGCGTCTCCGACTCCGTGCCCTTGCCGC
Source organism: Holophagaceae bacterium (assembly GCA_044229665.1). GTDB lineage: Bacteria > Acidobacteriota > Holophagae > Holophagales > Holophagaceae > JAFDVN01. Next base: position 74,411 of record JBGASN010000012.1, read on the forward strand.
GCATCGTGAGCGCGATCTCCATCACCGGCGCCGCCTTCACCGCATCCTCGCCCAGCAGCTCGTAGAAGTCCCCCATCCGCGTCAGCAGGATGGCCTCGCCCGCCTCGCGCTTGAGGCCGGCGATCTGCTGCATCATCGGGGTGGACATGGATCGGGGCCTTTGACTGAAAACGCAGAGATGAGCAGAGGGGCAGAGGTGAGCAGAGAAAAGAGGAGGAAAAGAAACAGATAGAGGTCGTGGGTGCTTCTCAAGATTGAGGGAGGAGGACTCGTTTGATGCCGCCCTCCTTGAGCGGCCAGGCCCAGAAATTGAGGACCAGGGCGACCGGGAGATTGGAAAATCGGAGGTAGGTGAAGACTTGAGCTTCGTGGGCCGGGATGATCTTTTCAACGGCCTTCAATTCCAGCACAAGGGTATCGTTCACCACGAGATCCATCCGATAAGCAGATTCGATCCGGAGCCGGTTGCAGTAAAGCAGATCGACGGGCACCTGCCGACGGACCTCGAAGCCAGCCTCCTCCAGCTCGAATGCAAGGCAGGCTTCGTAGGCCGACTCCAGCAACCCGGGGCCCAGTGCCCGGTGCACCTTCATCGCCAACCCAATGACCTTCTCCGTGAGCTCCTGATGAGGATGCTCTTCTCTGCTCACCTCTGCACCTCTGCTCACCTCTGTGTGTTCAGTTCATCTTCGAACACACCCGGTGCAGGGCTTCCACCAACGGTTCGATGGCTTCTTCCTTGAGCGAGCAGAAGGCGAGGCGGAGGTCGCGGTCGCCCTGGCTGACGACGCCGACCTTCTCATCGTGGATGAGGGCCTGGCGCACGGTCTCGGCGTCGAGGCCTTCGCGCAGGCGCAGGAGGCAGAAGCAGCCGGCGTTGAAGGGGAACACGGTCCAGTGGGGGGTGGGGGCGGCGAGGGCGGCCTTGAGCTTGCGGTAGCGCCCGGCCATGAGCTCGCGGAGCTTCTCGAACTCGGCGTCGTGGCGGGGGTCCAGGAGCTCCTCCTCGATGAGGTACTGGGTGAGGCCCACGGGGCTGCCCACGCCGGCGCGCACGAGGCTCATGGCCTTGTCCTGCAGCACGGCGGCGGCCTCGGCCTTCACGCCGAAGGTGATGAAGCCCACGCGGCCGCCGAAGAAGTTCAGCTCCTTGGTCACGCCGTCGCACTTCACGGGCACCAGCTTGGGCGCGCGCCCGGAGATCGCCGCGTCGGCCAGGTCGAAGAAGAGGCTCTTGGGGGTGGCGGAGTCCTCGAAGACCAGGCCGTGGTAGGCGTCATCGCAGTACACGACCACCGTGCGGGTCTGGGCGGCCTCGATGAGGGCCTCGGCGATGGCCTTCAGCTCCACGGGCGTGGGGCTGTAGCCGCTGGGGTTCGAGGGGAAGTTGAGCAGCACGTGGGCCTTGGCGCCCTGCTTCGCGAGGGTGGCCTTGAGGCCCTCGAGGTTGAAGCCGCCTCCGGCGTTGTAGAAGGGGTAGGTGACGGTCTCCCCCTCCAGGCGCATGAGGAAGATCTGCTCGTAGTTGTCCCAGTAGAGGTCGGGGATGATCAGCGTGTCCCCGGCGGCGAAGAAGAGGTCGGCGGCCATGGAGAGGGCGTGGCAGATGCCGTCGGCCACGTTGGGCAGGGCCACCTGGGCCATGCGGGCGTCCTCCTTCTGGAGCTTGGCGTGCCAGGCCTTGCGGGCCCGCTCGCGACCCTGGATGGGGCTGTAGAGGAAGGCGTCCTTGGGGGGCAGGGCCGCGAGCTTCTCCTTGAGGGGCGCCAGGGGCAGGGGGTTGCCGGCCCCATCGGTGATCTGGCCGATGGTGGCGTTGATGGTGCAGGCGGCGGCCTGGCCGGCCTGGAAAGGGATCCCCTTGGGGAAGAAGGCGCGCTGACCCAGGGGGCTCAGGGCGGCGAGGACCTCGGGGGCGGCGGCCTCGAGCCGGCGGTTGCGTTCCTGGGCTTCGGGATGGATGCGCACGGGGGCCTCGCAGGGGGAAACCTCAAGGGTACCAAGGCCTTCCCGCGTTCAAACCCCCTTTGACGAAGCGGCAGGAATCCGGACTAGTGATGTTTGATTTATAAAACCTTAGTTGACAACACGCATATTTGAAGCAGACTGGAGATCCGGAGGTTGCCATGCTTCCCTTCACCCAGAAAGCCAACGATGCCCTGGTCGCGGCCCGGGAAGCCGCCCTGCGCGGCCAGCACCCCGAGCTGTTGCCCATCCACCTCTTCCAGGCCCTGCTCCTGCAGGACATGGGGCTGCGCCCCGTGCTCGAGGCCGCGGGTCTCTCCCCGGAGGGGCTGAGGGGCCTCCAGGCCAAGGCCGATGCCCTGGTGGACGCCCTGCCCAAGGCCGTGGGCGGCGCGGAGCCCCAGCCGGGTCCCGCCCTGCGCCACTTCCTGGAAGTGGGCATGGACACCGCCCGGGGCCTCGGCGACCGCTACCTGGCCACGGACGCCCTGCTCCTCACCTTCGCCAACGCCGCCACGGACGCCAAAAAGGCCCTGGAGGGCTTCGGTCTGGACCGCAAGAAATTGGAAGCCGCCATCAAGACCCTGCGCGGCGGCAGCCGGGTGGAGGATGAGCGGGCCGAGGAGAAGCAAGGGGCCCTGAAGAAATACGCCAAGGACGTCACCGAGCTCGCGGAGGCCGGCAAGCTGGATCCCGTCATCGGCCGCGACGAGGAGATCCGCCGGGTCATCCAGGTGCTGAGCCGCCGCACCAAGAACAACCCCGTGCTCATCGGCGAGCCCGGCGTGGGCAAGACGGCCCTGGTGGAGGGCCTGGCCCAGCGGGTGGCCAAGCGCGACGTGCCCGAGAGCCTCAAGGGCATCCGCGTGGTGAGCCTCGACATGGGCGCCCTGGTGGCGGGCACCCAGTACCGGGGCCAGTTCGAGGAGCGCCTCAAGGGCGTGATCACGGAGGTCGAGCAGGCCGAGGGCAAGGTGGTGCTCTTCATCGACGAGCTGCACCTGCTGGTGGGCGCCGGGGCCGTGGGCGGCTCCATGGACGCCGCCAACCTCCTGAAGCCCGCCCTGGCCCGGGGGGAGCTGCGCTGCATCGGCGCCACCACCCTGAACGAGTACCAGAAGCACATCGAGAAGGACGCGGCCCTGGAGCGCCGCTTCCAGCCCGTGTTCGTGGACGAACCCTCCGTGGAGGACGCCATCTCCATCCTGCGCGGCCTCAAGGAGCGCTACGAGCTGCACCACGGCGTGCGCATCAAGGACGCGGCCCTGGTGGAGGCCGTGCAGCTGAGCCAGCGCTACATCTCCGACCGCTTCCTGCCCGACAAGGCCGTGGACCTCATGGACGAGGCCGCCTCCATGGTGCGCATGCAGATCGACAGCCGCCCCCTGGAGATCGACGTGCGGGAGCGCCGGGAGATGCAGCTGCGCATCGAGGAGGCGGCCCTCCGGAAGGAGAAGGACGCCGTCTCCAAGGCCCGCCTCAAGGAGCTGGAGCAGGAGCTGGCGGAGCTCAACGAGGAGCTCACCCGCCTCCGGGCCCAGTGGGAGAAGGAGAAGAAGGCCATCGAAGGCGTGCGGGCCCTGCAGAAGAAGCTCGACGACCTGCGCCTGGAGCTGGACCACGCCAAGCAGCGGGGCGATTACGACCGGGCCTCCCGGCTTGAGTACGGTGAGATCCCCGCCCTGGAGAAGCAGATCGCGGCCCAGGGGGCCCTGGAGGAGACCCTCATGCTCCGCCAGGAGGTGGGTGAGCCCGACGTGGCCGCCGTGGTGAGCCGCTGGACGGGCATTCCCGTGGCCAAGCTGATGGAGGGCGAGATCCAGAAGTTGTTGCACATGGAGGAGCGCCTCGCCCAGCGGGTGGTGGGGCAGGAGGGGGCCCTGGTGGCCATCAGCGATGCCCTGCGCCGCAACCGGGCCGGGCTCTCCGACGCCAAGCGGCCCATCGGCTCCTTCCTCTTCCTGGGCCCCACGGGCGTGGGCAAGACGGAAGTGGCCCGGGCCCTGGCGGAGTTCCTCTTCGACGATGAGAACGCCATGGTCCGCATCGACATGAGCGAGTTCACCCACGAGGCCGATGCCACCCGCCTCATCGGCGCGGCCCCGGGCTACGTGGGCTATGAGGAGGGGGGCCGCCTCACGGAGGCGGTGCGCCGCCGGCCCTACTGCGTGCTCCTCCTGGACGAGATGGAGAAGGCCCACCCCCGGGTCTTCGACCTCTTCCTGCAGGTGCTGGAGGACGGCCGCCTGACCGATGGCAAGGGCCGCACCGTGAACTTCCGCAACGCCGTGATCCTCATGACCTCCAACCTGGGAAGCCAGGCCATCTACGCCGCCGGGGGGGATCCCCGGAAGGCGGAGGCCGCCGTGCAGGTGGCCCTCCATGCCGCCTTCCGGCCCGAGTTCCTGAACCGCATCGATGAGGTGGTCACCTTCCGGCCCCTGGCCCCGGCGGACATGGAGGCCGTGGCGGCCATCCAGCTCCAGCGGGTGGCCCGCATGCTGGAGGAGAAGCGCATCACCCTGGATGTGCCCGCCGAGGCCCTGGCCTGGCTGGCCAAGGAGGGCTTCGATGCGGCCCTGGGGGCCCGGCCCCTCAAGCGCCTCATCCAGCAGGTGGTGGTGAACCCCCTCAGCCGCATGGTCCTGAAGGGCGAGCTGCAGCCGGATGGGGTCGCCCGTCTGGAGGTGGATGGGTCCGACCTCAAGGTGCGGGTCCCCGCCCTCCAGTGACCCCATGCAGGACTTGCCCACGGTCCAGAATTGAGATTCCAGGGCCTTCGGGCCGAAAGGGAGGGGGTCGCCCGGAGTCCCGTTGCCCCTGAGCCGTCCCATCAAGGTTCTCGTCGTCGATGACGAGGCCGACCTGCGCCTCCTCCTCATGGAAGCGCTGGAGGACATGGGCTATGCCCCCGAAGGGGCCGATGGGGGGGATGCGGCCCTGGCCCGGATCCGGGAGAAGCACTTCCCCCTCATCTGCACCGACCTGAACATGCCCGGCGGCCTCACGGGGCTGGAGCTCATCAAGGCCATCCACGAGGTGGATGACAAGGCCCTCACCATCCTCATGACCGGCTACGCCACCACGGAATCCGCCATCCAGGCCCTCAAGCACGGTGCCTACGACTTCATCCAGAAGCCCTTCAAGCTCGCGGAGTTCGAGGCGAGCATCAAGCGCGCCCTCGAGCACTACGGCCTGCTGCGGCAGAACGAGGACTACCAGCACAACCTCGAGCGCATGGTGGAGGAGCGGACCCGGGAGATCCTGGGGCTCAAGGACGAGATCGAGAACCTCTTCGAAGGCTTCGTGAATGCCAGCATCACGGCGATCGAAGCGCGCGACCCCAGCACCAGCGGCCACAGCAGCCGCGTGGCCACCCTCACGGTGGGCCTGGCCGAGGCGGTGAACCGCACGGAGGGCGGCCGCTTCGGCCCCCTGGCCTACGATCCGCGCCAGCTGCGGGAGATCCGCTACGCCAGCCTGCTCCACGACTTCGGCAAGGTGGGCGTGCGGGAGCACCTCCTGGTGAAGGCCAAGAAGATCGAGGGCGAGCGCCTGGAGCTCATCTTCCAGCGCCTCCACCAGCGGGCCGTGCAGCGGGTCATGTCCGAGATGGAGCGGGCGTGGCGCCTGGGCGAGACCTTCACCGAGGGCCGGGTGGCCTACCTGCAGGAGCAGGTGGTGCTGGAGACCCAGCGCCTCGTGGCCCTGCTCATGCGCGCCAACGAGCCCTCCGTGCTGCCCCAGGACGTGAGCGAAGGCCTCGTGGAAGTGCAGCCCCTCACCTACAAGCACTGGAGCGGCGAGGAACGCACCCTCCTCACCCCGGCGGACTTCGAGATGCTCCAGATCCGCAAGGGCAGCCTGAGCCACGACGAGCGGCGGGCCGTGGAGAGCCACGTCACCCACAGCTACAAGTTCCTGGTGCAGATCCCCTGGACGGAGGAGCTCCGGAAGGTCCCCGAGATCGCCTACGCCCACCACGAGCGCCTCAACGGGAAGGGCTACCCCCGGGGCCTCACCGCCGAGGAGATCCCCCTGCCGAGCAAGATGATGGCCATCTCCGACGTCTTCGACGCCCTTGCGGCCCACGATCGCCCCTACAAGGTGGCCGTGAGCGTGGAGCGCAGCCTCCAGATCCTGGAGGAGGAGGCCAAGGCCGGCCTGCTGGATGCGGACCTCCTGAAGCTCTTCATCGAGGCGCGGGTCTTCGAGCTCACCAACCTGGGCAAGGCGGCGTCTTGAGCGGCCTCCAGGAACCCATCCTCATCGTGGATGATGACCCCGAGGTGCGCGACAGCCTCGTGGAGGCCCTCGCCGAGCGGAGCTTCACCGCCGAGGCGGTGGATGGCGCCCGCTCCGCGCTGGAGCGGATCCGCACCCGCCACTTCCCCCTGGTGGTCACCGACCTCAACATGCCCGGCGGCCCCTCGGGCCTGGAGCTCCTGAGCGCCATCAAGGGCCTGGATCCCAACGCGGTCTGCGTGGTGCTCACGGGCTACGCCACCCTGGAAGGGGCCATCAAGAGCCTCCAGCACGGGGCCTACGACTTCATCCAGAAGCCCTTCACCTTGAACCAGATCGAGCTGGTGGTGAGCCGGGCCCTGGAGCACTCCCGCCTCCAGCGGCAGCTGCGGGAGTACCAGGCCGAGCTGGAACGCAAGGTCATGGGCCGCACCCAGGACCTCAAGAGCCTCTACCAGGAGGCCCTGGCCCTGTGCGACCTCACCGCCGCCAGCCAGCGCATGCCCGAGGCCGGCAGCCTCGCCCTCTTCATGGAGCACCTGCAGGCCCGGTGGCGACCCGATGGCCTGGGCTGCTACCTGCCCGAGGGCACCGGGTGGCGCCTGGCCTACACCCATGGGCAGAAGCCCCTCCCCCGCGCCCTGGGCGCCCTGGAGGTGGGCTGGGAGGCCCACCTGGGCTACCCCGAATCCCACGCCGTGATGCTCTCCGGCGGGGCGGGGCGGCCCCTGGGGGTGCTGGCCCTGGGCTACCACGGCCGCAGCGCCTTCAGTGCCATGGACCCCGATTTCGTGCTCTTCCTGCGGCACCTGGAGTTGGCCCTGGGCCGGGCCTCGGGCCCCGTCCCGGATAAAGTGGCTTCATGAGTGATGCACAGCAGATTCTCTGGATGGGGTTCACCGGTCGCACCGAGGCGGAGGTCCGGAGGGACCTGACCCCGGGCGGGGTGATCTGCTTCGCCCGCAACCTGGATCCCGATCCGGAGACCGGTCCCGCGACCTGCAAGGCCCTCCTCGATGGGCTCCAGGCCCGGGTGGCGGGGGACCTGCCCCTGGCCGTGGCCATCGACCAGGAGGGGGGCCCCGTGAGCCGCCTCCGCCCCTGGGTGGGTGAGACGCCCACCCTGCACCGCATCTGGACCCGCACCGGGGCGCCGGGCTGCGAGGTCTGGGGGCGGCTCTGGGGCGAGGGGCTGGCCCTCCTGGGCTTCAACGTGGACTTCGCCCCCGTGGCGGACCTGTGGGATGGGCATGCGGGCACGGGCCTCGGCGATCGCTGCGCCAGCGCCGACCCCCACGAGGTGGCCGCGGCGGTGGGGGCCTTCCTCCACGGCCTGGAAGCCGTGGGGGTGCGTGGCTGCCTGAAGCACTTCCCGGGTCTCGGCGGCACGCTGCTCGACAGCCACCAGGGCCTGCCCGAACTGGCCGACCTCGACCGCATCGGGCGCAACGCCCAGCCCTTCATCGCCCTGGCCCAGGAGGACCGCCTCATCATGGTGGCCCACCTCAAGCTGCCCGCCACCGAGGGCCTGCCCGCCAGCCTCCACCGGGGTTCCGTGGCCGACAACCCCTGGGGGGTGCGGGGCCGCTTCCTGCCCGATGACCTGGAAATGGGCGGCTGCGCCGACTGGGACTGGGATGCCCGGGTGCGACTGAGCCTCGCGGCGGGTCACGAGTGGCTCCTCGTCTGCCAGACGGAGCCGGGGATCACGGCCTGCGCCGCGGCCCTGGAACGCCTGCCCTCCTCCGCCTGGAGCAGCGCCCTGGCCCGGTCGCGCACCCTACGGGCCCACCTGCGGGCCCCCCAGCCCGGCCCCCTGGACCTGGAGGCCTGGCGCGCCTGGGTGGCCCGGGTGAAGGCCGCCGCCGAAGCCCTGGGAAAGGACTGACCCATGGCCGCCAGCCGCGTCCTCATCGTCGATGACAACGCCATGATCCGGCAGGAGATCAAGGCGGTGCTCATGAAGGACGAGGCCTTCGGGGCCTTCCTGGAGGCGGGGGATGGGCTCAGCGCCTTCAAGCTCATGATGGAGCAGGCGCCGGACGTGGTGCTCTGCGACCTGGTGATGCCGGGCTTCGATGGCCTCAAGCTCCTGGGCCTCAAGGCCAGCCGCCCCGAGCTGGCCCAGATCCCCGTGATCATGCTGACGGCGGAGGACGACATCGACCGCAAGGCCGAGATCCTGGAACGGGGCGCTTCCGACTACGTGCTCAAGCCCTTCCACGAGAAGGAGCTGCTGGCCCGGGTGCGCATCCACCACAAGCTGAAGAAGCTCCAGGATGAGCTGCGGGAGAAGAACGCCCAGCTGGAGGCCCTGGCGGTCACCGACGCCCTCACGAGCCTCCCCAACCGCCGCCACCTCATGAAGCGCCTGGAGGAGGAGGTGGCCCGGGTGAAGCGCTTCGAGCAGCCCCTCTCGGTGCTGATGATGGACGTGGACCACTTCAAGTCGGTGAACGACACCTATGGCCACGCCATGGGCGACGAGGTGCTCCGGAACATGGGGGCCCTGCTGAAGACCTCCATCCGCACCACGGATCTGGCCGCCCGGTACGGGGGTGAGGAGTTCACAGTGCTCCTGCCCAACACCGACCTGGAGGGGGCGGTGCAGGTGGCCGACGCCCTGCGGACCAAGTTCGAAGCCAGCGCCCACACCCTGGAAGGCCAGACCATCCAGAAGACCATGAGCCTCGGCGCCGCCTGCCTGGCGCCCACCCAGGACCGCGCGCCGGAGGAGCTCCTCAAGGCCGCCGATGAGGCGCTCTACCGGGCCAAGCATGGCGGTCGCAACCGCGTGGAGCGGGAGGAGGGGCCGGCCACCCCCGCCGCGGACCCGAAGGCGGCCCGGAAGAAGGGCTGAGGGCAGGCTGGAGGCTGGAGGCTTCAGACCGGAAGCTGGAAACGGAGCGGGCGCCCATGGGGCGCCCGTGCTTTGGCTCCAGTCTGGAGCCTCCGGTCTCCGGCCTTATTTGGCGGCGGCCTTGAGGGCCTCGGCCTTGTCCGTGCGCTCCCAGCTGAACTCGGGACGGCCGAAGTGGCCGTAGGCCGCGGTGGGGCGGTAGATGGGGCGGCGCAGGTCCAGGGTCTCGATCATGGCCTTGGGCGTGGCGCTGAAGACGGTGCGCACGGCCTTCACGATGGCCTCATCCGACACGTGGCCGGTACCGAAGGTCTCCACGCTGATGGACACGGGCTCCGCCACGCCGATGGCGTAGGCCAGCTGGATCTCGCAGCGGTCGGCCAGACCGGCGGCCACGATGTTCTTGGCGATGTAGCGGCCGAAGTAGGCGGCGGAGCGGTCCACCTTGCTGGGATCCTTGCCGCTGAAGGCACCGCCGCCGTGGTGGCCGGCGCCGCCGTAGGTGTCCACGATGATCTTGCGGCCCGTGAGGCCGGCATCGCCCATGGGCCCGCCGATGACGAAGCGGCCCGTGGGGTTGATGTAGAACTTGGTGTCCTTGTCCAGGAGCTGGGCGGGCAGGGCGGCGCGGATGACCTGGCGCTCCACCTCGGCCCGGATGGTCTCGTTGGTCACGGCCTCATCGTGCTGGGTGCTGATGACCACCGCGTCGATCCGGCGCACCTGGTCACCGTCGTATTCCACCGTGACCTGGCTCTTGCCGTCGGGCCGCAGCCACGCGAGGCTGCCGTCCTTGCGCACCTTGGAGAGCTGCCGGGTGAGGGCATGGGCGTACTGGATGGGGGCGGGCATCAGCTCCGGGGTCTCCCGGGTGGCGTAGCCGAACATGAGGCCCTGATCCCCGGCACCGCCGGTGTCCACGCCCATGGCGATGTCGGGGCTCTGCTGGTCGAGGGTGACCATGACCGCGCAAGTGTTGCCATCGAAGCCCTTGCGGCCATCGTCGTAGCCGATGCCGTTCACGACCTCGCGCACCAGCTTGGCCACGGGGATGTAGGTCTGGGTGGTGATCTCGCCCGCCACCACCACGAGGCCCGTGGTGACGAGGGTTTCACAGGCCACGCGGCTCTTTGGGTCATCCTTCAGGGCCGCATCCAGGACGGCATCGCTGATCTGGTCGGCGATCTTGTCGGGATGGCCTTCGGTGACGCTCTCGGAGGTGAACAGGTGTCGGCCGGTTTTGGCCATGTGGACTCCAGCAAGTGCGGGCTCAGCGGTTCCCGGGAACCCTCGATCCTACCAGCTTGCCGGGGGCCCGGGCCCCCCGGTATCGTGGGGGACCACCCCGACGGCCCGAAGACCCTCAATTTCGGAGGTTTCCCATGAATCGCGCCCTGCGCACCGCCCTCCTGGCCACCGTGGCCTCGATGACCCTGTTCTTCACGGCCTGCAAGCGGGAAGACCCCCAGATCCGGGAGCTCACCCAGAAGGCCGCCGAGGCGGACAAGGCCGGCCAGCAGCTGGGCCAGGCCGGCTCCGACCAGCAGAAGAAGCTGGCCCAGGCCGGGGTCAATGATGTCCGGGTGAACGCCGAGACCATGCAGCTCAGCGAGGAGCAGAAGAAGGCCCTCGAGGAGCGCATCAAGAATGAGAAGAACAGCTCCTACCAGGCCCTCCTCCAGGAAGTTCTGGACAAGGACAAGGAGATCAAGGACCTGAACCAGAAGATCGCCAAGCTGAAGGCCGACCTCCCCACCCCGGACCGGGCCCGCGAGGGGGACAGCCACTACGGTCTGGCCATCAAGTTCCTGAAGAAGAAGGGCGTGCCCGAAGCCGAGGCCCGCAAGCTCGTCTCCAATGTGAACATCATGGAGAAGCTGGCCCCCGGCTTCGAGGTCTACCACTTCTACGCCAACGGCGTGTACGGCACCTGGGTGGCCAAGGGCAAGGCCAAGATCACCCCCAACGAGCTCCAGAAGCAGGAGCGCGAGAAGATCGAGGGTGAGCGCGACCAGGCCGTGGCCGAGAACGAGAAGCTCCAGGAGGATGTGCTCGACCTGGAGAGCCAGAAGAAGAAGCTGAGCGAGGACATCGAGGGCCTCCGCTCCGAGCGCGCCAACCTCATCGAAGAACGCGCCAAGCTCCAGGGTGAGAACGCCCAGCAGCTGGCCTCCCTGAACAGCCTCCACTACATCGTGGGCAACCGCGACAAGCTGAAGGGCGAGGGCATCATCGAGATCCCCGTCTTCGCCAAGGACCGGGCCGGCAAGAACTGGCGGGATGAGCTCTTCACCCTGAGCCTGGACCTCCGTTCCAACGAGGCGATCACCATCAAGGCCGCCGACATGGGGCTGAAGAAGATCGGCAAGGTCAACGTGGTCCCCGGCTCCTACGTGAAGGATGAGCACTACAAGCTGGTGATCTCCGAGGACAAGCAGACCGCCACCGTGACCCTGCTCAAGAAGGAGCGTTTCAAGAACGACAAGGTCGTCTTCGCGGTCACCGACTGAGGTCGAAGGCACGGCAGGAAGGGCCCACTCCGGTGGGCCCTTTTCATTTCCCGGACCCGCACCAGGGTTGACTCAGGGTAGGTTTCGGCGGGTCACATTTTGTGGCTGGAAATCCACCCCGGGAGTGCCTATTGTCAGGTCCACACCCCCTTTGTCATTGCTCTGTTTCACCACGAGGTCACTCATGTCACGTTTCCAACGCGGCGCCCTCCTCGGGCTTCCCCTCATCCTCCTGCTGGGTTGCGGCGGGAGCACCGACGTCAAGAGCGTCCCGCCCCCGAATGCGGGTGATACGTCCGCCACCAGCGGCACCTTCCCCATGTTCGACGCGTCCGCCGGCATCGTGCCCCTCCCGAACATCCTGGCCACGGCCACGGCGCGGGACCCCCTCACGGGCACGACCAACAGCGCGGACCCCGTCACCCGGGCGGCCAACACCCCCATGACGCCGCCCGAGGCCCTGGCCTACGTGCACTACCGTGAGACCGGCGCCGTGAACGCCGTCTCCGGCCTCAACGCCCCCATCTACATCCGCTTCAGCGCCCCGGTGGATCCCGCGAGCCTGGCGGGCCACGTGAAGGTGTTCCAGCTCGCCGCGGACGCCGCCACGGGCGGGCAGACCGAGAACAACGCCCTGGGCTTCACCGATGTCACGGCCCTCTTCAGCGTGAGCTACAAGGCCGGCACCACCGACCTCTTCCTCTTCCCCAACTTCCCCCTGACGCCCGGCACCAAGTACGGCTACTTCGTGACCAACGGCGTGCTGGATGCCGCCACCGGCAACCCCACCATCACGCCCCTGCAGATGCAGGCCATGAAGAGCCCCGTGCCCATCACGGGTCTCCTGGCGGGCCTGGAGCCCATCCGGGCCAACAAGGTCTCCGGCCCCAACATCCTCCTCCGCGGGTACAAGCAGTTCATGGATGACGCCATCGCGGCCACCGCCCAGACCGGCCTCACCTCCCTGGGCGAGATCACCCTGCTGGGCCGCTTCATCACCTCCATCGCCGGCTTCACCCTGCCGGATCCCGTGGGCGCCCCCACCACCCGGGTCCCCGTGGAATCCACCCTCCGCCAGTTCGCCGCCGGGGCCACCCTGGGCGGCCTCTCCGGCAAGACCTGGAGCAACGCGGTCTCCGGCTTCAGCCCCGCCACCCTGATGATCAAGGGCGCCTCGGCCCCCCTGCCTTCCCCCGACAACTACTGGAAGGCCGTGACCGGCAACAACGCCGCCACCGCC
>JBGASN010000066.1:0-16766 GCA_044229665.1 Holophagaceae bacterium
AAGGTGTGGGAGTGCCTCATCAAGGCCGGGGCCTTCGACAGCCTGGAGCCCCACCGGGCCGCCCTGCTGCAGGGCCTCCCCGAGGCCATCAGCGCCGCCGCCAGCGGCGGCGGCCCCGACCTGGGCATGACCTCCCTCTTCGATGAGGCCGAGCTCTCCAGCCTCGCCGCCGAATGGCGCCTGCCCGAGGATGTGGAGCCCTGGGGCCGCATGGAGCGCCTGGCCGCCGAAAAGGAGACCCTGGGCATGTACGTGTCCGGCCACCCGCTGGATGACTACGTGGATGCCCTCAAGGTGCACACCGAGGGCGGCATCGCCCGCCTGCAGGAGAACGTGGCCAGCGGCCTGCGCCGCGATGGCGACGAGATCACCCTGGGCATCATGGTGGCCGGCTGCCAGTTCAAGACCACCCAGAAGGGCGAGCAGATGGCCATCCTCCAGACGGAGGACGCCACCGCCAAGATGGAGATGCTCCTCCTGCCCACCCGCTTCGACCGCACCACCAAGAAGCGCAGCCGCCCTTTCGAGGAGCACAGCCACCACCTCCAGCAGGACGCCCTCCTGCGCGTCACCGGCGAGCTCAAGGTGGAGAAGGTCACCCGCCAGGGCGGCGGCGAGGAGGGCGAGGACGACGAGCAGGACGTCCTCAAGCTCTTCATCGCCAAGATCGAGCCCCTGGCCGGCTTCCAGAGCACCGGCTTCACCGGCGCCGTCATCCGCCTCCCCCAGGGCGAGTGCCCCCCCAAGCTCTTCAAGGTCCTCGGCGAAGTGAAGGGGAGCCTCCCCGTCTTCTTCGACTACCGCAGCAAGGACGGCCTAGCCGCCCGCGTGAAGGCGGGGGGGGACCTGCGCATCAAGCACGACCCGAACCTGGCCGAGCGGCTGGCGAAGGAGTGCGGGTGTGCGTTGAGTTGGACGTACTGAGGGCTGGAACTCGCGACCGGAAACTGCAAAGAGGCCGTGCCTAAAATTAGGCGGTGAGGAGTATCGGGTTACCCGTCAGCTACTTTGGAGCTTGATAGTGAACTTGATGTTGGATGGATTGAGGAAGTGCTCTCAGGATGGCCGGCACAATCTCTACATCATCAACTGTCTTCCAAGCTAACGTCTGGAATGGCTTAGGAACAATGGAATCACTTCCTCCGTGCTGTGCCAGGACAAGGGGGATGATGCGGAAGGAATCTCCACGCATTGCCTCTTCGTGTATCGCTCTATCGATCTCCTTTTTGATAACTCCGGAGTCTATAAACGCATCTGAGATAAAGAATACGGCTGCGGTGCAGGTAGAGAAAGCACCATCAACAGTTCTGACTAGAGCATCTCCGGCTGCAATATCGTCCCGATCAAACCACGTCTTCAAGCCCAGCAAGCGTAGTGAATAATCAATTTTCTCAACAAGAGGTTTATTAATGCCTTTGTGGCTCAGGAATATTTTTGAGTTTTCCATCGCTCGCCGCCTCCCTTCTGCCCAATTTTGAATCAATCCAGCTACCACCTTGCCAGCTTCAGCTTTAAGATTCTTGGATTCTTCCGTATAAGAGCCTGCCGGGAAATTCCCTGCAGCTGCGAACCCTGGTTTAAATCCCAATTGGGAGAATGTCTGTTTTACCGAGTCTAGGTGGCTCATGTCTACAAAGCCATCGATGCCGTGGAAATGATCTCGACCGGCCTCTCGTTGTTGTCGAAGGTGCTTGGTTTCCATCCCTCTTGTGGGTAGCTGAGCCCGTTTTTCTTGCGAGATGAACAGAATAAATTTGTCCTCATCCCATGTGATAAAAAGATCTACGTCCAATAGATTTGGAATATATGGCTTCAGTTCGGGGTGGTTGTACAAAACCTCATGAAGGCGACCTTGGATGTAACCCAACAAGTCTGCTTTGGGCAAGTAACAGCCTTCTGCAATCGAAATGTGCGACTCGCGGACAAACTGGATTCCTTCCATGCATCCCCTTACCCCTCAAAATTCGAGGCCACACATCAGACTGCAAACGTCGAAAGAGGGAGAACCAACCGCCACGCGGTTGGTCCGGTTGAGTGAGCGGTTAGCCCTCATCTTTGCAACCAATGAACCCTATCGAATTCATCTGCCATCCCCCCAACCCTTGCTGAGATGAATAGCTTCTTCCAATCTTCCTCATCATGGCCAGCAAGGATTCTTGCAAGGATAGATCGTCGAAGCAGACAATCAGCGAAGGTCACCCCCTTCAGAGTTTCTTCTCTAATCAATTTCGAACTCACTGTCACTCCATGCACCCTTTTGCTGCGAAGCTCATAAGTGATTTTTAGAGCATCAATAATCCGTTTCCGCTCATCAGGAGCAGAACCAAGCAACCAAGCAACAGACATACCTAAACGAAAACTCACCTCTGATGTGCTGCCCTCATGGAAAAGATATTCGAGCATCATCGCGATATCTGCAGCCCGAGCTATCAGTTGAGCCTGGTTAACTACTGGATACTCCTGAGAGATGGGATGCGCCTTCGTTGCCAACAACCTGTCCAGCAAAACAGAACCCAAAGTCTCATGTGCTGGGAGAAATAATTCCCTCTGCAATCTATGCAGCGCAATAGAAAGCGAATCAGCAACCAAATCAAGGTTCACCTCTTGGAATTGGCCATTAATTGATCTAAAGAATAAGGAAACGATCCCCGAATCTGAAGCCATAGCACTAGGACCTTGCTCATGGTCTATCCATTGAATTGGGGTTCTTACTTCACCCGGAGCAAGAATTGACAGCAGGACTCCAATGAAATCTTCTCCTCCAATAGGGGAAGTTTCACCAACGGTCTGCTTTGAATACAGATAGGGGAATCGTTTCGTTGAGTTTCGCCAAATCACTTGATCATGCACAAAAAAATCTATCGCCCGCGCACAGATCTGATTCCTCTCCCCTTCCGTCATCCTCCGAATTACAACGGACGGCAGTCGAATCTCATCTAGCGATCCAGTCAGCCCAAATAACCAACCACTGTGCGTTTTGATCATGGCGCATCCGATCAGGCTAACGGCCTGGATCACCGGCGGGGCCGCTTAGCGGCACCATCCGAGTACGTTTAGTGCTTAAGTTTGCACCTTGAGGGACTCGTGATCGAGAAATGCATGAACGCATGGGATTGCCCCTGGTCTCAACTTTGTGATGAGATCCGAAATTTCTTTTGGAGTGCGGGTTCCAAAGATTACTCGTTTGATGCGACCGTGAATATCGAAGTACTTTTTCTCAGAAATGACTCGATATTCGCTTTCAAATTTCCAGTGCTCCGATTTATGCGAGAGGACCTCCCTTGCCGATGCACCGCCCAACAGGCTTGTACCAAATTTCGGTAGGGGGTTAGTGTACCTAACCATAGTTGCTTGATCTTCAATTCCCGTGAAGTCGATCTCTATCGCGACACCCTTATGCCCATCCGCATACAACGACCATAATCGCACGTCGGCAGAGTCACTCGAGAGACTACAAACCCTTACCTCCTCCGTGGGGAATGGCAAATCCTCAATACTTGCCGGGCGAGTTTGAACAGGCAGATGTACCTTGCTCAGCCAAGGAGCATTGGGAATCACCTCACGGAATTGGCCTTCGAATGGATCATTCAACTCAGGATATTCAGCACAGTAGAGCCTTTCATTCAGGAGGATGTCCATTAAGTGGTCAAATCTGTTGGTCGATCGAAATTTGAATAGGTACATCGCAGTTAACCTAACGTTCGCAATCACTCGCGGGACCGTGCAGCGGTTCCGCCGAGTGCATCTGGTAGTTAGGCGCGTCGGGGCAGGATGAACTGAATCTCCACACAGGCGAGAAATTCGCCGAGAACCATTTCTGCCTCATCCCATCCTCCGCAGCACTCTGGGCTCAATGCAACTGTTAGGGCTATTATCCGATTCTGGGATCGCATGACCTGGATCTGCTCAAACACCTGCCTCGCAAATTCCCTGCTGAATCTTCGTTTGGGTTTTCCAATTGAACTCTCATAGAAAAAGAAATCCAAATCAAGATTGATGATCCAACTATCGCTCGTTCCCGAGAATAGTCTCTCGAGTTCCGTAGGGAGGTCATCGATATCCAGTTTTGTGGCCCCGGCGTGGTTCGGCGGATCTCCTATCTCTTGTGTTGCAAAACGGCATCCTTGAATACGTTTTCTGTATAGTTCCAGGAACAACGACAGGTAGTTATCCCAACGAAAAAGCAGGAATGGGTCGTTCGATAAATCCCTACTCAGATATTTAAATTCTAGGTAGTCATCAATTGAGAATGAGGTCCAGTTACTTGGTAACGCTTGAACCCATTCTTCGATTCTGCTGCAAAGCGTGTCCGTATGCTTGTCGATATGAAGAATCGAGATTGGCCCTTCAGGCTCAATGTGTTGCAGCCAACACCAAAGAGCGGCTCTATGGTTGTCCATTAGATAAACATTCTCAGAGCGCCAGAGAAAATTCTGATTGTACGTCCCGGACCGATTTCGCCCCTGGAACGGCACGAGCCAGTTGGGTTGCATACAAAGCACCTAACTATAAATTAAAAAGGCAAAAGGGATTTGTGTCGTTCAACCTAGGATTGGGACTAAACACCTTCATCAAACCTATCGGCGCCTCCATAACCGGTTGATCTTGGTCTGCCCAAAAGCCGGTTCATTTGCATTCCAATCCGTGAAAGGATCCACAGAAAATTTAGATCCCGAATGTCCCGATCAGCCTAAATCTTGTGCTCTCTGATCTGCAATGTATTTGGAACTAACCCCTGCATCAATACCGGATCATGGCCCACCTTCACCTCACCCTTCCAGATTCCGGCACCCTTAACCATGCCTAGCGCCAAACTCCTCGCCCCCACCCTCCTCCTCACCACCCTCCCCGCCCTCACCGGTGTCCTCACCTCCCGCACCCCTTACCACGGCGCCTCGGACGTGATCGCCCGCCCCGGGGAGGCGGCCCTGGCGGAAGCCTGGTTCTCCCACTCCGCCGGGCTGCAGAAGGCCCTGGAGCATGTGCCGGTGCGGGTGGAGCTGCGGCGGGGGGAGGCCTGGGAGGTCGTGGGCACGGCCCGCACGGATGGAGAGGGTCGGGTGGTGCTGCCGCTGAAGGCGCCGGAGGCGCCGGGGCGCTATGGGCTGCGCTTCACGGCGGCGGTGCCGGGCGGGGCCCAGGCCACCGAGGCTTTTCTGCATGTGCTGGCGGCGGGCACGGCGGTGACGGTGTTCGACATTGACGGCACCCTCACCCGCTCCGACGCGGAGAACTTCAAGGACTACGCCCGCCGCCTGCTGCGGCACCCCAAGGCGGAGGGGCCGAAGCTGCGCGAGGGCGCCGTGGCGGCGGTGCGCCGGGCGGCGGCCCAGGGGCCCGTGGTCTACCTCACGGGCCGGGCGCCCTGGCTGGCGCGGCCCACCCGCGAGTGGCTGGCCTTCCACCAGCTGCCCGAGGGGATGGTGCTCCTCATGCCCGAGGCCCGCGACATCCTGCCCACGGAATCCCGCGTGGGCCGCGCCAAGACCGAGCGCCTGCAGGCCCTGAAAGCCCTGGGCGTCACCTTCCGCGCCGCCTACGGCAACGCCCGCACCGACATCCACGCCTACGCCACCCTGGGCATCGACAAGGCCAAGACCTTCATCCTCGGCAAGCACGGCGGCGAGGAAGGCACCGTGAAGCTGGGTGAGGCCTTCCCGGGGGAGTAGGCACGCCGGAATTTTGGTTCAACTGCCAACGCGGAGGTGAGCGGAGAAGGGCCGGAGGTGAGCGGAGAAGAGCAGGAGGAAGGGAGATCACCTTGGGCTTGGGCCGACCATGTTCGGAACCCACACCTCGCGAGCCCTCCCTGGTCTTCCACCCTCCGCTCACCTCCGGCTTCTCTCCGCTCACCTCCGCGTTATCAGTTTCATCAGGCCTTCCAGGCCTACGCAGGCGCATCCTTGAGGCTGGCCCAGAGGTGGTAGGTAGCCAGGCTGCGCCAGGGGCGGAAGGGTTCCATGAGGCGCTCCAGCTCGGGGCCCTTGGGCCGCTCGGCCAGGCCCCACAGGCGCTGCGCGGCGGTGGCCAGGGCGCTGTCGCCCAGGGGGAGGCCATCCAGGTGACCGCAGCCGCGCAGGAGGACGTACTGGGCGGTCCAGGGGCCGATGCCCTTGAGGGCCGTGAGGCGCGCCACCACGTCGGCGGCTTCGAGCTGAGGCAGGTCCTCCACGGGCAGGTCGCCCGAGGCCACGGCCTGGGCCGTGCGCACGAGGCAGGCGGCCTTGGCACGGGAGAGCTGCAGAGGGGCGAAGGCCTCGGGATCCCGCGCCGCCAGGGCCTCCGGCGTGGGGTGCGCCACCAGTCCCTCGCCCGCCTCCTCCCCCGCCAGGCGGATCACCCGCTGGCGCAGCTTGTAGGCGAAGGGCAGGTTCACCTGCTGCCCGAGGATGGCCCACACCAGCGCCTCGAAGACCGTGGCCGTTTGCGGGATCCGCAGCCCCGGCCGGTGGCGGATCAGCGGGCCCAATTGCGGATGTTTGCGATGCTTCGCTTCAAAGGCGGCGGCGTCGCCCGCAACCGCCAGCAGCCGCGCGGCCTGCCGGTGCAGCTCGGCCTCGTCGGCCTTGCGCACCTTCGCGCCGTGCACCTGCACCGTGGCCTCCCCCAGCGCCAGGCGGAGCGCGAGCCGCGCGGGCCTCCCGCCCAGGCGCGTGGCCTTGTGCAGGGTGTCTCCCACCACCCGCTCCGAGGGGCTCTCGGGATCCCGGCCGTGGAAGGCCAGGATGTCCGCGAGGCGGGCGTCGTCGGGAAGGGGGAAGGTGAAGGTGCTCACGCCCCCATCATGCCCCGGCTTCCAGCACCCGGCCCCGCTCCACCCCCAGCAGGGCCGCCTTGCGGGGGGCGCCCCAGTGGTAGTCGCCCAGGGCGCCGGTGCTCTGGATGACCCGGTGGCAGGGGATGAGGGCGGCGATGGGGTTGGCGCCCACGGCGGAACCCACGGCCCGAGCGGCGCCGGGGGCGCCCACCAGCCGGGCCACGTCGCCGTAGGTGAGGGCATGTCCGGCGGGGATGCGCAGGAGCGCCTCCCAGGTGCGGAGCTGGAAGGGGGTGCCCTTGAGCACCAGGCCCAGGGGCTGGTCCGTGCGGCCCGCCAGGCGGGCGGCGAAGGCCTCGGCCAGGGGGCGCACGGCGGCGGGGGCCGCCTCCAGGGTGGCCTCGGGCCAGCGGGCCCGCAGCTCCGTGAAGGCCCGCTCGGGGTCCGCGGCTTCGAGGAAGCTCAGCGCGCAGAGGCGGCTCCCCAGCGAGGCGAAAAGGGCGGGGCCGAAGGGGGTGTCCTCCACGCCCCAGTGGAGGGTGAGGCCCGCGGCCTTGGCCTTGTACTCGCCCGGGGTCATGCCCTCCACGCTGAGGAAGAGGTCGTGGAGGCGGCTGGGCCCCGAGAGGCCCACGGCGTGGCTGGTGTCCAGGAGGCTGCGGGACTCCGCCAGCATGCGCTTGGCCTCCGTCACCGTGAGCACCTGGCAGAAGCGCTTGGGGCTGATGCCCGCCCAGCGCTGGAAGAGGCGCTGGAAGTGGAACTCGCTGAGCCCCGCCGCCGCCGCCAGCTCGCCCAGGGAGGGCTGCTCCCGGTGGTGGGTCTGGAGGGTGCGGAGGGCCTGTTCGATGCGGGCGTAGTCACTGGGCATGGGATCAGCTTCGGTCCAACCCCGGCCCCCCACCACCCGGTTCTTGCGGCGAAGGGGCCGTGGGACAATGGTCCTCGATGCAGACCCTCCTCCGCTTCCTCTTCTCCGCCATCGGCCTCCTGGTGGCCTCCAGCCTGGTGTCGGGCATCCACCACGGGCCCTTCGTGGACCTGCTCATCGTGGCCGTGCTCCTGGGCGCCCTCAACGCCACCGTGGGCCAGCTGCTGCGCCTGCTGGCCCTGGTGCCCATGGCCTGCTCCTTCGGCTGCTTCAACCTGGTGATCAACGGCCTCATCTTCTGGTGGGCGGGCTCCCTGAGCCGGGTGCTGGGCCTGCAGTTCTCCGTGGACGGGTTCTGGTCCGCCTTCTGGGGCGCCCTCATCAGCTCCGCCGTGGCCGGGATCCTGGGCTGGCTCTTCCTCCCCAAGCAGCGCCCCAACCGCCCCGGCCCCGGGCCCCGGATGGACGACGAGGGCCCCCGCCCCATCAAGATCGTGAACCCCTGAGGCGGGCTGACACCGGCCCCCACGCCCGCCCCACCCGATCCCCGGACCTGGAGCCCCGCGCTACACTCGCGGGGTTTCCCGGAGCTCCCATGCGCCTCCTCCGCCCCCTCCTCGGGCTGTTGCTGGTCCTGCCCCTGGCCGCGCAGGCCCTGCGCCTGCCCAGCCACCGCGACATCTTCCTCATGAAGCGGGTGGGCGCCCCCGCCGTGAGCCCCGATGGGCACTGGGCCGCCTTCTCCGTGACGGAGCCCAGCTACGACCCCAAGGAGCAGCGCAGCGACCTCTGGCTCAAGGACCTCACCTCCGACGCCCCGCCCCGGCAGCTCACCTTCACCAAGCCCGGCGAGGGCGGCCTGGCCTGGGCCCCGGACAGCCGCCGCCTGGCCTTCACCGCCAAGCGCGAGGGCGACGAGCAGTCCCAGGTCTACGTGCTGGACCTGGCCGGCGGCGAGGCCCGCCGCGTCACGGAGCTGCCCCTGGGCGCCCGGGGCCCCAAGTGGCGTCCCGATGGCACCCAGCTCCTGGTGAACAGCGACGTCTATCCCGGCGCGGAGGACGTGGCCGCCATCGCCAAGGAGCAGAAGGCCCGCAAGGACCGCAAGGGCACCGCCCGCACCTACGATGGCTTCCCCGTGCGGCGCTGGGACCACTGGCGCGACGACCGCAAGCCCAGCCTCTGGACCGTGGACCTGGCCAGCGGCGCGGTGACCAACCTGCTCGCCGGCACCAAGGCCATGAAGGACCCCGGCTTCAACGGCAGCCAGGGCAACGACGGCGCGAACCTGGAGGCCCTGTGGACGCCCGATGGCGCGGCGGTGTGCTTCGTGGCCCTCGTGAACCTGGACCAGTCCGCCCGGGCCGAGGTGGACAGCGCCCTCTTCCAGGTGCCCGCCACCGGCGGCGAGCCCCGGCGCCTCACGGGCGGGCATCAGGATCTCGGGTCCTTCGCCTTCACCCCGGACGGGAAGCAGCTGCTGGGCCTGAGCGCCCCCAACGACGGCAAGGTCTACCACGCCCCCAAGCTCACCCGCTGGCCCTGGCCCTTCCAGGATCGGCCCACGGTGCTCACGGCCGGCCTCGACCGCGCCATCTCCCGCTTCGTGGTGCCCACGGGCGGCGATCGGGTCTACTTCACCTTCGAGCACGCAGGGCTGGAGCAGCTCCACTCCCTGCCCCTGGCCGGTGGGGCCGTGCGCGCCGAGCCCGTGCCCAGCCGGGGCTGCATCTCCGCCCTGGCCACGGGGGGCGGCAAGCTCTTCGGGTCCTGGGACAGCAGCAACCAGCCGCCGGAGGTGGTGGCCTTCACGCCCGAGGGCATGCGCGCCCTCACCACCTTCACCGCCGATACCGCGGCGGGCCTGGGCTTCGCACCCCTGGAGCACTTCTGGACGACCACGAAGGGCGGTCTGAAGCTCCACTCCATGCTGGTGCCCCCCCGCCTGCGCAACGACAAGGCCAAGGTGCCCCTCTTCGTGGTGATCCACGGCGGCGCCGCCTCCATGTGGAAGGACTCCTTCTCCATCCGCTGGAACTACGACCTGCTCACCCAGCCGGGCCAGGCCGTGCTCCTCACGGACTACCGCGGCTCCACGGGCTACGGCGAGGCCTTCGCCCAGGCCATCGCGCTGGATCCGCTGAAGGGCCCCGCCGAGGACCTGCTGGCCGCTGCCGATGATGCCCTGCGCCGGTACCCCTGGCTGGACGCCAGCCGCCAGGCCGCGGGGGGCGCCAGCTACGGCGGCCACCTGGCCAACTGGCTGCAGGCCACCACGACGCGCTTCAAGGCCATCATCAGCCACGCCGGCGAGATGGACCTGGCCCTGCAGTGGGGCGAGAGCGATGGCATCTACCACCGGGAGCTCACCAACGGCGGCCCCGTGTGGGGCGGCTCCAAGGTCTGGAAGGACCAGAGCCCGCTGTACCAGGGCGGCAATGCCGCCAAGGGCACGGGCTTCAAGACACCGATCCTCATCACCGTGGGTGAGCTGGACTACCGGGTGCCCGTGGGCAACGCCCTCGTGAACTTCGCCACCCAGCAGCGCCTGGGGGTGCCCAGCCGCCTCGTGGTCTTCCCCGATGAGAACCACTGGATCCTGAAGGGCGAGAACCACCTGCAGTGGTACGGCGAGGTCACGGGCTGGCTGAACAAGTACCTGCTGGAGGCGAAGTGAGCGGCGAGGCCCACTGGAACGGCATCTACGCCACCAAGACCCCGGACCAGCTGAGCTGGACCCAGGCCGAGCCGGGGACCAGCCTCCGGATGCTCCGGGAAGGGAACCTGCCCGCCGGCGCCCGCGTGCTGGATGCGGGCGCAGGCCTGGGGACCCTCGCCGAGGCCATCCTGCGCGAGACCGACTGGTCCGTGACCCTCGTGGACCTCAGCGCGGAAGCCCTGGCCAAGGCGGAGGTCCGGCTGGGTGCTTCGCCCCGGGCGGCCTTCCAGGTGGGCGATCTGTGCACCTTGGATCTTCCCGCAGGCGCCTTCAACGCCTGGCACGACCGCGCGGTGCTGCACTTCCTGCGGGAGCCCGCGGAGCGGGCGGCCTACGTCGCCACCCTCACCCGGGCCCTGAAGCCCGGCGGCGTGGCCGTGCTCGCGGGCTTCGCGCCCGACGGACCGGAGAAGTGCTCGGGCCTGGAGGTGTGCCGGGTGGACGCCTCGGACCTGGCGGCCCTCCTGGGCGCCGCCTTCACCCTGGAAGCCTCGGAGCGCGAGGTGCACCTCACCCCCTGGGGGAAGGCGCAGGCCTTCACCTACGCGCGGTTCCGCAAGGGCTGAGTCTGGCACCCTGAAGGCACGATCCAGGAGGACAGCATGGGCAAGCGGGGCTTCATCGTGGGCAGCGTGCTGCTGCTCCTCGTGATGGTGGCCCACACCCTCGGGGTGTCGGGGGCCAACCGGCCGGAGACGGCCTCCCAGGCCGCACTCTTGGCTGGCCTGAAGGCGGAGCGCCTCGGGCAGTCGCCGCTGGGCACCTTCAGTGCCTGGGATGTGATGGTGAACCTGAGCTTCTTCATGAGCCTCGCCTGCGGGGCCTGGGGACTTCAGAACCTCCTCCTGATCCGCGCCCTGGCGCCTGGCCACCCCGCGTTCCGGATCCTGGCCTGGGGCAGCTTCCTGCTGAGCCTCGCCGCGGCGGCGCTGGGGGTGGTCACCCACCTCTTCCCCCCCGCCCTCAGCTTCACCCTCGCCGCCGGAGCCTTCGCCTTCGCGCTGAAGCGACCGGAGGGGCTCGGGTAGGCTGGAGGCAGGTCCCCCATGAAAACCAGCACCCGCCTCCTGATCCTCCTCACGGGCATCAACCTGCTCAACTACCTGGACCGCTACGTGGTGGCGGCGGTGCTGGAGCCCCTGGGCCGCGACCTGCACCTCACGGACATCCAGCTGGGCCGCCTGCCCTTCGTGTTCGTGGTGGTGTACATGCTCTCGGCGCCCCTCTTCGGGTGGCTGGCGGACCGCTACGACCGGCCCAAGCTGGTGGCCCTGGGCGTGGCCTGCTGGAGCCTCGCCACGGCCGGCGCCTCCCTCGTGCACAGCTACGAGGCCCTGCTCGTCACCCGCAGCCTCGTGGGCGTGGGGGAGGCCGCCTACGCCACCCTGGGCCCCGCCATCCTCGCGGACGTGGTACCGGAGGATGAGCGCGCCGCCAAGTTCACCTGGTTCTACCTGGCCATCCCCGTGGGCAGCGCCTTCGGCTACGGCCTGGGCGGCCTCGTGGCCCAGCACTGGGGCTGGCGCGCGGCCTTCCTGGTGGCGGGCCTGCCGGGCCTCATCTTCGCGGGGCGCATGCTCCTGCTGCCGGACCCCGTGCGGGGCGGCATGGACACCGTGAAGGAGGCCGCCCCCGCCGGCAGCTTCGGCGAGCGCCTGGCCGCCATCTTCCGCAACCGCGTGTGGGTGGCCTGCACCGCCAGCTACGTGGCTTACACCTTCGCCATGGGCGCCCTCTCCCACTGGGGCCCCACCCTGCTGCAGCGCAAATTCGCCGTGAGCACCGGCGCCGCGGGCACGGTGTTCGGCGGCATCGCCGTGGTCACGGGCATCCTGGGCACCTTCCTGGGTGGCTCCCTCACGGACCGGCTGCAGAAGCGCTTCCCCGATGCGGGCGTGTGGCTCAGCGGACTCACCCTGGTGGCCGCGGCCCCCGTGGTGGCCTGGGCCCTGGGCGCCGCGGACCTGCGCCTCACCTACGCCCTCTTCTTCGCCGGGATGCTGCTGCTCTTCATCAACACCAGCCCCGTGAACGCCCTCACCGTGAGCAGCCTGCCCGCCTCCGTGCGCGCCTCGGGCGTGGCCCTGAACGTGCTCCTCATCCACCTCCTGGGCGATGCCATCAGCCCCGAGTGGGTGGGCCGCCGCAGCGAGGCCCTGCACCTGGGCGGCCTTGGCGGCGGCGATGCCCTGGCCCGCGGCATGCTCGTGGCCGTGCCCGCCATCCTGATCTCCGGGCTCGCACTCTGGTGGGCGCGGAGCCGCCGGGAGGTGGTGGCATGAGGGGCGGCTCGAGCGTCGGGCTTCAGGCGTCGGGCGTCAGGCCCCCGCCGGTTCATTCCGGCTCCGAATCCCTTCCCGCAGTCCGTGTCGGTGAGGTGGGTCGCCCGACGCCCGACGCCCGACGCCCGACGCCTGCAGGAGCCCGCCCATGAGCGCCGCCCTGAAGACCTTCGCCCGCGCCACGGGGCGCCTCTGGTTCCGCACCTTGCGGAAGGAGGGCCCGGCCCTTCCCGAGGGGCCCGTCCTCCTCGTGCTCAACCACCCCAACGGCCTGCTGGATCCCCTGGTGGTGACGGCCACCCTGGACCGCCCGCCCCGCTTCGTGGCCAAGGCCACGCTGTGGAAGCTGCTGCCCCTGCGGCCCTTCCTCACCCTCTTCCGGCCCATCCCCGTGCAGCGGGCCCAGGACCTGCCCGAGGGCGCCCCCGAGTCCGCCCGCCAGGCGGCCGTGCAGGCCACCTTCGCCGCGGTGCACCAGGCCTTCGCGGCCGGCGACGTGGTGGGCATCTACCCCGAGGGCATCAGCCACGGCGGCCATGACCTGGCCCCCCTGAAGACCGGCGCGGCGCGCATGGTGCTCAGCAGCCCCCAGCGACCCGCCCTGATCCCCGCGGGCCTCGTCTACGGCGACCGGGAGCTCTTCCGGCACAACGCCCTGGTGCGGCTGGGCGACCCCATCCCCCACGCCGACCTGCCGGGCTCGGATCCCGAGAGCGTGCAGGTCCTCACGGCCCGCATCCGCGACGCCCTCCGCCCCCTCACCCTCCATGGGGCCGAGGCGGAGCGCCTGCGCCTGGCCCAGGACATGGCCTGGCTCCTCGCGGAGTCCGCCCAGGCCACCGCGGACCTGGAGGCCCTGCGGGCCCGGGTGCGGACCCTGGAGACCTTCCTGGCGGACCAGGGCCCCGAGGAGGAGGCGGAGCTCCGCCACGAGGTGGACCGCATCCAGGCCTGGCTGCGCCGCCATGGCCTCCGGCCCGATCAGGTGGGCCACCCCTACGCCCTCCCCGAGGTGGCCCGCTGGCTGCCCAAGGCCCTCCTGCGCCTGGCCGCGGCCCTCGCCTGCCTGCCCTTCGGGCTCCTCTTCTGGCCCATGTACCGCCTCGTGGGGTGGCTGGCGGGCCGCCTCACGGAGGAAGTGGACGTCACCGCCACCATCAAGCTGCTGGGGGGCCTGATCCTGCTGCCCCTGTGGGCCCTGGGCCTGGGGTGGCTGGCCGTCCGCACCTTCCACCTGGGCTCCTGGGCCTGGCTGCCCGTGGGCTCCCTGGCCGCCTGGTTCTGCCTGCCCCTCACGGAGCGGGTGGGGGAGGACCTCCAGGCCGTGCGCGGGTTCCTGGCCCGGCGGCACCCCAAGGTGCCCCAGCTGTTGGAAGCGCGGGAGCAGCTCCGCGCCCGCTGCCCCGAGCTGAACCACCTCCGCTGAATCCCCGGCCGCAAAAAAACCGGAGCGGGGTCACCCCCGCTCCGGCTCAGGACTTCCGTGGGATCAGTGACCCAGGATCTGGATGCGCTTGGGAGCCTGGAAGATCATGGACTCCGGAAGGGCCGATCCCTCGTGGATGGGGAGGGCGGCACCCTGCTGGGTGGGATCCACCACCAGGCCCGTGCCGAGCCAGTAGACCAGCTGACGCTGACCCAGGGCGATGGCGAGGGCGTTGGCGGGGTTCAGGATGAAGGCGTGGCCGATGTTCGCCTGATCGAACTGGAAGTAGCCTTCCTTGGGCGCGACATCCACGGCCGTGGTGGCGGCGTTGATGGTCTTGGGGGTGAGGCCCGGGCTCAGGGTGAACATGAACTGGGAGACCACACCCGGCGCGTGGGCGGCCCCGGGGAAGGTGCCGGAGGCGGTGTAGGCGAGCTGGTTGAAGTTGGGCCCGATGGCGGCGCCGGTGGGGCCGAGCAGGCCGCGGCCGCCCAGGCCGTTGCCGAAGTAGCGGGTGTAGGGGTTGGTGATGACCAGGTCGCCGTTGGTGGGCACCCCGTTGGCATCAAAGGTCGTGGAGCTGGCCTCCTGGATGGTGATCCGGCCGGAGAGGCGGCTGGGCAGGCCGGCGGCCAGGGGGTTGGTCATGGTCGCGGGGTCCGCGGGATCCAGGATGGTCTGGGTGACCTGGAAGAAGCCGTGGTAGGTGGGGGAGTTCTTGGCGATCCCCACCGCCGCGAGGCCGGCGTCCACGGTGGGGCCGAAGGCGGGGCTGTTCTGGATCAGGTAGGCGATGCGGCCCCCGGGGTTGTTCAGGAAGCCCTTCATGTCGTTGTTGAGGCTGCTCTGGGTGTAGGGCGGCACGCCCCCGGCGAGGGTGGTGTTGGAGGCCAGGTAGTAGGCGCCGGTGATGGCGCCCAGGCTCACGCCCACGAACTTGATGTTGCTGGGGGAGGTGGTGATGTCGGGGGTGCTGGTGCCCAGCCCGTTGGTGGCGAGGGCGGTGCTCAGGCCGCCGGTCTTCACGACCAGCTCGAGGCGGGTGAGGTTCACGACCGCCTGCTGGAGGTTGGTGCGGCCGGCGAGGGGGGCCCCGATGGCCATGAAATCCTGGCCCCACTGGGTGCCGGTGGTGTGGCCGGTCACCTGGTTCTGGCCGTGGAGGGGCAGGTCGATGGCGATGAGGGCGTAGCCCTGGGCGGTGAGGGTGCCGGCCAGCGCGATGATCGTCTCCTTCTGGGAGGTGATGCCGTGCTGGTAGATCACCAGGGGGAAGCCGTTGGCCGGGCGGGTGATGAGCGCGGGATCCGGCGCGATGTAGACGAAGTTCAGGGTGCGGTCGGTGTGGTAGTAGCCGGTCAGCACGCCCCCGGCGGTGCGGAAGGCCTGGGCCACGCCCGCGGCGGGGTTGAAGGCGGGGAAGCCCGGAGGCAGGGTCACGCCGGTGAGGTTCATGGTGGCGGCGTTGGCCTTCACGACCACGGGATCGAGGCTGATGTCGCCGCTGGCCAGGGTGCCCAGGGCCACGAGGCCCACGGAGGCGGGGGCGGTGGCGGCGTTGTTGCCGGTCACGGCCTTCCAGTAGTTGTCGGGGGACGGCAGGGGGGCGGTGGCGCCCTTGATCATCAGGGTGGCGGGGCTGAAGCCGGCCACGGTGTTGGTCCAGGTCTTCCCGGACAGGCCGCCCAGGGTGGCACCGGCGGCGAACTGGCGGAGGGTCGTCTCCACGGGAACGCGGGTGGTGGGGGCCCCCACGGGATCGGGCAGGGTGAAGCCCGCGATGGAGGTGATGAAGCGACCCAGCAGGGCGACCTGGCCCAGGCTGGTGATGCCGGTGGTGCCGGAGGCCGCGATGGCGTCATCCATGAAGTGCTTGTAGCCGCGCAGCAGGGTGTTGGGAGGGGCGACCTTGTCGGCCCGGATGGCTTCCAGACCGGCCAGCAGCCCGCTGAGGGGCGTGTCGGTCTTCATGGCCTGGAGCTGCATGGGGGCGACGACGTTCTGCCCGGTGGCCGCGTCCTTCACGCCCGTGGTCACGAAGTAGCCGTACTTGGTGCCGGGGGTGAGGGGGAAGTTGGGGAAGAGGAAGAGGTCCGTGGTGCCCGCCTTGTAGCTCAGGGTGAACAGGGCGGTGATGTCGGTGAAGCCCAGGGGGTTGTTCTCGGTCTGGCCCCCGGTGGCGGCATCGGCCGTCAGCTGGAAGACCTTCACGTTGCCGGCGAGGCTGGTGGGATCCACCGGGTTGCTGAACCGGATGTAGATGGGGGCGTTGAGGCCGGACACGGCGTTCACGGCACCCGTCTCCCGGAAGTGGACGTAGGCCAGGGCCTCGGGCGGGGTCATGGGGGTGTTGGCGGGCCGCACCACGGGGTCGGTGGTGACCGGGGTCCCCGTGAGGGGATCCTTGGCCGTGGCGGTGGCCAGGATGTTGGGGAGGGGGATCACCGAGTTGGCGGGATTCGCGCTGTCCAACCCGAACATGGGGAAGGTGTAGGAGGCGGTGGCGTCCCCAGCGTTGGGGGGCGGAACGCTCTTGACGTCGGTGCTCCCGCCGCAACCCAGCAGGAGGAGGAGGGGAAGCCCGAGGAGGGCGCCGCGTTGGAAACGTGACATGAGTGACCTCGTGGTGAAACAGAGCAATGACAAAGGGGGTGTGGACCTGACAATAGGCACTCCCGGGGTGGATTTCCAGCCACAAAATGTGACCCGCC
>JBGASN010000067.1:0-16708 GCA_044229665.1 Holophagaceae bacterium
GTGGTGTCGGTGGCCTTGAGCACGCCGTCGACGTAGAACTCCACCTTGGTCACGCCCACGTTGTCGGAGGCCGTGGCGGAGAAGGAGATGGTGCCGCTGGTGCCGGACTCCGTGGCGGAGACGGTGGGGGCGGTGGTGTCGCCACCGCCGCCGCCGGACCAGGCGCTGCCCACGTTGATGGCGGCGTAGGCGTTCCACACGGCGGCTTCCTCGGTGCCACCGGCGCCGTAGAGGTCCTTGGCGCTGTTGATGGCGGCCGTGCGGGCGGCGGCGTAGTTGGAGGAGGCGGTGAGGTACACGGTCAGGGCGCGGTACCAGATCTTGGCGGCCTTCTCGGGCCCGATGCCGGTGAAGCCGCTGGGGGTGTAGGAGCTGTAGTAGTTGGTGGCGGAGCTGTTGCTGGCGCCCTGGCTCAGGAAGAAGAACATGCGGTTGTTGGGGCCGCTGCTGTAGTGCACGTCGATGCTGCCGAGGGTGGAGGACCAGGCGTCCTTGGAGGAGCCATCCAGGCTGGGCTTGTACATGTAGCGCAGGGGGCGGTTGAAGCTGGGGGTGGCCAGCTGCTCGCCCACGGTCCACATGGGGTCGGTGTTGGCGACGGTGGCGGGGATCGCGAACCCGTTGCGGGTGTAGATCTCCACCATGTTGCCGAAGATGTCGGAGTTGGACTCGTTCAGGCCGCCCGACTCACCGGAGTAGGTGAGGTTGGCGCTGTTGGCGCACACGCCGTGGCTCATCTCGTGGCCCGCCACGTCCATGGACTCGAGGCTCTTGAAGGAGGAGCCGTCGCCGTAGGTCATGCAGAAGCAGGTGTCATCCCAGAAGGCGTTGTCGTAGGAGGTGCTGTAGTGCACGCGGCTGTAGGTGGCGCGGTTGGCGCCATCGATGCCGTTGCGGCCCAGGACGTTCTTGAAGAAGTCGTAGGTCATCTCGATGCCGTAGTGGGCATCGACGGCGGCGGTCTGGCCGGTGGCGCCGGTGGTGGAGGTGGTGGAGCCGGTGTAGTTGGTGCCATCGCCCCAGGTGTTGTCGGCGTCGGTGTACAGGGTGCCGGTGCCGCTGGTGCCGTGGTTCAGGTTGTAGGTGCTGATGTTCATGGCCCGGAACAGGTCCTTCAGCTCATAGCTGGAACCGTTCAGGTTGGTGTGGATGCTCACGGTGCCGCTGAACTGGGTGTTGGCGGTGCCCACGGCATCGGTGGTGCGGAGGGTGTTCCACTCCTTCAGGATCGCGCCGGTGTGGGCGTCGATCATGTAGTCGGTGTGCTTGGTCTCGGCGGCGCCGTTCTCAAGCTGGGTGTGCACGTGGTAGGCCAGGTGGTAGCGGACCACCTCGGTCTCCAGCTGGCTGCGGTCGGCCAGGCGGGCATTCCGGGTGGCTTCGAGGGCGGTGGCCACGGGGAAGATCACCAGCTCGGCGGTGGGCTTCACGGCGTACTCACCCTTGGGGGCCAGGGCGGTGTGGGCCAGGGAGAGGGCCTCGCTCTCGGAGAGGGCGGGGATGGTGTTCACCTGGATGCCGGCCCGCAGGGTGTGGGTGGGGGCGACGAAGGAGCCGTCCAGCTTCTGGTGGGTGATCACTTCGCCGTTGAAGACCTTGACCCCGTTGAAGGTCTGGTTGAAGCGGGCGTGGGCCTGGCCAAACTCATCGGTGAGCACACGGGTGAACTGGAAGCCGTTCTGGGCATCGAGGCCCAGGGTCTGGCGGGCGGTGGCCAGGTGATCGGCGGCGGCCAGGACGCGGGCGCCTTCCTGGGCGCGGAGGGCCTCGACCGACTGGGGGGCCAGGGGGGCCTGCTGCGCGAGGGCGGGCAGGGCGGCCAGGGTGAGGGCCAGGACGGACAGGCGGGTGGAACCCTTCGTAGCTGCCATG
The DNA here is from genome assembly GCA_044229665.1 of Holophagaceae bacterium. Classification (GTDB taxonomy): domain Bacteria; phylum Acidobacteriota; class Holophagae; order Holophagales; family Holophagaceae; genus JAFDVN01. Next base: position 1,873 of record JBGASN010000067.1, read on the forward strand.
GGCAACTCCATGTGAAAGGAGGGAGGGGGATGGGCACAGCCGACCCCCGGAGGGGCGCGCTCCGGAACCGGAGGCCCAATCGGGGGGTGGGGGCTGCACATGGAAAGAGCGGGACTGGAGAGGATGGTCCGACACCCTGGGGTGAACCGGGTGTTAAGTGATGTGAATTGTTGTGAAGAACCCGTGACAGTTGTCAGAGGTCCTCAGGAACGCACCACCACATGGGCTCCGGAAGCCCGACGCCGGGTCCGCCCCGTGGGATCGGCGGGGAACTTCAGCCGGGCGCGCGTCCCCTTCCCCAACTCGCTCTCGAGTTCGAGATCTCCCCCATGCAGTCGCATGATGCCCCGGACGATGGCCAAACCCAGCCCGGTCCCACCTCGCGAGCGGCTGCGGCTGTGCTCGACCCTTGTAAAGCGATTGCCAAGGGTGTGCAGGAGGTCCGAGGGGATGCCTTCCCCGGTGTCGATGACCTCGAGGTGGACCTCCCCCTGGGGCCCGGGGAGGGCCTGGAGGGTGATGTGGCCTCCGGGGGGCGTGTGTCGGATGGCATTCGAAACCAGGTTGCTCAGCGCCCGCTGGAGCAGGGAGCGATCGGCCATGACGGCGAGATCCCCTTTGACCTCCACCGAAAGGCCCACTTCAGCCGCTTCGGCGCTTACCTCGAAATAGGCGGCGATCCCCTCCAGCAGTTCCCCGACCGGCATGGGGCCCAGCCGGAGTTCGGAGCTGGGTTCCTCGCAGCGGGCCAGGAACAGCATCTGCTCGATCATCTGGCTGAGGCGGTCCAACTCCTCCAGGCAGGAGCCGAGCACCTCCTGCTGCTCCAGGGGCCCCCGGGGTCGCAGCAGCAGGCCCTCGAGCTCCGACCGGAGGTTCTGGATGGGGCTCCGGAGCTCATGGGCGAGGTCCGTGCCCAGGTGTTCCAGGCGCTGGAAGGCATCCTGCAGCCGCTCCATGCCGATGTTCATGGACGCCACCAGGTCGCGCAGTTCCACGGGAAACGCATCGAGCGGGATGCGGCGACCAAGCTCCTTGGGCCGGATGAGGGCGGCCTGCATGGCCAATCCACCGAGGGGGCGGATGCTCAGGCGGACGATGATCTCACCCACCAACCAGGCGCCGAGGAGCGTGAAGCCGACCATGGCGAGGCGGAGGAGCGTGTGGCGCCGGATGACGGATCGCTCAGGGCGCAGGTCCAGGGCCACTTGCAAGGTGCCCCTGGCCGGGGCCTCCAGGGGCAGCTCCGCCCGCAACCAGGTGCCGGAGGCGTCCAGGGTCGGGGGCACGCCCAGGCCCGGCCAGGATTCGCGGGGCAGGGTCTCGAAGCGGTGGCTGAGCGCGATGGGTTCTCCCGTGGGGCTCAGCATCCGCCATTGGACCAGGCCCAGGGCCGGCACCACGGCGCCGAGCTGGAGGTCGGCCTGGGCCAGGGAGGCTTCCCGAGCGGCGGCCTGGAGCACGGCCTGGCGGGTGTGATCCAGGGAGGACCGGAAGCCCCACTCGATCAGGAGGAAGGCCACAATGGACAGCAGGGCGGCCCCGCCGAGCAGGGTGCCCAGGATCTTCCGGCGGAGGCTCTGGGGGGCGGGGCCGCTCATGGCGGGGCCCGAACCTAGCCGCGGTCTTCGAGCACGATGCCCACGCCCCTCAAGGTGTGCACGAGCTTGCGTTCGTAGGGGTCATCGAGCTTGGCGCGGAGGCGGCGGACCTGCACATCCACCGCGTTGGGGTCCACGTGGGCCGTGAGACCCCACACGGTCTCCACCACGGTGCTGCGGGGCACGACCTGGCCCACGTTCTCCAGGAGCAGGGCGGCGAGGAGGTACTCCTTCGGGGTGAGGTCCACGCGCTTGCCCATCCGGGTGATGCGCCGCTTGTCGGGCTCCCAGGTGAGGTCCGCCACCTCCACCTTGGGGGGGAGCGGGCTGCTGGGCTTCACCCGGCGGAGGATCGCCTGGAGGCGGGCCAGCACTTCGGGGAAGGCGTAGGGCTTCACAATGTAGTCGTCGCCGCCGGACTTCAGGCCCCGGAGGCGATCTTCCAGCGTGCCCTTGGCGGAGAGGAACAGGACGGGGGTATCGACCCCCCCCTTGCGGAGCTTCTCGACCAGTTCCAGGCCGTTGAGGCCCGGGAGCATCACGTCCACGACCAGGGCATCGAAGGTCCCGCTGGAGGCGACCCGATAGCCCAGGTTCCCATCCCCGGCGAGTTCGGTCTGGAAGTGGGCCAGTTCGAGGCCCGCTTTCAGCTGCTTGGCGGCTTTGGCTTCATCTTCGATGACCAGGATTCGCATGGTGGGAGTGTAGCGCTTTCGTCACGGCTTGTAAGGTAGAAAAAGGGCCCTGGTCAGATTGGGTCGAAATGGTAAAAAATCGGGCCCGGCAAGCCGGGCCCGAAGGAGGTTCAGGTGGCCTAGCGGTTGATGGCCTTGAAGGCGTTGGTGACCGCGGCGTACTGGGTGCTGGCGGACCCGTAGAGGTCCGTGGCCGCCTTCTGGCAGGCGGTCTTGGCGCCCGCGTAGTTGGTGGAGCTGGTCATGTACACCGTGAGGGCGCGGTACACGATCTTGGCGGCGGCGGTGTTGCCGATGCCGGTCATGCCCCCGGGGAGGTAGGAGCTGTAGGTGTTGCTGCCGGCGGTGGAGCTGGCGCCCTGGCTGAGGAAGTAGAAGCAGCGGTTCATGGGGCCGCTGGAGTAGTGCACGTCCAGGCTGCCGAGGGAGCTGGACCAGGCGTCCTTGGAGGCGCCATCCAGGCTGGGCTTGTACATGTAACGGAGGGGGGTGCTCCGGAGCTGCTCACCGATGGTCCAGTTGCCCCCGGTGGTGGGGATGGAGGTGGTGCCGCCGCCCTTCGAGTAGAACTCGGCCATGGTGCCGAAGATGTCGGACATGGACTCGTTCAGGCCACCGCTCTCGCCGCTGTAGGTGAGCCCGGCGCTGTTGGCGGTCACGCCATGGGTCATCTCGTGGCCGGCCACATCCAGGGCCGTGAGGGTCTTGAAGACGTTCCCATCGCCGTAGGTCATGCAGAAGCAGCTGTCGGACCAGAAGGCGTTGTCGTAGCTGTTGCTGTAGTGCACGCGGTTGTAGGTGGCCTTGCCGGCCCCGTTGATGCCATTGCGGCCGAAGACGTTCTTGTACATGTCGAAGGTCTTCATGGAGCCGTAGTGGGCATCCACGCCGGCGGTCTGGCCGTTGGCGGCGGTGGTGGAGGAGCCCTCCACGTAGTTCGCGCTGTCACCCCAGGTGTTGTCGGCATCGGTGTAGATGGAGCCGGTGCCGCTGGTGGCGTGGTTCAGGTTGCGGGTGGTGAACTGCATGCTGCGCACGTTGTCGCGCAGCTCGTAGCCCCCGGTGATGCTGTTGGTGGAGATGCTCACCGTGCCGCTGTACTGGCTCTTGCCCGTACCAGTGGCGGCGGTGGTGTGGAGGGTGGACCACTTGCGGAGGATGCCGCCGGTGTGGGCGTTGATGAGGTAGTCGGTGTGGGCCGTCTCCTCGGTGCCGTTCTCCAGCTCGGTGTGCACGTGGTAGGCCAGGGTGTAGCGCACCACCTGCTCCCGCTCCAGCACCGGCTCCTGGGTGCGGCGGTTGGAGCGGAGGATCACCGTTTCCGATTCGGGAACGATCACCAGCTCCACGGTTGGGGCGTAGGCGTAGTCGCCCTTGGGTGCGAGGTCCCGGTGGGCCAGGGCCAGGGCTTCCGTGGCCGCGAGCGCGGGGGCGGTGTTCAGGGCGATCCCGGTGTGGTGGGAGGCCGTGTGGGGCTGGAAGCGGCCTTCCGCATCCATGTGGGTGATGATCTCGCCCCCGAGCACCTTCACGCCCAGGTAGGTCTGCTGGAATCGGGCGTGCGTCAGGCCGAATTCATCGGTGTGGGCCCGGAGGGGGGCCAGGTCGTGGAGGGCATCCAGTCCGAGGGCGGCCCGGTTCGCGCGGAGGTGGGCCTGGGCGGCCTCGACGCGGGCGGGTTCCTGGCTGCGCAGCTCCTCCACCTGCTCGGGGGCCCGGAGGGGCGCCTGGGCGGAGAGCACGCCGGCGGCGAGCAGGAGGGCAAGGGAGGGAAGGGTCGAACGGAGGTTGGCCATGGGCACTCCTCAAGGCAAGGTGGACGGGCCCCGGGGGCCCTCTTGCCACAGGGCCGCCGGATCTAGTTGGGTAAGAGCGGGAAAGCCCGACCAAGGTGACCCACCTGCCCGGAACCGAGTCACGCGGGTGTGACGGGAGCCATGAAGGGATGTGAACCTTTGTTAAGAAACGTGAAGCGCCCGGCGAAGCCGGGCGCTTGGTGTGGCAGGTAGTGAACTTAGTTGACGTTGATCGCCTTGAAGGCGTTCACCACCGCGGTGTACTCGGGGCTGCCGGAGGCGTAGCCCAGGGCGACGGCCGCGTTCAGGCAGGCGGTCTTGGCGCCCGCGTAGGTGGTGCTGCTGGTCATGTACTGGGTGAAGGCCTTGAACACGATCTTGGCGGCCTTGTCGTTGCCGATGCCGGTCATCCCGCCGGGCAGGTAGGTGGAGGCGTAGTTGCCCGTGCCCGTGCCCTGGCTCAGGAAGTAGAAGCAGCGGTTCATGGGGCCGCTGGAGTAGTGCACGTCGAGGCGCTTGAGGGTGCTGCTCCAGGCGTCCTTGGAGGAGCCATCCAGGCTGGGCTTGTACATGTAGCGGAGGGGGCGGTTGAAGCTGGGGGTGGCCAGCTGCTCGCCGATGGTCCAGTTGCCGCCGGTGGCGGGGATGGTGGTGCCGGTGCTGCCCCGGTAGAACTCGGCCATGGTGCCGAAGATGTCGGACATGGACTCGTTGAGGCCGCCGCTCTCACCCCGGTAGGTGAGGTTGGAGGTGCGGCTGGTCACGCCGTGGGTCATCTCGTGGCCGGCCACGTCGAGGGCGGTGAGGGTGAGGAAGCTGCTGCCATCGCCGTAGGTCATGCAGAAGCAGCTGTCGGACCAGAAGGCGTTGTCGTAGCTGTTGCTGTAGTGCACGCGGCTGAAGGTGGCCTTTCCCGTGCCATCGATGCCATTGCGGCCGAAGACGTTCTTGTACATGTCCCAGGTGACCCCGAGGCCGTAGTGGGCGTCCACGGCGGCGGTCTGGCCGTTGTCGGCGGTGGTGGAGGAGCCTTCCACGTAGTTGGCGCCATCGCCCCAGCCGTTGTCGGCGTCGGTGTAGATGGTGCCGTTGCCGGAGGTGGCGTGGTTCAGATTGGTGGTGGTGTTGCCGCCAGTGCCGCGGGTCATGTCCCGCATCTCATAGCCAGAGGCGGTGCTGTTGGTCTGCAGGGTGACATTGCCGGAGAACTGGCTGCGGCCCGTACCGTTCACGCCGGAGGTGTGCAGAGTGCTCCAACGATCGATCACGCCGCCGGTGTGGGCGTTGATCAGGAAATCCGTGTGGGCGGTTTCCTCGGCTCCGTTCTCCAGCTCCGTGTGAACGTGGTAGGCCAGGGTGTAGCGGACGACCTGCTCCCGCTCGAAGATCTGCTCCTGGGTGCGGCGGTTGGTCCGGAGCACCACGGTTTCCGTTTCGGGAACGATCACGAGTTCAACCTTGGGGGCGTAAGCGTAGGTCCCCTTCGGAGCGAGGACCTGGTGGGCCACCGCCAGGGCCTCGGTGGAGGTGAGCCCGGGGGTGGTGTTCAGGGCGGCGATGGGGTGGTGGGCCAGCGTCATGGGGCGCTGGGTGCCTTCCTTGTCCATGTGGGTGATCACTTCGCCGCCGAAGACCTTCACGCCCTGGAAGGTCTGCTGGAAGCGGGCGTGGGTCATGCCCAGCTCATCCGTGGTGGCATTCAGCGCCTGGAACCCGTGCAGGCCGTTCAGCCCCAGTGCCTGGCGCTGGGCCAGGAGGTGGCTGCCGGAGGCGGACACCCGGACGGCGTGATCGGGGGTGCTGGCCAAGAGGGCCGAGGCGGTGAGCGCCAGGGCGAGGGCGGAGAGCGGAAGGCGGTTGGCCATGGTGAGTCTGCTCCGAAAGGAAGGTCCGGACCCTCCGTATGGCGAAGCCAGGACGGGGGGTCCGAAAGGGGGGATGGGAAAGAGGGAAAGCTCCCAAACTGTCACCCTCGCCTGCGGAGACTGGTTGTTAAGAGATGTGAATATTTGTAGAAATTTGTTTTAATTGTTTAATAAAGCAAATGATTTCATTGCTTAAAAAAATTAAAATTTGTCGCAAACAGGTAACGCTGTTTGCGAGGATGTCGAAAGATAGACCTCCCGTAAAGAGGTCTGCCCCCTTCCACTGCCCGATCAGCCGCGCTTGGTGGACTTCTGGCGGACGCGCTTGGGGGGGGCCCCGGGGCCTTTGCGAGGGGCCTGTTTGTCGGCAGGCCGGGGCCCTTCCTTCTTCTTGGGACGGGGCTTGGGCTTGGCCTTAGTGGCCCGCTGGGCCTGGAAGGCCTCGTTGCTGCGGCTGGGCTTTAGGCCCTCTCCGGGGTCCAGGATGCGCCGCACGGGGGCCACGTCCGGCTCCTCCGTCTCGCCCTTGCCCTTCTTCTGGATGCTCAGCCGTACGGGGGTGCCGGTGAAGCCGAAGCGTTCGCGCAGCTGGTTCTCCAGGTAGCGCATGTAGCTGAAGTGGAGCTCGGCGGTGTTGGCCTTGATGACGAAGGTGGGGGGGCGCACGCCCACCTGGGTCATGAAGTAGAGCTTGGGCACCTTCCCATCGCGGGCGTGGGGACTCATGGCGGCCACGGTCTCCCGGAGGTAGCGGTTCAGCTCGCCCGTGGGGATGCGGCGCGCGTGGGCGGCGGCCACTTCCTCGATGAGGGCGAAGACCTTGGAGACGCGCTGCCCCGTGAGGGCGCTGATGAAGATCATGGGGGCGTGCTGGAGGAAGCCCAGGTCGTGCCGGATCTTGTCTTCGAAGGCCAGGGAGGTGAAGGTGTCCTTCTCCACCAGGTCCCACTTGTTCACCACGAGGATGACGGCGGCGCCGGCATCCTGGGCGTAGCCGGCCACCACGGCGTCCTGGTGGGTCACGCCCTCCACGGCGTCGATGAGCAGGAGGCTCACGTCGGCTCGGGCCATGGCCTGGAGGGCCTTGAGGATGGAGAGCTTCTCCGCGCCTTCGTGGGTCTTGCCCTTCTTGCGGATGCCCGCGGTGTCGATGAGGCGGAAGACCTTGTCTTCGCGATGGAACACCGTGTCCACCGTATCGCGGGTGGTGCCGGCCACCTCGCTCACGAGGCTGCGCTCGTAGCCCAGGAGGCGGTTCGTGAGGGAGCTCTTGCCCACGTTGGGGCGGCCGATCATGGCGAAGCGCAGCTCGTCGCCGGGCTCGTGGGTCTCGGCCTCCTCCGGGGTGCGGTGGAAGGGCAGGCGGGACCGGATCGCCGCGAGCAGCTTGTTGATGTTGCGCCCGTGGGAGGCGCTGATGCCCACGATTTCGTCGAAGCCCAGCTCGAAGAAGGCGCCCTCGGGCTCGCCGCCGCGCACGCCATCCATCTTGTTCACGGCGAGGATCATGGGCTTGTTGAGCTTGCGGAGGCGCTTGGCGATCTCCTCATCCCCGCCCGTGAGGCCACCCTGGCCATCCACCAGGAGGATGACCACATGGGCCTCCTGCAGGGCCGACTCGGCCATCCGGGTGATGCCGGAGGTGATGACGTCCTGGCCCTCGAAGTCGAGGCCACCCGTATCCACCAGGTCGAAGACCTCGCCGGGGCCGGTGGCTTCGTCCTCCTCCCGATCGCGATCCTCCACGGTGACCCGGCCGTAGGACCGGTCCCGGGTCATGCCCGGCAGGTCGTGGACCAGGGCCGCCCGCGTGCGGGTGAGGCGGTTGAAGAGGGTGGACTTGCCCACGTTGGGGCGTCCGCAGAGGGCGACAAGGGGCAGTTTCATCTGAATTCCACTGTACCCGGAGCGGAGGGGACTATCCTTCCCTAGCCCCCCGGAGCCCCCATGCCCCTGCCGATCCTGCCCGCCCTCGTCCTTCTGGCCCAGGCGCCCGGGCAGGGCATGACCAAGGTGAACCCCGCCAACCTGCCGGAGGCCGTGGTCTCCCGCCACGTCGCGGCCTACAACGCCCAGGACCTCCAGGCGGTCCTCGCCACCCTCGGGCTGGATGTGCAGCTCTGGATGTTCCCGGACAAGCCCATGGTCAAGGGCAAGGCGGACGTGGCGAACGCCATGCGCCAGTCCTTCGCCTCGGGACCCGACCAGAAGATGGAGGTCACCGAGCGCATGGTGGCCGGCACCAAGGTCATCGACCACCTCTGGATTAAGGGGCGGGGCGATGGGCGGGTGATCCGCGGCGTCCAGATCTACGAGGTGAAGGACGGCCTGATCACGGGGATCTGGTTCATGGTGGATTGAGGGGCGGGGGCTGTAGCTCCCTGTTCCGTCAACCTCGGAGCCGAACCCGCCTCGGACGGCTCAACCCATGCAGGCACGGGGCTCGACCATCCGACCGCAGCGGAGCGAAGGGAGGATAGGACGGCATCGCCCCAGGGGCGATGGCCGCCCGAAGGGCGAGTGGTCGAAGGCCCGAGTCAACTGCACTGGAGCCCTCGCCGATGGCGAAGCCCCCGCCCCGATTGCGGTTGCTCCGGCCCTGCACTGCAGGGCCTCCGGCTGACGCCTTCGTCGTCCCACTCGACGCTGGATCCCTGCAACGCAACGCGTTGCGGGGGCGGGTCCGAGCCCCGTCCGCCCCTGGGGCCGAACCCGCCTCGGACGGCTCGACCCATGCAGGCACGGGGCTCGAACTGGGGACTTCGCCGATGGCGAAGTCCCCCGGTCCGACTGCGGCTGCTCCGGCCCTGCACCGCAGGGCCTCCGCTGACGCCTTCGTCGTCCCACTCGCGGGTCCGAGCCCCGTCAGCCCCGCCGCCAACGAAAAACGCACCCTTTCGGGTGCGTTTTGTTGGCGGGGCTGACGGGGCTCGAACCCGCGACCTACGGCGTGACAGGCCGTCACTCTAACCGACTGAGCTACAACCCCGTGTTGTCACTGGTGCACCAGACGAGTCTGGTGGGCGATGACGGATTCGAACCGCCGACAGGCTGCGTGTAAAGCAGCTGCTCTACCGACTGAGCTAATCGCCCTCATCGCCAGAACATCAATCGTGCCAGGGGATCGGCTGATCGTCAACCAAAAAAGCTTCCGTTGAGGGTGCCTGACCGGACTGGTAAGGTTATAGGGTTTCCGTGCCTGAGGGGTCCTTCCGCCCCCGAGGGCGAGTATCCCAGGACCCCCGCCTCAACGGGTCCAGGGAACCCTGATCGAGCTTCTTGGAGCGTCCGTGGCGACCATGCTGGCGAATCTGATGATCCTGGACGGAGTGGGTGACCTCCTCAAGTCCCTGCCCGACCCCATGCGGCCCTACCCGGGCCAGATCCTGTTCGTGATCGTGCTGGTGGCGGTGCTCACGCTGGTCCTCCGCAGCAGCTTCTTCAACCCCGTGATGCAGGTGGTGGATGACCGGGAGCGCCAGCTCGCCGCCGGTTCCGACACCAAGGCCCAGGCCGCCGCCCTCGTGGAGTCCAAGCAGAAGGACTACGAGGCCCGCCTGAAGGACCTCCGCGCCCAGGCCGCCGCCCACCGCAAGTCCCTGGCCGAGGCCGCCGCCAAGGAGCGCCAGGCCGCCGTGGACGCCGCGCGCGCCCAGGCCACCGCCCAGCGCCATGAGGCCCTGGCCAAGCTCGCCACCCAGCGCGAGGCCGCCAAGGCCGACCTCGTGGCCCAGGTGGACGCCCTGGCCGATGGCATGGTCCAGCACCTTCTGAAGCAGGCCTAGACCCGATGACCCGACTCCGTCTGATCCCCTCCCTGATACTCGGTGCCGCCCTCGCGGTGGCGCCCGTGGCCCTCCGCGCCCAGGCCCACGAGGCCCCCAAGGCCGAAGCCCACGACGCCCCCAAGCACGACGCCCCGGCCGCCGGCCATGAGGCTCCCCACGGGGAGGCGCCCGCCGCCCACGGCCAGGCGCACGCCGCCGCCGGCCACGACGCCCCCGCGGGTCACGGCGAGGGCCATGGTACCGCTGCCGCCCACGGGCCCAACTACAAGGAACTGGCCCTCAAGCTGGTGAACTTCGGCCTCTTCATCGGGATCATCTGGTTCGCCGCCGCCGCCAAGGCCAAGGCCGGCTTCAAGAGCCGGGCCGAGGAACTGGAAGGCGCCCTGCAGCAGGCCGCCCGCGACAAGGCCGATGGGGAAGCCCAGATCGCCGCCCTGGAATCCAAGATGAGCGGCCTGCAGGCCGAGCTCGACGGGATCCTGGAGAAGGCGGGCAAGGATGCCGAGGCCGAGAAGGCCCGCGTCATCGAGGCCGCCAAGGCCGAGGCCCAGGCCATCCTGGCCCAGGCCCAGCAGGACATCACCTTCGCCCACAAGCAGGCCGAGCAGGAGCTGAAGGCCCTGGTCGCGCAGCTGGCCGTGGAGGGCGCCACCGCCCGCATCCAGGCCAAGCTGCAGGGCGCCGCCGCCGGCACCGCCATCGACAAGGCCATCACCCAGATCGGTAACCAGGGAGCCGCCCAGTGAGCAGCCGCCTCATCGCCCGCCGCTACGCCAAGGCCCTCATCGAGATCGGCACCCAGGCCGGGGATCTGACCGCCCTGCAGACCGAGCTGGATGCCGTGGCCAAGCTCGTGGCCGCCAACGCCGACCTCAAGCGCTTCGTGGAGAGCCCCCTGGTGCTCCCCAAGAAGAAGGCCGAGGTCATGGACGCCATCCTCACCCAGGCCAAGGCCAGCCAGAACCTCCGGAACTTCTTCCGGGTGGTGGCCGAGGCCGGCCGCCTGAACCTGCTGGGCACCCTGTCCATCGTCTTCCACGAGCTGGTGGATGAGCGGGCCGGCATCGTGGTGGCCCAGGTGGCCTCCGCCCAGGAGCTCAGCGAGGCCCAGAAGAAGGCCCTCGAGGCCTCCCTGGCCAAGCGCACCGGCAAGACCGTGCGCCTCAAGCTCACCCAGGATCCCGCGCTGCTCGGCGGCGTGAAGGTCCAGCTGGGTTCCACCGTCCTGGACGCCTCGCTCCAGGGCCAGCTCCGTCTCCTCAAGCAGCAGCTTCTGTCCGCTTAACCCTTTTCGCTTTCAACTCGCAGGTTTGGAGGAATTCATGGACATTCGTGCGGAAGAGATTTCCCGCATCATCCGGAGCCAGATCGAGGGCTTCGACGCGCAGGTGGACGTGGCCGAGGTCGGCACCGTCATCAGCGTGGGTGACGGCATCGCCCGCGCCCACGGCCTCGAGCGCGTCATGGCCGGTGAGCTGCTGGAGCTCCCCCACCAGGTGATGGGCATGGCCTTCAACCTGGAAGAGGACAACGTCGGCATCATCATCCTGGGCGACGCCAACCTGATCAAGGAAGGCGATACCGTGAAGCGCACCGGCCGCGTGATGAGCGTGCCCGTGGGCCCCCAGTTCGTGGGCCGCGTGGTGAACGCCCTGGGCATGCCCATCGATGGCAAGGGCCCCATCCAGGCCGCCACCTTCAACCCCATCGAGCGCATCGCCCCCGGCATCGTGGACCGCAAGAGCGTGCACGAGCCCATGCAGACCGGCCTCAAGGCGATCGACGCCCTGATCCCCATCGGCCGTGGCCAGCGTGAGCTCATCATCGGCGACCGCCAGACCGGCAAGACCGCCGTGGCCGTCGACACGATCATCAACCAGAAGGGCACCGGCGTCATCTGCATCTACGTCGCCATCGGCCAGAAGCGCTCCACGGTCGCCCAGGTCGTGAAGACCCTGGAGGAGAACGACGCGATGGGCCACACCATCATCGTGTCCGCCACCGCCTCCGAGCCCGCGCCCCTCCTCTTCCTCGCCCCCATGACCGGTGCCGCCCTCGGCGAGTACTTCATGTGGCACGGCAAGGACGGCCAGCCCTCCGGCAAGTCCAACCCCGGCCAGCACGTCCTCTGCGTGTACGACGATCTCTCCAAGCAGGCTGCGGCCTACCGTGAGATCTCCCTGCTGGTGCGCCGTCCTCCCGGACGCGAGGCCTACCCCGGCGACGTGTTCTACCTCCACTCCCGCCTCCTGGAACGCGCCTGCAAGCTCAGCGATGAGCGCGGCGCCGGCTCCCTGACCGCCCTGCCGGTCATCGAGACCCAGGCCGGTGACGTGTCCGCCTACATCCCCACGAACGTCATCTCCATCACCGACGGCCAGATCTTCCTGGAGTCCGACCTGTTCAACGCCGGCGTCCGCCCGGCCGTGAACGTGGGCATCTCCGTGAGCCGCGTGGGTGGCAGCGCCCAGATCAAGGCCATGAAGAGCGTGGCCGGCACCATCAAGCTCGAGCTCGCCCAGTACCGCGAGCTCGCCGCCTTCGCCCAGTTCGGTTCCGACCTGGACAAGGCCACCCTGGCCCAGCTGAACCGCGGCCAGCGCCTGGTGGAGATCCTCAAGCAGGGCCAGTACGCCCCCCTGAGCGTGGAGAAGCAGGTCGCCGTGATCTGGGCCGCCACCAGCGGCTACATCGACGATGTGCCCGTGCCCGCCGTGCGCCGCTTCGAAAAGGAGATGCTGGAGTACATCGAGGTCAACGCCCCCGAGCTGCTCCGCGGCATCAAGGACTCCAAGACCATCTCCGATGAGGCCAAGGCCCAGCTGAAGGCCCTCGTGACCGCCTTCAAGGAGGCCTTCATGGCCGCCCTGGGCGCCAACGCCGGAGCCTAAGCGATGGCCAGTCTCCAGGACATCCGACGGCGCATCCGTTCGGTCAAAAACACCCAGCAGGTCACCAAGGCCATGAAGATGATCTCCGCGGTCAAGCTGCGGAAGTCTCAGGAACGCCTGGTGAGCCTGCGCCCCTACGCCTCCAAGATGAAGGAGGTGGTGTATCGCGTGGTGGCCAGCGTCAAGGGCCGCCCCGAGATCACCCTGGGACCCGCCGCCACGGCCCTCACCTCCCCCCGGGAGGAGAAGGCCATCCGCGTGGTCGTGGTCGCCAGCGACAAGGGTCTCTGCGGTGGCTTCAACGCCAACGTGCTGAAGAAGGCCCAGGCCTTCCTCGCCGAGCAGCAGGGCAAGGACCTGAAGATCGACGTGGTGGGCAAGCGCGCCTACGACTGGGCCCGCCGCAAGGGCATCCAGCTCGAGTCCGAGTACCTCGGGGTGCCCCTCACGGGCTTCCAGAAGGTCACCCGGGAGATCTCCGACGCCGCCGCCAAGCAGTACGAGGCCGGTGAGATCGACGCCCTCTACGTGGTCTACAACGAGTTCCACTCCGCGGTCTCCCAGGAGCCCATGGTGGTGAAGGTCTTCCCCATCGAGCTGCCCGTGCAGCCCGTGGACGCCAAGGCGGAGATCCCCCACCTCCTCGAGCCCGATCCGAACACGATCCTCGAGACCCTCCTGCCCCGCTTCGTGGAGATCGAGGTGCTCCGCACCCTCCTCGAGTCCAGCGCCTCCGAGCACGGCGCCCGCATGGCGGCCATGGACAAGGCCAGCGGCAATGCCGGCGAGATGATCGCCAAGCTGACCCTGACCATGAACAAGATCCGCCAGGCCGCGATCACGAACCAGATCATCGAGATCGTCTCCGGCGCCAACGCCTAAAGCCCCCGACTTTTCAACTGCCGAGGTAACCCATGTCCAGCAACCTTCAAGGCCGCGTGATCGCCATCGTCGGTCCCGCCGTGGACGTCGAGTTCGACAGCCACCTGCCCGAGATCATGAACGCCCTGCTCACGGAGATCACCGATCCCGTCAGCAAGGTCACCTCCACCATCACCCTCGAGGTGCAGCAGCACCTCGGTGAGAACCGCGTGCGCTGCGTCTCCATGCAGCCCACCGAGGGCATGATCCGGGGTCAGGTCGTGCGCGACACCGGCGCCGCCATCAACGTGCCCGTGGGCCCCGAGACCCTGGGCCGCATCCTGAACGTGGTGGGCGAGCCCGTGGACGAGCGCGGTCCCGTGGGCCACAAGATGACCCTCCCCATCCACCGGGAGGCCCCCAAGTACGAAGACCTGAACACCGCCTCCGAGATGTTCGAGACGGGCATCAAGGTCATCGACCTCCTCGAGCCCTACGCCAAGGGCGGCAAGACCGGCCTCTTCGGCGGCGCCGGCGTGGGCAAGACGGTGCTCATCATGGAGCTCATCAACAACATCGCCAAGGGCCACGGTGGCTACTCCGTGTTCGCGGGCGTGGGTGAGCGCACCCGTGAGGGCAACGACCTCTGGCACGAGATGATGGACAGCGGTGTCATCAACAAGGACGACCTCTCCAAGAGCAAGGTGGCCCTGATTTACGGCCAGATGACCGAGCCCCCCGGAGCCCGTGCCCGTGTGGCCCTCACCGGCCTCACCGTCGCCGAGTACTTCCGCGACCAGGAAGGCAAGGACGTGCTGCTCTTCGTGGACAACATCTTCCGCTTCACCCAGGCCGGCGCCGAAGTGAGCGCGCTGCTGGGCCGCATGCCCTCCGCCGTGGGCTACCAGCCCACGCTGGCCACCGAGATGGGCGGCCTGCAGGAGCGCATCACCTCCACCAAGAAGGGCTCCATCACCTCCGTGCAGGCCGTGTACGTGCCCGCGGACGACTACACCGACCCCGCGCCCGCCACCACCTTCGCCCACCTGGACGCGACCACCAACCTGAGCCGTGAGATCGCGGCCCTGGGCATCTACCCCGCCGTGGATCCCCTGGCCTCCACCTCCCGCCTCCTGGATCCCCGCATCCTGGGCGACCTGCACTACAACACCGCCATGCGCGTGAAGTCCATCCTCCAGAAGTACAAGGAGCTCCAGGACATCATCGCCATCCTCGGCATGGACGAGCTCTCCGAGGACGACAAGCTGGTCGTGGCCCGCGCCCGCAAGATCCAGCGCTTCCTCTCCCAGCCCTTCCACGTGGCCGAGCAGTTCACGGG
>JBGASN010000068.1:0-15974 GCA_044229665.1 Holophagaceae bacterium
CAATTGGCGGAGCATGAGCTGGAGGAGGTGATGCTCGCCTTCATGGAGGGCCGCATCGATGTGCTGGTGGCCACCACCATCGTGGAGAACGGGCTCGACGTGCCCAACGCCAACACCCTCATCGTGCACCGGGCCGACACCTTCGGCCTGAGCCAGCTCTACCAGCTGCGGGGCCGCGTGGGCCGCAGCGATGTGCCCGCCTACGCCTACCTGCTCATCCCCGGCCGCGGCGAGATCAGCGAGGATGCCCGCAAGCGCCTGCAGGCCCTGGAGGACTTCTCGGAGCTGGGCAGCGGCTTCCGCATCGCCGCCCTGGACCTGGAGCTTCGCGGCGCCGGCAACCTGCTGGGCGGGGAGCAGAGCGGCCAGATCCACGACATCGGCTTCGAGCTCTACCTCAAGCTCCTGGAGGAGACCCTGCAGGAGCTCAAGGGCGAGGCCAGCGGCACCTTCGAGGTCAAGCTGGACCTGGGCCAGGCCCAGCTGGGCCGCCGCTGGATGGATCAGGCCAGCGAGCGCCTCGTGGCCTACAAGCGCGTGAGCCGCCTCAAGGACCTCCGCGACCTCGACCTCTACCAGCTGGACCTGGAGGACCGCTTCGGCCAGATCCCCTCGGACGACGAGGAGACCCGCCGCTTCTTCGAGCTGGTGAAGGTGCGCATCCTCGCCCAGCAGCTGGCCGTGAGCGAAGTAACGCTGACGAACGGCAAGCTCCGCCTCAAGCTCAGCCCCCAGACCCCCGTGGATCCCGGCAAGCTCATGGTCTGGGTCAGCCAGCAGAAGGGCGCCACCCTCACCCCCGATGGCGCCGTGCTGTTGCCTCCCGTGGGGACGCAGGACGGTCCCATCCTCCAGGCCCAGCAGGTGCTGGCGGGGTGGAAGGGATTGGTGGGGTAGTTCTCGACTTACAGGTTTGTGGTGATTTCTTTAACCACATCCAGGGCTACTTCATCCCAAGCTTTTTCAAGTACACCTGTCGCACTGCGAGATCCAGATCCGGATTCTCGATGGGAAGCTGAAAAATTCTTCTTCCACGTCTTTGATCCAATGACGAATTCCAGCTCAAGTGAACACGACCCGAAATCCAATTCATTTGAACCAGTCCAAACACTCGCCGAAGAAAATTCGAATTTTGATTCGGCATAAACCACTCGGATCAAGATTTGGTTTTCTGCGCCAGGAGAAATGCCAACGGCGGCATCAAGCAACTCCATGACCCTTGATGCAATGGCCACTCCTGTAGGAACACTTGTTTTCGTTCCTCCACCTACGAATCCAGAAGCACCCTGCACATCCACTCGATCGGGGAAATTCGAGGGGGCCCAGATGAGCTTCACTGGCCCCTTCTGCCTGGCCTGCAAGGCCCGAGCGTTAGACACACTTTCAAATGTTGTTCTGTTGTTAAAAGGAAGGGAGATGGAGCAGCTTGTAAATAGAGTAAGCACTCCAATGAGAGCGAATGATCGATGCATGGATCCCTCCCGGCTCTTTCTGGAACATAGCAATTACAGGTGGTAGTCGATCCTTACAAATTCGAATTTCAGGCATCCAGCATCCGCGGGTGGCACCCCTGGCCCCCGGGAACCTGGTGAAGTTCCTTCATAGGCTCCTCGGGCGACAATCGCCGTGGCATGGCGGATCTCGCAATCGCCTAGCTTGTGCCCGTCGACCTAACCCTGGGTTTTCTGGGCCAGAGGCGAATTTTTTGGTCAACGGAGGTGAACGGGGTCCAAAGCTCTTGGATACGAGAGGTGAGGATCATGGGTACCCAAATGACCCTAATCGGTAGCACCCCTAAACCCAAAAGGTTCGGATAGGGAAGGCCTTTTCCTCAGCGTTTCGGCCCCCGATCCCGCAGCACGAAGTCCAGCACCGTGCGGGCGTAACGCTCGGGTTCCTCGAAGCGCACGAAGTGGGCGCTCTGCTCGAAGATCACCGTGCGTCCCTGGGGCACCGTGCGCTCGAAGGTGCGCACCTGGTCGGGGGCGGTCACGCGGTCGTGGCGGCCCCGGATGAGGAGGGCGGGCATGGTGAGCTTGCCCAGCTGATCCTGCAGGGAGGTGAAGACCTGCCCTTCGGCGTAGAGGCGCGCCTGGTGGCAGTGGGGGCCCGAGTGGCCCTGGGCCCAGCGCTCCCCGGGAATGCCGGAGTCCCTGACCAGGGCGTTGAAGAAGTCCTTGTCGGGGCCGTGCACGTAGAGGGCCTGGCGCGCCTCGCCCAGGCGATTGGCGGCCCGGGAGAAGGCCCGCCACTGCTCGGCCGGGGGCAGGGGGCCCTCCGCCGCGGCCCGGGCCTCCGTGGCCAGGTCCAGATTCCCCAGAGCCTCGGCCCGCTCCGCGATGCCCCGGAGCAGCTCCCGGGCGGAGGAGGCGAAGTCGAAGGTGGGGTTCTCGAAGATCAGGCCCTCGATGGCCTCCGGATACTTCAGGGCATAGCTGACGGCCAGGTAGCCCCCGAAGGAGTGGCCGAGCACCGTCCACTTCGGGATGCCGAGCTGCCGGCGCAGGGCCTCGCAGTCCTCCACCAGATCGGCGAGGCCGAAGGCCTCACCCTCGACCAGGGGATCCGAGCGGAGGACGCCCCGCTGGTCCAGGGCGATGAGCCGCAGGCTCGGGGCCAGCCGCGCCTGCTGGTGGCGCAGGAAGTCGTAGCTCCCGGTGCCGGGGCCCCCGTGGAGGTAGAGCAGGGCCGGCGCCGAGGCGGGGCCCACCACCTCCACGTGGAGTCGCTTGCCCCGCACGAGCCGCAGGTGGGGATCCGGGGCCGCGGCGGGCGCGGGCGTGGGGGCCGGCCGATCCTGGGCCCGGAGGGAGGGGAGGAGGGTGGCCCAGAGGCCCAGGTGGAGGAGGCGCATGCCCCAGCATCGCCGGGAGGCTGGCCTGCCACAGCCCGGCATTCGGCCTTTTGGGGCGGCAGGCTGCCGGATCAGGACCGGCGCTGGGCCTGGTAGGCCGCCACCTCCTGGGCGATCCGCTCGGTGTAGTGGGGGTAGCACTCGGGGCAGATGCCGTGGCTGAAGCTGGCCTCGGAGTGGGCGTGGATGTACTGCTCCAGCACCTCCCAGTAGCCCTCGTCGTTCTTGATCTTCTTGCAGAGCATGCAGATGGGCAGGAGCCCCTCCAGGGTGCGGATCTGCGCCGCCTGGGCTTCCGCCAGGGCCTGCTGGGCCTCCACGCGATCCGTCACGTCGATGCAGCTCCCGATGTAGCCGGCGAAGGTGCCATCCGGCTCGAAGAAGGGGGTGCCCCGGTCGAAGAGCCACCGGTAGGTCCCATCCGCCCGGCGCAGCCGGTACTCCATCTCGAACACCGCCCGCCGGTCGAAGTGGTCCCGGTAGTGGGTGAAGCAGCGATCCAGGTCCTCCGGGTGCACACCCTCCGCCCACCCGTTCCCCAGCTCCTGCGCCAGCGTGCGACCCGTGAAGTCCAACCACCGCGCATTGAAGTAATCGCAGAGCCCCTCCGGGTCCGCCCGCCAGATCAGGAAGGGCGCCTGCTCCACCAGCACGGCGTACTGCTCCAGGGAGGGCGGCAGGAGGTGGGTGGACATGGGGGCTCCTGCCGCATCATCGGCCCTCTGCAGGCGCGCCTGGAACCCTGAAGGCGCTTTGGCGACCGGGGTCACAGGGGCGTTTGGCGGGACTCCTGCCAGGCTTCAGGGGAAGCCAACCCGTGGTGACGAATGGTTCTGGGGTCCCGCCCCCCCCCACCGTTCGAGGGTGCCCAAAAAAACCTCAGGGGCGTTAGGCAAACCTGGGATGGAACAAGGTTTTAAAAATTTAATACTTAATGGAAAGCATAGATTTACGAGGATGTTAGCCCTCGACTGACAAGGCCGGATTTCGCCTTGCGCGGCCCAATTTGGCGTCTTAGGTTTCTGGCCACACTTCGGGGAAACCATATGACGCATCCATGGATGAAGGCCCTCGGCCTATGCCTCATCCTCTCCCTCCGCCTCTGGGGGCAGGACTACCAGACCCAGTTCATGCCCACCCAATTCGACCGCTCCCGGGGGCCGGTGACCTTGAATGGCCCCGTGGAAGTGGAGGCCGCCACGGGCGCGGTGCGCATGTCCATCCCCTTGGGACGGGGCATCGGCGCACGGGGGGTGGCCTTTCGGCCCACCCTGTCGGCCCTGCTCTCCCCGCAGGCTTGGTACGAAGGTGTGCTGGGGGTGCGCACGAAGATGGAGGGGTTCACCCTCTCCCCCGGCCACTTCGACCTCCTGGTGAACCCGCTCCGGAACAAGTCGGTGTTCACTTCCTGGCTTGGGCCGGACGGTAGCACGGGCACCTTGGCGAAACGGGAGGCCCCCCTCTCCCAGGCGCGCCTTGAAGCGCTCCTCACAGCCTTCAAGGTGGAGGGCTCCGTGGCTCCCTGGCCCCATGAAGGCACGGTGGTGGGAACCCCCCTCATGGCTGCCCGCGGGAGCAATGGGGAACTGGTGATCGGCCTGAAGGATCCGACCCGGTATCCCGAGAGTTCCGTGACGGATGACTCCGGATCCCAGTTCATGCCAGGGGCCGTCCTGGTGGTGAAGGGGGATCTGGCTTGGCTCTACATCCTTCGCCAAGTGCTCGGGGAAGACACCGACATCCGCTCCAATGACGATGGGCGGATTGTGGTGCCCGCGGTGGGGGAGCCTGAACGTTGGACCTACGTCATCACCCCAGCCGATCCCCAGGTGGCGCACAACTCGGCACCTCCCAGCTACGACATGCCCTGGGTCGTGGCCCGCCGGGCGCGATACGTGCTGAGTCGGATCGTCAATCGGACCTCGGAATCCGTGGAGTTCACCTATGATCCCGTGCCGGCGGCCGGCGGCCATGACCTTGGGTTCACGGCCCGGTGGAAGCGTAAGGAGGTCGTTCAGGCGAGCCTGACCTGCCGGGCTTCGGCGCCTCCGGTCTACGCCAACGGCGCATGGAATGTGTTCACGCTCCGCCTGACCACCTTCCAGGGGGAACCCGACACCACGCAATTGGCCGACCGGTATGAAGTGGACGCCAGCCTGGCGGGGCAGCTCCCCCCGACGCCCGAATTCGAGATCGGGGACGGGCCGGCCTTCCTGCGCCCAACCCTCCGGGTTCAGGAAGTGCGCTGCCTGGATTCCCAGGAGTGGATCCGGCTGACCTACGCCCCCGGCCCCACCGTGACCATCGCCGGGACTCCGGGGCGGGCGGAGGTGCTGAGCGCCGTGGAAACCCGGGCGGGTCGCCGGGTGGAGCTGGATTGGACCCCGTATGCAACCCGCCCCAATGCCCTGCCGGCGATGACTCCGGGCTACCGGGGCACCATCACCGCCAATGGCAACTATGCGTACGGGGTGACGACCCTGCGGGATCGCGACCTGGTGCTCAACCAGGTGCGCACCACCACCCACACCCGGGTGGTGCCCCAGCCCATGTGGAACTACAGCTCCGGCTGGGTGTCCACGGCCTTCTACGATGCGATCACCCATCCGGATGGCCATGTGACCCTCCACCGGTTCGTGGAGCCCCTGTCCGATACCTCGGTGGCCAACGCCAAGACGGGCGGCGCCGATGCCCCGAATCCGGATGATCCGATCCACGTGCTGGCCTACCTCAAGCACATGGTCCGGGAGGAACGCACATACGCCCCCATGGTCGATTGGCGATCGGATCTGAGTGCCGCGCCCGAGGCCAGCACCGCCTACAAGGTGGTGGTCTCCGATCGGTGGGACCTCCACCAAGCGGGCAACCCC
Source organism: Holophagaceae bacterium (assembly GCA_044229665.1). Classification (GTDB taxonomy): domain Bacteria; phylum Acidobacteriota; class Holophagae; order Holophagales; family Holophagaceae; genus JAFDVN01. The sequence goes on from JBGASN010000068.1 coordinate 5,725, forward strand.
GAGGGGCTCCTCCAATATGGCGCGGTCCCCGCCCCCACCCGCATCCGCACCTGGGAGCGGGAGGCGGGGCGCCTCACCCACCAGGAATCCTCCCAGTGGGATGCCCAGGGTCCCGGGTGGCAACGCAGCCAGCAGGCCATCTACCTCTCCTCGGCACCCGGGTTCTCCCTGACCTGGCGGAGCGCCGCCCAGAGCGGAAGCAGCCCTGCCGTGCCCCCCGCCGGATACGTGCACCTCCACACCACGAATGTCACCTATGAACCCACGGGGGTTGCCCAGTGGTTCCTCGGCCGCAAGGCCTCGGAAGCGGCCACGGTGGAAGATCTGACCGGATGGAGCGCCCCGGGGCTCCCGGGTCCGTTCGCCTTGCCTTCCAAAAACTTCACCTATGCCACCGGGGCCTTGAACCTCCTCACGGCGTTCACCCTCGCGGCCTCGGATCAGGGCAAGCTCGCCACCACCTTCACCTATGGTGGGGCCGAGGCGGCGGAGCCCTGGAAGGCCACCCAGCTCACCAAGGTGGACCTGGGGGGCACGGCCCCCGGGGGAGGTCCCTTCCAGGGGGATCCCCTGGGGGTCGAGGCCTATGGCTACGATGCCTGGGGCCACCTGAGCGCCATTCAGCCCAAGGGCATGGCGGGCGCCCTGGGGGAAACCCATTCCTGGCGGGGGGAGGCCCTGACCCAGGTGGATGCCTCGGGGTTCACAACGGGCTACCAGTGGGATCCCGTGGGCCGCCTGCTGCAGATCCTTCCCCCGGGAGAGGTGCCCACCACGGTGAGCTACCCCGCCGATGGGCACTCGGTGCAGGTGGTCCGGGGCCTCCCCGATCAACCGCACCAGCAGTCCACCTACATCTACAACGGCTATGGGGAGCTGGTCCTGGAGCGTCGGCTGAACGGGGATGGCACCGCCAACCACCGGGTCTTCGCCTACGATGCCGCGGGCCGCAAGGTGGCGGAGACGGTCTGGCGCCCCCAGGAAGGCAACCCCACGGACAGCCTCGCGGCCAACCTCGTCCAGGACCTCACCGACCTCCAGTGCGTGCAGTGGAAGGTGCTGGCCAGCGGCTCCGAGGTCTGCACCAAGACCCTCACCGTGGTCACGGATCCGAAGCTGGCTGCCGGCACCCGTTGGACCTTCGATGGCCAGGGGCGGGTCACCCAGGTGGTGAACCCCATGGGTGAGGTGACCGCCACCGCCCATGTTGGGTTGACCACCCGGCACACGGTGGCCCCGGGCTCCACCGCCCAGGCCGTGACTGTGCAGACCCAGGATGCCCTGGGGCGTCTGGTGCGGATCGTCGATGCCCTGGGTCAGACCACGGAATACCGTTACCACCCATTGGGGAAGATCGCCGAAGTTCGCCAGATGGGGCTCGGGTCCCCGGCCCCCACCCAGGTGCGGTCCTGGAGCTACAACGGACTGGGTTGGCTGACATCCCTGACGCAACCGGAGAGCGGGGTCACCCGCTATGGGGATTTCGATGCCGCCGGCCGACCCTGGACCACGGTCTACGGGGCCACCTCCGCGAGCCCTCGCACCGTGTGGAGCCCCTTCACGCCCCTGGGGCAGGTGAAGTACGTGGAGGAGACCCGGGGCACCCAACCGGCGGTGCGGCTTCAGACCTTCACCTACGGGGGCAGTGCGGATGGCGCCGCGCGGAACCGGCTCCTGTCCGCTTCGGCCAACGGGATCCAGCGCACCCTGGGCTATGACAGCGGCCATGGCCGCCTCGCCAGCCTCCGCTACGACCTGGATGGCCTCAGCTTCACCCAGGGGCTCACCTACGACGCCTTCGGGAGGCTCGCCCGCCGGACCTACCCGGATGGGAACGCGCAGGTCATCACCTACTACGACGACAAGGACCTGCCCAAGAGCACGGGTTTCGGAGCCTCACCCGCACCCGCCGGCCTCCTCCTGCCCTTGGACTACGACCCGGTGAGCTGGTCCCTGCGCGGCGCCACCTGGGCCAACAACGCCCAAAGCCTCTACACCTATGCGGAGGACCAGCAGCGCCTGGCCACCCTGTCGCACGCCATCCCGGGGCTCCAGCTCAAGACCTGGAGCTACGGCTACTCCCCGGCCGGCCTGCTCACCCGGGATGGGGAGGACTACTACCGCTACGACCTGCTCGGCCGCTTGGTGGAGGCCTTCGTGATGGATCCCTTCGGGGCGGGGGGCCCTCAGGGGCTCCGGCAGGCGTTCGACTACGATGCCTTCGGCAACCGCAAGGGGATGACCACGGAGCGCGTCTCCAACTGGACCCCGGGCGCCGTGCCTCCGGTCCCCGCCGTCACCACCAGCCTGGCGGGCGATGCCCGCGACCTGCGCTCCTTCGCCATGACCGCGGCGGAGCTGGACCGCATGAGCCGCACCAACCAACTGCCCGCCTCGCTCAATGGTGTTCCCACCGGCGCCACCTACGATCCCCAGGGCAACCTCACGGCCATCCTGGGGCGGGCCAGCCAATCCCTGGCCCTGACCTACGATGCCCTGGGCCGCATCACCGCCCTGCGGGGCCCCGTGAGCGAAGACTACGGGCACGATGACCAGGGGCTCCGCATCCGGGTGAAGGACACCGCCACGGGCAAGGTGGCCTACCACCTCTACAACGAGGCGCGGCAGCTCATCGCCACCTACGAGAAGGTGGGCGCCGGTGCCCTCACCTGGAAGAAGGACATGGTCTACCTCGGCACCAAGGAAGTGGCCGAAGTGGACAGTGCCGGCAAGACCTGGGTCACCTTCGTGGATCACCTGGGCAGCCCCCGCTTCGAATGGAACGGCACCGCCCCTATGGGCGGCAAGGCCGACAACGTCAACCTCCTCGAACAGAAGTTCATGCCCTTCGGCGAGAGCCTCCTCGACCCCGCCGCCCAACAGAAGTTCGCCAAGGGCTTCACCAACCATGAGCAGACGGATGCGAGTGGGCTGATCTACATGCAGGCTCGGTTCTACGCGCCGTGGTTCGGGCGGTTCCTGAGCCCTGATCCAAAGTATGCGGAGCACTTTGAAGGTACCCAGGGATGGAATATCTATTCCTACTGCGAGAACAATCCGGCAATGCGGTGGGACCCGGATGGGATGGATTGGGTCGATGACAGTTTGATTGGCGCGTACAGAGTTCTGGGGAAAGTTCCTGTGGTCGGTGCGGCAATGCGGCTAACTGCTGCTGTTACCAACCAGACGGTAGACAGCGATGGGGTGAAAGCCGTAGGAGATGGCAAAACTCGCTTAGCTCAGGCAGTAACCGCAACCGTAGAGCTTGCCTCTGATTCTGCTCAAGTCCTTAGTGGCGGAGGGATGTCCGCAACTCTGAAAAATATTGCTGCGGATACGGCGATGGGCGTCGCTGGTGATGCTGCTACAGGTGGCTTCTCTGGAGGGTCTCATGCCCAAACTAGTAAGCCCGCGGGAGATGATCTTGAATCCCACCACATGCCGCCAAAAGGAACTGGGGGCTTGTCATCTGGGGATGGTCCAGCAATTCAGATGGAGAAGCAGGATCACAAAGCGACCTCAAGCTGGGGGCGGAGCGATTCTGCAAATGCGTGGCGAAAGGACCAGTCACAACTGGCGAAAACAAATCCTCGCCAAATGATGGCTAAGGAAATTCGCGATGTTCGCCGAGCGTCAGCTGCGGCATCCGGATCTCCATCCAAGTACAATAAGGCACTAAGGCAGATGCTAACTTATGCAAAGACAGTCTTCGATCTCAAAAAGAAGTGATCCCAATGATTTCCCACCCCCTCCAAATTGATGTCCACAACCATTTGATCCCCGGGATCCAGGGACCTACTGATATCGAAGGAGCAATTGCGCTACTAGGTCCAGTAGAATTTAAGAGAACATTCGAAGGTATAGAGCGATTGTATTTTCCACAAGCTGTGGTAGATGTTTCTCAGTCAACCGGAATGATGGAACTAATTGATTTCACACCGGATGCCCCAATTTTTGTCTTCGGGCTTGATCCATTCCGGGATCCATCGGTGCTCGCTCAGCTATGCAATCTCTCCAAAGATTGGGAACAAAAGTCGCCAATGGGCGACCACTATTTTTACGATTTGAAGGTGGGAATATACTTCGACTCAAGTGGGGATTTATCTGATTCTAGTTTTGGATTTTTTTGGTCCAACATGCCCACTAGGAACTCCTCGTTATCGAATGAATGAAAAATTTTCCACTGAACACCAAAGCCCACCGTCTTGGTGGGCTTTTTGTTGGGTCGTAGCTTGCCAACCCACCGGGGAGATGAGTTCGGGACCGTCAGTATTGAAGAGAGCAATGCGGTGAACTGTTACGTCTGTGGAGTTTCGGGGTAGAAAGAGATGTCCAGGCTCTCGTTCGAAATCCCCGCGCCTTTTGAGGTATCAGATCGGTTTGAGGGATAGGGTTGAGTCACGCCCTCAACTTGCGAGGGCGAAGAGATTTCACCTGCAACCGATGGGACCCTCGGTCCTCGCTTGGCGCTACCACTTGGCCTCCTGGGATTCTCTTCGATCCCCCTCCGATAGCACCAGGTTGATCTTGGCGATCAGCGCCCCCGGGATGGCGCCGCAGATGCGCCAGGCGATGCGCCCTTCGCGGTCCAGGATGTAGGTGGTGGGGGAGATGGCGTAGTCGGGCAGGGCCTCGGCGAGGGTGTGGGGGGCGCAGTCGGGCACGTAGATGGGGAAGGTGTCGGGCAGGGCCTCGCGGTTGGCGCGGCGCCAGCGGACGAGGGCCTTCTCGGGGGTGCGGGCCAGGGGCAGCACGGTGACCCCGGCGGAGGCGGCCCGGGTGCGCAGGTCGCGGAGCTCCGGGAGGAGGCTGCTCTCGGAGCAGGCGGGGTTGAAGAGGGTGAGCACCACCACCCGGCCGCGGAAGCCGGCGAGGCGCTGGGCCGGCTCCCCGGGGCTGCGCAGGGGGAGGTCGAGGGCGGGCGCCCGGTCCTCGGGCGGCAGGTACCTGGGCCGGCGCTCCTCCGCCGTGAGGCCCCGGGCATCCGGGTGCACGATGATGGCCGGCACGGGGAAGGTGTGCACCTCGGCATCCGACATGTCCTGGGGCATGCCGGGGGGCGGGCCCTGGGGCACGTAGCCCCCGGGGCCATAGCCCGTGAACTGCCCCGTGAAGGTGGGCCGGAGGTCCTCCCGGCAGCCCTTGGCCGCCTGGGCCTCCGCTGCCAGCCGAGCGGGATCCAGGGCCCGGGCCCGGATCTGCGCCGCCACCTCGGCGGGGCGGGGCGGGGTCTGGGCCAGGAGGGCGGTGAGCCCGAACAGGAGGGGGCCGGCAAGCATGGGGACCTCGGGGGGGATCAAGCCCCCCAAGATGGGTCCCTTCGCGGCCCCCACCACGCGGTTCGCCCCAGGGGATCCACCCTCAGGGCGCGGGCGGGGCGCCGGGGGCGGGGGTCATCCGGTAATGGAGCTGGAGGAAGGGGAGGCCCCCGAGGTCGAGCCGGTGGTCGGCCCGCAGCACCCCCCGGTCGTCCTCGTAGACGTGGATCTCCTCTTTCAGGGCGGCCACGTAGCGGGCCCAGCCCCGGCCGGGGGTCTCCTCCACGTAGAAGTAGAACCCCGGATCTCCGAAGGTGCGGCCGTGGGAGCGGAGGCGGAGGGAGCCCCCGGGCCCCGCTTCGGGCTTCATCACCACCAGGGCGAAGCCGTTGGGCAGGGGGAAGGCCACCTTGACGCAGGTGCCGGGGAAGCCGGGGACGGGGCCGGTGGCATAGCAGCCGGCGTAGATGGTGTCGCCGCTGGTGGCGGCGGTGCGCACCCAGGTGGCAGCCAGGTGGGTCCCCTCCGCGGTCTGCAGGTGGAGCACCTGGCTCGACATGCCCCGGCTGGTGTCGAGGGGATCCAGGGGCACGTTCAGCTGCTGCAGGCGGCGGCTGAAGATGAGGCCCAGCAGGCGCCCGAAGGGCCGGAAGGCCCCGCGCCACTGGGACCAGAGGTCCAGCTGATAGGTCGAGGTCTGCTCATAGAACCGGGCCACGGCGGGGTGGGTGTGCTCCGCGGAGAATCGGGGCCCTGCCAGCACGCCGAAGTCGGGCATGAGCCCCCGGATGGGGGCCGCCTCCGACAGGATCAGGCCCTCCCGCGCCGCGTGCCGGTGGAAGACCTCGGGGCCGATGCCCGAGGGCTCGCCCACGGGCGCGGCCAGCCAGGGATGCTCCGCGAGGGTCACCCGGCGGCCCGTGAGCTGCACCCACCGCTGGGTGATCCAATCGCTGAGCCGGCCCCGGCGGGGCCCGAGGTCCGGGTTGGCCAAGGTGGGCAGGGAGGTCCCCATGCTCACTCCCCGCTCAGGGTGGGGGCCAGCGGCGGTCCCCCGGGGCTGCTGGGATCGTGGGGCAGGCTCCCCCGGGGGCTCCGCAGGTACACGTAGGGGGTGGCGTGGAGGAAGTTGCTGACCCGGGAGGTGTACACGTCGGCGTAGCGCTCGATCTGGCGGGCGAGGTGGCTCTTGTCGTTGCCGGCGCGGGTGAGGAGGCCCCAGCGGGGGTTGAGGAGCTCCGTGGCCGCCTGGGCGAGGGGGGCGATCTCGAGGTCCAGGGCGGTGAGCCGGGTCTTGAGCTGCTGGATGCGGGCCTCCAGGTCTGCGGCTTCGGCGGGGGACTGGGGGCCGTAGCCGGCCTTCCGGCGCTGGAGGTGGAGGCGGGCGGCGGAGACCTGGGCTTCCAGGTCCTCCTTCTGGGCCATGAGGGTGGCGAGGTGATCCTCCCGGGCCTGGAAGCCGGTGAGGGCCTCCACCTCGGCCTCCAGCTCCCGCAGCACCAGGGCCGTGCGCCAGCGCAGGCGGCGCTTGCTCATGTGCACATCGCCGAACATGTGGTCGCCCACGTAGAGCACCTGGTCACCGCTCACGCCCAGATCCTTCTCCACCTGGGCGGCGCTGCCGCCGAGGTAGGCGCGGCCCGGCTGCAGGGGGCCCTGCACGGGGCGCAGGAGGCCCGCCTCGTCCACCACCTCGAAGAAGGGCCCCCGCTCCGTGAAGAAGGCGGGCTTGCGGGCGCTCACGATGATGTAGTCGAACAGGTTCCGCCAGGTCATGCCCGCGGGCAGGTAGCGGTCGTAGGCGTAGCTCATGAGGGGGGCCGTGTAGGCCCACTCGCTGTTGGTGATGAGGAGCAGGCGCTTGCCCGCGGCCCGCTGGTCCAGCAGGGCCAGGGCCGCCTCGGGATCCAGGATCACGTAGCGCTCGGGATCCGCCAGGATCTCCGCCTTGAGCCGGCCCTCGATGTGCTGGGCCTCGATGCGGCGGCGCACCTGCTCGTAGACCTCGCCCGGGGTGCGCACCCCCGGTAGCCGGCCCGCCTCGAAGCAGTCCACCAGCTGGGCGTAGAGGCAGCCCTCGGAGAGGGAGAACACGGTGTTGAGGAAGACCCAGCGGGGATCCGAGAGGTCCACCAGCACCTGGGCGTAGGCATCCCGCTGCTCGGCGAAGCTGAGGGGCCGGGTGCCGTGGAAGGCCCGCTTCACGAAGCCGAAGCGGTTGGCCTTCACCAGGTGCCCCGTGTGCAGGTCGATGACGAGGCCCCGGGCCACCATCTCCGGATCGAAGCGCAGGTCCGCCACGGGCCAGCCCGCCTCCAGGAAGGAGGCCCGGGCCAGCTCGTAGACCCGCTCCTCGAAGGCCTCCGCCCGGTAATCCACCAGGGTGTAGTCCATGTCGTAGCCGATGGCCTTGAGGGACCGGAAGTTCAGGGTGCGGTTGCAGAAGACGCGGCGGCTGCGGGGGAGGGGGGAGACGGAAGGGTCGGACATGGATGGAAGGAGCATCCCAGCTCTGGGGTCCGGGGGCCAGAGGGCGCGTATCTAGAAAGATGCATTCACCACCAAGGCACCAAGACACCGGGAAGGGAAGAAAGGCCCGCAAGGGTTTCGCCGAGCGCTTCTGCTTATCCTGGTTTCTTGGTGCCTAGGTGGTGCGTTCTCATGCGATCTCCGCGCCCGCTTCTTGCAACAGGGCGCGCAGGACGGAGCGGTGGCACCGCGCCTCGTCTTCGCAGTAGCAGCCCACGCTGAGGTCCGTCGTCTTTGAGAGGGCCGCCAGCAGGGCCAGGGTGTGCTGGGCCTCGGGGCGCGCCAGCTCGGCCTTGAAGGCCCGGGCGAAGGCCCTCCACTCGGCCTCGGCTCCGACCGCCTGCCCCTGCTTCATGAGGGCCTCGCTGGGGGCGAGGATGGGCAGCCAGGTGTCGTAGTAGTCCAGGGTCGCGAACGCGGCCTTGGGGACGCCCCGGGGGGGGCGGCGCACGGTGCCGATCCGGAGGCCCTCCTCCGGGTGGCGGGGGGTGCCGAGGCGGACGATGCGGAGGGTCATGGAAACCTCTCGGAAAGGGGGCATCTTGACCTGAGGTCGAAGAGGTGGGGATGCTGGGCGGGGAACCCACACCATGACCTTCGCTGCGATCACAGGGTGGGGCAAGTGCATGCCCCCCGCCATCCTCAGCAACTCCGACCTGTCCACCTTCCTGGACACCACGGACGAGTGGATCACCACCCGCACGGGCATGCGGGAGCGCCGGGTCTCCCACGTGCCGGCCATCGACCTGGCCACCGTGGCGGCGGCCCGGGCCCTGGCCTGTGCGGGGCTCGAGGCGGGTGAGGTGGACCTCATCATCTACGGGGGCTGCAGCAATGAGGAGCTGGTGCCGAACAGCGCCTCCGGGGTGCAGCGGGCCCTGGGCGCCACGAAGGCCGCGGCCATGGACCTCAACACCGCCTGCACGAGCTTCCTCTACGGCCTCTCCATGGCCACGGCCATGATCCGCAGCGGCATGGCGCGGAACGCGGTGGTCATCGGCGTGGAGCTCATCAGCCGCTACATGGACTGGAGCAACCGCAACGTGGCCGTGCTCTTCGGGGATGGCGCCGCGGCCGTGGTGCTGCAGGCCTCGGAGCAGGAGGAGGGCCTCCTGGGTGGCGTGCTGGGCTGCGATGCCGAGGCCCGCCAGATCCTCCGGGTGCGTGGGATGGGCTGCGGCTATGCGGGCAAGGGCATCAGCTTCGGAGACACCCTCTGGGACTTCGATGGCCAGGAGATCTTCAAGCGGGCCGTGAAGGCCATGAGCGCCGCCTCGGAGCGGGTGCTGCGGGAGGCGGGTGTGAGTCCGGACAAGGTGGATCTGGTGGTGCCCCACCAGGCCAACCTCCGCATCATCGAGGCCGTGGCCAAGTACGCCGGGCTGCCCATGGAGAAGGTGGTCCTCACCGTGCAGAAATACGGCAACATGAGCGCCGCCACGGTGCCCGTGGCCCTCGTGGAGGCCCTGGAGGAGGGCCGGGTGAAGCCCGGCGCGCACCTCCTCATGCCCGCCTTCGGCGGCGGCCTCACCTACTGCGCCCACCTGGTGAAGTGGGGGGACCGCGTGACCCCGCTCGGCACCACGGACCGGGACCTCCCGCCCTGCACCCAGACGGCCCTGGAGATGGTGAACGTCATCCGCGCCGAGCAGGATCCCCACGGCCGCTCGAAGGCGGGGCTCGAGGCCGGAGGCTTCGTGGAGGAGCGCCTCGGCTAGGCGCCCAGGGCGGTCAGGGCCGCGCGCAGGGGCTCCGCCACCTCGGGCCGGGCCGCCAGCTCGGCGGCGGTGACGTCCCGTCGCAGCTGGGGCAGGGCGGGGCTGGCCTCAGGCAGCAACCGGGTGTTCATCACAGTGAGGATCTCCGTGAGCTGGGCGTGGACGAAGGTGCTCCGGGGCGAGGCGTTGACCAGGCCCACCGGCTTGTCCACAAGCTCCCCGCTGCCCACCACCCAGTCCAGCGCGTTCTTGAAGGCCCCGGGCACCCCGTGCGCGTACTCGGGGCAGCAGATCAGCACCGCGTCCGCTTCCGCGAGGGCCGCCCGGAAGCGCTCCACGGGCGCGGGGGCGGAGAGGTCCTCCAGGTCGGGGTTGAAGGCCGGGAGGTCCGCCAGGCCCTCCAGGAGGGTCACCTGGCCCGGGGCCAGGAGGGCCGCGGCCCGCAGGACCTCGGTGTTCAGGGAGCCGGCCCGCAGGCTGCCGGAGAGGGCGAGGATCTTGGCCATGGCCCAGGCTAGCAGCCGGGGGGCCCCCTTCGCCGGCACCCAGGCGCCGTTCGCCGATCTGCGGCGGTGGGGGTGGGGATCCGGCCCCACCCTGGGGTCCTCCGAGGAGGTTCCATGCCGCTCATCCGTCGCGCCGCCCCCTGGCTCTTAACCCTGTGCCTCGGGGCCCAGGCCCAGGAACCGGTCCTCCTCAGCCTCCAGGAGGCCGAGGCCAAGGAGGTCCAGGCCCGGGGCTTCAC
>JBGASN010000069.1:0-15468 GCA_044229665.1 Holophagaceae bacterium
CGCAGGGCATCTGGGCAGCCGCCGGCGGGATCTGCCGCCCCGCCGAGGCCCATGTAGGTCTCGGCGGAGCCACGGTAGCCTGAGCCAGGGTCACCTCGCAGCCGCCTGGCACCAGCTGGAGGGGCGAAGCCACGGTGGGAACGGCGCGTAGGTGGGCCCAGGCCGCGTACTGCAGGCGCCGGGCCGCTTCTTCGATCAGATCGAACTGCCAGTCCCGGGCGGCGTTCAGCACGAACTACGAGGTTGGCCCCGGCGCTGAACCCAACCTTGCCTGGTTGCCACGATGAGGCCCTTGAACTTGCGGGATGTGCTTCTGGACGGCGTCTTCCATCATCACGATGCCGTCGTCCAGCGCGCGTTCATCTTGGTGCGGAAGCTGAGGCAGGCCACGTCGTCGCCCACGTCGATGAGCTGGGCGCTGCTGTTCTCGGCGATGACCTTGCCGCGGCCCTCCTCCCGCTTGAGGATGAGGATCCGCTTGTCCTCCAGCACGGGCACCATGGTGAGGGTGGCCGGGTCCAGCTGGGCCACGGGCACGCCGTGCTCCATGCGGTAGAAGCTTGGGATGCCCTTGGCGAGCATCTTTTCGACGAGGGCCGGCACGGGCCGCTCCTCGTAGCGCAGGCGGGCGACGACCCGCTCCACCCCCAGGGCGTCCCACAGCTCGAAGGGCCCCAGCTCGAAGGCGAAGCCGTTGCGGATGGCGCGGTCCACGTTCAGGGGCAGGTCGGTGACCTCGCCCAGCCGGTTCACGGCGTAGATGAGGTTGTCGGCCACGCAGCGCCAGGCCAGGCGGCCCGCTTCGCTGTCGGAGGTGAAGAGGGCGCGCACCCGCTCCACGGGCTCATCGATGCCCTTGAGCTCCTTGAGGATGGGCCAGTCCTTCTTTTCCTGAGCGACGTAGGACTTGGTGGCGGGGTCCAGGCGCAGGAAGAGCTTCTTGCCGTCGGGGCCCTTGTCCTTCTTGAAGAAGCCCTGCTTGGTCTTGTTCCCCAGGTACTTGTTGTCAAGCATCCACTGCAGGAACTCGGGGAACTTGAAGGTGTCGCGCACCTCGTCGTTGGGGCAGAGGTCGTACACGTTCTTGGCCGTGGCGGCCATGATGTCCACGCCCGCCAGGTCGGCGGTGCGGAAGGAGGCGCTCTTGGCCCGGGCCGCGGCGTCGCCCAGCACGGAGTCGATGACCTCGAAGGGGATGTTCTCCTTCAGGGCCAGGTGCAGCACGCTCATGATGCCGTGGATGCCGATGCGGTTGCCGATGAAGGTGGGGCTGTCGAAGGCGGGGACGACCTCCTTACCCAGCGCCGTCTCCAGCCAGTCACGGAAGGCCGCGGCCTCGCCTTCGGCCACCTCGGGCCCCTTCACGAACTCCAGCAGGCGCAGGTAGCGCACCGGGTTGAAGAAGTGGGTGATGACGAAGCGCCCTCGGAAAGCAGCTGACCGACCCTCCACCAGCAGCTTGAGGGGGATGCCCGAGGTGTTGGAGCTCACCCAGGCGCCGGGCTTCAGCACGGTCTCCAGGCGCTCGTAGAGGGCCTGCTTGATCTTCAGGTCCTCCTTCACCACCTCCACCACCCAGTCGCACTCCTTGAGGCGATCCAGGTGGTCCCGCAGGTTGCCCGTGCGGATCCTCTTCAAATGCGACTCGTGCATCATCAGCGCGGGCTTGCTCTTCTTGAGCCCCGCCAGGGCGCCCTCCGCCAGCTTGTCGGGCGCCGCCTCGTCGATGACGATGTCCAGCAGCTCCACCTGCAGCCCCGCGGACGCGCAGTGCGCCGCGATCCCGGAGCCCATGACCCCGGAGCCCAGCACCGCTACCTTTTTGATCTCCATCTCCAACCTCCGTCTGTGTCCTGGTCCTGGTGGTTGGCTTAGAGCTTCTCGATCACGGAGGCGATGCCCTGCCCGCCGCCGATGCACATGGTGGCGAGGCCGTACCTGCCGCCGTCCGTCTCGAGGCGGTTCAGCAGGGTGGTGATGATGCGGGCGCCGCTGGAGCCCAGGGGGTGGCCCAGGGCCACGGCCCCGCCCCAGGCGTTCACCTTGGCGGGATCGAACTTGCCCTCGCGGATCACCGCGAGGGACTGGGCGGCGAAGGCCTCGTTGAGCTCCACGGCGTCGATCTGGTCGAGGGTGAGGCCCAGGCGCTCCAGCACCTTCTTGGTGGCGGGCACGGGACCGATGCCCATGCGGTCCGGGGCGCAGCCGGCCACGGCGCCCTGGAGGATGCGGGCACGGGGCCTGAGGCCCAGGGCCTTGGCGGCCTCCTCCTCCATGATCACGAGGAAGGCGGCGCCATCGGTGATGGGGGAGCTGTTGCCGGCGGTCACGCTGCCATCCTTGATGAAGGCGGCCTTGAGCTCACCCAGCTTCTCGATGGAGGTGTCGGCGCGCACGCACTCGTCCTGCGTCAGCGTCACGGGCTTCCCATCGAGGCCCTTGGTCTCGAAGGTCACCACCTCCTTGGCGAACTTGCCGTTGGCCCAGGCGGCCGCAGCCTTCTGGTGGCTCTGGTAGGCGAACTCGTCCTGCTCCTTGCGGGTGATCTTGTAGTCGGCCGCCAGGTTCTCGGCGGTCACGCCCATGCCGCAGTAGGCCTCGGGGAAGGTGGCCGTGAGCTCGGGATCCACGGAGGGGTTGAAGCCCATCATGGGCACCTTGCTCATGCTCTCCACGCCGCCGGCGAGGTACAGCGTGCCGACGCCGGTCTGGATGGCCCGCTGGGCCATGAGCACGGTCTCCTGGCTGGACCCGCAGAAGCGGTTGATGGTGGCCGCAGCCGCCGTGATGGGCAGGCCGGCCTTGAAGCTGATGAGGCGGGCCATGTTCATGCCCTGCTCGCCCTCGGGCATGGCGCAGCCCACGAGCACGTCCTCCAGCGCCGACCAGTCCTTCAGCAGGGGCTTCAGGGCTTCGAGCACCACCGCGCCCAGCTTCTCGGGGCGGGTGGCCGCATAGGCCCCCTTCACGCCCCGGCCCTGGGGCAGGCGCTTGGCCTCGACGATGACGGCGTTCTTGAGCGGGGACATGGTTCCTCCGAAAGCGGGGTGTCGGCGTGGGGATATCCGGGAAGGCTAGCAAGGCGTTGCGACATCCGCAGCGGTTACCAGCGGTCAAGGCTTCTGCCCTCCCTTTTCGACCTGGGGTCAGGGAAGGCGAATTCCGGCACCATGGGATGAGGAGGCCCCATGTTCGAAGCTCAACGCGATGCGGCGATCGAGGCGGCCAAGGCCGGTGGGGCGGCCCTGCTCCGCCATTGGCGGAAGCTGGAGCCGGGCTCCATCCACGAGAAGACGAAGCATGACCTCGTGAGCATCGCCGACCAGGAAGTGGATCGTGGATCCCCTGGATGGGACCCTCAACTTCGTGCAGGGCTTCCCCCAGTGGTGCGTGTCCATCGCCCTGTGGGATGCCGAGGGCCCCGCCGTGGGCGTGGTGTGGGATCCCCTCAAGGCGGATCTCTTCGTGGCCACCCGGGGCGATGGCGCCACCTGGAACGGGCGCCCCATGCAGGTGTCCGCCCAGCCCACCCTGGAGGGCGCCTTCCTGGCCACGGGCTTCGCCTACCAGCTGGGGGACCGCTACCCCCTGTGGCGCGAGAGCCTCGACCGCATCTGGCCCCGGGCCAAGGCCATCCGGCGCGCCGGCAGCGCGGCCCTGGACCTGGCCCACCTGGCCGCGGGCATCTACGACGGCTTCTGGGAGATGGGCCTGCAGCCCTGGGACCTGGGCGCCGGCGTGCTGCTGGTCAGCGAGGCCGGGGGCCTGGTGAGCGACTGGCAGGGGGGTGGCACCTGGACCGACACGGGGAACCTCCTGGCCGGCGCCCCCGGGGTGCACCGGGACCTGGTGGCCGCCCTTCAGTAGCCCTGCTTCGCCAGCTCGGCGATCTCGAAGTCGCCGTCATCCATGAGGCGCATGAAGTCCGGGGTCATCTCCCAGCCCTTGGACTTCGCCAGGGAGAGCAGGAGGCTCTGCCCGGCCTTGGGTCGCTCCGGTTGCAGGGCGTAGGCCGGGTCCTGGAACGCGAGATCGGGATCGACGAACGACCAGCCCATGGACCGGAACTGGGCGATCACATCCCCCAGGAACAGGGCGTTCAACAGGTTGTGGTGCATGAGCATGACCTGGGGAACCTCCCGGCCCAGGAGGCGACGGGCCAGGTCACGGTACGCCTCCGCCCGCTGCTTCACATGGGCCAGGTAAGCCGCCCGGATCGGCGCCACATCCGCCTTGGGATCCCGGGTGAGGACCTCCGTGAGCTTCTCATCCAGGCGCCAATCGCTGGTGTCCAGCGTCACGTAGGCGTTGCGCCAGCCCTTGGCCTTGAGGAAGGCCCGCATGCCGTCCCGCTTCTCCGGCGTGTTGCCCTCCCGCAGGAAGGTGAAGCGGAACCAGGGCCGGTAGCCCGGCACCGTGGCGATGACCTTGTCGCAAGCCGCCAGTTCCGCCTGGTACGCGGCAAGGCTGACCGACGCAGCGTTGAGGTCGGGGTGGGTCACCGTGTGGTTGCCGATGCGATGGCCGGCGGCCCCCCAGGCCTTCAGCAGGCTCAGCCCCTCGGGGGTGTCGGCCCCGTTGTGGAGGGTCACGAAGAGGGCCCCCGGAACGCCCGTCTTGGCCAGGTGATCCAACAGGGCCTGGTTCCGGGCCGCGGGCGTCATCAGGGGCGTGACGGCGATCCGGGGACCATCGTCGAAGGTGAGGGCCACGGATTGGGCGGTGAGGAGGGGGGTGGCGAGGGCCAACAGGAGGGTGCGCATCCCTCCAGGATGCCCGGGGTTCCCCATGGGTTTCTGCGAGACTGGAGGATTCCGACCGGTGGTTTCCATGCGTGCCCTCCCCCTCCTCCTTGCCCTGGCCCTGCCCATGACGGCTCAATCCCCCGCGATCGACCTGCTCCGGACCCCGGGGGTGGATGTGCACAGTGCCGCCCACCTCGGCGGGCCCACCGTGCGGCACCTGGATCTGGACCTGAAGGTGGATTTCGCCGCCCACCGGCTCGAGGGGCGCGCGGATTGGACGCTGGCCGTGACCCCCAGGGGCGCCACCACCCTGAACCTGGATGCGCGGGATCTGGAGGTGCAGACTGTCGCCACGAGCCGGGAGGGCAAGTCCTGGAAGGCTGCGCCCTTCAAGGTGGTGCCCGTGTCCGAGGCCCTGGGCCAGCGCCTGGAGGTGCGTGTGCCCAAGGGGCACCGCCATGTGCGGCTCACCTACCGGACCAGTGACCACGCCGGGGGCCTCCAGTGGCTGCAGCCCGCCCAGACCGCCGGCAAGCGGCACCCCTTCCTCTTCACCCAGGCCCAGTCCATCCAGGCCCGCAGCTTCGTCCCCTGCCAGGATGGCCCCGGTGTGCGCATCACCTTCACCGCGCGCATCCACACTCCCAAGGAACTCCGCGCCCTCATGGCCGCGGACATGGACTTCGACCCCAAGGGCCCCCGCACGGGCGACTACCGCTTCCACCTCAACCAGCCCCTGCCCAGCTACCTCCTGGCCTTCGCGGTGGGTGACCTGGACTTCCAGCCCCTGAGCGCCCGCACCGGCGTGTGGGCCGAGCCCTCCATGCTGGCCCGCTCCGCCAAGGAACTGGAGGACACGGAGGCCATGGTGAAGGCCACGGAGGGGCTCTACGGCCCCTACCCCTTCGGGCGCTACGACATCCTCATGCTGCCCCCCAGCTTCCCCTTCGGCGGGATGGAGAACCCCAAGCTCACCTTCGCCACGCCCACCATCCTGGCCGGCGACAAGAGCCTCGTGAGCCTCATCGCCCATGAGCTGGCCCACAGCTGGAGCGGCAACCTCGTGACCAACGCCACCTGGCGGGACTTCTGGCTCAACGAGGGCTTCACCACCTACGTGGAGCGCCGCATCGTGGAGGCCGTGTACGGCCGCAAGCTCGCGGAGATGGAGGCCACGCTCGGACGGCAGGACCTGGAGGGCGACCTCGCCGCCATGAAGCCCGAGCACCGGAGCCTCCTGCCCCAGATGGGCACGGCGGACCCGGATGATGCCTACTCCCGCATCCCCTACGAGAAGGGCGCCCTCCTGCTGCGCCGCCTGGAGGAGGCCTACGGCCGCCCCGCCTTCGACGCCTGGCTGAAGCGCTGGTTCAAGGACCACGCCTTCCGGAGCGTCACCACCGCCACCTTCGTGGCCCACGTGTCCAAGCACCTGCTGGTCCAGGATCCTTCGAAGGCGCCGGATCTCGCCGCCTGGCTCACGGGAACCGACCTGCTCCCGGATGCCCCGAAGCCCCAGAGCCCCGCCTTCGCGGCGGTGGAGGCCCAGGTGAAGCGCTGGTCCGCAGGCGACGGGGCCACCCCCAAGGCCGGGGAAGCCACCGGCTACGACCTGGACAGCGCCAAGCGCCTCATCGATCCCACGGGCTGGACCACCCAGGAGTGGCTGCACTTCCTCCGGGCCCTCCCCCCCCTCCAGGCCACCCCCATGGCGGCCCTGGACAAGGCCTTCCACCTCACCGACACGGGCAATGCCGAGATCGCCCACCAGTGGCTGCTCCTCGCCATCCGCGCTGGCTATGAACCCGCCTGGCCCCGCCTGGAGCGCTACCTCGTCGAGATCGGCCGCCGGAAGCTCATCGTGCCCCTCTATGCCGAGCTGCTGAAGACGCCGGAGGGCACTGCCCGCGCCAAGGCCATCTACGCCAAGGCCCGTCCGGGGTACCACCCCATGGCCCAGGGCACCGTGGATGGGCTCCTCCGGGGGCGCTGACCCCCCGGCCGTGACAGCCTCGCGACACGCGCCCGGTCCCACTCGCCGGAATTCGGGTCCACCTGGCCCCAATTGGTCCCATTCACCCCGCCCGTTTGGCCCCTCGCCACGCCTTTGTCCTTTTGGCCCTTGCGATCGGGCCCCACTCGAATAGCTTCAATCCCATGACCTATCCACGACAAAAGGCCGGCTGGTCCTACTGGGCGATCTGGATCCTCATCGGAGTCTATTTCGCGGCCCTCGACGCCGCGGGAACTCCGGTGCTCCAGAACCACCTGATGCGGATCCTGCTCATTGATGTGACCTTGCACGTCACCTGGGGCGGTCTGATCCTCCTGGTCATCCGGAACCTCCATCGCGTGCCCATGGGGGGGCCTACCGATTGGCGCCGCTGGGCCTTCTGGGTGGCCCTCACCCTGTGCCTCTCCTTCCTCGGGGTCGTGGTGGCCTTTGGGGTGATCGAAGCCCTCGGCGGTCCCCTCGTGCCCATCCCCGGGGGGCTCCTCACCCGCTTCTGGACCTTCAACCTCAAGTACTTCCACATGGCCGTGGTGGAGTTCCTGCTCGCCTTCGGTGCCTGGGTCGCCTTCGACCTCTACCACCGGTACCGGGAGCGGGAGCTGGAGGCGAGCCGCCTGGAGGCCGAGCTGGCCAAGGCCGAGCATCAGGCTCTGCGCATGCAGCTCCAGCCCCACTTCCTGTTCAACGCGCTCAACACCATCAGCTCCCTGATCCGCACCGAGCCGGAGCAGGCCGAGCAGATGGTCACCCGCCTCGGCGATCTCCTCCGCTACACCCTGGAACAGAGCGGCCCCCAGGAGGTCACCCTCCGCCAGGAGCTGCTGGTGCTCAACTGCTACCTCGACATCCAGCGCCAGCGCTTCGGCTCCCGCTTGGGGGTGGTGGTGGCCTGCCCCGACGACCTGCTCCCCGCCCTGGTGCCCAACCTCATCCTCCAACCCCTCGTGGAGAACGCCTTCAAGCACGGCCTCGGCCAGCGCTCCCGGGGGGAGAGCTGCCTGATCATCCACGTATCCGTGCTGGGCGAGACCCTGCGCCTGGAGGTGGAGGACAATGGCCGCGGCCTGGGAAGCACCCCCTGCCGCGAAGGCATCGGCCTCTCCAACACCCGGAGCCGCCTCGCCTCCCTGTATGGGGACCGCCAGCGCTTTGAACTGCTCAACGGCCCCCACGGGGGCGCCATCGCCCGGGCCGAGCTGCCCCTGCATTGGAAGCCCATCCACAGCGAGCTTGAGGCGGAAGGCGCCCCCTCCCGTTCCGTGCAATTGCGTCCCCGCCCCATCGGCTGAAGGAACCCCCCATGCCCTATCGCGCGCTCATCATCGATGACGAGCCCCCGGCCCGCCTCCGCATCCGCTCCCTGCTCAACGAGGATCGGGAGGTGGAAGTGGTCGGCGAGGCCGAGGATGGTCCCTCCGCCGTGGAGGCCATCGAGAAGTACAACCCCGACATCGTGTTCCTGGATGTCCAGATGCCGGAGCTGGATGGGTTCGGCGTCATCGAGGCCGTGGGCCCCCAGAAGATGCCCTGCCCCGTTTTCGTGACCGCCTACGCCCGCCACGCCCTCAAGGCCTTCGATGTGAACGCCGTGGACTACATCCTCAAACCGTTCGATGCGGACCGCTTCCGCAAGGCCTTGGCCAAGGCCAAGCACCGGGTGGGCGAGGCACGCCACGCCTCCACGGAGCGCCTGGAGCACCTCCTGGAGGATGTACGGCAGAAGGGGGAGTACCCGGAACGCATCCTCGTGAAGATCGGGGCGGGCCAGCAGCTCGTGAAGGTGTCCGACATCCGCTGGATCGAGGCCGAGGACAACCACATCCGACTGCACCTGTCCCAGGGATCCCACCTCATCCGCCACACCCTCCGGGACTTCCTGAAGCGGCTGGATCCCGAACAATTCCGGCAGATCCACCGTTCCACCATCGTGAACATGGCCCACATCCGGGAGCTGCAGCCCTGGTTCCACGGCGACTACCTGGTGCACCTCACGGACGGCACCACGCTCACCCTCACCCGTACGCACCGGAACGCACTGCTGCAGGTGTAGGGATCTACCAGATGCTGGGCCGCACCTTGGGATCCCGGCGCATGGGAGCGCCCTCGGTGCAGCCGAAGGCCTCGAAGAACTCAGGCAGGTTGGCCAGGGGTCCCAGCACCCGGAAGCGCGCCGGGGCGTGCACATCGGTGGCCACCTGCAGCTTCAGGTACTCCGGCCTCGCTTTCATGCGCCAGGTCTCTGCGTAGCCCAGGAAGAAGCGTTGCGGGCCCGTGAACCCGGCCATGGGGGCGGGCTCGGGCCTGCCCTTGAGGGTGAGACGCCAGGCATCCCAGGCCAGGAGCAATCCCCCCAGATCGGCGATGTTCTCACCCAGGGTGGCCTGGCCGTTCACCCTCACGCCGGGCAGCGCCTCGAACGCGTCGAATTGCGCCACCACCTTGGCGGCCTGGGCGGTGTAGGCGGCCGCATCGGCGGGCGTCCACCAGTCGCGGAGGTTGCCGCCGGCGTCATATTGCCGGCCCTGATCATCGAAGCCGTGGGTCATCTCGTGGCCGATGGTGGCGCCGATGTTCCCGTAGTTGGTGGCGTCATCCTGCCCCAGGTCGAAGTAGGGATGCTGCAGGATCCCCGCGGGGAAGCAGATGGCGTTGAGGCTGGGGTTGTACTCGGCGTTGTTGGTCTGGGGGGTCATGGCCCACTCACCCCGATCCACGGGCTTGCCCACCTTCGCGAGGTTGCGTTCGAAC
Organism: Holophagaceae bacterium; assembly: GCA_044229665.1. Lineage (GTDB taxonomy): Bacteria > Acidobacteriota > Holophagae > Holophagales > Holophagaceae > JAFDVN01. Next base: position 9,508 of record JBGASN010000069.1, read on the forward strand.
TCCCAGGTGCGGCCCCGGTACACGTTGCCAAAGAAGTCATCCCTCCGCACCTCCAGGGAGCCGTAGTCGCGGAAGTGATCGGGGTAGCCCACCTTCACCTGGAAGCTCTCCAGCTTGCGCAGGGCCTCCCGCTTGGTGGTGGGCTCCATCCAGGTCAATCCCTCGATCCGGGCGCGCAGGGCGAGCTTGAGGTTCTGGACCATCTCCGAGACCTTGGCCTTGGCAGCAGGGGGGAAATGCTTGGCCACGTAGAGCTGTCCGAGATCCTCACCCAGGAGCCCATCGATGAGGCTGAAGGTGCGCTTCCATCGGGGCCGCTGGGCCTCCGTGCCGGAGAGGGTCTTGCCGTAGAACTGGAAGGCCGCGTCCCCGAAGGCCCGGCTCAGGGCCGGTGAATAGGCGCGGGCCACCTGCCAACGCAGGTAGGTCTGCCAGGTGGCCGGCGGCACCTCATGGGCGAGCTTGCCGAGGGCCGCCAGGAACTCCGGTTGTCGCACCACGAGGGGGCCGGGCTGAGGTAGCCCCAGGCTGGTGAAATACTCGGACCAGGGCAGACCCGGCGCGGCCTGGGCGAGGGCCCCGAGGTCCATGCGCCGGTAGTTCGCCACGGGGTCCCGCAGCTCCACGAGGCCCCGGGAAGCCTTTGCCAGCTGGAGTTCCAGCCCAAGGACCCGTGCGGCCGCCGCTTTGGGCTCGGCCTCTCCCAGGAGGGCCAGGATCGTGGCGATATGATCCTGGTAGGTGTTCCGGAGGGCCTTCGCTTCGGCATCCTCCCGCAGGTAGAAGTCGCGCTCGGGCAGGCCCAGCCCGTCCTGGCTCAGCTGGGGCACCACCTCCGTGCTTCGGCGGTCATCCTGCCCGACGTAGAAGGCGAAGCCCGCCGCCACGCCCGCGCGATGCAGCCGGGCCAGGACCCGCGCCAGGTCCTCAGGGCGACGCAGCCCATCCACCTCGGCGAGGAGCGGCTTCAGAGGCGCAACGCCGGCCTTCTCCACCGCGGCCTCATCCATGGCCGCCGCGTAGAAATCCCCCACCCGCTGGGTGGGCCCCTTCGCGACCTTGGCGAGGGCGGCCGCCTCCAGGATGGTCTTCACCTGGGTCTGGATGCGCTCGTTCACATCCACGTCGACCGAGGCGAAGGGGTATTCCGCCGGAATGGGCGCGGACTTGAGCCAGCCCCCCAGGGCGTACTGGTAGAAGTCGGTGCAGGGCTTCGCAGCCGGATCCATCCAGGCGGGGTTGAAGCCCTGGTAAGGGGGCGCCGGCTGGGCGCCCTGGGCCAGGCCCGGCTGGGCGGCGAGGAGCAGGGTGAGCAGGGCGGGCTTCAGGAATGGGGACATGGGAACTCCAGCCCCAGCTTACGAACACAGCCCGGAAAGCCGAGGCCTTCCGGGCTGAATTCACAGAAATTCACACATCAGGGCAAGGGCCGCCTACCAGATGGCGGGGCGTGCCTGCTCCTCCCGCTTCATGGGCTGGCCGTCGGCGCAGCCGAAGGTCTCGAAGAACTCCGGCAGGTTGGAGAGGGGACCCAGCACGCGGTACTTGCCGGGGCTGTGGGGATCCGTCTTCAGCTGGAGGCTGAGGGCCGCATCGCGGTAGACGCCGCGCCACACCTGTGCCGCCCCCAGGAAGAAGCGCTGCTCGCCGGTGAAGCCGCCGATGACCGGCGCGGGCTTGCCGCCCAGGCTCTTCTTCCAGGCCGCGTAGGCGATCTTGAGGCCACCCAGGTCGGCGATGTTCTCACCCAGGGTGAGCTTGCCGTTGATGTGCTCGCCCTTCAGGGGCTCGTAGGCGTCGAACTGCTTCACCACCAGGTCCGTGCGGGCTTGGTAGGCCTTCTTGTCCGCGTCCGTCCACCAGTTCTTGAGGTTGCCCTCGGCGTCGAACTGGCTGCCGCTGTCATCGAAGCCGTGGGTCATCTCGTGGCCGATCACCCAGCCGATGGCCCCGAAGTTCACCGCATCATCGGCCTTGGGATCGAAGAAGGGCGGCTGCAGGATCCCGGCGGGGAAGGCGATCTCGTTGAAGGTGGGACTGTAGTAGGCGTTCACGGTGGGCGGGGTCATGCCCCACTCCGTGCGGTCGATGGGCTTGCCCAGCTTGTTGAGGTTGCGGCGCACCTCGAAGGCCGCCGAGCGGCGCAGGTTGCCGAAGTGGTCGTCCCGCTTCACCTCCCAGCCGTAGACCCGCCAGGTGTCGGGATAGCCCATCTTCACCCCGAAGGCCTCCAGCTTGCGGATGGCCTGAACCTTGGTGTCCGCGCCCATCCAATCCAGGCCTTCGATGCGCTCCTTCAGCACCTGCCGCATGAACTGGACCATGGAGAGCACCTTGGCCTTGGCCTCGGGGCTGAAGGCCCGCTTCACGTAGAGCTGGCCGAGGCTCTCGCCCAGGGCCCGGTCGGCCTCGGCGGAGATGCGCTTCCAGCGCGCCTCCTGCTCCGGGGTGCCCCGCAGGGCCTTGCCGTAGAAGGCGAAGCTCTCGTCCTGGAAGGCCTTGGGCAGGTTGGCGGCGGCGCCCCGCAGGAGGTGGAACTTGAAGTAGGGGCGCCACTCCGCGGCGCTGGTCTTCCCCGTGAGCTCGGCGAAGGCCTTGGCGTAGGAGGGCTGGCTCACGTTCAGCTCCGTGAGCTCCACCTTGCGGGCCTTGAAGTAGCCCGCCCAGTCGAAGCCCGGGGCCAGGGTCGCCAGCTCCGCCGGGCTCATCTTGTTGTAGCGCTTCTGCGGATCCCGCAGGGCCACGCGGGTCCAGTGGGCTTCGGCCAGGCGGATCTCCAGGTCCAGCACCATGCGGGCGTGCACCTTGGCCAGGTCCGCCTTCTCGCCGGAGAGTTCGAACATGCGGGCCACGTGGGCCTCGTACTTGGCCTTCAGCTCCTGCCCCTTGGCATCCTTGGGGAAGTAGTAGTCGCGGTCGGGCAGCCCCAGCCCCGACTGGCCCAGGCTGGCCAGGTAGCGGGTGCTGTTCTTGGCGTCCTGGCCCACGAAGAAGCCGAAGGGGCCTCCCAAGCCCAGGTCGTGGTTGGCCGCGAGGAAGGCCGGGAGCTGGGTGGTGGCGCTCAGCTTCTCGATGCGGGCCAGGTCGGCTTTCAGGGGCGTGATCCCCAGCTTCTCGATGCGGGCCTCATCCATGCCGGCGGCGTAGAAATCGCCCACCTGCTGTTCCAGGCTGCCCTTCTTGAGGCCCTTGGCCGCGGCGCTGCCCTCCAGGATGGCCTTGAGGTGCCCCCGGTTGAGGTCGAGGAGCTCATCGAAGGCGCCGTACCGGCTCTTGTCGGCGGGGATGGTGTGGCGCTTCAGCCAGCCGCCCACGGCGTAGGAGTAGAAGTCCTCGCAGGGCTTCACGGAGGTATCCAGGTTCGCGGGATCGAACCCGAGCTTCGGGTCAGGGGCCCCCTGGGCCGTGAGGGCCAGGGAGAGGGCGCCGAGGGCGAGGTGGCGCATCAAGCGGGACATGGAACCTCCGAGGGGGGATCCCCCCAGTTTCCCCCACTCGGGGCCCCCCTCGCACCCCCACGCCCCCGTGACCCACCGGTCCGCCCCCGGAGGTGTGACGGCGGTCCCCTGGACCACGCCCCATCTTGGATCCGTACCCCGCCGGAGGCCCCATGCTGGCTCCCCACGAATCCCGACTCCTCGACACCCTCCGCAACCTGCCGCCGGAGCAGCAGCCGCGCATGGCCAAAGCCTGCTCCGAACTGCTCATCCTCGCGGAGCACAACCCCCGCTGCGCCGGCATCGGCATCGATGGCTTCCCCTGCGGTTCCCCCAGCGATGAGTGCGAGCGCTGCAACACGCTCCTGGCGGCCCTGGAGGGCTTCGCCAAATCCTGACCCTCATCACAGACCACTGCAGACGGGGCCGGCCATCCGGCCCCGTTTTGCGTTCCCCGCGCAGATGGGCACCTTCATCCGGGTTTTATCCATGTGATCTGCCGCACTGACCCTGTGACAGCATCCACAGGGACGAGGGCTGATCTTGGGATCACAAGGTGAACCCATGGCCGCACCCGCCTCTTCCCGACCCAAGCCGTTCCTGGAGCCCGAGTACTGCAAGGGCTGCCTCCGCTGCGTGGACGCCTGCCCCAAGGACTGCATCACCGAGGGCGACGCCATCAACGCCGCCACCGGCCTGATCCCGGTCCACCTGGAGCTGGACAACTGCAACGGCTGCCAGCTCTGCATCCAGTCCTGCCCCGAGCCCTACGGCCTGCGGCCCCAGGCGGGCCCCGTGGCCACGGATGCCCACGGCGACTTCGACCTTGAGGACCCCAAGAACCTCTTCGGGCCCAAGGACACCGGCGCTCCCGTAGCCCAGGCCAAGCCCGCCGTGGAGATCCCCCTGCCCCTGGGCCAGCCCCTGGTGCTGAAGGGCACCTACGCCTCGGCCCTGGGCGCCCTGCTGGCCGGCTGCCGCCACGTCTTCGGCTACCCCATCACCCCCAGCACCGAGGGCGCCGAGCTCATGGCCAAGGTGCTGCCGAAGCTGGATGGCGCCTTCGTGCAGGCCGTCAGCGAGGTGGCCGCCATCAACATGATGTACGGCTGCTCCGGCGCGGGCCTGCCCTGCATGACCTTCACCAGCAGCCCCGGCTTCAGCCTGATGCTCGAGGGCATCAGCTACATGATCGGCGCCGAGCTGCCGGGCGTCATCGTCAACGTCATGCGCGGCGGCCCCGGCCTGGGCAACATCGCCCCCGAACAGGCGGACCTGAAGCTCATGACCCGCGGCCTCGGCCACGGCAACACCCACGCCATCGTGCTCGCCCCCGCCACACCGCAGGAGATGATGGATCTTTCCCGCAAGGCCTTCGAGCTGAGCTTCAAGTACCGCAATCCCGTGATCATCGCGGCGGATGGCTACCTGGGCCAGATGACCGGCGTGGTGAAGCTGCCCGAGACCATGACCCAGCCGGGCCTGCCCGAGTGGGCCGTGTGGGGCGACCGCGAGCACCGGGGCAACCTGGTGTGCTCCATCTTCCTCAGCGAGCCCGACCTCGAGGCCCACAACCACAAGCTCCTGGCCAAGTACGACGCCATGAAGGCCGAGGCGATGTTCGACACCTACCGCACCGAGGATGCCGACGTGCTGCTGGTGGCCTGCAACACCCCCGCCCGCATGGCCAAGGGGGCGGTGGAAGACCTCCGCGCCCAGGGCATCAAGGCTGGCCTCTTCCGCCCCATCACCATCTGGCCCTTCCCCATCGAGGGGCTCAAGCCCCTCATCCCCCAGATGAAGCGCCTGGTCATGGTGGAGGCCAGCCCCGGCCAGCTCGAAGATGAGCTGCGCCTGGCCCTCAGCCACGAAGGCATCGCCCCGCCCTCCATCACCCCGGTCCAGCGCTATGGCGGCACCCTGCCCCAGCAGACCGAGATTGTCGCAGCCGTCCTGAAGGGGGGTGCCAAGTGAGCGTCTTCTACGAGAAGTTCGAACGCCATGCCCACGGTGAAGGCCTCAAGGGCCACAGCACCCACTACTGCCCCGGCTGCGGCCACGGCATCGTGCACCGCGAGCTCGCCGAGAGCATCGAGGCCCTGGGCATCCAGGACCGCACCGTGCTCGTGTCTCCCGTGGGCTGCTCCGTGTTCGCCTACTACTACTTCGATGTGGGCAACACCCAGGCCGCCCACGGCCGCGCCCCCGTGGTGGGCGTGGGCCACAAGCTCGCCAACCCGGAGAGCATCGTCATCTCCTACCAGGGCGACGGCGACCTGGCCTCCATCGGCCTGGCGGAGACCATCGCCACCGCGCAGATGGGCCTCCCCATCACGGTCATCTTCATCAACAACGCCATCTACGGCATGACCGGCGGCCAGCTGGCCCCCACCAGCCTCATGGGCCAGAAGACCAGCACCAGCCCCGATGGCCGCAACCAGAACATGGGCAGCCCCATCCGCATGGCCGAGCTCATCGCCCAGCTGGATGGCCCCGTGTACGTGGAGCGCGTGGCCCTCTTCGA
>JBGASN010000070.1:0-15771 GCA_044229665.1 Holophagaceae bacterium
GGCGCCCGCGCCGGGCCCCTGACCCCATGCTGCGGATCCCGTTCCTGCTCATGCTGGCGGCCCTGGCCGCCCCGCCTTCGCCCGAGGCGCGGGTGACGGCCGCCCGCGCCCAGATCGGCGTGACCCGACGCTACGACCCCACCTACACCCGGCTGAAGTACCCGGGTGGCGATGTGCCGATTGAGCGGGGTGTCTGCACCGATGTGATCATCCGCGCCTACCGGGCCCAGGGCTTCGACCTGCAGCGGGCCGTGCACGAGGACATGCGCCGGGCCTGGGAGGCCTATCCCCGCGCCTGGGGTCTGGCCCGCCCCGATGCCAACATCGACCACCGCCGGGTGCCCAACCTCGCGGTCTTCTTCACCCGCCATGGCCACCGTCTTCCGGCCACCCGACAACCGGGGGATTACCATCCGGGCGATGTCGTCACCTGGCGCCTCGCTTCCGGGGTCCCCCACATCGGGCTCGTGTCGGATCGGAAGAGCGCCGCAGGCACCCCCCTCGTGATCCACAACATCGGGTGGGGCACCCAGGAGGAGGACCGCCTCTTCGCCTACGCGATCACCGGCCACTTCCGCTTCGAACCCCCTCAGGCGGCGGAGTAAGGCACAGCCTCCTCCTTTACCAGGTCCAGGGGGCTCGGCACCCCCCGCCCTCCGCGGTTGAGCACGTGGGTGTAGATCATGGTGGTCTCCACGTCCTTGTGGCCCAGGAGCTCCTGCACGGTGCGGATGTCGTGGCCCACGGCCAGCAGGTGGGTGGCGAAGGAGTGGCGCAGGGCGTGGGGGGTCACGGGCTTGGCGAACTCGGCGCGGCGGGCCGCCTCCCGCACCGCCCGCTGCACGCTCTCCGGATAGAGGTGGTGGCGGCGGGCCTTGCCGGAGCGGGGATCCACGGAGCGCACGGCCGAAGGGAAGACCCACTGCCAGCCCCAGTCCCGCGGCAGCTGTTTGGACTTCACACTGAGGGCATCCGGCAGCCACACCTCCCCGAAGCCGGCCTCCAGGTCCCGCCGGTGCAGCTCCCGCACCTTGCAAAGGTGCTCCCGCAGCGGTTCCACCAGCCGCTCCGGCAGCATGGTCACGCGGTCCTTGCCGCCCTTGCCATGGCGCACCACCACCTCCAGGCGCTCGAAGTCCAGGTCCTTCACCCGAAGCCGCAGGGCCTCCATGAGGCGCAGCCCCGTGCCGAAGAGCAGCTGGGCCACCAGCGCCATGGTGCCCTCCAGGTGGTCCAGGAGCTTCACCACCTCCCCGGGCGTGAGCACCACGGGCAGCCGCCGCTTCCCCTTGGCCTGGGCCACGGTGCGCAGCCAGGGCAGGTCCACCCCGAGCACGTGCTTGTAGAGGAAGAGCAGGGCCGCCTTGGCCTGGTTCTGGGTGGAGCTGGACACCTCCCGTTCCGAGGCGAGGTGGGACAGGAAGGCCTCCACCTCGGGCGCCCCCAGGTCCCGGGGGTGGCGCATGCCCTGGTGCTTCACGAAGCGGCGCACCCAGTCCACGTAGGCCGACTCCGTGCGCAGGCTGTAGTGCCGGAGGCGGAGCTCAGCCCGCAGGGCGTCCAGGAGCCGGGGCGGGCGATCCGGGGGAGGGGCGTGGGGATCCATGATCACCAAGATGCATTCGTCTTTTTTTCGCGCAAGCCCCCCTTCCGATTTTCCCGGGCATCCTGGGAGCTTCCGAGGTCCCCATGCCCCAGCACGCGACCCCCCGGCTCCTCCTCCGGGAGCTCACCCCCGAGGACGCCCCCTTCATCCTGGCCCTGGTCAACGAGCCCAGCTTCCTGGAGAACATCGGCGACAAGGGGGCCCGGGACCTCGAAGGGGCCCGGGCCTACCTCCAAGGGGGTCCCCTCGCCAGCTATCGGAACCACGGCTTCGGGCTCCTCCACGTGAGCCACCGGGAGACGGGGGAACCCATGGGGATCTGCGGCCTCCTCCGCCGGCCCGGCATCCTCCAGGATCCCGACATCGGCTTCGCCTTCTTCCCCAAGTGGTGGGGCGCGGGCTACGCCTACGAAGCCGCCGAAGCCTGCATGGCATGGGGTCATGCAACCCTCCACCTCCGCCGCATCCTCGGGGTGGTGAAGCCAGGGAACGGCCCCTCCATCCGCCTGCTGGAGCGGCTGGGTATGCGGCGGGAGGGGCTCGTGACCCTTTACGAGGGGGAGCCCAAGGATCTGCTCTATGCGCGGGACTACGTCTGATGCAATAGGTCGAGCACATCCGGGGTCTCCACCATCAGCCTCGTGCAGACCCGGGTGTACCGCAGGGTGGTCGTCAACGATCGATGCCCGAGGATGGCCGCGATCACCCGTATGTCGATCCCGGATTCCAGGAGGAACGTCGCGTAGGTGTGCCGCAACAGATGCGGGTTGATCCGCCGGGTCAGGCCCGACCTGCGGACTGCCGTCCGGAAATACCGCCGCACATGGTCAGGGTCCGGAGCGTGCCCTGCCTGGAAGGAGAAGAGCCAGGGCCCACCCACGGTGCGATGTCGCAGATGCTCCTTGAGGAGGTTGGCCAGCGTGGAGGACAAAGGCACTTCTCGCTGGAAATGCCCCTTGGCCTTGCGCACGTGAAGTACGCCCCGGAGGGCATCCACGTCCTCCACGCGCAGCTGGCAGGCCTCACGGATGCGCAGTCCCACGGCGAACAAGGTGTGGAAGAGCATGCGCATCTGGGGATGGGCGATGGCCTCGAGCAGGACGGCCACCTCGCCCAGCGTCATCACCTGGGGCACCTTGAACGGCGGCCGCGGGCGGCAGAGGAAGGAGACGGCGGCAGGCCGCCCGAGGGTGCGCCGGTAGAGGAAGGAGAGGGCACAGCAGTGGTGGCCGAGGCGGGTGGGGGAAGTCCCCTTCCGTTTGAGGTGGGCGATCCAGGCCCGCACCTCCGTCTGCCCCATCCCCACGGGGCTGCGGTGGTGGAACCGGGCGAAGTCCTTCGCCGCGTGAAGGTAGATCGATTGGGTCTTGGGTGCGCGGCCGGCCCAATCCAGGTCGGCCTTCATGCGGGTCCAGATGGTATCCATGGGGAACCTCCTGGCCGCCTCTGGCAAGATGGGCGCCGGAGGGCCCCATGGACATCCTGCTGGACCTGCCCATCGCAGCCCCCCCGGCCCGGGTCTTCCCCGCCGTGAGCACACCGGCCGGCCTCGATGCCTGGTGGACGGACCGATGCACTGGGGAACCTGTCCTCGGGGGCATTTTCGGCCTTCACTTCCCGGGCGGATACGACTGGCAGGCCCGGGTGGTGACGTATCAACCGGACCACACCATCGAGCTGGAGTTGACCGAGGCCATGCCCGATTGGGTGGGCACCCGGGTGGGGTTCCGCCTCACCCCCACCGACTCCGGCACCCACCTGGCCTTCCACCACACCGGCTGGGCCGCGGCCACCGACCACTACCGCACGTCCGCCTACTGCTGGGCCCTCTACCTGCGGCTGCTGGCCCGCCATGTGACCCTCGGGGAGGTGGTCCCCTACGCCCAGCGCCTCGACGTCTGAGCTAGGTCGCCCGGAACAAGGTCAGCACCCGCACGGTGGCTCCCCCACCCTGCAGGGCCTGGGCGCAGCGGAGCAGGCTGGTGCCCGTGGTCCATACATCGTCCACGAGCAGCAGGGCCTTCCCGGCCACGGCGTCCATGTCCACGAGTCGGAACGCCTTCTGCGGCAGTCGGCGCCGGGCACCTGCTCTGCGCTCCGCCTGGGCCGGGGCCCGCCAGGCCTTCCGCAGCGGGTGCAGCAGGGGCAGTCCCGTTCGTTGGGCCACCAGGGTGGCCAGGTCCTCTGCGAGGTCGAAGCCCCGCCGCCAGCGGCGCCAGGGATGGGTGGGCACGGGAACCACGGCCGCCAGATCCGCGACCCAGGGGGGAAGGTCGCAAGCGGTGGCCCGCTTCAGCAGCGCCGCCCGCCACCCCAGGTCCCCCTGCTTGATGCCCGGCAGGAGGAGCGCCCCCAGCGGGGGCCGGCCCCCGTGGTACTCCCAGAGTGCGTCGCCCCTGTCCCAGGCTACGGGGTCGGGACAATCCCCTTCCCCATGGGCCAATGCACACTTCAAACAGCGCAGGGGATCCAGATGGATCAGCCCCTCCCAGCACCGGGCGCAGAGCCCGGCCTCACTGCCCGGCCCCACCGGCTGGAGGCAACCCCGGCAGACAAAAAGCTCCCCGGCGAGGCCGGGGAGCTTCAGGTCCAACCGCATGCTCAGGCGTTGCGCAGCTTGCTGTGCTTCTGCCCGTAGCCGAAGTAGATCACGAATCCGATGATCAGCCAGATGATGAGGCGGAGCCAGGTGTCCTTGGGCAGCCCGGTCATCACCCAGAAGCAGGAACCAGCACCAGCGAGGCCGATGGCCCAGGCGCCGGCCATGCCGCCCGGCACCTTGAAGGGCCGCTCGATCTCGGGGCTGTTCACCCGCAGGATGGGCACGCCGATGCACACCAGCACGAAGGCCAGCAGGGTGCCGATGGACACCAGTTCACCCACGAGGCTCATGGGCATGGCGCCGCCGCAGATGGCCACGAAGATGCCCGTGAGCACCGTGGCCACGTGGGGAGTGCCGAACTTGGGGTGGGCCGCGCCGAACCAGGGCAGCAGGCCGTCCTTGCTCATGGCGTAGAACACGCGGGTCTGGCCCATCATCATCACGAGGATCACGCTGGTGAGACCGCTGATGGCGCCGAGCTTGATCACGAAGGTGAACATCTTCTGGGCCCCGGGGGTCCAGCCACGGAGCTCCACGATCTTGTCGATGCCCACGGCGATGGGATCCGGCACGCCCAGCTGCTTGTAGGGCACCACGCCCGTGAGGGTCAGGGCCACCAGGATGTAGAGGGCGGTGCAGATCAGGAGGGAGGCCATGATGCCGATGGGCAGGTCCCGCTTGGGATTCTTGGCTTCCTGGGCGGTGGTGCTTACGGCATCAAAGCCGATGTAGGCGAAGAAGACCACACCGGCCCCGGTGAGGACGCCGCCGTTGAACCAGCCGTAGTGCTTGGCGCCATTCACCACCTCCTGGGCAGGCACCAGGGAGGTGAGGGTGCTGCCGGCGGGGTTCACGTGGAGGTTCGCGCCGCTGATCATGCTGATGCCCAGGGCGATGAAGACGATGACGATGGTGACCTTGATGATCACGATGATGTTGTTCACCGTGGCGCTCTCCTTGATCCCCTTGTAGAGGATGGAGGCCACCACGAGGGCGATCACGGAGGCGGGCACGTTCCAGATGCCGTGAACCACCTCTCCACCGTTCAGGGTCACGGTCTCCCAGGGGCCCTTGGTGAGCTTGATCAGGGCATCGGGCAGGTTGATCCCGAGTGTCTTGTGGAGGATCGAGTAGAGGTACCCGGACCAGGCGGCCGAAACCGTCACGGCGCCGAAGGCGTACTCGAGCACCAGATCCCAGCCGATGATCCAGGCGATGAACTCGCCCATGGTGGCGTAGGAGTAGGCGTAGGCGGAGCCCGCCACGGGGATCATCGCGGCCATCTCGGCGTAGCAGAGGCCCGCGAAGGCGCAGAGGATGCCGCCGATGATGAAGCTGTACACGATGCCGGGGCCCGCGTAGTTGGCGGCGGCGGTGCCCGTGAGGCTGAAGATGCCGGCCCCGATGATGGCGCCGATGCCCAGCATGGTGAGGTTGAAGGCGCCGAGGTGGCGCTTCAGGGTGCCGCCCCCATGCCCGCCTTCCCCGGCGTTGGGGTCGTTGGCATCGGCAATCAGCCGGGCCAGATCTTTCTTGACGAACAAACCACCCATGGAGGAGCCTCCGGAACCCAGTACGTAGGTTTTGACAGTGGTCCCACTGTAACAGGGAGGTCATGGGCCTCAAACCCAGGTGGGGCGAGGGGTGGGGTCGATCCGGGGAGGCCGCGCCGGGCCGGGAGGGGACTGGGAGGAACCCGTTGTTCTAAACTGTTGCTTTCCCGAAGGATGACCATGACCCCCGGCCTCAGCTCCGGCCTCTGGACCGACCTCAGCCCCTCCAAGCGATGCCAGTGGGTGGACCTCCTCCGGGGGCTGGCCGTGATCGTGATGATCGAGGTCCACGTGGTGAACACTTGGCTGCGGCTGGACCTCCGCCCCGAGTGGCTCAACTACGTGAATGGGCTCGTGGCCCCCAGCTTCCTCATGGCCGCCGGCTTCAGCCTGGTGCTCAGCACCTTCAAGACCGATGGCACCCTGCGCCCCTTCTGGCCCGACACGGCCAAGCGCCTGGGCTTCATCCTCCTCTGCGCCTACCTCCTCCACGCCCCGGGGCTCACCCTGGCCGAGTGGACCGTGCTCAACACGCCCGCCAAGATGCGGGAGCTCTTCAAGATCGACGTGCTCCAGTGCGTGGTCTACAGCCTCCTGATCCTCCAGGCCCTGGCCCGCACCCTGGGCACCGCCCGGCGCTTCACCTGGGCGGCCCTGGGGCTCGCCCTCTTCGTGGCGCTGGTGGCCCCCACCCTGTGGATCAAGGGCGTGGGGGAGGGCGTGTGGATCCCCCTCCGGGGCCTGCTCAACGGCAACGACCACCACGGCCTCAAGGCCCTCTTCCCCCTCTTCCCCTGGCTGGCCTTCGTGAGCTTCGGCAGCTTCCTGGGCGGCGCCTACCGCCACTTCCGGGTGGAGCCGGTGGCCGGTCAGGCCCGGTGGACCGAAGGCCGCTTCCTGGCCGCCCTCTTCGGCATGGGCCTGGCCCTGATGGTCTGGGGCATGCTCCGGAAGAACGGCTGGATCTGGGAGGGCACCTGGAAGCAGACGGCGGGGGGCACCTGGCTCCTGAACGGTTTCACCTGGAGCGAGCTCACCAGCTTCCACAACACCACCCTGCCTTCCGTGGCCGAGCGCCTGGGCTGGATCTGCATGGGCGGGGCGGCCCTGGGCGTGCTCGACGCCTATCGCCCCCAGCTCCCGGGCCCCAACCCCGTGGAGGCCTCGGGCCGGGAGAGCCTGCTCCTCTACATGCTCCACCTGAACCTCATCTACGGCCTGCTCATGACCCCCTTCGTGATCGGCCTCACCGGCTGGGATTGGAACACCCAGGGGTGGGCCGTCACCGGCCTGCTCACGGTGGCCATCGTGGGCTTCAACCTCTGGGCCGGCGTGGCCTGGCAGCGCGTCCGCAAGGATGTGCCCCGCATGCGCCGCCTCCAGCGGGCGGGCCTGGCCGTGTTGGCCCTGAACTTCATCGCCGGGGGCTGGTTCACCTTCCGCTTCCTCCTCCAGAGCCCCGAACTGGCCCGGGAGCCCTACCCCTTCCTCAACGCCGCCCGGGAGCGGAAGGGCCTGCCCCCGACCGTGGATGGCCTGAGCCGGGATCCGGAGGAGGTCTTCCGTGAGGAGGCCCGCCTGGGCCGGGTGGTCACCCCCGAGGCCCGGGCCAAGCGGGCCGAGCAGATCCGGAACCGGTAGACTGTGCCCGTGGACCCCAGCCCCAGTACCCCGACCTGGCTCATCGCCCTCCTGATCGGCCTGCTCCTCTACCGGAGCGCCCTCGCCGTGATGCTGGGCGCCCACCACGCCCTGCCCAGCCTCCAGCGACGGCGCCTCCTGGAGGAGGAGGCCATCGCCGATCCCGAGTTGGCCGCCCTGCTGGAGCGTCCCCACGTGCTGGGCATGGGCCTCTCCCTGGTGACCCAGTTCCTGCTGGTGGCCCTGCTGGTGCTCAGCTGGCCCCTCAAGCCCGCCATCCCGGGGGGCTGGGCCAGCCTGGCCGCGCTCACCCTCACCTTCCTCTGGGGCCTGGACATGGCCCTGCCCACCCTGCTCACCTCCCAGGAACCCGCCGTGTGGCTGGTCCGCATCTGGCCGCTCTACGCCCCCATCCACCCCCTCTTCGACCTGCTGGTCTCCCCCCTGGCCCGCCGCCTGGAGCGCCGCCGGGCCGAGGCCGACCGGGCCCGGGACGATGAGGACGAACCCCCCAGCGAGGACGCGGTGACCGCCCTCATCGAGGAGGGCGAGGCCGAGGGCATCCTCGAGGAATCGGACTCCGAGCTGATCCGCAACGTGGTGAGCTTCGGCGACACCGTGGTGCGGGAGGTGATGACCCCCCGCACGCGCATCACGGCCCTGAGTGGCGAAGCGACCGTAGCCGAGGCCTGGCAGGCCTTCATGGCCAGCCGCCACGCCCGGCTGCCCGTCTACGAGGGGGCCATCGATCACGTGCTGGGGCTCCTGCTCCTCAAGGACCTCATGCAGCTGCCGGATCAGGACCCACGGCGCGCCCGGGACCTGTGCAAGCCGGCGCTCTTCGTGCCTGAGAGCAAGCCCGTGGCGGAGCTCATGAAGGAGATGCAGCGCCAGCGGGCCCAGCTGGTCATGGTGGTGGATGAGTTCGGCACCGTGTCCGGCCTCGTGACCATGGAAGACCTGCTCGAGGAGGTCTTCGGCGAGATCCGGGATGAGCACGAAGGTGCGCCTGAGATCCAGTCCCTTGCCGATGGCAGCCTCCTGGTGAGCGGGCAGGCCCATGTGGAAGACGTGGCCGGCCAGCTCGGCCTGGTCTGGGAGCACGAGGGCTTCGACACCCTGGCAGGCCTGGTGATGGCCCGCCTCGGGCGAATCCCCAAAGCCCAGGACCGGGTGGCGGTGGAAGGGGCGACCCTGCTGGTGCTCCGCATGGAAGGCCCCCGCATCCTCCAGGTGAAGGTGGAACCGAACCGGTAGGCCGACTGGGCGCCGCCGTTCGCCGGTGGGCCCTCCCCGTTCATCGGTAAACGGCCCCGGGTTCGGGGCGGGGGGTCATGATGGGTCCAGTTCCTTGACCCGGAGGCTCCCCCATGCCCGAGAACCCCTACTCCGCCCCTGAGGCCCCGCTCTACGGCGGCGGCGCGCCCACCCCGACGCCCAAGCCCCTGGGCCTCGGAGAGGTCTTCACGGGACTCTTCACCGAGCCCACCGCGACCTTCCAGAAGCTGCGCCAGGCCCCCACCTGGGTGGCGCCCACCGTGACGGTCCTCATCACGGCCCTGATCCTCACCATCGTGTGGGCCACCAAGGTGGACGTGGATGCCATGATCCGCCCGGCCCTGGAGGCCAACCCCAAGATCCGTCCTGAGCAGATCGACCAGATCATCGGGATGCAGTCGAAGTTCATCCCGGTGTTCAGTCCCATCATGGTGCTGCTCGCCATGGCCGTGGGCACCTTCGTACCCGCCCTCCTCTTCTTCCTGCTGGGCAAGGGCGAAGCCGAAGCGCCCTCCTACACCCAGGCCCTCACGGCCACGGCGGTACCCAACCTAGTCCTCATTCCCCAACAGGTGGTGGTGACCCTGCTGGCCCTGCTCCGCCCGGTGGGCGGCGCCAGCCCCGACAAGCTCTCCCCCACGAGCCTCGGCTACTTCCTGCATGTGGACAACCCCAAGCTCGGCGCCCTCCTGCGCCACATCGATCCCTTCTTCATCGGGGTCTACGTGATGACCTTCCTGGCCCTGCGCCACGTGCTGCGCCTCAGCCCCGCCAAGGCCTGGACGGGCACCCTGATCTGCGTCCTCACCACCCTCGCCCTGCGGATCCTGGGAGCGAATTGATGAAGAAGTCACACGTCCTCCTCGGCGGCGGGGGCCTGCTCCTCGTGCTGGTGGTGGCCGGGCTCCTCGCCGGCGGCCCCCGGGACGAATCCGACCGCTTCACCTGGGACAAGGTCCTGCGGGGCGACCTCCGCGAGACCCTCACGGCTTCCGGGGAGATCCGGGCCAAGGTGCAGGTCAACGTCGGCACCACGGTCATGGGCGAGATCCGGAAGCGCCACGTGGAGGATGGGCAGGATGTGAAGGTGGGCGACCTCCTGGTGACCATCGACCAGGAGCGCCTCCGCCAGGCCCTGCTGCAGGGCGAAGCGGGCCTCGCCGCCCAGCGCAAGGAAGCCGAACGCCTGGAGGCCGCCCGCAAGCGCAGCCTGGAGTCCTTCGCCCGCACCGAGAGCCTCTTCAACCAGAAGCTGGTCAGCGACGAGGACTTCCGCCAGGCGAAGTTGGCCCGGGAGAGTTCCGAGCTGGCCGCCGCGGCGTCCCGCGCCAACGTCGCCCAGAGCGAAGCTAGCGTCGCGGGGCTGCGGGATGGCCTTGCGAAGAGCACGCTCCGGGCTCCCATCAGCGGGCGCGTCACCAGCCTCAAGGCCGAGATGGGCGAGATGGCCATCCCGGGCACCTCCAACCTGCCGGGCGCCACCCTCATGGTCATCAGCGACATGAGCAAGCTCATGGCCGAAGTGAAGGTGAGCGAAGGCGAAGTGGTGCGCACCAAGGTGGGCCAGACCGCCCAGGTTGCGGTGGAGGCCCTGCCCGGCCGCGTGTTCCCGGGCACCGTCATGGAGGTGGCCACCGGCGCGGAGAAGACCGGGCAGGACGCCAACCTGTACAAAGTGAAGGTCATGCTCGACATGAAGGCCGAGGACATCGGCAAGCTCCGGCCGGGCATGAGCGCCCGCGCCGTGATCCTCACCAGCGAGGCCAAGGATACGCTCCAGGTCCCCCTCCAATCCGTGCTGGAGCGGGAGGGCAGCCTGGAGGAGGCCAAGCGGAAGGGCCTCCTGGCCCCCGCCACCCGCACCATCGTGATGGTGGCCAAGAACGGCCATGCCCAGGAGCGGGAGGTGCGCACCGGCATCGCCAGCACCCAGTTCATCCAGGTCCTGGAGGGGGTGAGTGAAGGCGACCAGGTCCTCACGGGCCCCCTGCGGAAGCTCAAGGAGTTGAAGGACAAGGCCAGCGTCTCCCTGAAGGCCCGCAGCGATGCGGACCTGGCCGCGACCCTCCAGAAGGAGAAGAAGTGAGCGTGGAGCTCCGCGAGCCCCTGGTCGCCGCGCTGAAGAGCCTGCGGGCCAACAAGCTGCGCTCGGCCCTCACCACCCTGGGCATCATCATCGGCGTGGCCGCGGTGATCATCGTGGTGAGCCTCATCCAGGGGCTCCAGGGCAGCGTGCTCAAGCAGATCGAGAAGGCCGGCAGCCAGACCCTCTTCGTGCGGCCCGTCTTCCCCACGGACATGCCCTACAACGAGTTCACGAAGATCAAGAACCGTGACCTCTACATGGAGGACATGCAGGCCCTCCAGCGGCTGGTACCGGCCCTCACCACCCTCACCCCGCTCTACTTCAACGGCAGCGAGGTAAAGGCGGCGGGCAAGACCGCCAACGTGAACCTCATCATGACGGACGAGAGCTACCTGGAGCTCAACGCCATCAACCTCACGACGGGCCGCAACTTCGTGCCTTCGGACAACCGCCTGGCCAGCAAGGTGGCCATCGTGGGGCCCCGGGTGCTGGAGAAGCTCGGCATCAAGGAGCGGCCCATCGGCCGCATCATCCAGACCCCCCAGATGGCCCTGGAGATTGTGGGCGTCATCGAGGAGCAGGGCTCCAGCCTGGGCAACGACCCCGACAGCAATGTGCTCATCCCCCTCACCACGGGGCGGGCCACCCTCACGGATCAACAGCGCAAGCAGCTCATCTTCCAGGCCCGGGTGGATCCCCGCATCAACGTGGATGATGGGGCCGACATGCTCACGGAGGCCCTGCGCCGCATCAAGGGCCTCAAGAACGGCGAGCCCGAGGGCTTCAAGGTCTTCAGCCCCAAGCAGATCGCCGGCATCGTCTCCAGCGTGATGGGCGCCATCACCGCCGTGGCCGGCGGCATGGTGAGCATCGCCCTCCTCGTGGGCGGCATCGGCATCATGAACATCATGCTGGTGAGCGTCACCGAGCGCACCCGGGAGATCGGGGTGCGCAAGGCCGTGGGCGCCAAGCGCCGGGACGTGATGCTGCAGTTCCTCATCGAGGCGGCCCTCCTCTCCGTGCTCGGTGGGGCCATCGGCATCGGCGTCGGCTACGCCCTGGGCGCGGCCATCGGCAAGGCCCTGCTCGGCGTGGTGGGGGGCATCCCCCTCTGGGCCCTCATCAGCGCCTTCGCGGTGCCGGCGGCCATCGGGCTGATCTTCGGGATCTACCCCGCGGCCAAGGCAAGCAAGCTGGATCCCATCGAGGCGCTGCGTTACGAGTGATCAACGGCTCGCCCGCACCAGCTCCAGGAAGGCCTTGGCCGCGTGGCTGAGGTCCTCCTCGGGCCGGTGCACGATGCGGATGGCCCGCTCGATGGCCATGCCCTGGATCCGGACCTCCTTCAGCCGGCGGTCCGCCAGCGCATCCATCACGCTCATGCGGGGGAGGATGGCCAGCCCGGCGCCGCGGATCACGAAGGCCTTGATGGTCTCGATGGTGGCGAGCTCCACGGCGATGTTCAGGGGCGTCCCATGCTCCGCGAAGAAATCCACGAGCCGGGTGCGGGCCGGGGTGCGGGCGTTGTGGGCCACGAAGGTCTCCCGCCCCAGCTCCTCCACCCGCACCTCCCGGCGGCGGGCCAGCCGGTGCTTCGGGGGCACCACCAGCACCAGGGGATCCCGGTGCATCAGGGCGCTCTCCACCCCGGGCGTGCCTGGGTCGAAGGAGATGAAGCCCACGTCCAATCCGTATTCCAGCACCTGGCGGGGGATCTGCTCGGAGGAGCTGCGGAACACCTCCACCTTGATGTGCGGGTGGGCCTGCCGGTAGGCCACCAGCAGCTCCGGCAGGAGGTAGAGGGAGGTGCTCTCGTTGGCGCCGATGCGCAGGCGGCCCCGGGTGAGCCCCCGCAGCTCCGCCACGGAGGACTGGGCCTCGTCCCGGAGGAAGAGGAGGCGATGGGCGTAGTTCTGCAGCAGGCGACCCGCTTCCGTGGGCACCACCTTCCGGGGCGTCCGGTCCAGGAGCCGCTCACCCAGCTCCTCCTCCAAACGTTTCAAGGCGAGGCTCAGGGCCGGCTGGGTGCGGCCCACCCGTTCCGCGGCGCGGGAGAAGCTGCCCTCTTCCACCACGGCCAGGAAGAAAGCGAGCTGATCGAACTCCATTCGAGGGGCCTCCTGGAATTCAGTATTTGTTTTTCTTATTCATTTGTCAGTATTAATCATTTTTGAAAATCGCGTACCCCCCCTAGGCTCTCCAGATCAGGAGGCGGCCATGGGGCCCCAACGCATCCGCATCTTCGACACCACCCTCCGGGACGGGGAGCAGTCCCCGGGCTGCTCCATGCACCTGGAGGAGAAGCTCCGCATGGCCCTGCAGCTGGAGAAGCTGGGTGTCGACATCGTCGAGGCCGGCTTCCCCGTGGCCTCCGAGGGCGACTTCGAGGCCGTGCGCGCCATCGCGAAGGCCCTCCGGAAGCCCGTGGTGGCGGGGCTCTGCCGGGCGTTGCCCGCGGACATCGACCGGGCCTGGGAGGCCCTCCAGGAGGCCGCCCACCCCCGCATCCACACCTTCCTGGCCACCTCCGACATCCACCTGGAGCACAAGCTCCGCCTGAGCCGGGAGGAGGCCCTGGCCATGGCCGTGGCCGGGGTGCGGCACGCCCGGGCCCGTTGCGCCGACGTGGAGTTCAGCGCGGAGG
Source organism: Holophagaceae bacterium (assembly GCA_044229665.1). Classification (GTDB taxonomy): domain Bacteria; phylum Acidobacteriota; class Holophagae; order Holophagales; family Holophagaceae; genus JAFDVN01. The sequence goes on from JBGASN010000070.1 coordinate 13,411, forward strand.
ATGCGACCCGTACGGACCCCGCCTACCTGATCCAGGTGATCGAAGCGGTGATCGCGGCCGGGGCCACCACCGTGAACATCCCGGACACCGTGGGCTACACCACACCCTCCGAATACCACCAGCTCATCCGGGCCCTCGTGGAAGGCGTGCCGAGCATCGACCGGGCCGTGATCAGCGTTCACTGCCACAACGACCTGGGCCTTGCGGTGGCCAACAGCCTGGCCGCCATCGAGGCGGGCGCCCGCCAGGTGGAATGCACGGTGAACGGCATCGGGGAGCGGGCGGGCAATGCAGCCCTCGAAGAGGTCGTCATGGCCCTCAGGGTGCGCCAGGACCGCCTGCCCTTCGCCACCGGCATCCGCACCGAGGAGATCGCCAAGAGCAGCCAGCTCCTCTCCAACATCACGGGCGTGCACCCCCAGCCCAACAAGGCCATCGTGGGCAAGAACGCCTTCGCCCACGAGAGCGGCATCCACCAGCACGGGGTGCTGCGGAACCGGTCCACCTACGAAATCATGACCCCCGAGAGCGTGGGCGTGAAGGTGCAGCACATCGTGCTGGGCAAGCACAGCGGCCGGGCGGCCCTGGCCCAGCGCTACCAGGAGCTGGGCTACGACCTGGCCAAGCCCGAGCTGGAGAAGGCCTACAAGCTCTTCACCAAGCTCTGCGATGTGAAGAAGGAGGTCTTCGAGGAGGATCTCGTGGCCATCCTGCGCGACGGCCTCAGCGACATTCCCGAGACCTGGAAGCTCCGCCTGGCCCAGGTCACCGCCGGCACCCAGGGCTACAGCCACGCCCTCGTCCAGCTCCGCAGCGGCGAACACGAGCCCAGCGGCACGGGCCACGGCGACGGCCCCGTGGCGGCCCTGGTGGACGCCATCGCCGGCCTCACCTCCATCCGCGGCGAGGTCCTGGACTTCCAGGTCCGCGCCGTGAGCGAAGGCAGCGACGCCGTGGGCGAGGTCTTCATGAAGGTCGACGTGGAGGGCAGCCTCCTCACGGGCAAGGCCGCCAGCACCGACATCATCGAGGGCGCCGCCCGCGCCTACCTGAACGCCGTCAACAAGGCCCTGCACGCCCGCCAGCTCAAGGCGTCGCGGCAGGCCGTCACCGCCTGAGGATCCGCACCATGCCGATGACCATCACCGAGAAGATCCTCGCCGCCCACGCGGGCCGGGACTCCGTGCGCCCGGGCGAGATCGTGAACGCGAAGCTGGACCTCGTGATCTGCCACGAGGTGACCACACCTCCCGCGGTCGAGATGCTGCGCAAGCTCGGCATCACAAAGGTGTGGGACCCCACCAAGATCCTCGTGACCCCCGACCACTTCGTGCCCAACAAGGACATCAAGAGCGCCGAGCTCACCAAGGCCCTCCGTCAGTGGCGGGAGGAGCAGGGCATCGAGCGGTACTACGAGATCGGCAACCACGGCATCTGCCACGCCCTGGCCCCGGAGCAGGGCCACGTGCACCCGGGCATGACCATCATCTGCGGCGACAGCCACACCACCACCATGGGCGCCCTGGGCACCTTCGCCTCCGGCGTGGGCAGCACGGACCTTGCGGCGGGCCTTGCCACCGGGGAGCTGTGGTTCCGGGTACCCGAGTCCATCCTGTTCAACCTGGAGGGGGCCCCCCAGGCCGGGGTGTACAGCAAGGACATCATCCTGGAGATCATCCGCCGCATCGGGGTGGACGGGGCCCGCTACATGGCCATGGAGTACCGCGGCAGCGCCCTGCCCCACCTCACCATGGAGGCCCGCTTCACCATCACCAACATGGCCATCGAGGCCGGCGGCAAGAGCGGCATCTTCCCCGTGGACGCCGTGACCGAGGCCTACCTGGCCCAGCGCACCCCGGAGCGCGGCGTGCGCTACGAGAGCGACGAGGACGCGGCGTACGCCCAGACCCACACCATCCGCGTGGACCAGCTGGAGCCCATGGTGGCCCTGCCGGGCCTGCCCAGCAACGGCACCCCCATCTCCCAGACCCCGCCCGTGAAGATGGACCAGGTCTACATCGGCAGCTGCACCAACGGCCGCATCGAGGACCTGCGCATCGCCGCTTCCGTGTTCAAGGGGAACAAGGTGGCCGCGGGCACCCGCGCCATCGTGGTGCCCGCCACCACCACCGTGTGGAAGCAGGCCATGAAGGAGGGCCTCATGGACATCTTCGCCGAAGCCGGGTGCGTCATCTCCACCGCCACCTGCGGCGCCTGCCTGGGCGGCCACATGGGCGTGCTGGGGGCCGACGAGACCTGCCTCTCCACCACCAACCGCAACTTCACGGGCCGCATGGGCCACCCCACCTCCAAGGTGTACCTGGCCAGCCCCGCCACCGCCGCCGCCACCGCCATCACCGG
>JBGASN010000071.1:0-15256 GCA_044229665.1 Holophagaceae bacterium
GGTGGGGCCCAGGCAGAAGTCGGCCTCCTTGCGGTCCTTGAAGCGCAGGAGCTCCTTGCCGTAGAAGGTCCAGCGGCCGCTCTCCTGCCAGAGCTCGGCGGGCTGCACCATGGGCATGAGGACCTCCTGGCAGCCGTCCTTGGCCAGCTCCTCCCGGACGATGGTCTCGAACTTGCGGATGCTGCGGAGGGCCAGGGGGAAGTAGGAGTAGACGCCGGCGGCCTGCTTCTGGATCATGCCGGCGCGCATCATCAGCTGCTGGCTGACGACATCGGCGTCCTTCGGGGTTTCACGGAGGGTCTGGATGAGCTGCTTGGACTGTTTCATGGGTCTTTTCGGTTCAGTTCAGGAGGGAATTGACGAGGGCGCTGGCGGCCTTGCCATCGAAGGCGCCGCCGTGGGCGGCCTGGAGGGCCTTCATCACCTGGCCCATGTCCTTCTTGGTGGAGGCGCCGGTCGCCGCGATGGCTTCACGGACGGCGGTTTCGAGCTGGACTCCCTCCAGCATGGCAGGCAGGTAGGCCTTGAGCACGGCGATCTCCGCCAGCTCCGAGGCGGCCCGGTCGGCATAGCCGGCCTTGGTGTACTGCTCCACGCTGTCTTCACGGGATTTCACCAACCGCTTCACGACAGCCAAGGCATCGGCCTCCGCCAGGCTCCCCTGGGGGCCCAGCCCCTTGGCCACGGCCTCGTTCTTATACGCGGCCAGGGCCATGCGGAGCACCCCGGTGCGGGGGGCGTCCTTGGCGAGCATCGCGGTCTTGAGGTCGGCTTGGAGGCGGTCGAGCATGGGGAACCCCGGAATTTCAGCAGAATCTAGCCTTCCATCCTGACGGAAGGAGCCCCTGGGCTCAATCTTCCGATCCAAAAATCATGTCGGGGCAGGGGTTGCCGATGGGGGGACATCACCCGGGACCCCCATGAATGTCGCCTACATCAACCCCTTCATCGAAAGCACGCTGCGAAGCCTGGACATGATGGCGGGCATCGCGGCGGAGAAAACGGGCCTCTCCGTGAAGGAGGACCTCATCACCACCTTCGACATCAGCTCCATCATCGGCATCACCGGTGAGGTCACGGGGTCCATCATCATCAGCGTGCCCAGCGATCTCGCCTGCAAGATCGCCTCGAACATGCTGATGGAGGACATCCACGAGCTGGATCAGCGGGTGGAGGATGCCATCGGTGAGATCGGCAACATCGTGGTGGGGGACGCCCGGCGCATCCTGATCCAGGAAGGCCACCAGCTGAACATCAGCGTGCCCACCGTGGTCATGGGCAAGGGCCACAAGATCAGCCGCAGCGGGCACATCCCCTGCATCGCCATCCCCTTCAAGACCCCCTACGGGGAGTTCGAAGTGAACGTGGGGTTGAAGGAGTAGGCCGGAGGCTGGAGACCGGAGGCTGGAGGCAAGCAGGCTGCGACCCACGCTGAGTGGGTCGCAGCCGTTTGGGCCCCAACGCAAAGGCGCCGACCCAGGGGTGGGTCGGCGCCTTGTTGACCTCCAGCCTCCGGCCTGAGGTCTCCAGCCTGCCTAGGCCTGCTCGTACTTGATGACTTCCACGGGGCAGCCGGCGGCGGCGGCGATGATGCTGTCGGCCAGGGAGCCCTGGACATCATCGTTCAGCTCGCTCATCTCCTCGCGGTTCTCGGACTCCACGCCATCCTTGCGGACGCCGTCGCGGATGTTGCAGCTGGTGTCGGTGACGTGGAAGACGTCCGGGCACTCCGCCTCGCAGGCGTTGCACACGATGCAGCCTTCCTCGATCCAAACCTTGGTGATGGCCATGGGAATCTCCTTGTACCTGGTGCCCTGGTGGCGAACCCTTTGAACCTACCATCGGGCGCCGGTCCGACCAAGTGGAGATCCGTGCGAGGATCGAGGGATGGGGCTGAAGGAACTGGACATCCTGGCGCGGATCCGGGCTCGGATGCCCGGAGGTTCGGCCCTTTCCGACGACTGCGGCGCCCTGCCCCCGGTCCCCCCCGGGCACACCCTGCTTGTGACGACCGACACCCTGGAGGAGGGAACCCACTTCCGACGGGACTGGCACCCCCCCCGCCTGCTGGGGCGGAAGCTGGTCCGAGTGAACCTCTCGGATCTGGACGCCAGCGGCGCCCACCCCGTGGGATGCACGCTGTCCTTGGCCCTGCCCCCGGACCTCGAGCGGGCCTGGCTGGAGGAGCTGCTCGAAGGCATCGCGGAGGCCTGCGAGGCCGCAGGCATTCCGGTCCTGGGAGGCGACACGGTGGGCCGGCCCCAGGGCGTTGGCCTGGGCCTCACCGCCTTCGGCACCGCCGAGCGCTGGCTTCGGCGGGAGGGGCTGCAACCCGGAGACCGGATCTTCGTGGACCAACCCCTCGGCGCCAGTTTCCGGGGCCTGGAGAAGCTTCGGACCGGGATCCAGGACCTGCAGGACCCGGACATCCGGGCGCACCTGGACCCCACCCCGAACCTGGGCCTGGGCCCCCGGCTCGCCCAGCTCCCGGAGGTGCACGCGTGCATGGACCTTTCCGATGGGCTATCGCGGGACCTGCGGAACCTCGCGGAGGCCTCCCAGGTCACCCTCCGGGTCCGGCCCGGGCTCAACCGGGAGGCCTGGATCGGGGGCGAGGACTTCGCCCGCTGCTTCGGGACCTCCCTCACCCAAGCGGAGCTGGAAGCGCGGCTGGGCCTGCCCTTCCTGGAAGTCGGCGAGGTGCTTCCCCGGGGACCCCACCCCGTCGTGACCTATGATGGAACCACCGACCAGCCCCTGCCCGACCTCGGCTTCGACCACTTCGCCCCCTGAGCCCGCCGTGACCGACACCCCGCCTTCCCAGCCCCGACGCGGTTTCTGGGCGGCCCTCAAGGCCCACATCCTCCACCCGGAACTCACCCCCCGGCAGGTGGCCTGGAGCTTCGCGATCGGGTTTTCCATCGCTTGGAACCCCTTCCTGGGGCTGCACACGGGCATGATCCTCCTGCTGTGTGTTTTCGCCCGCCACCTGCACCGGCCCCTGATCTTCCTGGCCTGCTTCATCAACAACCCCTGGACCTTGGTCCCCATGGCCACAGCCTCCACCATGGTGGGCAGCGCCCTGCTGGGTCGGGGATGGAAGGTCGACCTCTCCACGATCCACTGGGCCGAGATCGGCTGGCGGAGCTTCACCTCGAAGGTGGGGTTCGAGCAGCTCACCACCATGTTCAAGCCCATCATGGCCCCCTATCTCCTGGGGGGAATGGTGCTGAGCATCCTCGCGTTTCCTCTGGGATACTGGGTGATGCACCGGGTGGCCCTGAAGCTGCGGGCCCGCCACCTCTTCGAAAGCGGAGACTGATCCATGGACATGCGATTCCTCATGAAGCAGGCCCAGGCCATGCAGGCCAAGCTCGCCGAAGCCCAGGCCAACCTGCGCGCGGAGGGCACCGCCGGCGGGGGTACCGTGAAGGTCGTCCTCAACGGCAGCCGGGAGCTGCAGTCCATCCAGATCTCCAAGGACGCGATGGATCCCGAGGATCCCAGCATGCTGGAGGACCTCCTCATGGCGGCCTTCAAGGACGCCGGCGAGAAGGTGGACGCCGGCCTCAAGTCCGTCACCGGATCCATGGGGCTGCCCGCCGGCATGAACCTCCCAGGCCTCAAGCTGTGAAGCTGCCTGCCCCCCTGGAGGCGGTGGTCGAGAGCCTCCAGCACCTCCCGGGCGTGGGCCAGAAGAGCGCCCAGCGCATGGCCCTGCACCTCCTGAAGGAGGGGCCCGAGGCCATGGCCCATCTCGCCCGCCTCCTCCAGGATGCGGCGGACAAGGTGGGCTTCTGCTCCCAGTGCGGGGCCTTCACGGACCAACCGCTCTGCGGCATCTGCCTGGATCCCAACCGGGACCCGCAGGTCATCGCCGTGGTGGCGGAGGCCAGCAACGTGCTCAGCTTCGAGCGGGGCGCCGCCTTCCGGGGCCGCTACCACGTGCTGGGCGGGCTCATCTCCCCCCTGCGGGGCGTGGGCCCGGACCGGCTGCGGGTTCGGGAGCTCCTCAAGCGCCTGGAGGACACCTCCATCAAGGAAGTGATCCTGGCCACGAACCCCACCCTGGAGGGTGAAGCCACGGCCAGCTGGCTGGCCCGCCTCCTGGAACCCCTGGGCATCAAGGCCACCCGCATCGGGCTGGGTCTCCCCATCGGCAGCGACATCGAATATGCGGACCAGCTCACCCTCGGGCGCGCCCTGGAGGGGCGACGGCCGGTCTGAAAGATCCACCACGAAGCCGCGAAGGGCCGCGAAGGTTGCACGAAGGGAAAACCTGAAAGGTGGTCAGGACACGGCTCGAGCATCTCGAGTTGCCAACTCAGCCTGAGCTTTTCTTCGCGTTTCCTTCGCGGCCCTTCCCGCCTCCACGGATCGCGCGCGATGCGCGCTTCCACTCGCATTCGCTCGTGGACGTGGAGCCTCCGTGGTGGATCTTTACCCTTCCCCCCAGGGGCACGGCTCGTTGAGCCCCCACTTCGCCTCGTACCAGACCTTCTCCATGCAGAGGCCGTGGGCGGGGGCGGTCTCGCCGGCGCGGGTGCGGTCGCGGCTCTCGAGGATGGCCGGGGCTTCCGCGGCGGAGAGCTTCCCCTTCCCCACCTGCACGAGGCTGCCGCTCATGATGCGCACCTGGTGCATGAGGAAGGCGGTGCCTTCGAAGACCAGGTCGAGGCCCAGCCGGTGGGGCTCCAGGCGGATGTCGTGGATGGTGCGGATGGGGCTGTCCGCCTCGCACTCCTGGTGGCGGAAGGCGCTGAAGTCGTGGGTCCCCACCCAGGCCCGGGCCGCTTCCCCCATGGCCGCCTGATCCAGGGGATCCTTCTGGAAGAGCTGCCAGCGGATGGCCCGCTCCAGGGGGTGGGCCGTGGGCCCGAGGCCGAGGCGGTACCGGTAGCGCTTGGCCACGGCGTGGCGTCGGGGGTAGAACTCATCCGGCACCTGCACCGACTCCATTACCCGGATGGTCGGGGGGAGGTGGGCGTTCAAGGCCGCCAACAGCCGGTAGGGCTCCCAGTCGCGCATGACGCGGACCACGGTGCCCTGGGCCTCGGCGTGCACCCCGGAGTCCGTGCGACCCGTGCCCTGGGGCATCGGGGCCTCGGGCTCCACGGCCCGCAGGGCCTTCCAGAGCGCCCCCTGCACCGTGGGGAGGGTGCTCTGGACCTGCCAGCCGTGGAAGTCCGCGCCATCGTAGGCCAGGCGCAGGTAGAAGGAATGCCGCATGGGGACATGATACGACCCCGCCACGGATCTCAAGGCAGAGCCTGCCCCCTGCCGATAGGGATCCGAACTGGACTGAGGTGACCATGTCGGACCATGAAGAAGGCGGCGGCGGAGGCGGCGGCGGCAAGAAGAAGCTCATCATCATGGCCGTGGCGGCATTGCTGCTGCTGGGCGGCGGGGGCTTCGCCGTGAAGGTGCTCGTCCTCGACAAGAAGAAGGCGGCCGCTGAGGAAGCCAAGAAGAAGGCCGAGGAGGACGCCAAGAAGAAGGCCGAAGGCGGCGAGGCCGCCGAAGAGGGCAAGGGCCACGGCGATGGGCACGAAGCCAAGGCGGGCGGCCACGATGAGGATGAGGACGATGACCATGCCGCCAAAGGCGGAGGTGGCCATGGTGCCGCCGAGGCCCCGCCGGTCATGGTGATCCAGAAGATCGTGAACCTGCAGGGCGCCCAGCGGCGCAACGCCTTCCTGCGGGCCGAGCTGCACATCCTCTTCCGGGATGCGGAGCTGGGCAAGACCGTGGCCGGCGACAAGCCCTCCCCGGAGAAGAGCCAGATCCTGGCCATGATCCAGGACATGCTCTCCGGCAAGACCGTGGAGGAGGCCGGTGATAGCGAAGCTCGGGAATCCCTCCGCCTGGAGATCAAGGACAAGCTGAACGAGAAGTTCAAGCCCAAGCCCTTGAAGGAAGGCGAAAAGGAGGACAAGGAGCACAAGAAGCCCAAGAAGCCCGTGAAGGATGTCCTGGTCATCGACTGGGCCATCCAGCAATAGGCGGGAAAGACTCCCGGCCCCTGGCACCGGAGTTGCTTTTCCGGAGCCAGGGGTCGAAGCTTTGATCCCAGGAGGCAGGGCGTGGCCCGACGCATCGGACCCAAGGACAACGATCAGGCCGTCTCCTTCGAGTCGGTGATCGAAGGCGTGATGCCCTTCATCGACACCCCCATGCACCTGGAAGTGCAGCTGGGCACCGCCAAGATGAGCATCCGGGACCTGCTGGACCTGGAGACGGGGAGCCTGGTGGAGCTCAAGAAGAGCGCCGGCGAGCCCATGGACGTGCTCTCCAAGAGCCGCGTGCTCATGCGGGGGGAGGTCACGGTCCTGGAGGACAACCTCGGCCTGCGCATCACCGAGATCGTGGACCCGGCCAAGAAGGTCTAAACCCCCTGGTTTTGCAGGCATAGCTGCGCGGGGCATGGCATTCTGGAGGGCCATGTCAGCCGCCCCTCCCCTGGCCTTGAGCCTCGCAGGTTTCGACCCCTCCGGGGGCGCTGGGCTGTTGCAGGATGTCCGGGTGCTCTCGGAGCTGGGCACCTTCCCCATGGCCGTGCCCTTGGCCGAAACCCTCCAGAACGGCCTGGCCTGCACCCGCATCACAGCCCCGGGACTGGATCCCGTGGCGCGGCTGGAGGCCCTCGGCCCCCACCTGGTCGGTGCCTGGGGGGTGAAGGTGGGCCTCTGCGCCCTGGACCTGCCGATCTTCCGCCGCCTCCTGGCCACCTTGGATCAGCTGGCGCCCGCCGTGCGCATCTGGGACCCCATCCTGGCCCCCAGCGCCGGGGTGGGGCTCCATGATCCCGAGGGCCTGCGGGACATGGCGAAGGCGCTGCTGCGCTCGGGCACCTGGGTGGCCTGCCCCAACCGGGGTGAGGCCGCGGCCCTCGCGGGCCTGCGTCCGGACCAGATCCGCACCGCCTCCCTGGAAGCCCTGACCCGCCCCCTGCTGGAGCTCGGGGCCCGTGCCGTGTGGCTGAAGGGCGGTCATGCCCCCGGAGGGGAGGTGGAGGACTTCTGGGCCACCGCCTCCGGGATCGAATCGCTGGGCGCCAGTCCCCGGCTGCCCGGTGAGCGCCGCGGCACGGGCTGTTTCCTGAGCGCCGCCTGGCTGGGCCTGCGCCTCCGGGGCCGTGAGGATCGCGCCGCCGCCCGGGAGGCCGCCACCCTGCTGCGGTCCCGTTGGGATCGGGCCGCCGCGCCCGGGGGCCTTGGTCGGCCCGCCTTCCTGCCGGCGGGGGTCTGATGGTCGAAGGCCGCGGCTTCCTCATCCGCCACGCCCCCGATGGCCCCTGGGCCGGCTGGGTGGGCTCCCGCTTCCTGGAGGAGGGCCTGGCTTCCAAGCACGCCGCCCCGGGCCGGGCCCTGCACCGCCTCATGGGCGCCCTGGCCCCCTGCCCCGGCGGCTTCGCCCTGGTCTGGGACCATGCGCCCTCCTGGATGGCCGCCCTCCACACCGAGGAGCGGGGCGGCTGGTGGGAGGCCCTGTCCGCCATCCCCGGGCTCACCCTCCACGTGCGCCCCGAGGCCGCCGAGGGCATCCCCGGCGGCGCCTTCCGGGCCTGGCTGCACCAGCCGGAAGTCCCCCGGGGTCCCGTGGGCGAGGCCTGGCGCAGCGGGTTCCTGGGGTGGGTTCCCGGGAGTGGCACCGAGTGGTCCCTGCCCGGGCTGGCCCGCCTGAGGCCCGGCCGGGGCGAGGAAGCTGGCGCCGGCTGGATCTGGGGCGAGGCCGTGGTGCCCCTCGGGGCGCTCCAGGGCCTCCTGGACAGCGGGGACCTGGGGCGGGCCTTGGGCGACCTCCAGGGTCGTCTCGAGCAGGCCATGGCCCTGCGCCTGAATGCGGGTGCCTGGCCCGAGCTGCCCTTCCTGCGGCGCAGCGTGGGCTGGCGCCTGGCCCTCTGTGGCGGGGCCGAGTTCCAGCGGGCCAGTGGTGACTTCGAGAAGGCCGCTACCCAGGTTGCGGAGCTGAAGGCCCGCCTCACCCAGCACCTCCGGGCCCCCATCCACCTGGGCGCCGGGGAGGATCTGGCGGCCTGTGCGGTGCTGGGGCAGCAGGCCATGCGCGAAGGCCTGCCCTGGCGTTCCTCCCTGCCCCTGCCCCCCACCCCCTCCAGCTTCACCCCGGGACTCTCCGGGGATCCCCGCACCGTGCAGCCCCTCACCACCCGGGCGGCGCTTCCCGGCCCCCTCGCGACCCTCCTGGATCACGCGCCCACGGCGCTCCTGCGGGTGCCCGCCGTGCCCAGCGAAGGGGCCGTGGCCCACCTGCTGAAGTCCACCGCCCCCGGCCTGGCCCTGCGCTTCCTCACGCCGGACCTCATCCCCCCGGGCCCCTTCGATCCCGACCATCCCTGGCCCGCCGCCGCCGAGTTCCCCCCACCCCTGGATCCCAAGGCGGGCGTGCAGCAGACCCTCTTCGACCTGGGCTGACCCCGGCTCAGGCGGCCTGCTGGGACCTCAGGTCGTTCAGGATCCCGATGAGCACCTGCGGATCGTTGCAGGCGTGCAGGTTCTGGCGGAACACGCTGCCGCCGGGAATGCCCTTGGTGAACCAGCCGCCGATCTTCTTGATCTTGTGGAGGGCCTCCCGGGGCTCCAGCAGCTCCAGCAGGATTCCGAAGAAGCGCAGGGTGGCGTCGATGCGCATCGTCGATGTGACCACCAGCTCCGGCTCCAGGATCTGCCGGAAGATGAAGGGGTTGTAGAGGGCCCCCCGACCGATCATCACGGCGGCGCAGCCCGTCTCCTCCTTCATGCGGAAGGCGTGGGCCGGTTCCACCACGTCGCCATTGCCGATGATGGGATAGCTGGTGCCGGCCTGAACGGCCCGGGCGATGATGGCCCAGTCCGCGTGGCCGTCGTAGCCCTGGGCGCGGGTGCGCGGGTGGATGGCGAGGCTCTTCACGCCCACGGCCTCGAACATCTTGAGGAAGTCCAGGAACTCCCCCCGCTCCTTCTGGCTGGCGTCCCAGCCGGCGCGCATCTTCACGGTCACGGGCACGTTCACGGCCTTCACCATGGCGCTCACGCAGGCCTCGGCCAGCTTGATATCGCGAAGGAGCGCGGAGCCCGCACCGCCCTTGGTGACGTTGGAGGCGGGGCAGCCCATGTTCAGGTCCACCATGTCCGCGCCCGCGGCTTCGCAGAGCCGCGCGCCCTCGGCCAAGCTCTGCGGGTTGCCGCCGTTCAGCTGCATGGAGAAGGGATGCTCCCCCGTGCTGGCCATCATGGCCTCGGCCTTGCGCGCATGGCGGATCAGGGCCTCGCTGCTGATCATCTCCGACACCACGAGGCCCGGCCCGCCGATCTCCCGGATGAACTTCCGGAAGGGCTGGTCCGTGATCTCATGCAGGGGCGCCATCACCAGACCGTTGGAGATCTGGAGGGGGCCGATGCGGAAGGGATCGAAGGGGAAGGCCATGAAACTCCTAGCCCTCCAGGATACCGGAGCCTGGAGACCCCTCCCAGCCTGGATCTAGCGGGCCAGCCAGTGCTCGTAGGCGCCGCGCAGGGTGTGCGCCTCCGGCGCATAGGCCTGAAGGCCCCAACCCGCCGCGGCCATGAGGAGGCCCACCACCAGGAAGGGGGTCACCGTGAGCCGGAGGACGGTGCCCAGGAAGCTGGGGGGATCGGCCTTCCGCAACCGCCGGTAGAGCCCCGCGCTCAAGGCCCCATCCAGGGCCAGCTCCGCCAGGATGGTCGGGGCCTGAGTCACCAGCCAACCCGCGGCGACCACCAACCCCACGACCGCGGCGATCACCAGGGCGATGGCCACCCCCTCATCCAGGTCCAGATCCAGATCCAGGCTCCCGGATCGATCCTCCGAGGCCCCGCCGCCCGGGGAACCGGAAGGGGTCCACCCGCTGGAGAGGGCGCTTCGGCTCATCCCCGGGCCCCCCTCCAAGTCGAGCACCTCGCTCCCCACGTCCGCTGCATCGAGGCCCGTTTCCGCGGAGAGGGCGGCGCCCTGGGTGCTGAGCCAGAGGCGCAGGAGGCCGATGAAGACCCCATAGGCCGCCAGCACGGAGAGCCCGTAGCGCCAGGCCATGGAATCGAGGCCGAAGCCCCGCCGGAGGGCCACGTCCGCGAGGAAGCCGGCGAGCCCCGCGCCGCTCACCATCAGCATCATCTGGAGGCGGGGGTACTCCTGCTGGTCCAGATAGGTGCGAAGTGCCTCGAGCTCCCGTTGGAATGCCATGGGCCCAGGATGCCCGAGCCCGGGGGCGGGGGCCATGGACCTTCAGGGTCTGACGGACGATTCGCGGCGCCGGATGCGCGCGATCCGGGCCATCCCCCACAGCCCCAGGCTGGGGAGCCCGATCCAGAGGGCTTCGCTGGCCAGGACCCGGAGCCCGCGGACCCCCAGGAAGGGGCCGAGGCCGATGGGCGAGACGCGGATGGGGCGCCAGGGCCAGAACCAGCGCGCTTCACTCAACGGCCACCCGAGGGCCACGCCCAGCCCACCCGAAGTCGCCATATCCAGGAGGCCATGGCTGAGGGTGGCGAGGATCAGGTAGGCCCCGAGGCGGGACCGGGGCGTGGTCGCCGCAGGCAGGATCCGGAGCGCGAGCAGGCCCAAGCCCATGGCCATCAGGGCGCTGTGGGTGGCCCCCCGGTGGCCCCAGGCATGGGCATAGGGAATGCCCAACGAGAAGGCCACCACATCCAGGTCCGGAATGCAGGCCAGCCCCATTCCCACCCCTCGCGCCTGCAGGCCCTCCTCAGGATCCAGCATCACGGACCCCAGGGCGGCCGCGGCCACGGCATGTCCCACCAGGGAGGCCATCCCTCAAGGCACCGGCGACCCGGTGTCCCGATCCAGTTCGAACCAGAAGGTGACCCCCCCGGGAGTGCTCCGGTAGCCGATGGTCCCGCCATGGGCATCGAGGATCGCCTTGCTCAGGCTCAGGCCCAATCCGCTGGTCCCGGCTTCGGACTCCAGCTGATGGAAGGGGTGGAAGATCCGTTCCTGGAAACTCTCCGGAATGGGATCCCCGGGATTGGAGACCCCCACCCAGGCGCGGGGCCCGCGCAGTTCCAAGCGCACCTCCACCGCCCCTCCACCCTTGGCATGCCGCAGGGCGTTGGCCAGCAGGTTCAGGCAGACCTGCTCCAGGCGGGGGCCATCCCCCAGGACCAGCACGGCCTCCGGAGGCACTTGGAGGCGGAGGTCCCGACCCCGCGTGGCCGCGAGATCCCCCATGGCCGCCACGGCCTGGTGCATGGGCTCCCGCAGGTCCAGGGGTTCATGCCGGACCTCGAACTGCCCCGAGGCCGCCTTCTCCAGGTCCAGCAGCTCATTGGTGAGGTTGAGGAGGCGCAGGGAGTTGCGCTCGGCGATCTCCGCGAGGGGGCGCGCCTCTGCGGGCAAGTCGGGCCGGTTGGTGAGGAGCCCCAGGCTGGCCCGCACCGAGGTCAGGGGCGTCCGGAGCTCATGGCTCACCAGGGCCAGGAACCGGGACTGGGCCTCCCGGGCGGCCTTCAGGGCTTCGGCTTGGGATTCCAATTCGGCCACGGTGCGGGCGAGCTCTTCGGTGCGGGCGGCCACCTTCTGCTCCAGACCGGACTGGGCCGCCTGAAGCTCCTCCTCCGCGCGCCTGCGTTCCTGGATCTCGAGGCCGGCATAGGCCAGGGCCATTTCCAGGGTGCGCATGGCCTGCCCCAGGAAGATGGCCACCATCACCGCGTAGATGACCACGAGCCAGGCGCGGGACCACGGGGTGTGCTGCACCCAGGTGGGGGGCATCACCCCCCGGGCCTGCCCCCAGGCGAGCGCGAAGGCCAGCCCCGCCACGACCCCGGCCGTCAGGTACCCGGCCCGCCGTCCCAGCATCTGGGCCGCCAGGATGACCAGCACCAGGAAGGCATGGACCGCGGGCGCCAGGAGGCCCCCCGCGGTCCAGGCCGCCCCGGTGAAGAGGGCGAGGAACATCCCGATGAAACAGGCGGCCGCGATGCGGTAGCCCGCCCGGCGCACCAGCTGCCGCACCACCCAGGACATGAGCACGACACAGGCGCAGAGGAAGAACTGCCGCAGCCGGCCCGCGGGGCTGATCACCACCAGGATCACCCCCACGATGGCCGTGGCCCCCATCAAGGTGGAGAGGGTGGCCTCCACGATCCGGGTGCGGGCCTCCCGGATCTCCGGGATCTCCCGCAGCCCGGCGATGGAATCCATCAGCGCCTGCCTGCGTCCTGCAGGTTGGCCAGGAACTCGTCGTTGTTCTTCGCCTTGCCCAGGCGCTCCGTGAGGAGCTCCATGCTCTCGGCGGGGCCGCTGGCGCTGAGGATCTTGCGGAGCACCCACACCTTGGCGAGCTTGGGGGGCTCGATGAGCAGGTCCTCCTTGCGGGTGCCGCTCTTGAAGATGTCCATGGCGGGGAAGATGCGCTTGTCGCTGAGCTTGCGGTCCAGCACGATCTCGCTGTTGCCCGTGCCCTTGAACTCCTCGAAGATCACATCGTCCATGCGGCTGCCGGTCTCGATGAGGGCCGTGGCGATGATGGTGAGGCTGCCGCCGCCTTCGATGTTGCGAGCGGCGCCGAAGAAGCGCTTGGGCCGCTGCAGGGCGTTGCTGTCCACGCCGCCCGAGAGGACCTTGCCGCTGGCGGGCACCACGGTGTTGTAGGCGCGGGCGAGGCGGGTGATGGAGTCGAGGAGGATCACCACGTCCTTGCCGTGCTCCACCAGGCGCTTGGCCTTCTCGATGACCATCTCGGCCACCTGAACGTGCCGGGTGGCGGCCTCGTCGAAAGTGGAGGAGATGACCTCGCCCTTCACGTTGCGCTCCATGTCCGTCACTTCCTCCGGGCGCTCGTCGATGAGCAGCACGATGAGGAAGACCTCCGGGTGGTTGGCGGTGATGGAGTTGGCGATGTTCTGCAGCAGCACGGTCTTGCCCGTGCGGGGCGGCGCCACGATGAGGGCGCGCTGGCCCTTGCCCAGGGGCGTCATGAGGTCCATCACGCGGGTGCTGAGCTCCGCGGGGTCCCGTTCCATCTTCAGGTGGTGCTTGGGGTAGAGGGGCACCAGGTCGTCGAAGTGGGCCCGCTCCTTGGCCTGGGCCGGAGGGTCGAAGTTCACCGCATCCACCCGCAGCATGGCGAAGAACTTCTCGCCCTCCTTGGGGGGCCGCACCATGCCCGAGAGCGTGTCGCCCGTGCGCAGGCTGAACTTCCGGATCTGGCTGGGGCTGATGTAGATGTCATCGGGCCCGGCCACGTAGTTCTGATCGGGGCTCCGCAGGAAGCCGAAGCCCTCCGGCAGCACCTCCAGCACCCCTTCCGCGAAGAACCCGCCCTCCGCCTCCGCCTGCTTCTGGAGGACGTTGAACACCAGCTCCTGCTTCCTCATCCCCAGGGGGTTCTCCACGCCCAGGTCCTTCGCCATCTCCGCCAGGCGGCCGATGGAGAGCTCTTTGAGCTCCTGAAGGCTTTGGACGGCCGGAGCCGCGGTCTTGCTGGCCATGGGGACCCCAAGAAGGGTTGAGTCAAAGCACTGAAGGGGATGCTCTGATTGTAATTTGGATTCCCTGATCGGCCAATAACCTGCAGGCCTCAAGTAATGAAGGCCAGCACCCGCGCCACAAAGCCTTTGGGATCTTCCACTGGGTAGGCATGACCCATCCCAGGAATGATCTCGAATCGGGAATTTCCAATCAACCGAGCTGTCTCCAGGCACTTCCAAGGTGGGGTGAGCAGGTCTTCCGCACCAGCACCCGCGCCACAAAGCCTTTGGGATCTTCCACTGGGTAGGCATGACCCATCCCAGGAATGATCTCGAATCGGGAATTTCCAATCAACCGAGCTGTCTCCAGGCACTTCCAAGGTGGGGTGAGCAGGTCTTCCGCACCTACCATCAGCAGAAGAGGGTCCTGGATCGCCCCCAGCCTGGACCGGATGTCCCAACCCAGGATGCCCCGGATCTGGTGGAGGGCCCCGTGGTGGTGGGTGGCCTGCCCCGTGACCGCCTGGTGGTAGGCCCGGAGCACCCCGTGGCGGGCCTCCAGGAAGCGGTCCCCCCAGAGGTAGGGGGCCACGGCGTCGAATTGCAGGAGGGGTCCGCCGATCTCCAGGCACCTCGCCCAGTGCTCGGCCTTGAGACCCATGGCGAAGTCGATGTGGGCCACGGAGGAGGTGAGGATGCCCCCGGCGAAGGCCCCCGGATGCTTGGTGAGGAGTTCCAGGCTCATGGCCGAGCCGTTGCTGAGGCCCACCAGCCAGGGGCGCTCGATCCCCAGGACCTGGAACAGCTCCCAGGCATCCGCGGCCAGCTGGGCCGTGGGATAGGGGCCGGCCTCCGGGGCATCGCTCTTACCCTGCCCCCGGCTGTCGAAGGTGAGCACCCGGAAGCGCTGGGTGAGCCCGGGGAGCACGCCGGCCCACATGGTGGTGTCCGACAGCAGCCCGTTCAGGAGCACCATCCACGGCGCCTCCACGGGCCCCTGCACCCGGTAGTGCAGCCGCAGGCCCGAGGCCAGGGTGGCGAAGGTGGGCTCGGGGCGACCGGGGCGCATCACTCGCCCCTCAGCTGGGCCGGGGTGTAGTGGTGCTTGAAGCGCCAGCCGCTGCCCATCCATTCCACCACCGTGCAGCTGGCCTTCTTGATGTCCAGGTCGCGACCCGTGAGGTGGGCCACCAGGGCCGGCAGGAAGGGGAGGTGGCTGGTGAAGGCGAGGCGCTCATCCTCCCCGGCCCCACGCATCAGGGTGCGCAGCCAGGCCTCCGCGGCTTCGGGATCCGCCTCGGGTGTGAGGCCATCCCACACGCCCACGGGAAAGCCGTTGCCCGCGGCCTCCTTCAGGCAGGCCATGGTCTCCATGGCCCGACGGTAGGGGCTGCTGATGCCGCGGTCCGGCACATGGCCCAGGGCCACGAGCCCCCGCATGGCGGCCCGGGTCTTCTCCCAGCCTTCCTCGGTGAGCGCCCGCTCCGCATCGGGATGTCCGAAGCGCCAGTCTTCGGCGATGCCATGGCGGATCAGCAGCAGGGTGGTCATGGGAAAAGGATGAGGGATGGAGGATGAAGGATGAAGGGGATGCCTCCGTTCATCCTCCATCCTTTTGCCTTCATCCTTTATTTCTCTAGGGGATTCCGGTGATCCGTGAGACACTCTCCCTTTGGGCCCATCCCGGGAAGCACGTGGCTTCGACAGCGGGACACGCCCCGGGAGACAACGTGAACAGCCCCACCTTCGCCGAGCTTGGCCTCGACGCCTCTTTGCTTGCCGCCCTTGAGGGCCGCGGCTTCACCAGC
>JBGASN010000072.1:0-15155 GCA_044229665.1 Holophagaceae bacterium
TCCCTCGAAGCCCGCCGCCTGAGGTCCCGCCTCCCGGTCCATCGCACCCGGATCCTGGCCCCCAGCGCGGCGACACCGCCATGAGCCGGCCCGACCGGCCTCACCGGGGATCCCCTGTGATCATCCAATTCCTCGATACCGTCTGGGGACAGGCCTCCAACCTGCTCACCGCGCCCGTGAAGTGGCGGCGGTGGGTGGACCTGCTCGTGCTGGCCGCCATGGCCGGCCTCGTGCTGGGACTGCTCTTCGCGGCCCGGCAGTGGACGGGCCTCCAGCGCCCCGTGGTGGAGATCAGCCTCTCCGCCTGGGCCCTCCCGAAGTACCTCCTCCTCAGCCTGGTGCGGGCCGGGGTGGCCTTCGCCCTCAGCCTCTCCTTCACCCTGGTGGTGGCCTACTGGGCCGCCAAGGATCCGCTGGCGGAGCGGATCCTGGTGCCCATCCTCGACATCCTCCAGAGCATCCCCCTGCTCAGCTTCATGCCCCTGGTGCTGCTGGCCATGCTCACGCTCTTCCCCCGGAGCAACGTGGGCCTGGAGCTGTCCGCGGTCCTGCTCATCGTCACCTGCCAGGCCTGGAACATGGCCTTCAGCTTCTACCAGAGCCTCAAGACCCTCCCCCCGGAGATGAAGGACATCGCCACGGTGAACGGCTTCAGCTGGTGGCAGACCCTGCGCTGGATCGAGCTGCCCTACGCGACCCCGGGCCTCGTGTGGAATTCCATGGTGAGCGTGGCCAACAGCTGGTTCTTCCTCGTGTCCGCCGAGGCCTTCGCCTCGCCCACCGTGAACTTCCAGCTGCCGGGCATGGGCTCCTACATGAACGTGGCCACCAACACGGGGAACGTGAAGGCCCAGGCCCTGGCCATCCTCACCATGCTCATCGTGGTCATCCTCCTGGACCAGGTGATCTGGAAGCCCCTCGTGGCCTGGTCCCAGCGCTTCCAGATGGACGAGTCCGCGGAGGTGGAGGCTCCGGACAGCTGGCTGCTCAGGCTCCTCCGCCGCTCCCGGCTGTGGCGGTGGCTGGAGGCCCGCCGGGCCCGGCGGCACGCCCGCACCCGGCCCCGGTATCGCCTGGTGCGAAGCGCGGAGGCCCAGTTCCAGCGCCCCGGCGCCAAGGCCCGGTGGGTGGCCATGGGGGCCCTCATCGGGATCCTCCTCGCCCTGGTCTTCGGGGCCTTCAGCCTGCTCCGCCTCCTGGCCCAGGTGACCGGGGCCCAGTGGCTCCACCTCCTCAAGAGCGGGGGCGCCTCCACGGGACGGGTGCTCCTCTCCACCAGCCTCGCCACCCTGTGGACCCTGCCCGTGGGCCTCTGGATCGGACTCCACCCCGCCTGGGCCAAGCGGCTCCGCAGCGTGGTGCAGGTGGCCGCCAGCTTCCCCTGGAGCATGCTCTTCCTGGCCATCATCCTCGCCCTGCGCAAGGTGGGGGTGGGCCTGGGCGTGAGCTGCGTGCTCCTCATGATGGTCGCCACCCAGTGGTACCTGCTCTTCAACATCATCGCGGGCGCCCAGGCCATCCCCCAGGAGCTCAACGAGGCCATGAAGAGCTACGGGCTCACCGTGTGGCAGCGCTGCAAGGCGCTCTACTTCCCCGCGGTGTTCCCCTTCCTCGTCACCGGTTGGGTCACGGCCACCGGCGGGGCCTGGAACGCCAGCATTGTCACGGAGTGGGTGGAGGCCAAGCCCGAGGCCCTCTCCACCTTCGGGCTGGGCGCCGAGGTGGTGCACGCCGCAGGCCAGGACATGGCCCTGCTCGCGGCCGCCAGCCTCCTCATGGCGGGCATCGTCGTCGCTTTCAACCGCCTCGTCTGGGGCCCGCTCTACAAGCTGGCCGAGACGCGGTACACCTTGGATCGGTGAAGCATGGAAAGGATTCACCGCCAAGACGCCAAGACGCCAAGGAAAGAACCTGAGGCGGAGCTGGATCGGCTCGCCCGGGAGGTGGTCGATGCTGCATTCCGAGTCCACTCCGTGATGGGGCCAGGGCTCTTGGAGTCGATCTACGAGGAATGCCTTTGTCACGAGCTCCGGAAAAGAGGTGTGAAGGTTGAGCGGCAGGTACCCCTGTCCATCTCCTACGAAGGCCACCCGCTTGAAGGCACACTGAGGTTGGATCTTCTCGTGGAGGGCCGCATCATCCTTGAGATCAAGGCGGTGGAAGCCCTCCTGCCCATCCATGAGGCCCAGCTGCTGACTTATCTGAAGCTGTCGGGAATTCCCTTGGGCTTCCTCCTGAATTTCAATGTGACGGTCTTCAAGAACGGCATCCGTCGCCGCATCCTCTCCTAGGCTTGATTGGCGTCTTGGCGCCTTGGCGGTGAAAAGGTCCTCCCATGAACACCACGACCCAGCCCCTCCTGGAACTCCGTTCCGTGCAGATGCAGTTCCCCCGCCCGGGCCGCTCCCCCCAGCGCGCCCTGGAGGATGTGCGCCTGGAGGTCCGCCACGACGAGATCCTCTGCATCATCGGCCCCGGGGGTTCCGGGAAGTCCACGCTCCTGCGGGTGATGGCGGGCCTCCTGGCCCCCACCCATGGGGAGGTGCGGCAGCACGGCGAGGAACTGCACGGCCTCAACACCGACGTGGCCATGGTCTTCCAGAACTTCGCCCTGGTGCCCTGGATGACCGTGGAGGAGAACGTGCGCGTGGTGCTCCGGGCCCGGGGCATCGGCGAGGAGGAGGTGCGCCGGCGCGCCGCCGGGGCCATCCAGAAGGTGGGTCTCGAAGGCTTCGAGGAGGCCTTCCCCCGGGAGCTGGCCCGGGGCTCCAAGCAGCGCGTGGGGCTGGCCCGGGCCCTGGCGGTGGAGCCGGAGATCCTGCTCATGGATGAGCCCTTCAGCCAGGTGGACGCCCTCACGGCCGAAGCGCTCCGCGCGGAAATCCACGACATCTGGAAGGACGTGGAGACCAACCCCTCCGCCATCGTGATGGTGAGCCACAGCATCCGGGAGGCCCTCATCATGGCGGATCGCGTGGCCATCATGAGCGGCAATCCCGGCACCATCCGCACCGTGATGGAGGTCCCCCTCGCCCGCCCCCGGGATGCCAAGTCCCCTGCCTTCCTGCGGCTGGTGGACCAGCTCCACGACCTCATCACCAGCGCGGAACTCCCCGACGTGCAGGTGACCACCCTCAGCCCCGATGCCGCCGCCGACGAGGTGGAGCCCCTGCCCCACTGCCAGAGCGGCCACGTGCTCGGCCTCCTGGAGTTCCTCGATGGCCAGGGGGGGAAGAGCGACCTCTTCAACGTGGCCTCCCACACCCAGGTGAGCTTCGAGCGGGTGCTGCCCATCGTGAAGGCCGCGGAGATGCTCGACTTCGTGGACACCCCCAAGCGCATGGTGATCCTCACGCCCCTGGGCCAGCGCTTCGTCAACGCCGGCATGGATGAGCGCAAGGACCTCTGGAAGGCCCAGCTCCTGGAGCTGAAGCTCTTCCGGGTCGTCCGCGACATGGTGGAGCACGCCGACGGCGAGCTGGCCAAGGAGGACCTCGTGCACGAGCTGGTGGCCCGCCTCCCCAAGGAGGATCCGGAGAACACCTTCGAGACCCTCGTCGCCTGGGCCCGCTTCGGCGAGCTCTTCGCCTACCGCGAGGACCAGGAGACCCTGGCCTTCGAGTAGGGTCGGCTCAGGCCGCGACGCGCTTGGGGCTCGCCGCCACCATGATGATGCCCGCCACGATGCCCAGGCCCCCCAGGATGCCCAGGGGGCGGAGGGGCTCGTTCAGCAGGCCCCAGGCCAGGAAGATGGTGGCCACCTGCTGGCCCTGGAGGCCGATGGCCCCGAGGGCCGGCTCCACATGGCCCAAGCCCCAGGTGTTGAGCCACCAGGCCAGCACCTGCACCACGAGCCCCAGGCCCACCAGGCTCCACCAGGCGGACGGGGTGTAGCCCGTGAAGGGATGGCCCTGCACCACTGCCATGAGCCCGAAGCAGACCAGGCAGCTGAGGCTCATCCAGAACAGGGTCTGGGTGGCCTGGAGCCGCTGGCGGGCCCGGCCCATGGCCAGGGTGAAAGCCGCATAACAGAAGCTGGCGGCCACGGCGATGACCTCGCCCTGGCCATCCCCCATGCGGGCGCCCTTGGCGAGGGCCAGCACCAGGGCGCCGCCCAGACCCACGGCCTGACCCGCCCAGCCCATCCAGCCATAGCGGAGCCGGAGGAAGGCGAAGGAGAACAGGGCCACCCAGATGGGGCTGAGCCCGCCCACCAGCAGGGTGGCGTTGGCGGCCCCCGTGTGATGCATGGCCAGATGCCAGAGCCAGAGATCCCCGAAGAACAGGGCGCCGGCGATCAGGGCCCACCGGCGCCCCTGGGGATCCCCGGCCACGTCCCCGGTACGGTACGCCAGCAGGAAGGTCCCCGGCAGCGCGAAGAGCATGCGGTAGAACCCGGTGGTGAGCACCGTGGCGCCCCCGGCCACAGACCAGCGGACGAAGATCGCCGCGAAGCCCAGGATGGAGGCCCCCAGCAGGACGGCGCCGAGGCCCCTCGTTTCACCCTTGGACATGCCTCAACCCTGAGGGATCCCCGCCGCCAATGCAAGGCGATCCCCCGGCGGTTCCGATCCCAGGTGACGATGCGGCAAACCTGAGGGCCTTGGGATCGCGAATAGCGCGAATAAAAGCGCGAATAGCCCGAATCAGAAACAGGAGGAAGACCCCACCTGGGACCACGGATCCCAGGAACTGGGAAGGGCATCCCTTCATTGCATACCCCTTCTTCATTAGCGCTATTCGCGCTTTTATTCGCGCTATTCGCGATCCGCCTTTCTCCCCCAAACGCCCAACGCGCAGGGTGAGCGGGCTATTCCTGCTCCAGGACCATCTTCACCAGGTAGCCCACGGCATTCGCATCCACGGGCTTGGGGAGGAAGCCCTGAACGCCCAGCTTCTCGAGCTGCTGCACCTGGGATTCATCCCGGTGGGCGCTGAGCACCACGATCTTGAGGTCCTTGAGCCCCTCCTCCTGCCGGATCTTGCGGACCACGGCCAGGCCCGGGCAGGTGGGCATGAGGAGGTCCACCAGCAGCAGGTCGGGCAGCTCCAGGCGCAGGGCCTCGATGACCTGGGGCAGGCTCTCGGGCTCCAGCTCGGTGACGTCGATGCCCTTCGCACGCAGCGCCCCCGCCGCGAAGGTGCGGGCGAGCCGGCTGTCATCGAGGATGGTCACGCGTGCCATGGGAACCCTATCGGAGCCTGACAGGGCGGGAATGAATATCAAGGGGGTGGGACCTCAGTTCGCCCACCGGCTCACCTGCTCCCAGAGGTCCGGTTCCTGGGTGGCACCGTTCAGGAGGATGGCGAAGACCCGCCACCGCCCATCCGGCCGCTGGATGTAGCCGCACAAGGTGCGCACGTTGTCGAGGTAGCCGCTCTTCACCCGCACCCGGCGGGTGAGGTTCTCGTCCTTGTGCTTCAGGCGGAAGGGCTCCCCCCCGATGATCTTCAGGCTGGCCACGAACTCGGGGCCCACCTCGAAGTCGTACCAGGCGCCCCGGAGCACGATGCCCAGGGTCTGGGCCGAGAGGCGGTTGTCCTTGCTGAGCCCGCTGCCATCCGTGAGGAAGAGCTGGCCCGGGCCGAGGCCGAAGATCTTGGCGTAGAAATCGTGGATCCGGGCCACGCCCCGGGGCCAGGAACCCTCACCGAACTTCTTCGTGAGGGTCTCGATCATGAAGTTATTGCTGAACTTGTTGATATCCCCCACGAGCATGCGAAGGGGCGGGCTCCGGAACCCGAACAGCTTCACCGGGGCATCCTTCAGCCCCCGGCCCCCGACCACCTCGATGCCCACGTCCTGGAGCACCGTGGCGATCTCCTCCCGGGCGATGCGCTCGGGGTCCTGCACGATGCGCCCCTGGGCATTGCGACCGAAGTTCACGCCCAGGGCCCGGATGGCCGGGGTGGTATCGGCGCTGGTGTTCTCCCAGCCCGGCCCCCAGAGCTGATCATCGAAGGCGCTCTGATCGAGGCGGATCTCCCCCAGGACGCGCTTCACCCCCATGGCCCGGAGGTCGCGGGCCATGCTGTAGAGCCGCTCCGTGGTGAGGTAGGGATCGCCCCCGCCCTTCAAGGTGAGGTTCCCCTCGATCACGCCGTTGGCCAGCTGGCCCCACACTTCGGTCTCCAGCTGGAACTCCGGTTTCCAGGTCTTGAGCAGGGCATAGGTGCTCACCACCTTCGTGGTGCTGGCGGGAATGAGCATCAGATGCTCCTGGTGCCGGTCCACGGATTTCCCCGTTTCCAGCTCCCAGCAGCCCGCGCTCACCCTGACCCCGCGCTTTTCCAGACCGCGAACCCAGTCGGAGAACTCATCCGCCCGGAGCAGGGCCCCCATCATCAGGACCAGGGCCGCCACCAACCGCTTCACATGCATTCACGCCTCACTTGGGGGGTCCCGCCGGAGGGCCGTCCCCCGTTTTCCCATCACCGGTGCCGGTGGGGGTGCCCCCGGGGCCCGGTTGACCTGCGCCCCGATCGCCGCCCGCACCCAGCACGTTCTCATCCGCCACGAAGCGCCAGTCGCTGATCAGGGACTTGTTCTTGTAGAGCTTGAAGCCATCCAGGTCGCACTTGCTCTTCACGCCGATGATGGGGAGGCCCCGGGTCTCCCCCGTGACCCCCGGCTGCACCTGGGTGATGTACTCCCATTCCCCGGACGGGGTCATGGGGTCCTTGTACTTCTGTCGGAGGAGGAGGGGGCGGATCTTCATCACCTCGTCCAGGTCCTGGGGGTACTTCCCGAACTTGGCGTTGTAGGCCCGCAGGGCCCGCGCGATGGCCTCGCCCCGGAAGATGAGCTCCGCCTCGTTCTCCCGCTGGACCTCCGCCCGGATGGCCGGCCGGGCCATGGTGAGGAGGATGCCCATGACCACGATCATGGCCAGGAGCAGCACCATGGTGAACCCCCGCTGGCCGCGGATCGTCGGGCAGGGGACTTTCGGCGGTGCGCCGGCGTGCATGGAAGGGACCTCCAGATCAGGGTAACCGATGCGGCCCCCCGGATCGGGTGCTACATCCGTCCTTCCCTACGTGTCATGAGGTCGCAGAAGGCTTCCACCACGGAGGCATCGAACTGGCTTCCGGCCTCCTTCTTCAGCTCGTCCAGGGCGTTCCGGAAGCCGATGGGCTGGCGGTAGCCCTTGCCGCTGGTCATCACCTCGTAGGCCTCGATCACGTGGATGATCCGGCTGCCCATGGGGATGGCGCTCTCCCGGAGCTTGTCGGGGTAGCCGTGCCCATCCCAGCGCTCGTGGTGGTGGCGGATGATGCGCACCACGTCGAAGGGGAAGCGGAGGTCCTTGAGGAAGATGGCCGCCAGATCCGGGTGCTGGCGCATCTTGAGCTTCTCCTCAGGGGTGAGCTGCGGCTTCTGCACCAGGGCGGGATCCAGCAGCAGCATGCCCACATCGTGGAGGATGGCCGCGATGGACACCGCCTCCACCTCCTCGGAGGGCAGATCCAGCTTGAGGGCCAGCTCCCGGGCCAGACGGGCCGTGGCCACGCTGTGGCTGCGGAGGTCCGGCAGGCGGGCCTCGGCGCTCTTGAGGATGCGGTGGCTCACGCTCAGGAAGGCCTGGTGGTACCGCTCATGGAGGCGGGCCTCCTCCAGCTGCATCCCCAGCACCCGGCCCATGCGCTGGATGATCTCCATCTCGGGCATGGAGAAGGGCTGATCCTCCTGCCGGAAGACCATGAGCAGGTCATGCCCATGGCTGCTCTCGTTCATGAGCAGGGGCAGGTAGGTGGCGAAGGCGCCATCCAGCAGGGTGCCCTCGGGGATCTCGGCCTTGGCCACCACGCGCAGATCCTTCTCCTGCACCGTGGTGAGGTGGTAGGTGGCGTGGGCCATGACCTGCTGCTGCAGGTTCTCGCTGATGGGCAGGGGGGAGAAGCAGAGGAGGGGCCGGATCTCCTCCGGGTCCTCCATCCAGAGCACCACCGCGGCCACGGGCACGATCTGGCTGATGAGGCTGGCCATCTCCCAGAAGAAGGCCCGCAGCTCGGGGCTCATCATCCCCCGCTTCCGGTGCTGCACCGGGGTGGGGCGGCTGGGCGCCATGATGCCGGAGAGGGTGCGGTCCGCCGCCTCCCAGGGGAGGGCGCTGAATCCCACCTGGGTGTTCTCGTAGCCGAAGAGCTTCTCCCCGGCCACCTGGCCCTGGGGGCCCACCTTGATGGAGGGCGTGTGGATCACCTCGGGCATGCCCGGGTAGGCATCGGTGGTGGGCACCCACTTGGGGGCCTGGGCCGCGGGCGGGGGGGTCTGCTCGATGAGCTCCGCCGCCGTGGGAAGGGGCTTCGGATCCGGGACCTTGGCGGGCCCGTAGATCCCGAATTCCCGCACCAGATCCACCAGTTCGTGGCAGATGCGCAGCGTGGGGGCCTCGGCCCGCTCCACATCGAAGGCATCACCCTTCACGGGGTCCCGCTGGATGAGCACCCCGATCTGGTCGCCCATGAGGTAGATGGGGGTCACGAAGCAGCGGGGCCGCTCCCCGATGCCGAAGGCGGTGAGCTCGAGGGCGTCCTCGCGATCGTTCACCGTGAAGCTGCGCTTCTCCCGGCTCACCCGCACGAGCAGGGGGTGCTGCTCCGTGAGCTGCTCGGGGGGGCGGGTGCCCCGGGGCCAGCCGTAGTGACAGACCTCATGGAAGAGGCCCGTGCCCCGCTCCTTGAGGTAGAGGGCGCCCTTGGTGCTACCGACTTCTTCCAGGCAGCGGTAGATGGCCTGCGCGCAGCGCGTGGCCAGGGCATCACCGAAGAGGATGTGGGCTGGAGGCATGGGTAGGGGCCGACTCAGGCCCCAGGTTAGCCCAGGTGCGGCAGAGATGTCACGCGAGGTTCATCGGGAATTTCCGAGCCAGGCTCAGATGGCGCCCATCCCCGCCCAGTTCCGCGGGGTCTGCAGGCTCTCCACCTTGAGATCCCGGGCCAGCCAGCCCGTGAGTCCGGCCAGCTGCCGACCGAACCCGCACTCGAAGGCCCGCCCTCCGAAAGCCCGGAGCCCCGCCACGGTGAGGGGCCAGTGGATGGTGGCCGAGATGCTCACGATGGCCTCCTCCCAGGCCTCGAAGCCATCCCGGATGTCCCGGCCATCCAGGGGGCTCACCAGGGGGAAGGCGGGATCGCGGGGTTCCACGTGGGCCAGGCGGTCCTTCACGAAGGGCAGCAGGGGGGCCATGAGCCCACAGTGCAGGGGATGCCGCACGGGGAGCAGGTCCGCCTTCATGCAGTCGGGCCTCACCGCCGCCACGAAGGCCTCCAGCGCCGGGATCGGTCCGGAGACCGTGCCCTGGGCCGTGCCGTTCACGTTCGAGAGCTCGAGTTCCGGGAAGGCCGCCAGGCGCTGCCGGAGGTCCGCCTCCTTGAGCCCGATGGCGAAGGCCATGCCCATGGTGCCCGACCCGAAGCGCCGCTCTCCTTCGTCCTCCGTGGCGGAGATCAGGTCCAGGGCCCCTTCGAGGGGCACCACCTCCGCCGCCACCAGGGCGCTGAAGAAGCCCATGCTGTGCCCCGTGGCCGCCGCCGGCAGCGGCATCCCCGCCGCCCGGTGGGCCCGGAAGAGCCCCACGCTGTGGGCGAGCACGGCACAGGGCGCGTGGCGCTGGCCCCGCAGGACCTCCAGGGGCCCCTCGGCCATCCAGGTGCAGAGCGGGTAGCCCGTGTGCGCCTCCGCCGCCGCCAGGGTGGCGACCCAGGCCGGGTCCGCCGTCCACCCCGCGGACATGCCCACGGCCTCGGTGGCCTGGCCGGGAAAGAGGAGGAGGAAGGGCGCGTCGCTCACCCTTCGAGCATGCCAAAGGGGGCTGAGGATCGGGGTGGAAAAGAGGATCGCGAATGGCGCGAATAAACGCGCGAATAGCGCGAATCAAGACCAGTAGGAAGGAAGAGGCCACCCCGTGCGAGACGGACACCCGATCCATGGGGTGTCCCCGTCCGCCTTTTCATTCGCGCCATTCGCGCCTTTATTCGCGCTATTCGCGATCCCAACACCCCATGGCCTTGGCCCGGTCCCTCAGTCCCACTCCCGGTAGCCGACCACCACGAGGATGCAGGCGCCGTTGGCGATGACCTCGATGCCGGCGGCTTCGGCGGCCTGGATGGCGGCGGGGCTCTCGGCGCCGGGCTGCATCCAGATGGACTTCACGCCGGCGGCGATGGCCTCCTGCACCACCTGCTCCGTGATCTTCGGGGGGGTGATCACGCTGATGCCCGTGACCCGCTTGGGCAGGGCGGCCAGGGAGGGGTAGGCCTTCAGGCCCTCGATCTCGTCGGCCCGGGGGTTGATGGGGAAGACCTCCATGCCGTGCTGCTGGTAGCAGCGCAGCACCTTGTTGCCGTACTTGTCGCGGTTGCTGCTGGCGCCCATCACGGCCCAGGGGCCGGCGGCGAGGAAGGCGTCGATCTTGGCTTGGACGGAGGACATGGGGACTCCCGGGTGCCCCAGGATCCCATACCCTGGGAGCAGCCATGACCTCCACCCTGCCCTGGCACCAGGTGCCCATCCACCTCCGCCGCTCCTACTGGGAGCTGGAGGAAGTGGAGCGGGCGGCCATCCGGAGCGCCCTGGAAGCCGAAGCGGCCGCCCTGGCCGGGGACCTGGATGCCTCCGAGGAAGCCTACGCGGCCCTGCCGGAGACCCTGGGGGGCCGGCTCGTCAACGCCGACCTCATGGCCACCCTCCTGCCCACCCTCGTGGCCAACCCCACCCGGGGCTACGAGGCCCTGGAGGATCCCAACGGGCGGGCCGTGGTGCACCTCAACACCCTGGGCAAGCGCCTGCGGGACCGGGCCCTGCACCTGGCGGGCTCCACCCCGGTGCTGCTGCTCATGGGCGGCCAGGCCTCCGGCAAGACCACGGGCGCCTGGGCCCTGGGCCACAACTTCGGCGCCGTGTTCGATGCCCCGCACACGGATCCCGAGGCCCTCACCTTCCTCATCCGGCGCATCCGAGACGACTGGCCCTGGGCCCAGATCCACCTGGCCTACGCCGACCGCAGCCCCGAGAGCAGCCTCTACGCCATGCTCGACCGCTCGGAGCGCGAGGGCCGCTACGTGCCCCTGGACCGCATGGCCCGCACCCATGCCCGGGCCCCCCACACCTTCCTCAGCCTGGCCACCCTCCAGGACGAGGGCCTGTGCTTCTATCACGTGCGCACCCGGTGGAACGCCGCCCCCGTCGTGACCGAGGGTGAGGAGGCTGTGACGGGGGTCGCCGGCCGGCAAAAACCGGATGAACGGGCCGTTGCCTGGCGGCTCCAAACGGCGTACCTTTCTCATCTAAGGACCATTCCGCATGACCCATCAGCCCGGCACCCGCGCGATGTTCTCGCCGGCCTCAACCGAACCCTCGACCCCTGGCGAAGGGCCGAAGCCCACCATCTCCTCCTCCGACTTTCTGAGGATGTGGCAGGAAGAGGTGCCCAAGGTCGTCCAGGCCCACAAGGACCACCACCGCCAGGTGCGTGAGGCCCTCGGGCTCGACTGAGTCCCGGGATCGGGATGCGAACCGGGCCACCTTCGGGTGGCCCGGTTCGCATCCGGCTTCAGGGGGTGGGCAGCACCAGCTCCAGCTCCTTCCCGGCCCGGAGCACCCGGAGCTTGGCCCCGGGTCGGCGCAGGGCCACCAGCACCCCGTCGGGGCCCCCCAGCTCGGAGATGGGCCTCCCATCGATGGCCGCGATGCGATCCCCGGCCTTCAGGCCCGCGCGCTCACCCAGGCCGCCCGGGGCCACCCCGCCGAGGAGGAGTTGCCCGTCCTCCTCGCCCCGGATCATGATCCCCAGGCGGGGCCCCTGCGGAGGCTTGGGGGTGCCCGCCAACTCCGGCGCATAGGCCGCCCGCAGGGCGTCCACCACCGCCTCGCAGACCTCATCGCTGTCCCCGCCATTGGTGGCCACCACCACGCCGAACTGCTTCGAGGGCCACACCGCGAACCCCGCCGTGAAGCTGCCCTGCCCGCCCAGGAACACCGCCCCTTCGCGGGCCGGACCTTCATCCGCGGGGCGCAACGCCGGCAAGGCCGCGGTGGCCTCAGGTCCAAGGAAGGTCCCCCCCTTCCCGCCCTCCACCGCGGCCTGGGCCCGGGCGAAGCGGGCGAAGTCCTCGATGGTGAGCACCACGCCCCCGGCGGGTGCGAAGAGCCCCCCCAGGGGCGGCATGAAGCGGGCGGGAGCGAAGGACTCTCCCTCGCGTTCGTGCCCGGCGGGCATGGGTCCCGCGGCCTGGCCGGCCGCGAGGCCGATCACCGCGGAGGACATCCCCAGCGGTCCGAAGACCTCCTGGGCCATCAGGGCCTCCCAGGGCTTCCCAGCCACCCGCTCGGCCAGGTTGCCCACCAGGGAGAAGCCCGCATTGGAATACAGGAAGCGGCCCCGCTCCCCGGCGGGGGCCTCCATGAGCACGTGGGCGGCGAAGCGGTCCCGGACGCTCCGGGGCTCCCCCTTCAGCTCGAAGACGATGGGGGTGAGCTGGGGCGTGATGCGCGTGTAGGGCGGAATTCCCGCCGTGTGCCGCACCAGATCGGCCACCGTGGCCTTCTGGTAGGCCACCTGCATGGCCACCCCTGGGAAGGCTTCCGGCAGCGGCTGGTCAAAGCGCAGCTTCCCTGCCTGGACCAACCGGCTGAGGAGGAGGCGCGTCATGGGCTTCGTGCAGGAACCCACCACCCAGCGATCGGCCAGGGTCACGGGCTCCGGCTTGCCCACTTCCCGCACCCCGCTCACGGCCATGGCGACGATCTTCCCGTCCCGCACCACGGCCGCCGCCAGGGCCGGCACGCCCGCCTTCGTCCGGAGCCCCTCCAGGAGCGGCTGCAGGGCCGGGGGCTGCTGGGCCGCCAGCAGGCTGGGCAGGAGGGGCAACGCGCGCAGGACCTTCATGGGAGCTCCTCGGAGGGACGAGGATCAATGTATACGAAGAAATTCGTAGAACAACCCCGGCCCCGCCCCAGCCGCCGGGCCCCTCACCCCAGGGCGAGGGGCCGGAGCCGATCTAGCGCTGCAGGCTCTGCAGGGCCCGCACCGTGAGCTGGCTGCGGAGCGTGTCCACGGCCTCGCAAGCCGCCAGGGCCGCGTTCATGTTGGTGAGGCAGGGGATCTTCAGGCGCAGGGCCTCCTTGCGGATGGCGCCCTCGTCGAAGAAGGCGTCGCGGCCCAGGGGGCTGTTGATGACCCACTGGATCTCGCCGTTCTTGAGGAGGTCCACGGCGTGGGGTCGGCCCTCGTTCACCTTGAAGATGCGGCGCACCTTGTAGCCCACGGTCTCCAGGTGGCGGGCCGTGCCTTCGGTGGCGCAGAGGCCGAAGCCCATGCTGGTGAGCTTGCCCGCCAGCTCCTGCAGCTTGCCCTTGTCCTTGTCGTTCACGCTGATGAACACGGTGCCGCTGAGGGGCAGCGGGATGCCCGCGGCCACCAGGGCCTTGGCGTAACCTCGCCCGTGCTCTTCATCTCGGGGCCCAGCACCGGGTCCACGCCCGGGAACTTGCCGAAGGGGAAGACCACACCCTTCACGGCCACCGCCAGGGGCTCGCCGTCCTTCACGCCCTGCTGGTCGAGGCTCTGCCCCAGGCCGATGCGGGCGGCGATGCCGGCCCAGTCCTGACCCGTGGCCTTGCTGATGAAGGGCACGGTGCGGCTGGCGCGGGGGTTGGCCTCCAGGCAGTAGGCCACCCCATCCTTCACGGCCCACTGGAGGTTCATGAGGCCGCGCACGCCGATCTCCAGCGCCAGCTGGCGGCTCTGGGCCTTCACGGTCTCCAGCACCTGGGCATCCACGCCCAGGGGGGGGAAGACGCCGAAGCTGTCGCCGCTGTGGACGCCCGCCTCCTCGATGTGGGCCATGACGCCGGCGACGGCCACCCGGGCCCCGTCGCAGACCAGGTCCACGTCCAGCTCCTGGGCGCCGTCCAGGTAGCGGTCCAGCAGCACGGGCTGGTCCTCGTTCACGGCCGCCGCCTCGCGGAGGTACTTCTCCAGGCCCTCGTCGTCGAAGACCACGGCCATGCCCCGGCCACCGAGGACGAAGCTGGGCCGCACCATCACGGGGTACTGGATGTCGTGGGCGATGGTCCGGGCCTGCTCCAGGCTGGAGGCCATGCCCCACTTGGCCACGGGGATGCCGAGCTTCTGGAGCACCTTGCCGAAGCGCTCGCGGTCCTCCGCGTCGTTGATGGCCTGCAGGGGGGTGCCCAGGAGCTTCACGCCCTCGGCGTCGAGCCGACCCGCCAGCTTGAGGGGGGTCTGGCCGCCGAACTGGGCGAAGACGCCCAGGAGGTTTCCGTTGCTGCCCTCGCGGCGGATCACGCTCTTCACGTGCTCGTGGGTGAGGGGCTCGAAGTAGAGGCGGTCGCTGGTGTCGAAGTCGGTGCTCACCGTCTCGGGGTTGCAGTTGATGAGGATCGCCTCGACGCCCGAAGCCCGGATGGCCTCCACCGCCTGCACGCAGCAGCAGTCGAACTCCACGCCCTGGCCGATGCGGTTGGGGCCGCTGCCCAGCACGATGGCCTTGGGGCGGTCCGAGGGCGCGGCCTCGCTGGCGTCGCCGTACTCCCAGGTGCCGTAGAGGTAGGGGGTCTCGGCCACGAACTCGCCGCTGCAGGTGTCCACCCGCTTGTACACGGGGTGGATGCCCAGGGCGTGGCGGCGCTTCTTCACCTCCCAGTCGGACCCGCCGCAGAAGGTGGCGATCTGGCCATCGCTGAAGCCGGCGCGCTTGGCCTTCTCCAGCAGCTCCTCCGGCAGGCGGTCCACGCTGAAGCCGCGCAGACGCCCCTCGAGGATCACGATCTCCTCGATCTCCCGCAGGAACCACACGCTCACCTTGGTGAGGCGGTGCAGCTCCTCCACGGTGTGGCCCGCCTTGAGGGCGTGGGTGAGCCAGAAGAGGCGCTGGGGCCCGGGGATGAGCAGGTGCTCCCGGAGGCGGCTCAGGTCCAGCTTGCCCTCCAGGGCGCCCACGAGGCCGGGGTGGCCCTCCTCGAGACTGCGGGCGGCCTTCTGCAGGGCCTCCTGAAAGGAGCGGCCAATGGCCATGACCTCGCCCACGCTCTTCATCTGGGTGCCGAGCACCGCCTGGGCCGTGGGGAACTTCTCGAAGGTGAAGCGGGGGATCTTCACCACCACGTAGTCGAGCACGGGTTCAAAGGC
>JBGASN010000073.1:0-14641 GCA_044229665.1 Holophagaceae bacterium
TCGGGGAAGTGGTCCACCAGCACGGCCTTCAGGAGGGTCAGCATGGCCTCGCGGTTGGCGAAGGCGTAGGACTGGGCCCAGAAGAGGTCGTGGCGGTAGGCCGCCATCTCCTTCGTGCCGGCCAGGAACACGGCGAGGTCCCGGTCGGGCAGACCCGCATTGTGGGTGAGCTTGCGCGCCACGCCGATGTGGATCTGGGCCAGCAGGTTGCCGATGTTCCGGGACCCGGAGTGCAGCATGAGCCACACGCCCTGGTCCTGGTCGAGGCAGAGCTCGATGAAGTGGTTGCCCCCGCCCAGGGAGCCCAGCTGGCGCCGGGCCTTGGCGAAGGCGTCCTGCACGCCGGCATCGAGGTCCTCGAAGGCGGCCCAGAGGGACAGGCCTTCAGCGAAGGGGAGGACCTCCTTGTGCTGGTTGAAGCCCACGGGCACGGCGGCCTCGAAGTCGAGGCGCAGGGCCCGCAGGGACTCCGGCAGGTTGGCGGCGGTGAGGTTGGTCTTCACCGCGGCCATGCCGCAGCCGATGTCCACGCCGACGGCGGCGGGCGCCACGGCGTCCTTCATGGCGATGACGGAGCCGACGGTGGCCCCCTTGCCGAGGTGCACGTCGGGCATCACGGCCACGTGCTTGAACACCCAGGGGAGGGCGGCGATGCGCTTGAGCTGGTCGAGGGCTTCGCTCTCGACCTCCTGGACGGGGGTCCAGAGGTGGATGGGGACCGAGGGGCCCCGGAGGACGGAGATGGCCATGGGGCCTCCTTTCTTCAGGATGGGATCGGGGGGAGAAATACACGGAGATCGCGGAGAAGGCGGAGAACACCGAGGGGTTTCTCCCCTCTGTGTGCTCCATTCCCTCCGCGTTCTCCGTGTCTTGGTTTTGGTTCGGGGTTGGCACCTTGGCCACCGCGGATCCACCACGGCATGCCCCGAGGGTTGGGCGCGGAGGCCCGCAGGCCCCCGCCCGATGGGGTGGAACGGGCCCGGGTCCGCCAGGGGCCGGTGCGGCGCGTCATGGTTTCGGCGCCGCTGCCGGAGGGGCAGAGATCCAGGTCCCGTCCCGATTCAGAACGGAAAAACGGGTACAGCTATGCGGTTGTCAAAGAGGGGGGCCCGCGTCGGCCTCGGCCGCGCGGGGATGGGGTCCCGGGAGGATGCGCCGAGGGCTCGGCCGCATCGGGGAACAGGGCGGTTGGTCGTGACCCGGCGCCCTATGTCTCCAGGGCCCGCCTCAGTGGGGAGTGGTGCAGCTTTGGAAGCTGCGGTCCGCGTGGGAACCTTCGCCGCCTGCCGGATTGGCCAAATCCACCCCGGCGCGGCGCAGCATCGCGTCGGCAAACGCCGCGGGCTGCAGGGCTGGGAGGATGAGGCGGATCACGGAAGGCTCCATTCGAAGGCGGGTTCGACCCGCGGTTGGGAGTTCGAGAGTCTGCGGGATTCGGCGCGTCGCTGTCAATCCCTTCGTTTGAAGTTTTCTCCGCCCCGTGGACCCAGCCATCCACCCCACCCACGTGAACAACCCCGACCCGACCTTCATCCTGGGGACGGAGACTCCCATGCGCGCCCTCGAACGCCACACCGCTTCCACCTACGCCCTGCTCCGCATCGTCGCGGGCTTCTGCTTCGCCTTCCACGGCGCCCAGAAGGTCTTCGGGCTCTTCGCGACCACGAAACCGGCCCTCCTCTCCCAGATCGGAATCGGCGGCCTGATCGAGCTGGTCACTGGGCTCGCCGTGATGGTGGGCTGGCGTACCCGGTGGGCCGCCTTCCTGGCCAGCGGCACCATGGCCGTGGCCTACACCCAGTTCCACTGGAAGTTCCAGCTGGGCCGCGGCCTCTTCCCGGCGGTGAACGAAGGCGAGCTGGCCCTGCTCTACGCCTTCTGCTTCCTCTTCATCGCCTGCCAGGGCGGCGGGAAGGCCGCCCTGGACAAGGTCTGAGGTTCAGTTCCGCTCGCCTTCGCTGACCACGCGGCCCTGGATCACGGTGCCCGTGCAGTGGGTGGTCCACTCGAAGGGGTCGCCGTCGTAGCAGGCCACGTCGCCATCCTTGCCCACCTCCAGCGTGCCCACGCGATCGGCCACGCCGAGGATCTTGGCGGCGTCACGGGTGATGCTGGCCAGGGCCTCCTCGAAGCTGAGGCCGTTGGCGGCGGCCATGGCCGCCTCCCAGAGCACCACGCGGGTCTTGGGCACGTAGCCCTCGAAGCCGCTCTGCAGGGCGAAGGGGATCCCGGCGGCCTTGAGCTTGGCCGCGGTCTCCAGGCTGAGGTTCTCCGCTTCCCCATTGGCGCGGGCCATGGAGGGATGGAGGATCACCGGCACCCCCGCCGCCTTGATCTGGGGCAGCACCAGGTGGGCCTCCGCCGCGCCATCCAGCACCACCGGGATCTTGAACTCCTCCCGGATGCGCAGGGCCGCGAGGATGTCGGCCTCCCGGTTCACGGTGAGCAGGAGGGGGCGCTCCCCCTTGAGCACGGCCACGAAGGCCTCCTTGCGGAGGTCCCGGGCGGGCTCCTTGCCCTTCTCCGCGGTGGCCAGCTTCTTCGTGTACTCCTGGGCGTCCACCAGGGCCTGGCGCACCATGGCCACCGCCTTGGCCCGGGTGCCCGGGGCCTTGGCGGGTTCCGGAGCCTTGGCGCCATCGCCGAGGGTCGCGGCGATCATGGCCACGGGGCGCAGGGCCGCCACGTCCACCTCGTCCCCCGCCGTCTTCACGATCAGGGTCTCACCGGCCACGAGGATGCCGGGGCCGTGGCCGGTGTGCAGGGTGGTGACGCCATGGTCCCGCAGCCAGTCGATGAGGGGGTCGCGGCCGTTGTAGGCGTCCACGGCCCGCAGCTCCGGCTGGATGGCGGCGCTGCGCTCCACCTGCTCCTGGTCGTGGGGCTGGTTGAGCAGTCCGGAGAAGCCGGCGGTGCCGTGGGCGTCCACGAGTCCGGGGATGGCCACCTTGGCCGTGCGGACCTTCACGCCCGCGGGCAGCTTCACGGAGGCAGCCGGACCCACGGCCTTCACCTTGCCGCCCTCGATGAGGACGACGCCATCCGCGATGGGGGCGCCCTGGCCCGTGTAGAGCTTCTCGGCGCGCACGGCCAGGCTCTGCCCATGGGTCCCGGACGGCGCCTGCGCCGTCAGAGGCGCGCTGAGGGCGCCGGCCACCAGGAGCAGGAGGAGGGAGGTCTTGGGGGTCATCACAGCTCCTCCGCTTCCAGGGCCAGGATCCAGGTGGGATCCGCGCTGTCGTGGGTGGCTCCGAGGCCGCCCGTGGCGTACTTCCGATGCTCGGGGTTGGCGCGGTCGAAGACCCGCGTGCCCTCCACCCAGGTCTCCTCCACGTGGGTGTACACACTGAAGGGATCCCCCGAAAGGATCAGGAAGTCCGCGTCCTTCCCGGTCTTCAGGCTGCCCACCCGTTCTTCGAGTCCCAGCATCTTGGCGTTGTTGATCGTCATGGCCTTCAAGGCCCCTTCGCGGGTCATGCCCGCCCGCACGGCCAAGGCCCCCGCGCGCAGGAACCAGCGGCTGTCGGTGACCCCGTCATCCGTGTGGAAGCCCACCAGGGCCCCCGCCCGCTCCAGGGCGCCGCCGGTGCTGAGGCGCGCGTCCTTGGCCTCCAGCTTCCCCCCGGGGCTGTCGATGACGATCACGCTGCAGGGGTTCCCGCTCTTGGCGATCTCGTCGGCCACCATCCAGCCGTCGCTGAGGTGGTGGAGCACCACCTTGAAGCCGAACTCCTTCTGGAGGCGGAGCACCGTGAGGATGTCGTCGTGGCGGTGGGTGTGGTGGTGCACCACCCGCTTGCCCTCCAGCACCTCCACCAGGATCTCCAGTCCCAGGTTCCGCTCCGGCAGCTTCTTGGGATCGCCGCCCGCGCCCTGGATCTTCCGCTGGTACTCCTGGGCCTTCACGAACTGCTCGCGCACGAGGGCCGCACTCTTGGCCCGGGAGCCCGGGAAGTTCGGGGCAG
This sequence comes from Holophagaceae bacterium, assembly GCA_044229665.1. Classification (GTDB taxonomy): domain Bacteria; phylum Acidobacteriota; class Holophagae; order Holophagales; family Holophagaceae; genus JAFDVN01. The sequence goes on from JBGASN010000073.1 coordinate 3,966, forward strand.
TGGGCCCCAGCCGCCGGGGGTTCGTGCCATTGGCCATCTTCAGTCCGCCCAGGTAGCCCGCCCCCAGCCGGCCCATGGCCATGTCATCCACCGTCGCACCGGTGCGCAGCTTCAGGTAGATGGTCTGGCCGCTCAGCAGGTGGCCGCTCCCCGGCATCACGTTCACGGTGGTGATGCCACCGCTGCGGGCCTTCATCACCCCCGAGCTGCGCACGTTCAACGCATCCGAGATGCGCACCTCGGGCTGGATGGGTGCGCTGCCGTCGGCCCCGCCCGACTGGGAGATGTGGCTGTGGCTGTCCACGAGGCCGGGCATGATCCACTTGCCCTTCAGGTCACGCACCTCGGCCCCGGCCGGGATCGCCACCTTGCCGGCGGCCACCACCTTCCCGCCCTGCACCACGAGGGTGCCATCGGGGATTTCCGCGCCCTCCATCGTGAGGAGGCGCGCATGGGTGAAGGCGATGGGTTTCTCCTGCGCCACCAGGCACAGGCTCATCGACCCCAGGAGGAGGGTGCGGAAGGCGGTTCGCATGGGAAGGAGCTCCGGGATCAGCCTACGGGATGTCAGGGCCGTCCGGCCGCAGTTGGCCCCTGCCCTCAGCCCCGCCACCCCTCCAGCACCCGGAAGCGGCTGCCCATCATGCCGGGGAGGGTGAGCTGCAGGAGGTTCTCCATGCGCTTCATGCGGTCGGCGGCGGGGAGGGCGAGCCAGGATTGCTCCCAGTCCATGAGGGGGGCGTGGGTGCGGATCCAGCGGGAGAGCTCCTGGTGGCCGAGGTTTTCGAGACCGGCCTCATCCAGCAGCGCTTCGAGGCGGGAGAAGTCCACATCGGCGGTGAGGTCCGTGGTGCCCAGGTCCTCCCACCACTTCCCATCGACGGTGTGGCCCTTGTAGCGGCGGAGGTCGGCGCCCTTGGCCAGGAGGCGGTCGGCGCGCTCGCCGTAGTCGATGGCCAGGAAGAGGCCCCGCTGCAGGGGCGCCGTGCAGCCGGCCACGAGAGCAGGCAGCCCCTCGGCCCAGATGCTGCCGTCGCCGGGCTCCAGGCCATCGGTGTGGCCCTCGAACCAGGCGGTGGCCGCGCAGGGCTCCGCGGCGTGCCACTCGGGACCTTGGGCGGTGAGCACCTCCCGCACCCACCGACCCCCATCCCAGCGCCACGGCTGGGCGGGCAGGGCGTCGAAGAGCTCGTTGCTCAGCACGGCGCCGGTGAAGGGATCGAGGGCTTCGGCTTCAGTGACGAAGCGGGCCTGCCCCGTGGGCAGCCAGGGCGCCAAGGCGGCCTCCGCCGCGCCGCGGGCGGCGGGGTTGTCGTCCCGGTGGAGGTAGCGCAGGGCGGCGGCGAAGTCGCCATCCAGATCCGCCGCGGCGCGCAGCACATCCCGGCCCAGCCAACCCCGCCCGGCCCCAGGCTCCAGCACCGTGAAGGTGGCGGGTCGGTCCAGCTTCGACCAGGCCTCCCGGAAGCGGTGGGCCAGGGCCTGGCCCAGCAGGGGACCCAGGTCCAGGGCCGTGTAGTAGTCCTTCCCTTCGAAGCCCCAGGGACCTTCGGCGCGGCGGTAGTAGCCGTGCGCCGGGTGGTAGAGGGCCAGGGCCATGACCTCGGCCGCGGGCAGGGGGCCTTCGGCCAGGCGGGCCTCGATCAGGGCTTGGAGGGGATTCGGGACTTCAGGGGCCATCGCTCCAGGATCGCAGGGAGGAGCCACTGGGTCAGCAGCAGGGCGAGGGCCACACCCCCCAGGCACGCGAGGCCGAGGCCCCGGAGCCCGCGGTAGCCGCTGAAGACCAGGCCACCGAAGCCGGCCAGGGTGGTGCCGGCGCACACGGCGTTCACCCGGGCCACCTTGGCGGAGGCATGGGCCTCCTGGCGCGCCCGGTGCAGCAGGTTGAAGGCCGTATCCACACTCACACCCAGGGCGATGGGCACGGCCATGAGGCTGAGGAAGGTGAGCGGTTCCCCGGTGGCGCCGAGGATGCCCAGGGCTCCGGCCTGGCTGGCCAGCAGGGGCAGGAGGGCCAGCAGCGCGAAGCGCAGGGAGCGGCCGAAGAGGCCCACCACCAGCAGCACCCCCGCCAGGGTGAGGAGCACCGCGGACTGCACGCTCTGCCACGCGATGGCCTTCACGGCCCGGAAGAGGGGCCGCGTGCCCACCAGGCGGCCGCCGCCCTCCTCCACCTTGGCCGCCAGCCGATCCTGGGCGGCCTCATCGAGGCGTAGGGGGAGGTTCAGCACCGGGGTCGGGGGTGCGACCGCAGGCTTGGGGGCGAGGAAAGTGCCCTTGGGTTGCACGGAGACGTCCGCCCGGGGCAGGAGGGATTGGAGCGCCAGCACCGGCTGGGCCGGATCCGAGGCCGCCAGACCCAGGGCCTGGAGGGGCCGCTCCAGGCCCGCCGGGTCCAGGCCCGCCTTGGCCGCGGCTTCCAGCACCTGCCGCCGCCAGGTCTCGCTGGCGAGGGCGAGGCGGAGCTCCGCCGAGGGCTGCTGCCAATCGGGAATGGGCAGGCCCTCCGCGCGCAGGAGCGGCGCCAGGCGGTTCCAGCGGGCGGGCAGCTGGTCGGGATGGTCCAGCGAGAGCTGCAGGGCCAGGGGCTGGAGGCTGGCGCCGAGCACCTTGGCCAGCCGCTCCTGCAGGGCCAGCGCCGGGTTGCCGGAGGCGCGGAAGCGGCGGAGGTCCTCCTCCCAGGTCACGCGCGGCAGGAGCAGCAGGGCGAGGGCGAACGCGGCGAGGGCCACCTTGGGCTTCCAGGTGGCCGGTGGGGCCGGCGCCGGTTCCGCGGCCTTGGGGGCGAAGGCGCCCTGGCCCCGGTCCCGCCACAGCAGGAGGGCCGGCAGCAGGAGGAAGGTGGCGATGAGGCAGCACAGGAGCCCCAGGCCCGTGGTGATGCCCAGATCCCGCAGTCCCGGGAAGGGCGTGAAGGCCAGGGAGGCGAAGGCGGCGATGACCGTGAGGGCCCCCGCCACCACGCCGGGCCCCGTGCCCAGGAGCATGCCGCGGAGGGCCCGGAGGCGGGAGGCGCCCCGCTGACGTTCCTCCACATAGCGGCTGAAGAGGAGGATGCCCACGTCATCACCCACGCCCAGCAGCACCGCGCCGAAGCCCGCCGCCATGAGGTTCAGGCGGCCCAGCACCCAGCCCGTGGCCCCCAGGGCCCAGAGCATGCCCACCAGCAGCGGCACCATCACGAAGCCGTACCCGGCCAAGGTGCGGAAGCCGATCCAGTAGACGAGCCCGATGAGGAGGAAGCTGAGGCCCAGGGAGATGAGCACCTCATGGGTGAGGCGCTGGCTCTCGTAGATCGTGATGGCATGGGCCCCGGTCACCTGGACGGCGAAGGACCGGTCGGCACGTGCCCCGAGGGCGGTGGTGACCTCGGCGAGGCGGCTCCGGGCCGGCATCTCCGCAGGGGCGCCGTCCCCCAGCCACTTCAGGGCCCGGAGGGTGCTCCCCGTGTCCGAGGTGGGGAAGCTCGCCACCACCGGCAGGAGGATGAGGTGGCCGTCCTTGCTTTCCAGGTACCCGGTCCGCAGCTTCAGGGTGAAGGCCCGCGCCATCTCCGTGGCCTTCTGCATGCCTTCGCTTCCCTGGGGGGCCAGGCTGCGCAGGCCCAGTGGATCCAGCCGGGCCAGGGTGGCTTCCACGGGATTCGGGGACCCGAGGGCCTTGGCGGTGGCCGCGAGGCGGCGCTGGAGCTCGAGGGGGTCGTTCAGGGGCGCGAGCCGATCCCCCAGCCAGGCCGGGGCCAGGGCGTAGAGGGTCTCCGTGGTGGCCCGGCCCACGAGGGGATCCCCATCGGGCAGAGCCCCCACCGCCAGGAGGGCCGGCCACGGGGAGAGGCCGGGCTCCCCGGGGCGCACCACGGGATCCGCCAGGCGGCCCTCCGCTGCCAGTCCGTTCAGCGGCATCTCGCTGCGCTCCAACAGGCGCTCCACGAGCCCCTCGGCCCAGGCGCGCCGGGCTTCGAGGTTGGCCTCGGTCCCCTCGGCCACCAGCCAGAGCAATTCCTGTTGGCCGACCCCGGCCTCCAGGTTGGCGCGCACGGCCGGGTGGTCCACCGGGAGGACGCTCAGCAGGTCCAGCTGCCGTTGCACCTGGCGCGCCCCCAGGCCCAGGCCCACGGTGAGCAGTCCCACCACCACCCAGAGGCTCGCCGGGCGTCGGAGGTGGAAGCGCAGCAGGGCGCGGAGGAGGGTGTTCACGGGGGTTCCAGGAGCAGGGCGCGGATCGCCTCAGAGCCGGTCGAGCCACCAGGCAAGGGCGGGGGTCATCTCCACCCGGTCGGCGCCCTCCAGGCGCTTGAGGAGGCTCGCGTCGCCCATGCGGGCGAAGGCGTAGTTGTCCCGCTGGGCCAGGGACTCGGGATGGGGCACCGAGGTGAGGATCGTCGGGAGCCCCTCATGGTAGCGGTGGGTGAGCAGCTCCGCGAAGGCCGATGCCACGCGGGAATCCGCATCCAGGCAATCCCACTCGTCGAGCAGCAGCAGGGCCTGATCCTTGAGGGGATCCAGCAGGTCGCGCACGCTCATGAAGTCCTGGTTCTGCCAGCTGCGGGTGTCGAAGTAGGTGTTCTTCACCTGCTGCGAGAGGGTGCGCACGCTCACGAAGCGCCCCGCCTGCCCGGTGCGCTCGCTCCAGGCCCGCAGCGCCGCCACGGCCAGGGTGGTCTTGCCGCTCTGCACCGGCCCATGGATCCACCAGAGCTCCCAGCCCCCCCGGAACCGGTGCCGGCCCTTGGTGGCCCAGTGGAGGAGGTCCTCGGCGCCCAGGGGCCGCACCCCGTGCTCCAGGTTCTTCTCCGCCGTGGCGAGCAGCTTCTCCAGGCGGTCCCGCTGCGGCAGCTCACCCACGACGTCGGACGGTGCAGCCAGGGCCTGGTGGAGGTCCTCCATGCCGCCCACGATCCGGGACACCTGCCCGGTCGCGTATTCCTTGCTCCACCACTTCCAGAAGCTGGTGAAGGTGGCCTCCCGGTAGCGGGCCGGCAACTGCATGGCCGCCACCTCGGGCCGCGCCTCCCTGGTGCAGGGGCAGACCCGGGCCGGGCGCATGGGATCGGGATCCACCAGGAACCCGGACCCCTGGCAGTGGGGGCAATCCGGACGCCCCCTCATGATGGACGCCCGCTGCACCACCCCGTCGGGAGGACGTTCCCATCGATGGCTTTCCGCCCCCGCCAGATGCTCATTCCCGGGGGCTCCGCAGGAACTGGCCGAGCACTTCGCGGCGGCGCTCGCGGATCCGGGCGAAGGCGCGCTCCTCCAGCTGGCGCACCCGCTCCCGGGAGATGGGGGGATCGAAGCTGCGGCCGATCTGCTCGAGGGTCATGGGCTCGTGGTCGTGGAGCCCGAAGTGCTTGCAGATGATGAGCCGCTCCTTCTCGGAGAGGCTGTCCAGGGAGGCTTCGATCTGGGTGTGGAAGGCCTCCTGGTCCAGGGCCTCCATGGCGCTGGGTTCCACCGCCTGCTCCAGGCTGTCGCCCACGGTGAGGTCCGTGTCGCCGAGCCCCTGCTCCGTGCTCACGGTGGTGGTGGTCTGCTGCAGCAGCTGGAGCCGCTCCACCTCCTCCTCGCTGAGGTTGGAGGCCAGGGCGATCTCCATGAGGTTGGGGGTGCGCCCCATCTCCTGGGTGAGCTTCTGGGTGAGGCGGTTGAGCTGCACCAGGTGCCCCGCCACCTTCTGGGGCAGGCGGATCTTGGAGCCGTGCTCCGCCAGCGCGTGGAAGATGCTCTGGCGCACCCACCAGGAGGCGTAGGTGAGGAACTTGTTCTCCCGGGTCGGGTCGAAGCGCTTGGCGGCCTCGATGAGCCCCAGGTTGCCTTCGGAGATGAGGTCCAGCAGGTCCAGGCCCATGCCCTCGAACTTGCGGGCCTCCTTCACCACGAACCGGAGGTTCCCCTCCACCAGCTTGCGCAGGCCCTCCGGATTCCGCTCGTCCTGCCAGAGGTGCCCGTAGATGCGCTCCTCCTGCGCCGTCAGCAAGGGCAGGTGGCGGATGGAGTCGAAGTACTTGTCGAGCGCGCGCTCTTCGAGATGCCGGAGGGGCAAGGGGTCACCAGGGAGGAAGGCTCAGCATAGCAAAGGGCAGGGTCCCCCGGCGGGGCACCTTCCCTCGTGCCACTGGGCAGGATCGCCGCAAGATCCGGGTCGATGGCCCCGGGCCCCCCGCCCCACCCTGGGTTCAGGAGGCACGCGCCATGCACCAGGTGATCGACCCCAAGATGCTCTACTTCGGCACCCCCGTGGTGCTCATCAGCACCCTGAACGCGGATGGCACCCCCAACCTGGCGCCCATGTCCTCCGCCTGGTGGTTGGGGAAGTCCTGCATGCTCGGGTTGAGCCGGTGGTCCCAGACCGCCGAGAACCTGCTCCGCGAGCGGTCCTGCGTGTTGAACCTCCCTTCGGCGGACCTGGTGGACGCGGTGGATCGCCTGGCCCTGACCACCGGCCGGGATCCGGTGCCCGACTACAAGGCCCGCATGGGCTACCGGCACGAGGCCGACAAGCTCGGGCTGGCCGGGCTCACCCCCCAGCCCGCCGACCTCGTGGGGGCCCCCCGCATCGCGGAGTGCCCCGTGCAGCTGGAGGCCCGCATCGAAGCGGTGCAGGGCATCGGCCCCGCCGAAAGCAACCTCCTGGCCTTCGAAGCGGCCATCCTGCGGGTGCACCTGGAGGAGGACCTGCGCATGGCCGGGACCGAGACCTACATCGACCCAATGAAGTGGCGGCCCCTGATCATGAGCCTCTGCGAGTTCTTCACCCTCGGGGAGAAGCTCCAGCCCTCCCGGCTGGCCGAGGCCTGGGGGCCTCGGCCCGCGGCCTAGCGCTTGCGCAGTCCCTGGGGCGGCAGCTTCACCAGACCCGTGCCCGTGGGCTTGGGCAGGTGGGAGAGGCCGTGGGCCTCCATCACCTGCACGAGCCGCTCCAGGTCCTGCTGCATCTGGTGCATGCGCTCCCGGAGGGTGAGCACCACCTCCACACCGGCCAGGTTCACGCCCAGGTCCCGGGTGAGGTTGAGGATGAACTCCAGGCGCTCCAGGTCCTCGTCGCTGTAGAGGCGGGTCTTCCCCTCCGTGCGGGAAGGGGTGAGGAGCCCCTCCTTTTCATACATGCGGAGGGTCTGGGGGTGCACGTTGTAGCGGGTGCTCACGACGCCGATCATGTAGGCGCCCATGCGGGGATCTTTAGCCATGGTTCCCTCGCTGCTGCCGGAGGGCCGCATCGTTGAGCTCGCCCAGCTCGCGGAGCAGCTCCTTGCTGCGTTCATCCTGGATCTGCGGGGTGACCACCACCACCTCGGCGTAGAGGTCCCCCCGCTGGTCGCTGCGGGGCACGGGCATGCCCTGGCCCTTGATGCGGAGCTTGGTGCCGGGCTGCACGCCGGGGGGGACCTTCAGGGTGGCGTGCCCATCGGGCGTGGGCACCTCCACCTTGGCGCCCAGGGCGGCCTCGCTGAAGGAGATGGGCATCTGCAGGTGGAGGTTCGGGCCCTTGCGCTCGAAGCGGGGATCCGCCTCCACGTTGATCTGGAGGAAGAGGTCGCCGGGCCCGCCGCCGCGGCGGCCCGCCTCGCCCTTGCCCCCGACGCGGAGCTTGGCCCCATCCTCCACGCCCGGGGGGATCTGTACCGTGACGGTTTCCGTCTTCCCATGGCGGCCGGTGCCCCGGCAGTCGGGGCAGCTGGGCGCCACCTGACCGCGGCCCCCGCAGTCGGGGCAGGGCCGGGAGAAGCCCAAGATGCCGCCCCCGGTCTTGCCCTTGCCGCCGCAGCTGCGGCAGGTCTCCTTCTTGCGGTCCTGCTCGCCGGTGCCGCGGCAGCCCATGCAGGGCTCGCTGCGCTGGATGTTGAGGGTGAGGCGCTTGCCCTCGAAGGCGTCCCGGAAAGTGAGGCGCACCCCGTGGTGCAGGTCCTCGCCCTTCACCGGTCCCGTGCGGGCGGATCGACCGCCCCCGAAGAGGTCGCCGAAGTCGAAGGTGAAGCCCCCCTGATCGAAGCCGCCGCCCTGGAAGCCCGGGGGCACCTGCTGTCCCGGACCCGCGGGGTCGCCGTAGGTGTCGTAGTTCTTCCGCTTCTCCGGGTCCCCGAGCACGTCGTTGGCGGCGCTCACTTCCTTGAACTTGGCCTCCGCGGCCGCGTTGTCGGGGTTCAGGTCCGGGTGGTACTTGCGGGCCAGCTTCCGGTAGGCCTTCTTGATGTCCTCGTCCGAGGCGCTGCGGGGCACACCGAGGATCTTGTAGTAATCCGGATGGGACATGGATCCATCCTAACTTGATCTGCGTGTTGTCCACTCAGATTTCAGAAGTCAGACACGGAGATCGCGGAGGAGGCGGAGGGCACTGGGAGAAATACCCCCTCCGTGATCTCCGCCCTCTCCGCGATCTCCGTGTCTATTCGAGCCCTTAGCTGACGACTTCCGCGTCGATGACGTTGTCGTCCTTCTTCTCGCCGCCACCCTGGGGGGCGCCGGGGGCACCGCCCTGGCCATCGGCCGGGGGGTTCTGCTGGTAGAGGGACTCGCTCAGCTTGTGGCTCTTCTGGGTGAGGTCCTCCAGGGCCTTCTTGATGCGGTCCTTGTCCTGGCTGCCCAGGGCGGCCTTGGCCTCGGTCACGGCCTCCTCCACGGGCTTCTTGTCGGCCTCGGGGAGCTTCTCGCCCTGCTCCTTGAGGAGCTTCTCCACCTGATAGACCAGCTGGTCGAGGTGGTTCTTGTCCTCCAGGAGGGCCTTGCGGGCCTCGTCGTCGGCCTTGTGGGCCTCGGCGTCCTTCACCTTGGCCTCGATCTCCTCCTTGGAGAGGCCCGTGCTGCCCGTCAGCGTGATGCTGGCGTCCTTGCCGGTGCCCTTGTCCTTGGCGGTGACGTGCACGATGCCGTTGGCATCGATGTCGAAGGTCACCTCGATCTGGGGCATGCCGCGGGGGGCCGGGGCGATGTCGCCCAGGTGGAAGCGGCCCAGGAGCTTGTTGCCCTCCACCAGCGGGCGCTCGCCCTGGAAGACCTCGATGTCCACCCCGGGCTGGTTGTCCACGGCCGTGGTGTAGATCTCGCTCTTCTTGGTGGGGATGGTGGTGTTGCGGGGGATGATCACGCTCATCTGGCCGCCGTTGGCGTTGATGCCCAGGGAGAGCGGGGTCACGTCGAGGAGGAGCACGCCCTTCACGTCGCCGGCGAGCACGCCGCCCTGCACGGCGGCGCCCACGGCCACCACCTCATCGGGGTTCACGCTCTTGTTGGGCTCCTTGCCGAAGAGCTCCTTCACCATCTCCTGCACCTTGGGGGTGCGGGTGGAGCCGCCCACGAGCACGACCTCATCGATCTGGGAGGTGCTGAGCTTGGCGTCCTTCAGGGCGTTCTCGCAGGGCACACGCAGCTTGGCGATGATGGGCGCGAGCATGAGCTCGAACTTGGCGCGGCTGAGGTTCTGGTTGATGTGCTTGGGGCCCGAGGCATCGGCGGTGATGTAGGGCAGGCTGATGTCGGTCTGGGTGGTGCTGGAGAGCTCGATCTTGGCCTTCTCCGCGGCCTCCTTCAGGCGCTGCATGGCGTCGGCCTGCTTGCGGAGGTCGATGCCCTCGGCCTTGAGGAACTCCTCGGCCAGCCAGTCGATGATGAGCTGGTCCACGTTGTCGCCGCCCAGGTGGGTGTCGCCGTTGGTGGACTTCACCTCCACCACGCCCTCGGAGACCTCGAGGATGGAGATGTCGAAGGTGCCGCCGCCGAAGTCGAACACGGCGATGGTGCCGTCCTTCTTCTTGTCCAGGCCGTAGGCCAGGGCCGCGGCGGTGGGCTCGTTGATGATGCGCTTCACCTCCAGGCCCGCGATGGCCCCGGCGTCCTTGGTGGCCTGGCGCTGGGCGTCGTTGAAGTAGGCGGGCACGGTGACCACGGCCTCGGTGACCTTCTCGCCCAGGTAGGCCTCGGCGGCCTCCTTCATCTTGGTGAGGATGACGGCGGAGATCTCCTCGGGGCTGAGGTGCTTCTGGTCGATGACCACGGAGCAGCCGCCCTTCTCGTTGCGCTCCACCTCGTAGGGCACGAGCTTCTGCTCCTTGTCGGAGTCGGCGTAGGGCAGGCCCATGAAGCGCTTGATGGAGTAGACCGTGGCCTTGGGCTGGGCGACGGCTTGGCGCTTGGCCGAGGCGCCCACGAGGCGCTCGTGGGTCTTGGGGTTGAAGCCGACGATGGAAGGCGTGGTGTTCGCGCCTTCGGGGTTCGGGATCACCTTCGGCTGCCCGCCCTCCATGACGGCGACGCAGCTGTTGGTGGTCCCGAGGTCGATGCCAATGATCTTGCCCATGAGGGTCCTCCTTGAACGGGGTGGGGATCCGGGGCCAAGCCCCGCGATGTCCCAAGCTAGGCCCCTGCTGGGACGGTGTCAATTCAATCTTCCAAAAATTACTAAGATTTTTTTAGTGAGTTGCTTCTTAATCACTCTCAACTCAATCTGAAACCATGACCTTGCGCCCCTGCCCCCTCTGTCGGACCCCCACCGCCTGGGAGGGCAACCCCTGGAAGCCCTTCTGCTCCGAGCGCTGCCGCACCCGGGACCTCGGGGCCTGGGCCTCCGAGGACTACCGGCTGGAGGCCACGCCCGACGAGGCGCAGGGGGAGGACTGGAGCGGGGAGCTCCCGGAAGGCTGAGGCGGGGCCCAGGGGACCCCGCCTCCGGCAGGACACGGC
>JBGASN010000074.1:0-14001 GCA_044229665.1 Holophagaceae bacterium
GCACGATCAAGGGCCGCACCTTCGCCCGCAACGAGGACATCCGCCAGCTCCTGCTCCAGGAGGCGGGTCTCGCCATCGTGCCCTTCCAGGCCTTCGGCCTGAAGGAGGACAGCGGCTGGTTCCGCATCTCCGTGGGCGCCGCCTCCATGGCCGACATCGAGGGCATGTTCCCCCGACTGAAGGCGCTGCTGGGCTGAGTCGAACGGCGGGATCGACGCCCCGGCCCCAAGCCGGGGCGTTAGACTGTCCGCATGATCCCCCTCCTCACCGCCGACGAGATGCGGGCGCTGGAACAGCGCGCCTTCGCCGCCGGCGTGGCGAGCCTGGACCTGCAGGAGCGGGCCGCCGCTGGGGCCCTGGCCCTGATCCCCGAGGGGGAGCCGCTCCACGTGCTGGCGGGCCCGGGCAACAACGGGGGCGATGCCCTGGCCCTGGCCCGGCTGGCCCAGGCTCAGGGAAGGACTGTGGAAGTGTGGACCCTCTCGCCCGGTCCCACCTGGAAGGGCGATGCGGCCCTGCAGGCCCAGCGCTGGGCGGACCTGGGCGGCACCCTCCGCTTCACGGACGACCCGGAGGCGGCCCAGGCCGATTTCCAGGGCTGGGTGGTGGATGGGCTCTTCGGCCTGGGCACGCGGCTCCCGTTGCCCGAGCTGGCGGAGCGCTGGATGGCCGCGCTGGCGGACCGCGGGGACCGCTACCGGGTGCTGGCCCTGGACCTGCCCACGGGCCTCGACCCCAGCCGCGCCGCGGCGGAGGCCGCGGGCACCGTGGACCTCACCGCCTGCTTTGGCTTCCGGAAGGTCTGCCATGGCCTGCGCCCGGGCCGGGACGCCTGCGGCCGCCTGGCCGTGGTGGAGCTGCCGGTGCCGGAGCCGGACCCCCAGCTCTGGCTCAACCAGGCGCCGGGCTATTGGTGGCAGGGCCAGTGGGCCAGCCACAAGCGGGAGCACGGCCACGTGGTGATCCGCGCGGGCTCCCTGGGCATGAGCGGGGCGGCGGTCCTCGCGGCCCTGGGCGCCCTGCGCATGGGGGCCGGCCTCGTCACCATCCTCACGGATCCGGAGGTGCGGGCCGAGGTCGCCGCCCAGGTGCCGGAGGCCATGGTGCGGGCCTGGACCGGCGAAGTCCCAGAAGACGCCGACGTGCTCCTCGTGGGCCCCGGCGGCGTCTCCGAGATCCCCGCCTGGCGCGGGCTGCTGGTGCTGGACGCCTCCGCGCTGAAGGCCGGGGAGGGTCCCCGGTGGATGGCCCGGCCCCGCACGGTGATCACGCCCCATGCGGGGGAGTTCGCCCGGCTCTTCGACCTGCCCAAGCCCGACCCGGAGGACACCGACACCCGCCTGGCCCAGGTGCGGGAGGTGGCCACGGGACCCGGCGTCCTCCTCCTCAAGGGGGCACCCTCCTTCATCGCCGGCGGCGGCGAAGCCGACGTCATCGCCAACCCCTCGGGGCATGCCGGCCTCAGCACGGGCGGCACCGGCGACCTGCTCGCGGGCATGACGGCGGGCTGGCTGGCGCGCTTCAAGGGCTGGGCCGACCACGATGCGGGCTTCGTGCGCCGCCAGGTGGCGGGCGCCGCCTGGTTCCACGGCGCCGCCGCGGACCGGCTGGGCCCCGGTCCCCTCCTGGTGCGGGACCTCGCCCAGGCGGTGGCGGATGAACTGCGGGATCACTTCAGGGACTGGGATGGGGACTGGCGACCGCTTTCTGAACGATGACCTGGCCACGGAGGCCCTGGGCGCGGAGCTGGCGAAGGTGACGCCGGCGGGCGGCACCTGGCTGCTGCGGGGGGATCTGGGCGCCGGGAAGACCACCTGGACCCGGGGCTTCGTGCAGGGCCTCGGGGGCGACCCCGAGCAGGTGGCCTCGCCCACCTACGCGGTGCTGCACCGCTACGACAGCCCCGTGGGCCGCGTCTTCCACCTGGACCTCTACCGCCTCGGGGAGGCGGGCGCCTGGAGCCTGGGCCTGGAGGAGCAGGTGAACGCGGCGGACCGGATGGTGGTGGAGTGGGCCGGCTCCGAGGGCCCCTGGCCCACCCCCTGGGTGGCCCGGCTGGAGCTCGCGCCCGAGGGCGAGGGGCGACGCGCCCATTGGACACTGCCTGTCGCAGGAACGGACCCACACTGATCCCATGAGCCTCGAACTCGCCCTGATCCTCCTCACCCTCCTGGTGGCCCTGGCGGCCGTGGCCGGCGCCTGGCGCAAGCCGCCCTCAGCCACGGAGGACCTCCGCCGCCTGCTGGAGGAGCACCGCAGCCAGACCCGCCAGGATGGCCAATCGGCGCTGGCCGCCCAACTCAATCCCGTGCAGAGCCAGCTGGGACAGCTCCAGACGGGGCTCGCCACCGCCAAGGCCGAACAGGAGGCCGCCCTTCTGGCCCGCTTCCAGGAGCTGCAGACCCAGCTGGGGCAGGGGCTCCAGGCCGGTCGCGGCGAGCAGGCCCAGCACCTCCAGACGCTCCGCACGACCCTGGACACCGCGCTGGCGCAGTCGCGCCAGGAGCTGGGGCAGCGCCTGGACGCCGTGCAGGCCCAGGTGCAGCAGCGCCTGCAGGCCATCCAGGAAGCCAACGAACAGAAGCTGGAGCAGATGCGGGTGACCGTGGATGAGAAGCTCCACGCCACCCTGGAGAAGCGCCTGGGCGAGAGCTTCAGCCTCGTGGCCCAGCGCCTGGAGGAGGTCCAGAAGGGGCTGGGTGAGATGCAGAACCTGGCTTCCGACGTGGGTGGGCTCAAGCGGGCCCTCACCAATGTGAAGACCCGGGGTGTCCTGGGGGAGGCCCAGCTGGGCGCCCTGCTGGAGCAGTTCCTGAGTCCGGGCCAATACGAAGCCAACGTGAAGCCCCGGCCCCGCAGCAACGAGATCGTGGAGTACGCGGTGAAGCTGCCGGGGCCCGACGAGGGCAGCACCGTGTGGCTGCCCATCGACGCGAAGTTCCCCATCGAGGACTACCAGCGCCTCATGGAGGCCTACGAGGCCGGGGACAAGGAAGCGGTGGAGGTGGCCGGCCGGGCGCTGGAGCAGCGGATCCTCACCCAGGCCCGGGAGATCCGCGACAAGTACATCTCCGTGCCGAACACCACGGACTTCGCCCTGCTCTTCCTCCCCTTCGAGGGACTCTACGCCGAGGCCCTGCGTCGCCCCGACCTGCTGGCCCGGGTCCAGCACGAGTGCAAGGTCACCTTCGTGGGACCCACCACCCTCACGGCCTTCCTCAACAGCCTGCAGGTGGGCTTCAAGACCCTGGCCATCACCAAGCAGAGCTCCGAGGTCTGGAAGACCCTGGGCAAGGTGAAGACGGAGTTCGGCAAGTTCGGGGACGCCCTGGAGTCGGTCCAGAAGAAGCTGCAGGAGGCCAGCGGCAAGCTGGACGACGTGGCCAAGCGGAAGACCCTCATGGAGAAGGCCCTGGCCAAGGTGGAGACCACCCCTGAGGTGGCCGACGGGGAGATCCTGCCCACCTTGGGCGACTCGGAAGTTTGAGGCTCCCCCGGTTTTTCCTTCCCAATTCTTGGAAGTGAACTAGGATTCGGGCAACTCGAGAGGGTTGCCCATGCACAGGGGACGGGATCGGAACGGGCCCGGCGAGGTGATCGCCGTGGACCGGAACTATGTCCCGATGCAGGAGATGAGCCGGCGCAAGGCCATCCGCGCCGTGGCCGCCGGGCGGGCGGAGATCCTGAACCCCGCCGACTTCGCCCGCCACCGCACCATGGTGGGCCGCATCCAGCTCGTGATCTTCCCCCACGCCGCCGCATGCCCCGATGCCAAGCTGCTCCTGGGTCGCCTGGAACGGCGGGTCATGAAGCGGGACCACTTCCAGTGCCAGTACGAGGGCTGCGGCCACAAGGCCACCACGGTGGATCATGTGATCCCCGTGTGCCAGGGCGGCCCCAACACGTGGCAGAACCTGGTGGCTTGCTGCCTGGCCTGCAACCAGAAGAAGGGGGGTCGCACCCCCGAGCAGGCCGGGATGCGGTTGAAGGCCCACCCGAAGGGCCCGCGGGCGCACCTCTTCGAGCGCTTCGAGGCGCTGCTGAAGGAAGCCTCCGCCGCCTGAAGCGGCGCCTATTTCATCCGGGTGAAGGTGTACGCCTGAGTGAAGGTGCGCCCATCCTTCACCTTGGTGAGGCGGGCCTCCAGCCGATCCGGCCCCGCCAGGCGGTACACCAGGGTGGTGCCCGCCTCGGGACCGAGGCCCTCGCACTGGAAGTGGGTGGCATCGGCCTCCGTCAGCTTCAGGCGGAGGGGCTCGTCCTTGCCCCGCAGGGCCCGGTCCAGGGCGGGGCCGAACATGCGGAGCCGCAGCACCTGGTCCGCGCCGTCGGCTTCGAGGATGAAGAGCTCCACAAAGGTGGTCCGATCCCCCTTCAGGGTCCGGCCCACCCCCAGGAGGGATTGCCCCTCCAGGGACCAGTGCTCCTCGAAACGCTCGCCCCCTTCCGATCCGAGCCACCGCCCCGACATCCAGCTGAGCACCCGGAGATCGGGTTGGGGAGCTTGGGCGACCACCTGGGTGGCGACCAGGAGGGGGAGCAGGGTTCGCATGGGCACCTCAGGAGGGAAGGATCTGCGTCAGCGCCCGGGTCTTCAAGTGCAGTTCGTCCCACTCCCGCCCCGGCTCGCTGCGCCGGGTGATGCCCCCACCGGCCCAGTAGGTGAGGTGATCCCCCTGGAGCTGGGCCGTGCGGATGGGCATGGCGAGGTCCAGATCCCCATCGGGCAGGATCCAGCCCAGGGCCCCGCAGTAGAAGCCCCGCGGTCCGGCTTCGGTGCGGGCCAGCCAGTCGCATACGGCGTGCTTGGGCGCACCGGTGACGCTGCCCCCGGGCAGCAACGCCCGCAGGAGCTCGGGAAGGCGGAGCCCGGCCCGGGCCTGGCCCTCCACCCGAGACACCAGGTGCCGGACCGTTGGAAAGTCCTCCTCGGCCATGAGCTGGGTGACCCGAACCGAGCCAGCCTCGGAGACCCGACCCAGGTCATTGCGCTGCAGGTCCACGATCATGGTGTGCTCCGCCCGCTCCTTCGGATCCGCGGTCAGGGCTCCCCGGGGAGTGCCCAGGGGCACAGAACCCTTGATGGGCTCGGTCCAGAGACGGGGGCCCCGCCGAGCCAACAGCCGTTCCATGGAGAGACAGAGCAGGGTGGTGGTTCCGAGGGCGAGGTGGGCGCCATAGGGGGGGCGGGCCCGGCGCAGGGCCGCCAAGGCGAGGGTGATGGGATCCCCCGTGCAGGTCCCCTCAAACGGGACGCAGAGGTTGGCCACGTAGAATCCCCCCTCCTGGATCAGGGCGATGGCTTCGGCCACGGCCCGGCCGTGCCGGGGGGCATCCCACCGAGGCGTGAGATCGAAGGCGGGCCGCTTCAGGGTGCAGGCCGATGCCTGGGGGATCGGGAAATCCCGGAGGGCGCTGGGGGAGCCCCAGGCCCAGGCCTCGGCCCCGTCCGGACCGACCCAGAGGGCCTGGGACTGGGCTGCCCAGCTCTGCCCCAAGGTCCCCTCGGGAAGGGGATGGTGGGCCAGGCCGGCCTCGGCGCAGGCCAGTTCGTAAGTCGCGCCGCCGACCAGGGGCAACCCGAGCTGAACGACCTGATCCAGGGCCTCCCAGGGTGACCCCTCCAGCTGAATCCCCTTCCAGGTGCTGACCCAGGCCCCTCCCCGCCAGTGCGTCTCCAGGCGGGGGCCACCGGGCGGGAAGAGCAGGTCCCCCCCCATGTCCCCCGGGCGTCCAAGACCATCGTGGAGCCACATTCCGCCCTCCCGCAGCCACCCCTGGGCCACGGCCGGCCAAGGCTGCGGCACGGGCAGGGCCCGGCGGAAGGGGGGGATCCAGGTCATGCGTCCCATCATGGCATCCCCGATGGATCGGCCGGATTCCGAACGGAAAACTACTTCTAAACATGGAATTTTATGAAATCGATAAGGAACAAAAAAAAGCATTTGCCTTTTTAACTCCGGTGACTAGCCTCGAAAATGCAGGAGGCATCCGTGTTGAACGTGGATATCAACAGTCAAACCGGGAAGGATTTCGAAGGCGATGTCCTCATCGTCCCCGTGTTCAGTGGACGGGAACGCCACCGCCTACCTCTGGCCATCAGCAAGGTGGCCCGCCAGGTGATGGATGAAAATGATTTCAAGGCTGATTTCGGTGAAATGGTCCCCCTGCACCACCCCAACGGCGTGAAAGGCACGCGCTGGATGCTGCTGGTGGGCCTCGGCGAAGAAGAGACCGTCAGTCTGAACCGGATCCGCAAAGGCCTCGGCTCCGCCGCGCGCTATGCGTTGAAGCGGAACTGGAAATCCGTGGGAGTCGTCAGCCCCAGCACCTCCACGCTGGACCACGACGCCGTGCAGAGCGCGGTGATCGAAGGCGTGCTTCTCGCCAACTACGATTTTGTTTCCTTCAAATCCAAAGCCGAAGGAAAGCAATTCAGCAAGGTCGAGATCTTCAGCAACGGGGATGACACGCGCAAGTCCCGCCGCCGGCTGCCGCTCATTCAGGCCGGTGTCGCAGCCTGCCACCGGGTGCGCGACCTGGCCGCGACCCCGGCCATGGACCTCTATCCCGAGACCTTCGCTGAACTCGCCGTGAAGCTGGCCAAGCAGCACAAGGTCGGCTGCGAGGTCATGGATGAGGAGGCCCTGCGCAAGGGCAACTTCAACTGCGTGCTCGCGGTGGGTCAGGGCAGCACCCGGCCGCCCCGGGTCGTGAAGCTGGAGTACAAGCCCAAGGAGAAGGCCAAGCGCCATGTGGTGCTGGTGGGGAAGGGTGTCACCTTCGACAGCGGCGGCCTGAGCCTCAAGGATGCCGCCTCCATGGAGACCATGAAGGATGACATGACCGGCGCCGCCATCGTGCTGGCCACGGTCATGGCCGCCGCCCAGCTTGAACTGCCCGTCCACATCACCGGCCTCTGCGGGCTGGTGGAGAACATGAACGATGGCGGCGCCTACAAGCCCGGTGACGTGCTGCGGTCCCGTTCCGGGAAGACCATCGAGGTGCTGAACACGGACGCCGAAGGACGCCTGGTCCTGGCCGACCTCCTCCACTACGCATCCGAGATGGGCGCCGACCACATCGTGGACCTGGCAACCCTCACCGGCGCCGCCCTCATCGCCGTGGGGGACGGGGTCAACGTCATCATGGGCACGGACCAGAAGCTGGTGGAGAGCCTGCGGGATTCCGGCGGAGCCACCGGCGAGCACCTCTGGCAGCTCCCCATCGTCGAGGAATACCGGGACATGCTGAAGAGCCCCCTGGCCGACCTGAAGAACATTACGGGCATCCGGTGGGGGGGGACCATCACCGCAGGCATGTTCCTGCAGGAATTCGTGGGGCCCACCCAGAGCTGGGCGCACGTGGACCTGGCCGGCGCCTGGAGCGGGAAGGAACGGGATTTCCGGCCCTATGGCCCCAGCGGCGAGGGTCCCCGCTTCCTGCTGGAGTGGCTGGCCGATTGAACCTGCCCCCAGGTCAGGGTCTGAAACGGAACGGGGGGGCATGGCCCCCCCGTAATTTTTGAAGCGAGGCCCCTTGACCCGTTCCAGGGGAAGTGGATGATGGGAGGTCACCCCCCATGCCCCATCACCCCGGAGCCCCCATGACCGCGATGGAGACCCTCACCAAGGCGGATCTCGCCCAGCACCTCATGGATCGCCTCCAGCTGGGGAAGAAGGATGCGGACCTGCTGGTGAACACCTTCCTCGAATCCGTGGTGCAGAGCCTCCGTGAAGGTGAAGGCGTGGAACTGCGGGGGTTCGGCTCCTTCCGGCTCCGGGATCGGAAGGCCCGCCAGGGTCGGAATCCCCGGTCGGGGGAGAACATCCAGGTGCCCCCCAAGCGGGTGGTTTATTTCAAGCTTGGAAAAGAGCTCCGAAGCAAGCTCATTGACGAATGAAATTTCCTAGTGGATCCTGATCCAATCAAGGAGAACCCATGCGCATCGGGAAGTTCCTCATCACCGCAGCCACCCTGCTCCTGCTGGCGGCGCCCGCCTTCGCCCAGAAGAAGCTGAGCAAGGAGGAGAAGGCCAAGCTGCCCCGCCTCGCGATCCTTGAATTCAAGGCTGCGCCGGACTGCTGGCACGGCTGGCGCTTCGGCGGCTGGGGCAACCAGATGGGCACCATCTCCAACCAGCTCCGTGACCTCTTCACCACCGAGATCATGGAGAAGGGGAAGGGGAAGATCCGCCTGGTGGAACGTGAGCGCCTCGATGAGATCCGCGGGGAGCTGAACTTCCAGCAGAGCGGTGAGGTGGACGTCAACACCGTGCAGAAGATCGGCAAGCTCCTGGGCGTGAAGTACGTGATGACCGGCAAGGTCACCCGCTTCGCCTACAAGGAGTCCGGCTTCAGCTCCGGCTGGGGCATCGGGGCCGCGGTGGGCCGCCTCACCGGCGACAGCACCGCCGGCGCCATCGCGGGCAGCGTGAATGTGAAGAAGGCCTCCTTCACCGGCCGCCTGGACATCCGCCTCATCGAAGTGGAAACCGCCGAGATCCTCGGTGCGTGGAAGGATGAGGACAAGGTCAGCGACACCAGCGTGAAGGTCGCCGGCACCGGCGCTGAGGTGGCCTACGACGAGGAGCTCGTGAACAAGGTGTTCGAGCCCGTGGTGCAGCGCATCACCCCCAAGCTCCTCCGGGCCACCGGCCAGGCTGCGGCGGAATCCGAGGACTGAGCCGAGCAGGGCACCTCGCCCTGAGGGGGCCTTCGGGCCCCCTCAGCGTTGGAGGTGGCTTGCCGTGAAGGTCCGGATTGTCTCGGCGTAGCGGGGCCCCAGCACCTGCGCGCAGTTCAGGTGCCAGGTGGGGACCTCGACCACCGTGGGTGCCTGGAAGGCCTGCAGCAACCGGCGCTGTCCGGCCGGGGGCGCCAGCCGATCCTGGGTGGCCAGGAAGCAGAGGGTCGGGGTCTTCAGCGTTCCGGGTCCAAGGTGCACCCGGGGATCGGTGTCCGACAGGTGGTAGCCACCCCGGCGGGCAGCCCATCGAGCGGCCGTCGCGCCCAGGAGCGGCGCCATCACGTGCCAGGCCCGGTCCTGGGGACCCCGGATCAGACGCTCGGCGAAATCCCGTGC
The DNA here is from genome assembly GCA_044229665.1 of Holophagaceae bacterium. Taxonomy (GTDB): domain Bacteria; phylum Acidobacteriota; class Holophagae; order Holophagales; family Holophagaceae; genus JAFDVN01. Next base: position 9,085 of record JBGASN010000074.1, read on the forward strand.
ACCGAGGGGCGCCCCCTCCCAGATGATTCCTCCGAGCGGGCCCCGGCCCTCGGCCTCCAACCGGGCGGTGGCCAGGAGTCCAACACTGGCCCCGAGACTTCGACCCATCAGGAGAATCCTGGACCGGTCCCAACCCTTGGACTCCAGGTGGTGGATGATCCGAACCACTTCCTCGGATTCGCGGGCACCGAAGGTGATGAAGGGAGTCCGGCGCCCCCCTCGCAGGGCGTCATCCCGGCGGAGGTACGTGAAGATGGCCGTGTCCTGCTCCGGGAACCACTTCAGGGCGGGGCTGGTACCCCAACGGTCATCGCCGAACCCGTGGAGGAGGAGCACGAGTGCCCGGGATGGGGTCGGCCGCCGGAGTGTCCACAGCTGGAGCCCTCCAACCTCCTCGGACCCCCAGGTGCCCCCGGGGTCCCCCTCGGACCCATGGGCCAGGTCCGCATAGGTCTCGGCCACCCGAGCCAGGGGTTGCGGGGTGTAGAAGGGGGGATCGGTGAGTTCGTGAGCCACGGCCCGCGCCTTCCAGGCGCCGAAGGCCGTGACTCCGACCATCGGAGCCAGGGCCAGGGGCAGCCAAACCCGGGGCCTCACCAGTACCCCGTGGTGATGCGGACTTCGGCCGCCGAATCGAGGGTGGTCTGACAGGCCAGCCGATGCCCGGGCTGCACACCGTTCCGGGCCAGGACCTCGGCCTCCCGGGGCTCCAGTGCCGACAGGGCCGCCTCCCCTTCGAGGATGGTCACCACGCATCGGGCGCAGGCGCCCCGCCCGGAACAACTGGAAGCAACGGGAAGCCCCGCTCCCAGAGCCCGGGCCATGAGGGTGCCCCTCCCGGGCAGGAGGCGTTCCCCGCCTCGGGTCAGGGCCCTCAGCCCCATGGGTTACTTGGCCAGGAGGCTGGCCTTGACTCCCGGAAGGCCTTCGGCGGCGGGCATCTCCGCAGGTTTGCCGTAAAGCACCGCCTTGAAGCGCTGAGAGAAGACCACGTCATAGTACCCCCCGTCATCGGGGAGGGTCACTTCGGCCTGGTCGGGGCTGAACGCATCCTGGGGGCTGCTGAGGAAGAACTTGTGGGTACCCGGGGTGAGCCCCTCGATGCGGAGCACCTGGCCGCCCTTGGCGGTCTGGGCCACGGGCACGCGGGTCCCATCGATGGCGAGATCCAGGGGACCCTTGATGGTCCGGGGGAACCGCAGGACCACGACACCGGGAGGCAGCGGCTTGGCGGGCTTGAGGGGGATGCCCTTGCAGGCGGTCAGGGCGAACATGGCCACGGCGGCCAGGGCGATGCGATGGAACATGGAGCCTCCACTTCCTAGGCTACCTCAAGGGCGGGGAAGGTTCCTCCCCACCCTCCCTCACGGCAAGGGCCAGCTCTGGAGGGTGGTCCAGATCTCCCCTTGCCAGGATTCCTGCCGGCCCTGTCCCCGCACGATCCCCGAGAGGGGGCCGGAGACCGCCAACCTCACGGTGCCGCCTTCCCGGCCCTCCACCTGGAGGACCCTGACCTGGGTCTTCAGCGTGGCGGCCCACCGTTCGACCTCCTGATCGCCTTCCTTCAGGAACAGGTTCATCCGGTAGACCTGGCCCAGGGTGGTGACCTGGATGTCGAAGTCCAGGGGGTGTCCCTGAGGGGGGCGCAGCTGCCCCCGGAGTTTCAGGATGTGGGACTTCACCCCCCCTTGGGGTTTTCCGGCCAGGGTCTCCAGGGGGGTGAAGGCATAGGTCCTTCCTCCCAACACGATGCTTCCACCACCGCGGGGGGGCTGGGGTTCCTGGGCCTGCACCGGGAGCCCGGTCGCGAACACAATGCCTGCCGTGAGGAATTGGAGGGTGACGGATCGCATATGACTTCGTATTCTGATGGGCCTGCAAGGAGCTGTCATGACCCGAGTGCGTTTGGTGACCGATAAGGGTGCGATCAACCTGGAGCTATTCCCCAAGGAAGCCCCCAAGACGGTTGCGAACTTCGTGAAGCTGGCCACCGAGGGGTTCTATGACGGGCTCGCCTTCCACCGGGTCATCCCGGATTTCGTGATCCAGGGTGGCTGCCCCAACACCCGGGAGGGTGCCAAGGGCGTCCCCGGGACGGGCGGCCCCGGCTACAAGATCGACTGCGAGACCGCGGGCAACCCCCACCAGCACAAGCTGGGTGCCCTGAGCATGGCCCACGCCGGCAAGAACACGGGCGGCAGCCAGTTCTTCGTGGTGAACGGTGACCGGCGCAATGTGCAGCACCTGGATGGGGTCCACACCGTCTTCGGCCAGGCCGTGGGCGAGGAGGACATCAAGGTGGTCCAGGCCATCCGCGCCGGCGACAAGATCCTGAAGGCCGAGGTCGTCGAAGCCTAGTCAGGCTGGAGCCTGGAGACCGGAGGCTGGAGGGGGACTTCCGGCCTCCTTCCTTATTCAGGAGAAGTGATGGACCGTTCCCGCTGCGGCTGGTGCACCCCGGATCCGCTGTACCAGGCCTACCACGACACGGAGTGGGGGGTACCCGTCCACGACGACCGGGTGCTCTTCGAATTCCTGATCTTGGAAGGGGCCCAGGCGGGCCTCAGCTGGATCACCATCCTGCGCAAGCGGGAGGCCTACCGGCGGGCCTTCGCGGGCTTCGACCCGGCCCGGGTGGCGGCCTTCTCCGATGCGGACCTGGACCGGTTGCTCCAGGATGAGGGCATCGTCCGCAACCGCCTGAAGATCAGCTCCGCGCGGGACAACGCCCAGGCCTTCCTCCGAATCCAGGCGGAGTTCGGGTCCTTCGACGCCTACGTGTGGCCCTTCATCGGGGGGAGGCCCCGGGTGAACCATCCGGCCTCCCTGGCGGAGGTGCCCGCGGTCACGCCGGAGGCCGAGGCCCTGAGCCGGGACCTGAAGCGCCGCGGCTTCCGGTTCGTGGGGCCCACCATCATGTACGCCTTCATGCAGGCCACGGGCATGGTGGACGACCACGTGGCCACCTGCTGGAAGCGGCGCGGGGCCTGAATCGGGGGCCTTGCTCGGGTAGACTGGAGGGTCCGGAGCCCCCGTGTCCAAGCCCTTCTACCTCACGACGCCGATCTACTACGTCAACGACCGCCCGCACATCGGCCACACCTACACCACGGTGCTGGCGGATGCCGTGGCCCGGTTCCACCGGCAGATGGGCGAGTCCGTGCGCTTCCTCACGGGCACCGACGAGCACGGCCAGAAGGTGGAGAAGGCCGCCGTGGCCAAGGGCATCGCCCCCAAGGCCCTGGCCGATGAGGTGGTGGCCAACTACACGGACCTCTTCGCCCGCATGGGCATGACCCACGACCGCTTCATCCGCACCACCGATGCCGACCACCGGGAGACCGTGCAGGCCCGCTTCAAGCAGCTGCTGGAGACCGGCGACATCTACAAGTCCGAGTACGAGGGGCTCTACAGCGTCAGCGACGAGGCCTTCGTCACGGAGACCCAGGCCAAGGAGCTCCAGGCCCAGGGCCTGGCCCACCAGCTGGTCACCCTCAAGGAGGAGACCTACTTCTTCCGCCTCAGCAAGTATGAGAAGCCCCTGCTCGAGTACTACGAGGCCCACCCCGACTTCGTGCAGCCGGACTTCCGCTTCAACGAGGTGAAGCGCTTCGTGGAGGGGGGCCTCACGGACCTCTCCATCAGCCGCACCACCATCAACTGGGGCATCCCGGTGCCCGGGGACGAGAAGCACGTGGTGTACGTGTGGTTCGATGCCCTGCTGAACTACCTCACAGGCGCGGAAGGCGCCTGGCCCGCGGACCTCCAGATCGTGGGCAAGGACATCCTCCGCTTCCACACCATCTACTGGCCCGCCTTCCTCATGGCCATGGGCCTGCCCCTGCCGAAGACGGTGCTCGCCCACGGCTGGTGGCTCAGCGGCAACGACAAGATGAGCAAGAGCAAGGGCAACGTGGTGCGCCCCGACACCCTGCTCAAGTTCGGCAACGATGCCATCCGGTTCTTCTTCCTGCGGGACATGCAGGTGGGCTACGACCGCGACTTCTCCTTCGAGGGCTTCATGGACCGTCTCAACGCCGACCTGGCCAACGGCCTCGGCAACCTGGCCTCCCGCAGCATCAGCATGATCCAGCGCTACCGGAACGGGGCCGTGCCCACCGCGACGACCCTGGATGCCTCGGATGCCGCCGTGGATCAGGCCGGCCGTGCCGTCGTCGCCGACTTCATCGCCAGGGCCCAGGGCCATGACTTCCACGCCGCCCTGGATGGCCTGTGGAACTACCTCCGCAGCCTCGACGCCTACATCGTGCAGGCCGAGCCCTGGAAGCTGGCCAAGGACCCCGCCAACGACCCGAAGCTCGACGCGGTCCTCTGCAACCTCTACCGCGCCCTGCGCGCCACGGCCCCCTGCCTGGCCTCCGTGATGCCCGAGCTGGCCCAGCTCCTCTGGGAGAACCTGGGACTCGCCGGCCAGGCCGCCGACCAGCGCCTGGGCGACCTCGCCTGGGACGCCCCCGCCGCCGGCCCCGTGGCCGCGGAACCCAAACCCCTCTTCGCCCGCATCGACAAGGACAAGGAAATGAGCGAACTCGAAGCTTCCGCCACCCCCGCCCCCGGGGCCGCGCCCGCCCTGGACGTGCCCGCCATCCGCGAGGTGGTGGACGCCGACACCTTCTTCAAGGTGGACCTGCGCGTGGGGAAGATCCTCGAGGCCGAGCGGGTGCCCAAGAGCGACAAGCTCATCAAGATGAAGGTGGACATCGGGCTGGAGCAGCGCTGCATCGTGGGCGGCATCGGCAAGGCCTACGAGCCCGCGGACCTGCTGAACCGCCTGGTGGTGGTGGTGGCCAACCTGGCCCCCCGCAAGCTCATGGGCATCGAGAGCCACGGCATGCTCCTGGCCGCCAGCGACAACGCCTCCAAGCCCTACCTGGTGGCCCCCCCCGCCGACGCCCA
>JBGASN010000075.1:0-13137 GCA_044229665.1 Holophagaceae bacterium
GGATCACGGTGGTGGCCACCACCACGCTCCGGCCATCGGGCATCCACCGGGGGGAGGAAACCCCGAAGGGCCAGTCGAGCACCTTCTCCGCCTCGCCCCCCGCGAGATTAAGCACGTAGAGGGCCGGGCTGTCATCCTCCCCCCGCTTCGAGGTGAAGGCGATGCGGCTCCCATCCGGGCTCCAGGCGGGGGACCCGTCGTTGGCCTGGGCGGTGGTGAGGCGCCGGGGCGCGCCCCCTCCCAGGTCCACCAGCCAGAGGTGGGTGGTGCTCCGGTTCTTCTCGATGGACCACTCCTGCACCGTGAAGACGACCTTCCGGCCATCCGGGGACAGGGCCGGGCTGCCCAGGCGCTTCATGGCCCAGAGATCCTGGGGCGTGATGGGCCGACCCTCCCCGGCCCCCAGGCCGAGGGAGAGGAGGATCAGGCCAATGGCGAGGACGGGGCGCAGGAACGGCATGGTGCTTCCTCCAGATCCGGCGGCCCGATCTCGGTGACCGCCCCGGAGGGGACAGCATAGGGGAATTCCCGGGGAAGGGGCCTAATTCGAAGCCTGCACCGGCTGGCGGAGGCTGGAGACCCCATCACAGGCGAGGATCTCCAGGCCCGGCTCGATGGGCCGGGTGGCCTGGCCCCCCCGGAGGAAGCCGCGGACCTGCCCCGTGGCCGCCTCCCGGACCACCAGGAGGGGGTGGCGATCGGGGCTCCACTGGAGGGTGGATCCCTGCAGGGCGACCGGTCGCTCCACCCCGGGGCCCGTGGCCAGCCGGGTGTGGCGGGCCTGCTCCACGCCCCGATCCAGGAGGCGGAGGCTGTGCAGGGCGTCGCCCCCCAGGAGACGCACGGGCACGGCAAAGGCGAAGTGCCGGGCGGTCTGGCCTTCCGGGAGGTCGGCCACCTCGGTGGGCGTGAAGGGCAGGCGCAGCAGGCTGCGCCCATCCACGTCCGCCGCCTCCAGGCTCCAGTCGCCACCCTCCGGAAGACTCGGGAGGGTGCGCGCCGGGAAGGCGGGCTCCAGGATCACCCGGCCCCCCTCCATCCGCCCCCAGAGGATCAGGCAGTCCTCGGGCGATTCCGGGGCGAGGTTGTTGGCGTTGGACGCACGGTAGGTGACCACCTTGGCGTAGCAGTAGTCGCTCACCCACTGGGTACCGCAATAGCCCATCACATCGGTGTAGGTGGCCGCGGCCTTCAGGCTGGCACTGGCGGCGAACGCATCCCAGCCCGTGACCCCGATCTTGCCCCCGGCGTAGGGGTAGCTGGCGTCCGCCCCGGACACGCCCCCGCAGGGGCTGTGGGGGCGGCTGAAGTTGTGGCCCACTTCATGGGCGAGCACACCCGCCCGGGACCCGCTCTTGTCCCAGCCGATGGCCGAGTGGCCTGGAACGTAGCCGAGCCCGGCCACACCGCCGCCGTAGGTGGTGCCCACCACCCCGTAGTAGTAGCGGGTGCTGGCATCGGAGGACCGGAGGGCGCTGGTCTCGCTGAGCACGGTGCCCCAGTTGCTGCCGTCGCTGGCCAAGGGGGCGGTGAGGGAGCTGGCGAAGGCGGCCCGCACGGTCACATCCACCGCATCCGGCACGGGCCAGATCCGCTTGGCCATGTCCACGTAGGCGGCCATGTTCGAGGTGTCCACGGCCCCCGTGAGGGTCGCGGGGGTGGCCCCGGCGGTGTTCGGTGTGGTGACGGGCACGAGGGTGATCTTCCAGGTGGGGAGGGCCCGCACATCCAGGGCGATGTCCGCCGAGGCGTTGTTGGCCTTGTCCGCCTCGGGCACCGCCCCAGTGGGATCCACGTCGGCGATGACGTGGACGCCGGGCTGGATCCACGCGGCGGGCACGGCCATGTTCCAGCTGCCGGCGACCACCCCTTCATTGACCGCCTGGGGGACGCCCGGGGCCGGGGCGGGGATGGTGAGGGTGTTGGTCGTGGCGCCGTTGATGAACCGCACGCGCACCGCCGGAGAGGCGCTGTTGGCCTCATTGGCCTTCACGAAGACCCGCACCCAGGCGGAGCGGTCCTTCACCAGGGGAACGGCGGGAGCCGGGTAGTTCTGGGTGGCCTGGGTGAGGTACAGGCCGTCAAGGGTGAGATCCAGGCTGGCCGTCAGGGTCACGGTGAAGCTCGCCGCGCTGGTGGCGGTGCCCGTGCCATTCACCACCTGCACCGTCCCCGTGGCCGCACCTGTGGGGACTACGGCGGTGATCTGGGTGTTGCTCTGGATGGTGAAGGTGGCGGCGGTCCCGCCGAAGCGCACGGCGGTGGCGCCCCAGAACCCCGTACCGGTGAGCACGACGCTGGCCCCCACGGGCCCGGAGGCCGGGAGGAAGCTCGTGAGGGTGGGGGCCGGCGTGGGGTTGACCGTGAAGGACCCCGCGCTGGTGGCCGTACCCCCGGCGGTGGTGACCGACAGGGTGCCGCTGGTGGCGCCCACGGGCACCGTGGCCTGCAGGCTGGTGGCGCTCTGGACCGTGAAGGTCGCGGCGGTACCGTGGAACTTCACCTGGGTGGCACCGGTGAGGTTGGTGCCCGTCACGGTGACAGGTGCGCCCACCACGCCCGAGGTGGGGGTGAAGGCGCTGACCGTGGGCGGGGGCGGAGGCGGCGCCGGGGTGCCGCCTCCACCCCCGCCGCCCCCGCAGGCCAGGGCCAGGGCCAATACCGTCCCTCCACTCGCGGATCGAAGCAGACCCATCCCGACCTCCAGGCAATCCGTCATCTCATCGGCACCTTCTGCCATCCTTCAAGGGACTCTTTCCGAACGGTCGCCCCATGCCCCTGGATGACACCCGCACCACCCTGGCCGTACGGCAGCTGCTTCAAGCCCTGGGACAGGACCCCGACAGCCCTGAGTTGCTGGAGACCCCCCGCCGGGTGGCCGAGTTCTGGTCGGAGCGCCTCGCGGGGTACGCGGTGGACCTGGCGGCGGAGCTGCAGCCCCTGCCGGGCGATCTGGCGCCCGTGCCGGTGATCCTGGAGCGCATCCCCTTCGTGTCCACCTGTGAGCACCACCTGGCCCCCTTCGAAGGGGTGGCCACCGTGGGCTACCTTCCGGGTCCCGGTGGCACGGTGGGCCTCAGCAAGCTCGTGCGGGTCGTGCAGGCCGTGGCCTGGCGGCTCCAGGTCCAGGAGCGCATGACCCAGCAGATCTTCGATGCACTCGGCACCCACCTCCGTCCGACCGCCTGGGGCGTGAAGCTCACGGCGGAACACACCTGCATGTCCCACCGGGGCGTGAAGACCCCCGGGGTGCCCGTGAGCACCGTGCTCCTCGGTGGGGACTGGGCCCACCATCCTCCGGCCTTCTTCGGGCCCGATCCCCTGTGATGCCCCTAACAGTCGGACCGGTCCAGGCTGGTGGGTGGAGGCCTCCATGCGCCTGCGAGCCCTGCCCGCCTGTTTCGCCCTGCTCCTCTTCGCCGCCCACCTCCTGAGGGAGGGAGAGGCGCTCCTGGTACTCCCCTGCCTGGCCCTCCTCGGGCTCGCCTTCCTGGACCGCGCCTGGGCGGTGCGGACCCTCCAGGCCGCCCTGGCGCTGGCCGCAGTGGAATGGATCCGAACCCTTCTCCTGATCCGCACCTTCCGGCTGGAGATTGGCCTCCCCTGGGTTCGGATGGGGATCATCCTCGGTGCCGTGGCCGTGTTCACCCTGGTCGCGGCGGCCCTGCTCCAGCCCCGGCAAGCCTCGGCTCAAGGGGCCTGACGCCGAGTTTGAGCCAACGGCGCCCCGGCCCGATGAGACCATCTCATCCATGGCCGCCGCCCCGCTCCGCCACCTGCTGCTGAAGGACACCCTGCTGGTCGTCGGCCTGGGCGGTGCCCTGCTCACGGGCGGCGGATGGTGGGTGGCCCGGACCCTCCTGGCCACCCAGGCCCAGGCCCACGCGGAGGCCGGGCTGAAGGCTGCCGAGGGGCGCATCGCGCAGCGCCTGGAGGAGGCGACCCGCACCGGGAACGCCCTGGCCGACTGGGGCCGGTTGGGCCTTCTCGAATCCATGGGTACCGTGCAAGGTCAGCAGCTCCTCCTGGCCGAGCTCCGGAGCCGCCCCGCCCTCACCAACCTCACCTTCGTCCGCCCCGATGGCCGGGCCTCCGCCGCCAACCTGCCGGAGGAAGGCGCGCCGGAGGTGTGGCTCTCCCGCGGTACGGAAGGCCCTGCAGCCCAGCCCAGCCGGATCCTCCGGCGCTGGGATGCCCAGGGGAACCTGCTCAGCGAAGGCCCGGATCCCTCGGCCCCGCCGGATTGGCGACAGCGCCCCTGGGTGCTCCAGGCCCTCCACCAGGGCCATCCCACCTGGACCGCCCCCTACCCCTTCCTGGGCAAGGTCGGTTTCGGCCTCACCTACACGGTGCCCATCCGGCGGGCAGGGGCCCTCCAGGGCGTCCTCGGGGTGGACCTGGTCCTCGGTGACCTGAGGCCCTGGATGCGCGAGGCCCGGCCCACCCCCAACACGCGCCTGGCCATCCTGGATGAGGCCGGGCGCCTGGTGCTGCCCCCCGAGCAGGATCTGGAGGCGGCGTCCCTGGGTCGGGCATTGGCCCCGGAGCTGCTGGATCCCACCCGCCATCCCGTCCCCGCCGCCGTGCGGACCCACCCGGATGCCGGCCTCCCGGGGAAGTGGCCCCGCGTCGAGGTCCAGGGGGAGGTGTTCCTGGTCCAGCGCCGCCCCATCCGACTCCAGGGGGGTCCCGGGTGGGAGATCCTCGCGGCCATCCCGGAGGAGGACCTCCTGCGGGAACCCCGGCGCATCGCCTGGGTGGCCCTGGGCTGGACCCTGGTGTCCCTGGCCCTCGTGGCCTGGCGCCTGATCCGGGGCAGCCAGCGGGTGGTGCATCCCCTGGAGGCGCTGGCCGACGAAGCTCAGGCCCTGGCCCAGGGGCGCATCGTCGATCCCCCGGCCACCCCCATCGCGGAGGTGGCCGCCCTGGGGGACTCCTTGCGTCGGGCCTCCCTGGACCTTCGGGAGAAAGCGCATCTGGAGGCGCAATTGCGACAGGCCCAGCGGCGCGACCTGGTGGGCACCCTGGCCGCCGGCGTGGCCCATGACCTGGGGAACCTGCTGTCCGCCGTGGGCGCGAACCTGGAGTTCGCCCAGGATCCAGGCATACCCGCGGAGGGCCGAACCCGTGCCCTCGACCAGGCCCAGAAGGCCCTGAGGCGGAGTGTGGGCTTCCTGAAAGCCCTCCTGGCCGTGGGCCGGCCTTCGGAAGCGCCTCAGGCCGAGGGGGCCCGGCACGGGGTGAACCTGGTGCAGGTGGTGCGGGAGGCGGCGGGCCTCCTGGAGCCCCTGTTGGGCTCACTCATCACGGTGCACCTGGACCTCCCTCCGGACGCGGTGGAGGTGCGGGCCGATCCCATCCAGCTGGAGCAGGTGCTGCTCAACCTCTCGGTCAACGGTCGGGACGCCATGCCCAAGGGGGGCACCCTCACCCTGGGGGTCGGCCGGCAGGGCGATGGCCGGCCCTTCCTCTGGGTGGCGGATGAGGGCCAGGGCATCCCCGATCACCTCCGGGATCACCTCTTCGAGGCCTTCGTCACCACCAAAACCCCCGACCGGGGGAGTGGCTTGGGGCTGGCCATGGTCCAGGCCATCGCCCGGGCCCATGATGCCCAGGTGGAGGTGGACAGCACCCCGGGCCGGGGGAGTCGCTTCCGGTTCGTCTTCCCCCTTGCGGCCCCAGAAGCACCTGCGCACCATTGAGCCCCATTCCCGGAGGTTCCATGCGCACCGTCCTGTTGCCCTGCCTCGCGGCATCCCTCTGCCTCGCCCAGGAGGCCCCCAAGCCCACCCCCCACCACGAGGCCATGAAGGCCGCCGTGGGCACCTGGGATGCCGTGGTGAAGATGCAGGTCGGCCCCGGCAAGCCCCCCATGGAATCCAAGGGCGTGGAGGTGAACCGGCTGCTCATGGGCGGGCTGTGGATGCAGACCTCCTTCAGCTCCGACATGGGCGGCGTGCCCTTCGAGGGCAGCGGCGTCTTCGGCTACGACCCCGCCAAGGGCAAGCACGTGGGCACCTGGGTGGATTCCATGGTGATGAGCCAGGCCTTCCCCCAGGGCACCTGCAAGGACCACTGCAAGGTGGTCACGATGACCTTCATGGGCGTGGGCATGGATGGCAAACCCTGCGCCTACAAGGAGGTCTCCACCCAGGTGGATGCGGACCACCGCACCATGGCCATGTACGTGAAGGGCAAGGACGGCAAGTACGCCCTCGAGATGGAGATCGCCTACACGCGACGGAAGTAGCTCAGCGACGGAAGTCCGCGGGCTTCAGCCCCAGCTTCTCCAGCCGGGAGATGAGGGTGCTCGGCGCCAGGTCCGCCAGGGCCGCGGCGCCGCCCTCGCCCGTGACCTTGCCCTTGGAGGCGCGCATGAGGCCCGCCAGGTAGTCCCGCTCCATGGCCTCCCAGGTGGGCACCTTGGCTTTGCGGCTCCGGTTGCCATCCGGAAGCGCGCCCTCCAGGTCCAGCTCCCTGCCCGAGCTGAGGATGGCCGCCCGCTCCAGCACGTTGAAGAGCTCCCGCACGTTGCCGGGCCAGGCATAGGCCTCGAGGCGGGCCAAGGCCGGTTTCGTGAGCCGGAGCCCCGCCCGCTTGTTGGCCCGGGCGAAGCGCTCCAGGAAGGTCTCCGCCAGGGCGCGCACATCTTCGGGGCGCTCCCGCAGGGGCGGCAGGTGGATGGGGAAGACCCCCAGGCGGTAGTAGAGGTCGGCGCGGAAGCGGCCCGCCTCCACCTCGGCTTCGAGGTCGCGGTTGGTGGCGGCCAGGAGGCGCACGTCCACCTTGCGGGGCCGCTCGCTGCCCACGGGATCGATCTCGCCCTCCTGCAGCACCCGCAGCAGCCGGGGCTGGAGGTCCAGGGGCAGCTCGCCCACCTCGTCCAGGAAGAGGGTGCCGCCGTCGGCCAGCTCGAAGCGGCCCTTGCGGGCGGCGCTGGCCCCCGTGAAGGCCCCCTTCACGTGGCCGAAGAGCTCGCTCTCGATGAGGGTCGCGGGCAGGGCCCCGCAGTTGACCTTGATGAAGGGCTTCTCGCGGCGGGGCGAGAGGTGGTGGAGGGTCTGGGCCACCTTCTCCTTGCCCGTGCCCGTCTCCCCCGTGATGAGCACCGTGGCCGTGGTGGGCGCCACCTGGCGCACCTTCTCCACGACCCCGCGCAGGGCGGGGCTCTCCGCCCGCAGGGGCTCCGCCATGAGCCCCTGCATCTGCTCGTCGCGGAGGAACTTCACTTCCGCCTGCAGGTGCTGCTCCCGGGCCGCCAGCAGCTGAACGTGCTCCGCCTGCTTCAGGGCCAGGGCCAGGAGGCTCGCAAAGGTCCCCACGTGGCGCACCACGCTCTCCGGGTACTGGCGGCACACGGCCGCATCCAGGGTCATGAGCCCGAAGACCTCCCCCTGGCTGCGCAGGGGGGCCACCAGGCAGCTGTGCCCCTCGGGGAAGTCCAGGATGCCGTGGAAGGTGTCCTCTCCCGGCTCATCTTCTTCATAGGCATGGGCTTGGCGCGCCTTCATGGCCACCACGAGTCTCGGATTGTCGTGAATCTTGATGCGGGTGCCCAGGAGGCCGGGATGGGGGAAGGGCCCCGAGGCGTGACGCACCACCAGGTCCCCCTCCTCCCGCAGCAGCACCGTGGCCAGGTCGAAGGTGACCAGCTGGCCGAGGCGCTGGAAGGCCCGGGCCATGAGGGTTTCCGGGTCCTGGCCCAGGGTGAGGAGGTCCCCCACCTCGTCCACCATTCGGGCGCCGGTGAGGGCCGATTCCAGGGGCTCGGGGGTCGTGCGCATGCTCCCTCCACCTCCGAGTCTCGCCATTTCGAGACCTCCGTCAACGACCGGTCGCGAATATTCGAGGAATCCGGACTGAGTCGTAGTTCTATTTTGTTGTTTTTCAGCATTTAAATACTTGGCACGCCCTTGGCGATAGGGAGGCACCCGCCGATGCGGACCTCCGGAGACGACCATGTCCTTCCCCACCTCCAAGACCCACCAGAACCTCAAGGCCGCCTTCGCCGGTGAGAGCCAGGCCAACCGCCGCTACACCTGGATGGCCCAGGTCGCCGAGAAGGAGGGCCTGCCCGAGGTGGCCAGCCTCTTCCGCCACAGCGCCGATGGCGAGACGGGCCACGCCCTGAAGCACCTCATGCTGCTGGCCGCCCAGGCGGGCGATCCCGCCACGGGCATGCCCCTGGGCGACTCCAAGACCAACCTCAAGAGCGCCGTGGCCGGGGAGACCTACGAGTACACCGACATGTACCCCGACTTCGCCCGGGTGGCCCGCGAGGAGGGCTTCACCGAGATCGCCAGCTGGTTCGAGACCCTGGCCAAGGTGGAGCGCTTCCACGCCGGCCGCTTCCAGGAGGCCCTCGACAAGCTCGAGAGCGGCGCCATGGCCCCCATGAGCCCCGAGATCGCCGCCAACCTGTAATCCCCGTTCCCCCGGAGTCCCCCATGTCCCTCGCCTTCGATCTCGACGCGGAACGCGCCCGCTACGCCACCCGCCAGGCCTTCCTCGCCCGCCACTGGGCCATGGCCCTGGAGCTGGCCCCCGGGGTGCGCTTCCAGCCCGAGACGGAGGCGAGCGTGGCGGACCAAGTCCAGGAGACCTTCTGGTCCGAGGGGAACGATCCCGCCCAGGCCTCTCCGGCCGAGGTGGCGGAGATGCGCGCCTCCTTCGACGCCATGGCTCCCCACGTGGAAGACGACGGTACCTCGATCGTGGCCACCCTCTTCCTCGGCTTCCCCGACACGGAGCGGGAGACCCGCCTGGCCGCCCTCGCCCAGCTGCCGGAGCGCCTGCGGCTGGTGCTCGACGATGGCACCGAGGTCGCCCCCGAGGTGGACCGCGGCTACACCGGCACCTCCCAGCGCCTGCCCGCGGTGCTGGCCCTGCGCTACCTCGTGCCCACCGGGCGCCGCCCCGTGGCCCTGATCTCCCTGGAGCCCGAGGTGCCCGGCTTCTTCCCCGCCCCCGCCGCCTGGTCCACCTGGCTGCCCGAACCCCGCTGATCCCAGGAGCCCCATGAGCAACCCCGTCCTCAACCACCTCAACAGCCAGCTGGCCACCGCCTGGGTGCTCTCCTTCAATGCCAAGCGCTACCACTGGACCGTGACCGGCCCCCACTTCCGCGACTACCACCTGCGCTTCGATGAGCTCCACGCCGCCGTGGACGGCCTCGTGGACGAGCTGGCGGAGCGCATCCGCATGCTCGGGGGCACGCCCATCCACAGCCCCCTCCAGATGGTGAAGCTGAGCCGGGTGGAGCCCTCGGATCCCGCCGCCAAGCTGGACGCCGCCGCCATGGTGGCCGAGGCCCTGGCCGGCGAAGAGGCCGCCATCGCCTTCACCCACCAGGGCATCGAGATGGCCAACGAGGCCGGCGATCCCGGCACCGCCGACCTCCTCACCCGCTTCGTGCAGGTCCACCAGAAGGAAGCGTGGTTCCTGCGGAGCATGCAGGGGTAGGAACAGGACTCCGCCATCCGCTGAATCCCGGCTGGGGAATATCCGACCCATTCGGTAAACTAATGCTCCGCCCCGCTGGGGCGCTCACCTTTGGAGACGGTCATGGCGTATGAAGCCAAGAACTACGATTCCCTCAAGGGCGGCAAGCTGAAGGGCCTCACCGATGCCCAGCTCGACGCGCACTTCACCCTCTACAAGGGCTACATCACCAAGCTCAACGAGATCGAAGAGAAGCTGGCCACGATCGACAACAGCAAGGCCAACTACTCCTTCAACGAGTACAGCGAGCTGAAGCGCCGCGAGGCCGTGGCCTTCAACGGCTCCTTCCTCCACGAGCTCTACTTCGAGAACCTGGGCGCCGACAGCGAGATCAACGCCGGTCTCGCCAAGGCCCTCGAGGCCGCCGGCGGCAAGGACAAGGTCGTGGCCGACCTGAAGGCCGCCGCCATGTGCGGTCCCGGCTGGGCCGTGCTCACCCGCAACCGCCGCGACAACAAGCTCCACACCTACTTCTTCGCCGAACACCTACTTCTTCGCCGAGCACCACCTGGGCCTCCCCATCGAGCAGGACCTGCTCGTGGTGCTGGACAGCTGGGAGCACGCCTTCATGATCGACTTCGGCATCGCCCGCGCGAAGTACCTCGAGGCCTTCGTCGAGAACATCAAGTGGAGCGAGGTCTCCAAGCGCTTCGGCGCCTGAGGCCATCTCGTCACTGAAGGGCCCCCGCAAGGGGGCCTTTCGCTGCCCGCCCGACCCCGACCATGCCCCCCCTCCTGACCTCCCAGGGCCACCCGACCCCGACCCTCTTCGCCCTGGCGGCGATGGTCGCAGCCCTGGCCCTCCTGCACCTGGCCCGCCGGAGCTTCCTCCTGGCGGCCCTGGTGAGCTTGCCGGGAACCTTCGCCCACGAGCTCTGCCACTGGATCATCGGCCGGCTGCTGAACGGCCAGCCCCGGTCCTTCACGGTGCTCCCGCGACGCCAGGGGCGCGGGATCGTCCTGGGCTCCGTCGGCTTCGCCCACCTGCGCTGGTACAACGCGCCCTTCATCGGGCTCGCGCCGCTCCTCCTGCTGCCCGGGGCCTATGGGCTCTTCCGGTGGCAGCTCCAGGGCGCGCCGGACCTGCGCATCGCCGCGGGTTCGCCGCTGGGGTGGCTGCTGGTCGTGGCCGCCCTGGCCTGGGGCTGGATGCGGCTCCATGGCCAGACATCCTCCGCGCCTCAGTCGTGGAAGCTCACCCGCAGCGCAATCTCACGGCCTGCACCCGGGAGGGGCGGGTTGCCCCCGGAGCCCGGAACCCCATAGGGCTGGGGGAAGGTCTGCCGCTCGTCCGTGGCGTTGGATACAGCCAGTCCCGCCTGGATGAACCGGGAGGGGGCCCAGGTGAGGAAGAGGTTGAGGAAGGCCGCGGGCTTGAGGCGGGATGGCGCAGGGTCCCCGTAGGCATAGGCATACCGGGGGCCCAGCACCATCAGGCTGGGATTGAGGGACCAGCGATCGGCGAAGCGCCACTGGGCCTGGGAGGTGAACTTCAGCTGGGGGAACCCCACGTGGTAACCCGGGTGTCCTTCCACCCGATAGAAGTCGGCGTCGCGATCCTGGGCCCGGGCGTAGGCCAGGGCGGCATCCAAGGTGAGGCGCTCCCCCTGGTGGCGGAGCACCACCTCGAGCCCCGTGGCCCCCGTGTACTCGAAGTTGAGGTAGGTGTTCACACCCGGCGAAGGGTTGGCGTAGCTGATGGGATCGTGGATGCGCAGGAAGAAGAGGTTGGCGGAGAGGTAGGTGCCCGCCGAGAGCCGTCGGCCCACCTCCGCCTCGTAGGTGGTGGTCCGCTCCGGGCGCAGGTCCGGGTTCACGAAGAGGTTCTCGGTGGAGGGGGCCCGGAAGGCACCGGCCGCCAGCACCTTGACGTGCCAGTCCTCCGTGGCGCGGGTGAAGGCCAGGCGGGGGCTCGTGGCGGAGGGGTAGTGGTTGCTGTCGTCGTAGCGCACGCCCAGATCCAGGTTCCCGGCGGGGGTGCTCCACTGCAGCTGGGCGAGGGCGGCGCGGTAGGCCGCCCAGGTGGCCGTGAGGCCCACCACGCCCCGGGTGTTCCGATCCGTGCGCGAATCGGTGTAGTTCCAGGGGCTCTGGTGCTTGAGGGAGGCCCGGGGGGCCAGGGTCCAGGCGCCGGAGGTCCAGCTGGTTTCCAGCCCCAGGAACTCCGAGGGGAAGGCCATCCACGCAAAGGTGGGCTTGAACTCCCGGGTGTCATCGCCCACCTGGAAGGCATCCCGGAGGTAGCGCACCTTGAAGGCCCCGAGGCCATAGCTGAGGGAGAGGAAGTCCTGAACATTGCGGGCGCGTTCGCCAAAGGCGACCTCCCCCCCGGGGGTCTGAAAGCCCCCCACCCCGACCGGGGCCTGCCCCCGGGCGTAGGAGAAGGCCAGATCCTGGATGCCCCAGGCCTTGCCAAAGGCGACCTGCCCCTGGAGCCGTCGGGAGTCGGCCCCGGGCATGGCCCCCAGCCAGAGGTCCCCGGAGATCCCATCCACTTCCGCGCCCTTGCGCGTGATCACGTTGATCACCGCCAGTTCCGCATAGCCGCCAAAGCGCACGCTGCCGGGACCCCGGATGATCTCGATGCGGTCCACGTTGCCGACGGGATAGTGCAGGCCGAACTGGGTGGTCCCGTAGAGGGGCTCGTTCATCTCCAGCCCATCGATGAGCAGGAGCACCTTGCCATCGTGGCCCCAGGAGGTGCGCACCCCGATGCCGACCACGCCGTTGGTGTCGGCGCCGAAGTCGATGCCGGGCACCATGCGCAGGGCCTCCAGGAGGTCCCGGGCGCCCAGGGCCCGCAGCTCCTCACGCCGGATGACCGTGACCACCCCCGGGGTCTCCCGGGCCGACATGGCCACCTGGGTGGCCACCGCCACCCGGGTGTCCAGGAGCTCCTTCAAGGAGGGCACCTCCTGGGCGGCCAACCGGCAGGGGAGGGCCCCGGCCAGGAGCCCAAGGGGGAGCTGCCAGGGGGCGCGGCGCACGGGGACCTCGGGGGGGATGGGCCCAGGAGTGGGGTTCACCCCCTTCATCGGGACCACCCAGACCCCGGGTGAATCCGGCCGCGGAAGGGGTGCCCGCCGCCTCTCGGCTGGACTTCCGGCGCCCTTGGGAAGACACTGGTGCTTCGAACATTCGTGGTCGGTTTTCAGGTTTCCATGTGGATTCACCCGCCCATGACCCCACCGAGCTGACGATTCATCGCCCCGGAGGCTTCCCATGTCCCAAACCCCCACCTGGACCGCGGCCGAGATCCTGAAGGCCCTCGACCTGCAGGCCGTGAACAGCGGCGTGTCCGACGGCGCCGCCTTCCTGAAGGCCCAGGGCCCCGAGCTGGAGTCCTTCAACCCCGCCACCGGCGAGCTCATCGCCAAGCTCGTGCAGGGCAACGACGCCGACTACGAGCAGGTCATGGCCGCCTCCGTGAAGGCCTTCGAGAAGCTCCGCACCATGCCCGCCCCCGCCCGGGGCGAGATCGTCCGCCAGCTGGGCGACGAGTTCCGCAAGCACAAGGAGCCCCTGGGCGCCCTGATCAGCCTCGAGATGGGGAAGATCTACTCCGAGGGCCTCGGCGAGGTGCAGGAGATGATCGACATCTGCGACTTCGCGGTGGGCCTCAGCCGCCAGCTCTAC
>JBGASN010000076.1:0-13080 GCA_044229665.1 Holophagaceae bacterium
GCGGAGCCCATGATGGAGTTCATGCAGGTCTCGATGGAACCGGCATTGGTGTCCACGATCTTGACCTTGGCGATCTCCTCGATCTGCTTGCGGGTGATCTTGCCCACCTTCTGCTTGTTCGGGGTCGCGGAGCCCTTGTCGAGGCCGATCTTCTTCTTGATCAGCACGGCGGCGGGAGGGGTCTTCAGGATGAAGCTGAAGGAGCGGTCGGCGTACACGGTGATGACGACGGGCACGGTGGTGCCCTTCTCGACGTTGCCCACGGACTTCGCGTTGAACTGCTTCACGAACTCCATGATGTTCACGCCGTGCTGACCGAGGGCGGGGCCCACGGGAGGGGCCGGGGTCGCCTCGCCGGCGGGGAGCTGCAGCTTGATGTAGCCAGTGATCTTCTTGGCCATGGTGGCCTCCTATGTCCCGCGGGGATTCCGGCACATGCCGGCGACCGCCGCCTTGAAAGGGCGCGGGGCTAGGGACCCCGCCGCCTGGTGAATGGCTCGCCCCGGTGCCGATGCACCGGAGCTGATCAGTGTAGCGCGGATCGGCCCGTTCTCCGAGGGGAAATCCGAACGAGATCCCCATGGCCGAGGCGAATGGCCAGACACGGAGATCGTGGAGACGACGGAGACCACAGAGGGAGGGCGACCCACCCATGCCTCCGGTCTTCCCGATTCGGGGCGGGACCCGAGGCGGCCCCAGAAGCCCCTTCCGGGTCCCGCCCCGAATCCTGGACCGCGGGCGGTCCTGGGCGCGGAGCGCCGGGAAGGCCCCCTGGAAGGTGCCGGCTTTCTCCGCGATCTCCGTCTCCCCCGTGTTCTCCGTGTCTGCCCCAAAAAACCGAAGGGCCACCCTTCCGGATGGCCCCTCGAGACTGCGGAAACGGCCTAGCGCTTTTCGACCTGGATGAAGTCCAGCTCCACGGGGGTGGAACGGCCGAAGACGGTGACCATGACCTTGATGGTGGAGCGTTCCTCGTGGATCTCCTCCACCTCGCCCTCGAAGTTGGCGAAGGGGCCATCGATGATGCGGACCTTCTCGCCCTTTTCGAAGTGGTACTTCGGCTTGGGCTTCTCCTGGGTCTCTTCCTGGTGGTTCATGATCTGGCGGACTTCCTCGTCCGTCAGGGGCGTGGGGCGCTTCTTGTTGGCGCCCACGAAGCTGGTGACCTTGGGCGTGTTGCGCACCAGGTGCCAGTCCACGTCCTCCATCTCGGAGTTGGCGTTCACGCCGATCTGCACGAGCAGGTAGCCGGGGAAGGACTTGCGCTTCTTCAGCACGCGCTCCTTGCGGCCATCCTTGCCGACCTTCATCTCCTCGTAGGTCTCCTCGGGGATCTGAACGTCGCCGAAGGCCTCCTGGCGGCCCTCCATGACGATGCGCTGGCGGAGGTGCTCCATCACCTTGGCTTCGTAGCCGGAGTAGGTGTGGATGATGAACCAGGCGAGCTTGCGGCCGGGGGCCGCGGGTTCACCGGTGGTCGGGACCGCGATCTGATCGGTCATGGTGCCTCCCTAGGAACGCGGGAAGAGATAGCTGAAGCCCTTGCCCAGGACCCAGTCGGTGGCCCAGAGGAAGAACCCGGCGGCGGCGGCGGTGAAGACCACCGTCCACGTGGAGGACCAGACCTTGTCCTTCGAGGGCCAGTCGACCCGCTCGGTGATCTCGGTCCAGAAATCCTTGGCCTGCTGCTTGAACGCGTCGATCACGCGACTCCTCGTGGCAAAGGGTGAAGGGTCTTCAGAATAGCAAGGCCCCGGGCTTTGAGTTCCGGGGCCGTGAGTGGCAGGGGAGACAGGGTTCGAACCCGCGACCTGCGGATTTGGAGTCCGCTGCTCTACCAGCTGAGCTACTCCCCTGTGGGAACCGCCCGGCCCTGTCGGTGGGAAAGGACCGGGCGGTTGACCAGCTTATACCGGAAAGGCTTACTTCGCCTCGCGGTGCACTCGGACACCCCCACAGAAGCGGCAGAACTTGTTGAATTCCAGCTTCTGGGTGGTGGTGCGCTTGTTCTTGGTGCTGCTGTAGTTCTTGCGCTTGCAGTCTTGGCACTGCAGGTGGATGATCTCGCGCATCGAACCCTCCTAGTGGGGGGACACCCCCTGGCGATTAGGCCAGGATGTTGTCCACGTTGCCGGCGCCGACGGTCCGACCGCCCTCGCGGATGGCGAACTTGAGGCCCTTGTCCATGGCGATGGGGGTGATCAGCTCAACGGTCAGGGTGACGTTGTCGCCGGGCATCACCATCTCGCGGCCGGCTTCCAGCTCGATGGAGCCGGTCACGTCGGTCGTGCGGAAGTAGAACTGGGGACGGTACTTGTTGAAGAAGGGGGTGTGGCGGCCGCCCTCTTCCTTGGTCAGCACGTACACCTGGGCGGTGAACTTGGTGTGGGGGGTGATGCTGCCGGGCTTGGCGAGCACCTGGCCGCGCTCCACATCCTTGCGCTCGATGCCGCGGAGGAGGATGCCGGCGTTGTCACCCGCCTGACCCTCGTCGAGGGACTTGCGGAACATCTCGATGCCGGTGACGACCTTCTTGACGGTGTCCTTGAGGCCGATGATCTCGATTTCGTCGCCGACCTTCACGATGCCGGCTTCGATGCGGCCGGTCACCACGGTGCCGCGACCGGTGATGGTGAACACGTCCTCAACGGGCATGATGAAGGGGCGATCCACGGCGCGGGCGGGGGTGGGGATGTAGGCATCCACCTGGCTCATCAGCTCGTAGATGCACTGCACGTCGGCGTGGTCCAGGTTGCCGGCGGTGGCGGCATCCAGGGCGGCGCGGGCGGAGCCCTTGACGATGGGGATCTCGTCGCCGGGGAAGGAGTAGGCGGACAGGAGATCGCGGATCTCCATCTCCACCAGCTCGGCCAGCTCGGGATCGGCGATGTCCATCTTGTTCATGAACACGACCATGGCGGGCACGCCGACCTGACGGGAGAGCAGGATGTGCTCACGGGTCTGGGGCATGGGGCCGTCGGTGGCGGCGACCACGAGGATCGCGCCGTCCATCTGGGCCGCGCCGGTGATCATGTTCTTCACGTAGTCAGCGTGGCCGGGGCAGTCCACGTGGGCGTAGTGGCGGTTCTGGGTCTGGTACTCGACGTGGGCGGTGTTAATCGTGATCCCGCGCGCCTTCTCCTCGGGAGCGGAGTCGATCTGGTCGTAGCCCTTGGCCTCGCCACCGAACTTCTTGGAGAGCACGAAGGTGATGGCAGCCGTCAGCGTGGTCTTGCCGTGATCCACGTGGCCGATGGTGCCGATGTTGACGTGGGGCTTCGAACGGTCAAATTTCTCTTTGGCCATGTGGACCTCCTGGTTGAAAGAAAAGAGAAGGGGTACTGCGAAGGTGGAGCCCACAACCGGGATTGAACCGGTGACCTCTTCCTTACCAAGGAAGTGCTCTGCCACTGAGCTATGTGGGCTTGGTGCTTCACCGCCGGTGGGCGGTTTCCCGCGGGAACGGGAGGGGAGCGAGCGGGAAACGGGGCTCGAACCCGCGACATTCAGCTTGGAAGGCTGACGCTCTACCAACTGAGCTATTCCCGCGTGCGACCCGGTCGGGCGCCTGAGGGCGACCCGACTGGTGATGGTGCCGAGAGAAGGATTCGAACCTCCGTAACGCGTCGCGTGGCAGATTTACAGTCTGCTGCCATTAACCACTCGGCCATCTCGGCATTGCTGTGCAAAGACCTCGGAAGACCTCTGACGGGGCCTTCCGTGCCAGGTTTCCTGAAAGACAGGGCTTTCCTGACAGGGAACTTCGAAGGTATCACGCGATCGCCACACCCTCAAGGGGAAAGTTGGGCGGAGCCGCGATGGGCCTCACCCGCGCCGGGCCAGCACCCGGAAGAGGGCCACGGCGGCGGCGGCGGAGACATTGAGACTCTCCGTACCCCCGGGCATGGGGATGCGCAGGAGGCCATCGCAGCGCTCGGCCACCTTCTGGTGCAGGCCTTCCCCTTCGGAGCCCATCACCAGCACCGTGGCGCGGTCGAAGGCCTCGTCGAGGTAGCTGTGGCTGCCCTCGCCCCCGGCCAGGCCGTAGAGCCAGCCGCCGGCATCCTTCAGCTCATCCAGGGCCCGGCCCAGGTTCACCACCCGCGCCACCCGCACGCGGGCCGCGGTGCCCGCGCTGGCGCGGATCACGGTGTCGTTCACGGCCGCCGAGCGGCGCTCCGGGAGGATCACGCCATCCACGCCCGCCGCCGCCGCGCTGCGGAGGATGGCGCCCAGGTTGTGGGGATCCGTGACCCCGTCCAGGGCCAGCACGAGGCCCGCGTTGCCACGGGCCCGCAGGGCGGCGACGATGTCGGCGAACTCCGCGTACTTGAAGTCCGCGCCCTCGCCCACCACGCCCTGGTGCCGCTTGCCCTCCGTGCGGCGGTCCAGGGCCTCCATGGGCTCCTGGCGCACCGTTGCACCGGCGGCCCGCGCCGCTTCCCGCAAGGGCGCGCAGCGGTTCCAGGCGGCGGGGGCGATCCAGAGCTGGTGCAGGCTCCCCCGCTCGATGGCCTCTTCGCAGGCGTGGGGCCCGAGGAAGAGCATCAGAAGGCCTTCCGGAACCCGAGGGAGATCAGGTGGCCCTCGCCTTCGAGCCGGACCTTGGTGGCGGTGGCACGATAGCCGTTCACGTCCCACGCCCCCTGGATGCCCCGGCGATCGGTGTCCTTGTCGAGCCGGTACTGGTACCCGAAGCTCCATTCCCCGCCGAGGGCCTTGTAGCCCACGCCCGCGGAATACATGCTCTGCATGGCACCGCCCAGCATGGGTTCGAGGTTGGTGCTGTCTCCGTAGCCCGAGGTCAGACCGAGGCCCATGCGCAGCACCCAATCCTTCGCCACGGCGAACTCGCCCATGGCCTTCAGCATCCAGGAGGAGCCGCCGACCTTCAGGGTGTTCGGCGCGCCGGTCGTGCCCGAGAGGGTGCGCATCTGCGCGAACTCCGGCAACTCCAGACCACCACCCATCCACTGGATGTCGGCCTCCCAGGTGAAGAGCTGGCTCTGGCGCTGGCGCACACCGAGGGTGAACCGGGCGGGAAGCTTCACTTCCCCGCTGCCGGAGAGCACCTCGGAGGTCCCGATCACCTGGTAGGCCCGGGCATCGGTGCCGATGGGCGGTACGCCGAAGCCCGAGTTGTCCCACACACTGATGGGCGAGGGGATGTAGCGCGCGCTCAGGGATGGCTTGGCCCTCAGGGGGGACTCCAAGGTGGCCCCCAGGGTCCAGCGGCTGGACAGGGCCCACCGGGCCCCCAGCGTGAGGGAGGGGGAGACCCCCTTGCCCGCCTCCCGGAGGGAGACTTCCGCGAGGCCCTGGACGGGGTTGAGGACCCCCGAGGGCTGGGAGGGATCCACCGGAAGGCCTACGCGGATGCTGTTCCCCAGCTCCAGGGCCACCGTGGTGAGGCCCAGGCCGACCCCGAAGCTGAGGTCCGGGCGGCCCTCGGGGGTCCAGCCCAGCTGGCCCTCCAGGCGGTGGGTGCTGAGGGAGATCTCGTTGCCGCTGAACCGGGTGGGGGCGAACTCGCGGAGTTCCAGGTGACGGCTGAAGGGCTGATCCAGCTTGAAGCCCCAGGTGACCCGTTCGTTGAACCGGCGGGCGAAGCCGAAGGCTGAGAGGGAGCGGTTGCGATCGGAGCTGACGAAGGCGCGGAGGTCCGATTGGGAGGTGGTGTGGCCCGCCTGGGTCTCGAAGCCCAGGGCCACGTGCGCGGCCATGGCCTCGGGAAGGGTGGGCAGGAGGGCGGGGTTCTGGCCCGCGGCCTCCAGGCTGCGGCCGTAGGCGACCTCGGCGCCGCTGCGGCCGATGGTCACGGGATCCGACCCCTGAAGCTGGACCCCCTGGGCGGACAGGGCGGAGGCGCCCCCCACCAGGGCCAGGGCCACCACCGCTTGGAACACCTTCGTCATAACACTCCCGGAACGCACGTCGCTTGAGTGGCTCCGGAGCCGGATAGGTTCGGAGCCATCCCGCCAGTGTCTCACAGGGGTGCCCCCGGGGTGCCGCCCCCTTGTGGCCCAGGGGTCAGGGCTCGCCCATGAACCGCACCAGCAGGCGATCCACGATCTCCCAGATCTCCACCAGGGCCGCGATGAGCATCACCAGCCCCAGGCCCATGGCCACCCCCCGCCCCGTGGGCCCCATGAGCCCCTTGGCGATCCAGGGCCACTGCCAGAGGCCCGGGGGCACCCGCAGCCGGCCATACAGGGCCAGGGTCGACAGCAACATCCCGCCCCACAGCAGGTAAAAGAAACGCAGGCTCCGGAGGGTGAGGTCCCAGCCGAAGGAACGGGGGCGGGCAGGCATGGCTGGAAGTATGAAGGAGGACGGAGGCCGGCGGAACTCCCCCCGCCTCCGTTCCCCTTCCAAGGTGCCTAGAACCGCTTCTCCACCGTGGCCCACTGGAGGAGGGGCTTCACGGCGTCCACGTACTTGGCGCGGCCCGTGGCGCCGAAATCCTTCACGTAGGCGTGCTCCCACACGTCCACCACCAGGAGGGGGTGCACCCCCACGGGGATGGCGTTCTCGTGGTCCTGGAACCAGGCGTTCATGAGCCGGCCCGTGACGGGGTCCTTCACCAGGGCCGCCCAGCCGATGCCCGGCATGGTGCAGGTGGCCTTGAAGGCGTTCCACCAAGCGTCGTGGCTACCCCAGGTGGCGGCGATGGCCTTCTGGAGGGGGTGGGTGGCGGAGGGGGCCGAGGGGGTGGCTCCCAGGCCCTCGAAGTACCACTCATGCACACGCATGCCGCTGAACTCGAAGCCGAGGCGCCGGCGCAGCTCGTTCACCATGGCGCCCCCCTTGCCTTCCCGCTCGGCGGCGAGGACGTCCTTCAGCAGGGCGTTCGTGCGGGTGACGTAGCCCTTGTAGAGCGTGAGGTGCTCCGCGAGCAGATCCTTGCTGAGCCCGGGCAGGCCCGTCCCGAAGTCGAAGGGGCGCGCGGCGTAGTCCGCCAGCGGGTCGCCGGCAGGCTTGGCCTCGGCCGGGGCCTGGCCCAGCCCCTTGGCGGAGAGTCCCGCCCCCACCATGCCCGCGGCGAGGGTGCCCATCATCGTGCGTCGATCCATGTCGGCTCCTGGGAAGGAGGCCCAGGATACTCCCGATCAGGGATGCAAGACCTGCCAAGTCAATCGGATAAGCAGGGCTGAAACCACCACCAGGAACACGTTCCGCACCCAGCCGCTGCCCTTCTTCAGCGCCACGTGGGCACCCAGGTAGCCGCCCAGGCCGTTGCCCGCCGCCATGGTGAGGCCCACCACCGGCGTCCAGCTGCCCCGCAGGAGGAACACCGCCAGGGCCGCCATGTTGGAGGCCCAGTTCACCGCCTTGGCCAGGGCCGAGGCCCGCAGGAAGTCGAAGCCCAGCACCGCCACGAACAGGAAGATCAGCAGGCTGCCGGTGCCCGGGCCGAAGAAGCCATCGTAGAACCCCAGGGCCAGGGAGATCAGGATGGCCAGGCCCCGCTGGTGGTGCTGGCCGTACTTCGGCGCGTGCACCTGGCCCAGGTCCGGCTTGAAGAGGGTCCACAGGAGCATCGCCCCCATGAGCCCGAGCATCAGGGGCCGCATCCAGGCGGTGCCGATGTGATAGGCCACCAGGGCGCCGCCCACGGAGCCCGCGGCCGCGGCCAGCACGGGCCCCAGGCAGTCCTGCCAGGTCATGGCGCCGGAGCGGAGGAAGGTCCAGGCCGCCACGGTGGTGCCCGTGCCCGCCTGGATCTTGTTGTTGCCGAGCACCACGGGCAGGCTGGCCCCCGGCAGGCCCAGCAGCAGGGCGGGCATGGTGATCAGGCCCCCGCCGCCCACCACGGCATCGATGAAGCCGGCCGCGAAGGCGGCCACGGCGAGGAGGGCGAGGGTGAGGGGGGAGGGCATGGGGGCTCAGGCTGGAGGCTGGAGACTGGAGGCTGGAGACTGGAGGCGGAAACGGAGCGGGCGCCCTGGGCGCCCGTACCTCCGGTCTCCAGCCTCCAGCCTGAAGCTCAGACCTTCATGATCTCGGCTTCCTTGTGCTTGAGCATCTCGTCCACTTCCTTGATGTGGGCGTCGGTGATCTTCTGGACCTCTTCCGTGGTCTTCTTGGCGGCGTCCTCGCTGATGCCCTGGGTCTTGTCCTTCTCCAGCTTCTTCACGTCGTCGTTGGCATCGCGGCGGACGTTGCGGATGGCGGTCTTGATGTCCTCGGCCATCTTGTGGGTGGCGCGCACGAGCTCCTTGCGGCGCTCCTCGTTGAGGGCGGGGATGGGCAGCCGGATCACGTTGCCGTCGTTGCTGGGGTTGAGGCCCAGCTGGGCCACGAGGATGCCCGTCTCGATGGCCTTGATGGAGCTCTTGTCGAAGGGCTGGATCTGGATCATGGAGCTGTCGGGGATGGACACGGTGCCCATCTGGTTCAGAGGCACGTGGGCGCCGTAGTACTCCACCTGCACGGTGTCGAGGATGGAGGCGTTGGCCCGGCCCGTGCGGACGGTGGCCAGGTCCTTCTTCAGCGTCTCCAGGCTGGCCTTCATCTTCTTCTTGGTCTCTTGGAGGATGCTGTCGAGGGACATGGGATTCCTTTCAAACGGTCGGCAACATTCCTTTTTACCCCGCATTCCTCCCCAGGGCGAGGCCGAGGTTTCCCAAGCCGGGTCCAGGGCCCCGGTGCTACCGTGGGGGCACCGTTCCCGAGGTGCCCCATGCGCACGCTGCGTCTGCTGACCCTGCTCCCGGTCCTGGCCGCCGGCCTCCTGGCCTCCGAGCCGACCCGCATCGAGATGAGCCTGCCCACGAAGGATGGCTTCACCCTGAAGGGCACCCTCACCGTGCCCACCCCGGCCCGGAAGGGGGGCAAGGCCCCCGTGGTGATCCTGGCCCACCAGTTCCACGCCGCCCGGGCGGGCTGGGGGGACCTGCCGGAGCGCCTCCACGCCCGGGGCATCGCCACACTGGCCCTGGATCTCCGCGGCCACGGCGAGAGCGAGGGCCCCGCGAAGGTCACGGAGGACTTCATGGCCTCCGCCAAGGCCGTGGGCTTCGACAAGATCCCCGGCGACCTGGCCCTGGCCGCCACCTGGGTGCGGAAGCAGAAGGGCATCGACAAGCGCCGCTTGGCCCTGGCCGGCTCCAGCGTGGGGGCCTTCGCCGCCGTGCTGGGGGCCCGGGAGGCCAAGGCCGTGGCCGTGCTCGCCCTCAGCCCCGCCGGCGCCCCCGCCTGGGGCGAGGGGGCCCTGGAGCAGCTGAAGGCCGCCCAGAGCCGCAGCCGGGCCGCCACCCTGGTCTTCGCCTCCGAGCAGGACAAGGGGGCCCTGGAGTCCGCCAAGGCCCTGAGCGGACTGCCCGGCGTGGCCGTGTCCCTGCGGCCCGGCGAGGAGCACGGCTTCGCCTACCTCAAGGGCCGCGCGGAGACCATGGCCGTGTTCCTGGGCGAGTATTTGCACTCCAAGCGGGTCTTCGCCACGGAGGCGACCGTGGCGCCCAAGCCCAAGGACAACGTCATCACGGATGCTTCCCTGAAGGCCAAGGCGGAGGCCGCGGCCCCCGCCAAGCCCTGAACCTGGGAGGTTCTTAGGATCGGAAGAACTTCAGGAGGCTGTTGAGGCCCTCCGCCACCTGGGAGAGCTCCCGGGCCATGCGGGCGGTGTCTTCGGCCGTGCCCGTGAGGCCGCCGGCCGCCTCGGCGTTCTGGGCGGCCCGGTGGGCGCCCTCCTCCACCTGCTCCGCCACTTCGGCACTGGTGCGGGCCTGCTCCTCGGCCGAGAAGCCGATGCCCTCGGCCATCGCCTTGAGGCTGTCGATGCGCTCCCGGATCTGGGTGAGGTTCTCCACCACCTCCTTCACCGTGGCCTGCCCGCGTCCCACCGCCTCGTTGCTGCCCTGGATGAGGGCCGCGATCTCCTTCGCCGCGCCCGAGCTGCGCTCCGCCAGCTTGCGCACCTCCTCCGCCACCACCGCGAAGCCCTTGCCATGGGCCCCCGCCTTGGCGGCCTCGATGGCCGCGTTGAGGCTCAGGAGGTTCGTCTGGCGGGCGATGTCCTGGATCACGTTCACCGCCTTCACCATGCGCCCGGTGGACTCCACCACCTCCGACATGGCCGAGAGGGCGCTGCTGCCGGCCCCCTCGCCGGATTGCGTGGCCTTGAGGGCCTCCGCCGCCAGCTCCTGGGAGGCGCGCACGGTGGCGGCGACCTCCTGGATGGAGGCGCTCAGCTCCGTCACGGCCGAGGCCATGCGCTCCGCCCCCTGCCGTTCGATGTCGGCACTGCGGGCCAGATCCTGGGCCGTGGCGGCCACCCGGTCGGCCGCATGGCTGAACTGGGAGGCCTCGCTGGCCACCCGGTCCGCATCGTAGCGGAGCCGGTTGATGAAGGCCTTGAGGCGCTGCTGCATGCCCTTCATGGCCCCCAGCACGCTGCCCGAATCCCCGGCCCGGGTGGGGATCTCCGCGCGGAGATCGCCCCCCGAGATGCCCTGGGAGGCGGTCACCGCCTGGGCCGGGTCACCCCCCAGCTGGTGCCTTACGATGCGCACCAGCACCACCCCGCCCAGGAGGCTCAGCACGGTGCCGACCACCCCGCCCGCGACCAGGAGGGTCAGGGCGCTCTGGGCCATCCGGGTTTCCTCGGGATCCTTGCCCAGCTGCAGGCGCTGCACGAGCTGGTAGAGGGTGGTGAGGGCGGGCAGCAGGACCACGCCCAGCAGCGCCATGAGGGCCGCGATGGAGCCCACCAGGCGCTGGCTGAGGCCCATGCGGGGGAAGGGCACCCAGGGGGCCTTGAGCACCTTGTCCATGCGCACGC
Organism: Holophagaceae bacterium; assembly: GCA_044229665.1. Lineage (GTDB taxonomy): Bacteria > Acidobacteriota > Holophagae > Holophagales > Holophagaceae > JAFDVN01. The sequence goes on from JBGASN010000076.1 coordinate 10,784, forward strand.
CCGCCCGGATCTGCCGGTAGGTCTCCTCGGCCTCCTTGACCTGGGCCTCCGTGGGCAGGCTCCGCACGGACAGGAACCCCACCACCTGGCCCCGCTCCTGGAGGGGCGCCACACAGGTGTCCACCCAGTAGTAGCCGCCATCCTTGCACCGGTTCTTCACGACGCCGTGCCACAGCTGCCCCCGCTTGACGGTGGCCCAGAGGTCCTCGAAGGCCGCCGGGGGCATGTCCGGGTGCCGGATGATGTTGTGGGGTTCACCCACCAACTCCTCCCGGGCGAACCCGCTCACCCGCACGAACTCATCGTTGACCGAGGTGATGACCCCCCGGGTGTCCGTGGTGGAGACGATGAAGGTGCCCTCCGCCACGGTCCTGCGCACGCCGGTGATGGGTTGGTTGTTTCTCACGCGCGCCTCTCCCGGGACGGAGCTGTCCCAGGCCTGCTATCGACAGGCCCGGGACAGGAGGCAAATCCGGGCAGGGGACCGTGACCGGGATCAACCCCGTCAGGCGAGGGGACGTCCCAGGGGGTCCCGCGGCACGCCGTAGTCCTCCAGGGGCAGGAGCACCCCCTCCTGCAGGGGCAGGCCTTCCGTGGCCCCCACGGGGTAGGCCTGCTGGCCGTGCTGGCCCTGGTCGAGGCCCGCCACTTCTTCCGGCAGGTCCACCCGGAGGGGGGTGAGCAGGCTCACGAGGCCCAGCACCCCGGCGGTGGCCAGGCCCGCGAAGCCCAGCGCGGCGACCACGGAGAGGGCCTGGATGCCCAGCAGGGCGGGGCGGCCCGCGAGGAGGCCGTCGGCGCCGCCCGGGTTCACCGCGGTGGTGGCGAAGACCCCCGTGAGGAGGGCGCCCACGATGCCGGCCACGCCGTGGCAGGCGAAGACGTCCAAGGCGTCATCGACCTTCGAGCGGAACCGCACCTTGAGCGCGCCGTAGCTGGCCGCGGCCCCCAGGGCCCCGATGGCCAGGGCGGCCAGCGGGGTCACGAAGCCCACGGCGGGGGTCACGGCCACCAGGCCCACCACCAGGCCCGTGGCGGCCCCCAGGGCCGTGGCCTGGCCGCCCTCAGTCAACTCCAGGAGCATCCACACGAGCAGGGCCGCGGCCCCGCCGGCCAGGGTGTTCACCAGGGCCAGGGCCGCGAGGCCGTTGGCGGCCAGGGCGCTGCCGGCATTGAAGCCGCACCAGCCCACGGCCAGGAGCCCGGCCCCTAGCAGGCTCGCGGGGAGGCTGTGGGGGGCGGGACCCTCCCGGCGGGGCCCGAGCCAGGCCGCGGCCACCAGGGCCGAAGCGCCGGCGCTGATGTGCACCACCAGGCCCCCCGCGAAGTCCAGGGCGCCCAAGCGGCGCAGCCAGCCCCCCTCGGCCCAGACCCAGCGGGCCAGGGGATCGTAGACGAGGGCCGTCCACAGCAGGGCGAAGAGCAGCCAGGCCTTGAAGCGCATGCGCTCCACCACGGCGCCGCTCACGAGGGCGATGGTGAGCAGGGCGAAGATGCCCTGGAAGGTGGCGAAGAGGAGGTGGGGGATGGTGTCGCCGTAGCCCGCCTGCGGGGATGCACCCACGCCACGGAAACCCGCCCAAGCCAGGTTGCCCAGGAAGCCGGAGCCGGGCCCGAAGGTGGCGCCGTAGCCCCAGAGCACCCACTGCACCCCCACGAGGCCCAGCATGGCCAGGCTCATCATCCAGGTGTTGAGGAGGTTCTTCCCCCGCACCAGGCCCCCGTAGAAAAGGGCCAGGCCGGGGAGCATGAGGAGCACCAGGGCGCAGGCCACCAGCACCCAGGCGGTGTCGCCGGCGTTGACGCTCATGAGGCCACCTCCTTCATGGGAGTCAGATGAAGGGCTTCGCCGTCCTGCTCGCCCGTGCGGATGCGCACCACGCGCTCCAGGGCCTGCACGAAGATCTTGCCGTCGCCCACCTGGCCGGTGCGGGCGGCCTCCTGGATGGCCAGCAGCACGCCATCCACCTGGGCGTCGGCCACGGCCACCTCCACCTTCACCTTCTCGTGGAAGGCCAGCACCACGCTGGCGGCGCGCCAGTGCTGCACGAGGTCCTTCTCGCCCCCGTGCCCGCTGGCCCGGGTGAGCGTGAGGCCGCCCACCCCTTCGCGGAGCAAGGCGGCCTTGACGGCCCCGAGGCGCTCGGGGCGGATGATCGCGGTGATCAGTCGCATCGCGTCTCCCCCTCCCGTTCCCGGTCCAGGGTGTCGCGCTCCAGCTCGGTGGCGTAGGGCCGCTGGGGCTGCTGGGGATTCAGGGTCTGCAGGTCCTGGGGGCACACGTCGAACATGGGGGT
>JBGASN010000077.1:0-12771 GCA_044229665.1 Holophagaceae bacterium
ACGGGCCTCACGGGCTTCGAGCTCGAAGGCAAGAACCTGGGTGTCATCGGCCTGGGCCGCATCGGTGCCACCGTGGCCCGCAAGGCCAAGGGCATCGGCATGGAAGTGGCCGCCTTCGACCCCTTCCTCCCCGAAGCCGCCGCCGGTCGCCTGGGCGTGCCCATGATGGACCTGGACGCCCTCCTGGCCTGGGCGGACGTCATCACCCTGCACATCCCCCGCACCAAGGAGACCACCAACCTCCTGGACGAGGCCCGCCTCAAGAAGATGAAGAAGGGCGCCTGCCTCATCAACGCCGCCCGCGGCGGGCTGGTGGATGAGGCCGCCCTCCTGAAGCTCCTGGACAAGGGCCACCTCCGGGGCGCGGCGCTCGACACCTTCGTGACCGAGCCCCTGCCCGCGGACTCGCCCCTGCGTGCCCATCCCCGCCTCATCCTCACGCCCCACCTGGGCGCGAGCACGGGCGAGGCCCAGAAGGCCGTGAGCGTGATCCTGGCGCGCCAGATCATCGACTTCATCAAGACCGGCGCCGTGGCGGGCTGCGTCAACCTGCCCCCGCTCTCGCCGGAGGCCGCCGTGGAGGTGGGCCCCTGGATGCCCCTCATGACCGCCCTGGGCAAGCTGGCCGCCCGCCTCGTGCCCGCCCCCGTGAAGCTGCAGGTCACCTACGCCGGCCGCACCGAGAAGCTGGATCCCCGCCCCCTCACCCGCCTCCTGGTGGCGGGCCTCCTGGGCGGTGTCTCGGGTCGGGTGACCCCCGTGAACGCCCTGGCGGAGGCCACCGCCCGGGGACTGGAAGTCGCCGAGACCCACGGCGGCGATGGTGACGGCTTCGACCGCCTCGTGCGCCTGCGCATCGAGGGCGCCGGCGGTGTGCGGGAGGTGGAGGCCACCCTCCACCGCGGCCCCCGCATCGTGCGCCTGGATGGCGTGGAGCTGGACTTCGACCCGCGCGCCCACCTCCTCCTCATGCGCAACGAGGACCGCCCCGGGGTGATCGGCCTGGTGGGCAGCCACCTCGGCGCCGCCGGGGTGAACATCGTCAACTTCGCCCTGGGCGCCACCGGCCAGGGTCAGGCCCTCGCCGCCATCACCGTGGATCGCACCGTGCCCGACAAGCAGGTCGTCGGCCTGCGCTCCATCCCCGGGATCCTGGGGCTGGAGATGGTGTGATGGAAAAGCCAACTGCCAACGCGGAGTTGAGCGGAGAAAGGCCGGAGGTGAGCGGAGGAGGACTTGAGCTGGAGGCGCTGACCGAGCGGATCATCGGGTGTGCGATCCAGGTGCAACGCACCTTGGGGCCTGGGCTGCTTGAAGGAACCTACCAGGTCTGCCTCGTTCACGAGCTTCGGAAGGCCGGCCTGCAGGTGGTCTCGGAGGTTCCGGTCGATCTGACCTACGATGAGCTCCGAATCGAAGGGGCCTACCGTTTGGATCTGGTGATCGAAGGCAAGGTGGTAGTCGAACTGAAGGCGACCGATCAGCTGACCCCGGCCCACCAAGCCCAACTCTTCACCTACCTCCGTTTCGCCCAGAAGCGCCTGGGCCTCCTCCTTAATTTCTGGCGCTGGCCCCTCAAGGAAGGTGGCATCAAGCGGGTGCTGAACTCCCAGTCTTGATCTGCATTCCTCCGCTCACCTCCGGCTGTTCTCCGTTCACCTCCGCGTTATCAGTTTTTCAAAGGTTTCCATGCGCATCCTGCTCTGCCGACACGGTGAAACCCCCTGGAACGCCGAAGGGCGATACCAGGGCCAGATCGACATCCCCCTCGCCCCCACGGGTGAGGCCCAGGCCCGGGCCCTGGGGCTGCGGCTGAAGGATCAGGCCATCACCCGCGCCGTGGCCTCGCCCCTGGCCCGGGCCCGCCGCACCGCCGAGCTGGCGCTGGGTGAGGAGCGGGCCACCCAGCTCACCTTCGACGAGGGTCTCAAGGAGATCGCCCACGGCGAGTGGGAAGGCCTCCTGGCCACGGAGATCCGGGAGCGGGATCCGGAGCGTCTGGCCGCCTGGCGCGACACCCCCGACCGCGTGCTCATGCCCGGGGGGGAGAGCCTCCAGATGGTGCTCGACCGGGCCTGGCCCGCCTTCACCCGGGCCTGCGCGGGCCTGGGTCCCCAGGACACCCTGCTCGTGGTGGCCCACGATGCGGTGAACCGGGTGCTGCTCTGCCGCATCCTCGGCCTGCCGCTGCCCCGCCTGTGGACCTTCCGCCAGGCCCCCGCGACGCTGAACCTCCTGGAAGGCCGCGACGTGGACCACCTGGAGGTGGTTCGCCTCAACGACTGCAGCCACCACCTGCCGGGCCTCTTCGGGGAGGCCGTTCACCGGGCGCTATGAGCCGGTTACCGATTCCCTCAACCGTGAAGGTGCAGGGGGCGTAGCCTGGGGATCCCTTCCGGAGGAACCCATGCCCCGACCGATCCTCGGCCTTCCCCTCCTGCTGGGCGCCGCCCTCCTGGCCGCGCCCCCGCAGAAGCCCGCCAGGCGCTACGCCATCAAGCAGTTCATGGCCACCACGAGCTACTCCGGGGCCAGCTTCAGCGCCGACGAGTCCCGCCTGCTGCTCACCTCGAACCAGACGGGGGTGCCCAACGCCTACCAGGTGGACGTGAAGGGCGGGGCCCTGAAACCCCTCACCGACTCCGCCAAGGACAGCACCTACGCGGTGGCCTTTTTCCCCAAGGATGACCGGGTGCTGGTCACCCGGGATGCGGGGGGCAACGAGCTCAACCACCTCTATGTGCGGGAGGCGGATGGCACCTTGAAGGACCTCACCCCCGGCGACAAGCTCAAGGCCGGGTTCATGGGCTGGTCGCAGGACCACAAGGCCTTCTACGTGAGCACCAATGAGCGGGACCCCCGCTTCATCGATGTTTACCGCTACGCCACCGACGGCTACGCCCGCACCCTGGTCTTCAAGAACGAGGGCTACTTCCCGGGGGACGTGAGCCCCGATGGTCGCTGGCTCTCCCTCTCCAAGGTGAACACCACCACCGACACCGACTGCTTCGTGGCCGACCTGACCACCGGCGCGGTGAAGCAGCTGCTGGCCCACCCGGGTCGCGTGGCCCAGGTCTCCCCCAGCGACTTCACCCCGGACTCCAAGGCCCTGATCGTGGCCAGCAACGACGGCTCCGAGTTCACCCGCATGGTGCAGGTGGACCTCGCCACCGGCGCCACCCAGGAGCTGGAGAAGGCCGACTGGGACATCAGCGCCTGCTTCTTCAGCGAGAACGGCCGCTACCGCGTCACCGTGATCAACCAGGACGCCTCCACGGTGATCCGGGTGCTGGACGTGAAGACGGGCAAGGCGCTGGCGCTGCCCAAGGTGCCCGTGGGCGAGGTGCGGGGGCTGGTGTTCAGCCGCAGCGGTGCCAAGGCGGCCTTCTACGTGAACGGCGATCGGAGCCCCTCCAACCTGTGGATCTGGGACCTCAAGACCGGCCAGGCCAAGGCCCTCACGAAGTCCCTCAGCCCCGAGCTCGATGCGGCGGACCTCGTGGACAGCCGCATCGTGCGCTTCAGGAGCTTTGACGGCATGACCATCCCCTCGGTCTTCTACCTGCCCAAGGGCGCCTCGGCCAAGGCCAAGGTGCCGGCCCTCGTCTACGTGCACGGCGGGCCTGGCGGCCAGACCCGCACGGGCTATTCTGCGCAGATCCAGTACCTGGTGAACCACGGCTACGCGGTGCTGGGCATCAACAACCGTGGCTCCAGCGGCTACGGCAAGACCTTCTTCGCCGCGGACGACGGCAGGCACGGGCGCGAGCCGCTGTGGGACTGCGTGGAGGCCAAGACCTTCCTCGCCTCCATGCCCGAGATCGACGGCCAGCGCATCGGCATCATGGGGGGCAGCTACGGCGGCTACATGACCCTGGCGGCCCTCGCGTACCGGCCCGAGGCCTTCAAGTGCGGGGTCGACATCTTCGGGGTGAGCAACTGGATCCGCACCCTGGAGAGCATCCCCGCGTGGTGGGAGGCCCAGCGCAAGGCGCTCTACGTGGAGATCGGGGACCCGGTGAAGGACCGGGACTTCCTGAAGGCGACCTCGCCCCTCTTCGCGGCCGACCAGATCCGCATGCCGCTCATGGTCATCCAGGGCGCCAACGATCCCCGGGTGATCAAGCCCGAGAGCGATGACGTGGTGGCCGCCGTGAAGAAGAACAACGTGCCCGTGGAATACGTGGTCTTTGATGACGAGGGCCACGGCTTCTCCAAGAAGAAGAACCAGGAGGTGGCCTACGAACGGGTGGTGGCCTTCCTGGATCAGCATCTGAAGGGGAGGTGATCCCCCCTGTCTTGGCCTGAAGACGCCCCCGGATCCCGGGGGCGTTTTTGGGGATGGCCGTGCTGGGGGGCGGGCGCAGGAATCCGACCTGGATGCGTCATCCCAGCACGACACAAAGGCTCGTGTTCAAAGTAGATAAATCAAGGAATGAAATGAATTGAAGGATTGGCAGGGCCTTGGCTCCTGGGGATGTGCCTGTTCACCCCAAGGAGGAAACATGATCAAGGCGACACTCCGCACCATCCTGCTGGGCCTCGTGGCCCTGCCCCTGGCCGCCGGTGGCGGCAAGGCCAAGCCCAAGGGCCCGGTGCAGCCCGTGAACCTCAACACCGCGACCGTCACGGAGCTCATGCAGCTGCCCAAGGTCGGGGCCCGCACCGCGGAACGCATCGTGGCCTGGCGCAAGGAGCACGGGGGCTTCCGGAGGCCCGAGGAGCTGATGCATGTCAAGGGCATCGGCGAGAAGGGCTATCAGCGGGTGAAGGGGTACCTGCGCGTCTCCGGTGGTGGGCCCGAGCCCCTGCCCGTGAAGGTTCCCGCCAGGACCCCCGGGCATTCCGCAGCCACCACCCCGGCCGCCGCGCGGTCGGGACGCCGCTAGGAGGCCGCCATGAAGCGCATCCCGACGACGTCCGCCGTCCGCAGCAAGGGGTTCACCCTGGCCGACATGCTGGCGGCCACCGGCATCCTCGGGATGCTCGTGGCGGCGGGGGTCGCCCTTCCGAAATTCCGGGGCTGCGACCTGGCGGTGGCCCAGATGGAGTTGAAGGGCAGCCTGGATCAGGCCTTCACCGAAGCCCGCGCCAAGGGGCGGAACATCACCGTGTCGATGTCCAACGAGCGACGCACCGATGTATTGCCGGTGCGCCTGCCCCGCACCATCCGCTTCGGGAAGCCCGACCACATCCCGCTCCCGCCGGGCATCACCCCCCCGAAGGTGGCCGGATCCACCGGCGAGGCCCATCCCACCATCACCGTGACCCCGCGTCGCACGGCCACCGCCGCCCTCTGGTTCCTGAACGACGGGGAGGAGGCCCTGTGCATGCGCCTCAACGGGCACGGCAACGTGCTCATGTACCGGTGGCGCAGCAGCCTCAAGCGCTGGGTGAGGGCCTGATGCGCATGCGGGATCTCTCACCGGACCAGCGTCCCCGGGAGCGCCTGCGGGCGGGGCAGGGGGAGTCCCTCTCCGATGCCGAGCTCCTCGCCCTGCTCCTGGGCAGCGGTACCCGGGGGGCCAATGCCGTGGAGACGGGGCAGGGGATCCTCTCGGCCAGCGGCGGGCTCGCGGGGCTCCTGGCCCTGGGCTTCGAGGACTGGCTGGCCCTGCCGGGGCTGGGACCCGCCCGCGCCGCCAAGCTGTGGGCCGCCCTGGAGCTCGCCCGGCGCGCCACCCGGGCCCAGGCCCGCCCCCGCATCACGAGCCCCCGGGCCGCGGGCGACTACCTGCTGCCCAAGGTGCAGGGGTGGACCGAGGAGCGCTTCGGGCTCCTGGCCCTGAACGCGAAGGGCGACCTGCTCGCGGAGCGAATCCTCTCCCAGGGCACGGCCACGGCCACGCTCATCAGTCCCCGGGAGTTCTTCCGCGAGGCCCTCCGCTATGGCGCCACCTCCGCGCTGGCCTGGCACAACCACCCCAGCGGCGACCCCACCCCCAGCCGGGAGGACGTGCAGCTCACCCGCCGCCTCCAGGCCGCGGGGGAGAGCCTGGGGGTGCCCCTGGCGGATCACCTGATCCTCGGGACCGAGCGGTACCACAGCTTCCGGGCCGCGGAGGGGTGGGATCAGCAGGGCTGAGGCCCGGCAGGATCGTCCCCCCTTCCGGCTTGTGACGCCGCACACCTCCGGAGGGGGGGATATTCCAGGGCACTGAGTCCGGATTTCGGGAGGATCCCATGGATGTTTCACTGGCCAAGGACGTGCACCATCCCCTGTTCCTCCACTGGGTGGAGGAGCACGACGAGGGCCTGCAGCGGCTCCAGGCCCTGCGGGAGACCTTCCTCAAAGGCGATGGGGCCCTGGCCCGGTCGCAGGCCCAGCACTTCGCCATCGAGCTGAACGCGCACCACGCCCATGAAGAGGCCCACCTCTTCCCCCGGCTGGAGTCCCTCTTCCCCGAGGGCGGCCCCATCCCCCAGATGCGGGCGGAGCACAAGCGCCTGTCGGAGCTGGTCGCCCAGGTCGAGGAAGCCCTCCTCGCGCCCCTGCGCCAGGAGGAGACCCGCCAGGCCCTGGAGGCCCTGGAGACCCTCCTGAAATCCCACCTGGATGCCGAGACCCGGCTCCTCTACCCCCTGGCCGAGCAGGCCCTCGCCCCCACGGAGCAGGAGCAGCTCTCCCGCTTCTTCGAACCCGTCGAAGGATTCCGTTCATGACCTACCCGCTCCAGGACTGCACCGCGCTCCTGCCCATCCCCAAGGGGGGCCTGGACTCCATGACCCTCATGGACCTTCCGGAGTCCACCTTCATCCACCTGCTGGCCCTGGATCGCGGCGCCGCCTACGGCCCCATCGCCTTCCCGGAGCCCAGCCAGCTGATCCCCCTGGGCAGCGGGTTCGCGGTGTCCGGTGGCGGGCCCCTGAGCGCCCTCCGGGCCCACGAGCCCATCCTCATCCCGGGCCAGAAGGCCTTCACGCTGGAAGCCACCGCTCCCGGCCACGTGCTGCTGCTCCGCTTCCGCGGGCTGCAGATGCCCGAGGAGGAAGGCTGCTCCTTCCGCTGCTCCGAGACGGCTGCGGCCGGGCCCACGGGCCCTGTGACCCACCCGCTCTTCCAGAAGTGGATGGCGGAGCACGACGCCGCCCTGGCCTGCCTGGACCGCCTGGAAGCGGCCCTGGGTGCCCCCACCTGGGACGCCGACGCCGTGGGCCGCGAAGCGGCCTGGCTGGCCGGTGAGGTGAAGGCGCACAACGAGGCTGAGGAGGCCCACCTCTTCCCCCTGATGGACCCCCACTTCGGCGACCACAGCCCCGTCTCCTGCCTGCGCGACGAACACCGGGAACTCTGGGACCTCGTGAGCCAGCTCCAGGATGGCCTCCGCCAAGGGGACATCCCCGGGGCAGCCAAGGCCGGCACCCGGGCCGTGACCACCCTGCGGAACCACATCGCCAAGGAGAACAACGTCCTCTACCCCATGGCCGAACGGATCCTCACCCCCGCCGACCTGGCACGGCTGACCCAGGCCCTCCAGGAGGTCTGATCCGCCCCGGGATCTGGCAAACTGGTCGGCAGGGAAGGTTGGCCGAGTGGTTGATGGCGCCAGTCTTGAAAACTGGAGACGTGCAAGCGTTCGGGGGTTCGAATCCCTCACCTTCCGCCAAAGCGCCCGCGAAAGCGGGCGCAACCTTTTGCGGACGGGGAGGGATTCGAATGCGGAGCGGCGCGTCGGTAGGCGGAGGCCCAGCCCGCGGCGAAGCGGGATGGGCCGGTTCGTCAGGGACGAACCGCCGGACGCAGCCGCCAGCCGGCCGGAAGGGACGCCCCGCAGGGGTGGCCCTGGAGGGAATCCCTCACCTTCCGCCAAAGCGCCCGCGAAAGCGGGCGCAACCTTTTGCGGACGGGGAGTGATTCGAATGCGGAGCGGCGCGTCGGTAGGCGGAGGCCCAGCCCGCGGCGAAGCGGGATGGGCCGGTTCGTCAGAGGCGAACCGCCGGACGCAGCCGCCAGCCGGCCGGAAGGGACGCCCCGCAGGGGTGGCCCTGGAGGGATTCGAATGCGGAGCGGCGTCGGGATGTGGGCTCTGGAAACCCGACTTGTCGGGGAATCCCGGCCCGGCTAGGCTGGAAGGGAGCCACGGAGAGATGCCGGAGTGGCCGAACGGGTTCGATTGCTAATCGAAAGTACTGGTAAAAACCGGTACCGGGGGTTCGAATCCCCCTCTCTCCGCCACTTAAACGCCCACCTCGGTGGGCGTTTTTGTTGGGCGGAGAGAAGGGGGTTCGAATGCGGAGCGGCGCCCAGGTAGCCGCAGGTGAGGCCGCGTGAGCGCTCGAACCGGTTCGTCAGAGGCTCCGCCTCGGTGAGCCAATGGCGAACCGGAGGGCCCTCGAGGAGGGCCTGATAGGTGGAGACGAAGCGGCGTGAGCAGCCGCCAGCCGGCCGGAGGGGACGCCCTGAAGGGGTGGCCCCGGAGGGAATCCCCCTCTCTCCGCCACTTAGACGCCCACCTCGGTGGGCGTTTTTGCTGGGCGGCGGGAGGGGGATTCGAATGCCGGAGCTCCCTCCGGGATGGGAACGGTGACCCGGCTGCAACATCGATTCACACCACACTGCAGGATGCGATGCCGGGGGGAGGGACCCTGAGGTCCGGGGCGAGGCCCGCCCCGGATGCTGGAGCCGCCGCGATGCAATACCTGACCACCCCGGAATCCCCCTCCCGAAGGTTGAACCGGACCCTGCCCGCACCTGTGAGGCGGGCCCAGGGCTTGGCCCTCTTGGGGGCGCGGGTGCTTCAGTGGCGGGTGCTTCCCCCGGAGAAAGTGCCGGCCTGCACCTCGGCGCTCCGTCAACTGGAGGGGGTCCTCGGGGTCGTATCCCACCTGGCCCCGCGGGGGGACCTGGCTTCCCGGGCCGACCGGCAGGCCCTGGAGGCCCTGGAGATCCATGCCCGCACCTGGGTGGTGGAGGGACTCCAGCGCGCCCGCCGGATCCCGGGCCTCCATGCCTTCGACCTGCGGGACCGCCTGCAGGCCTGGGCGCAGTCGCAGGCGCCCTGGGTGGGGTTCCCCCTGGAAGTGGCCTTCCTGGGAGGTCCCCTGAAGGTGGGTGGCCGGCCGGAGGCCTTCGATCGCCTGATTCTGGCTTGGATGGGACGGGCGGTGACCCGTGGGGGGAGAACGGGGCCGCTCCGGATCGTGGTGTGCGAGGGGGCCTTCGAGAATGGGAACCCGGCAGCCGAGCTGCTGCTGGATTCTCCGGGATGTCCCTGGGCACCGGAAATGCTCTCGGACCCCGAGGAACCCGGCCTCCCCGGGAACTGCCCCGAGGCCCGATCCCTGGAGGATCTCCTGGCCGAGCTCCGGGGCACGGGAGCCCTGGTCGGCCCACCCGGTGGGGGGAACCGGTGGGCGATCCGCCTGCCCCTCGCACCCCAGTTCCATCCTTGATCCCGGGCCTCCCAACTCCCTTGACCACACGAAGTTGGCCTCGGCTCCCGGCACGGACCGGGTGGCCCGGGGTCGGGATATTTTCCAGGAATAAATTCGCAAACCCTGGCATGAAAGACTTTCCTGCCCCACAATCCCCAGATGGGTGACGGGGTCCTGCCAGAGGTGCCGGCCTCCCCGATGGGGGAAGGTGTCCCTGCGCCCCTGGATCCGCTCCTGGAGCATGATCCCGCCCGGGAAGGCGTTGCCTGCGGTCCGGAGGCCTGCCTCACCCTGGAGGGGGCCTTCGACCGGGTGCGCCAGGCCTTCCTGGAACACCACCCCGATGGGGACCTGGACCTCCTGGAAAGGGCCTTCCGCATCGGGCGCGACATGCACGCCACCCAACGGCGCAAGAGCGGTGAACCCTACTTCTTCCATCCCCTCGCCGTGGCCGAGAGCCTGGCCCACTGGCGGCTGGATGCCGTGAGCGTGGCCTGCGGCATGCTCCACGATACGGTCGAGGACACCCTCATGACCCAGGCCCAGGTGCGGGCCGAGTTCGGGGATGAGATCGCCGAGATCGTGGATGGCCTCACCAAGATGAGCAAGCTGGCCTTCACGGACAAGCACCTGCTCAACGCCGAGAACGTGCGCAAGCTCCTGGTGGCCATGGGCAAGGATGTGCGGGTGCTGCTGGTGAAGCTGGCGGACCGCCTGCACAACATGAAGACCCTCGGGGTGATGCGGGAGGACAAGCGCCGCCGCATCGCGCGCGAGACCCTGGAGCTCTATGCCCCCCTGGCGAACCGCCTGGGCATGGGGGCCGTGCGCATGGAGCTGGAGGACCTGGCCTTCCGCCAGCTGGAGCCCGTGTCCTACGCCAAGCTCGACACCATCATCCAGGCCAAGCAGGAGAAGCTGAAGGACACCGTGGAGGAGACCCGCCTGCTCATGGAGGCCGTGCTGGCCCAGTGCGGCATCAGGGCCGTGGTGGCGGGGCGCGTGAAGCACCTCTTCGGCCTGTGGAAGAAGATGGGCCTCCAGGGCAAGGCCGTGGAGGACATCCACGACTGGCTGGCCTACCGCATCATCTGTCCCGACCGCCCCAGCTGCTACACGGCCCTGGGCCTCGTGCACAGCCTCTTCAAGCCCATCCCCGGCCGCTTCAAGGACTACATCAGCCTCCCCAAGGACAACGGCTACCAGAGCATCCACACCTCGGTGCTCCTGGACTCCGGCGATGCCTTCGAGGTTCAGATCCGCACCCGGGCCATGCACGAGTCCGCCGAGAACGGCATCGCCTCCCACTGGACCTACAAGGACGGCCGCATCGCCAACCGCAGCGAGATCAACCAGGTGGCCTTCCTGCGCCGCATGGTGGAGCTGCACCAGGATGCCAAGGACAGCCGCGACCTGGTGGCCAACCTGAAGGGCGAGCTCTCCTTCGGTCGCATCCAGGTGTTCACGCCCAAGGGCGACCTCAAGAGCCTGCCCGAGGGCTCCACGGCCATCGACTTCGCCTACGCCATCCACACGGAGGTCGGCCACCGGTGCTACGGCGCGAAGGTGAACGGGCGCATGATGCCGCTGCGGCAGCCCCTGCAGAACGGGGACCGGGTGGAGGTGCTCACCCGCCCGGACCACAAGCCCAGCCGCGACTGGCTCAGCATCGCCAAGAGCGCGGGCGCGAAATCGAAGATCCAGGCCTTCATCCGCGAGGAGGAGCGCACCCACGCCATCCAGATGGGCCGGGAGCGCTTCGAGCGGGAGCTCCGGGCCGCGGGGCTCCATCACGACGACCCCGAGCTGAAGGCCCGCTTCGAGGCCCGCCTGAAGGAGCTGAAGCAGGCCAGCTGGGATGCCTTCTACGCCAGCCTCGGCTTCGGCCGCCTCACGGTGGCCAAGTTCATCGATCCCCTGCTGCCGGAGCCGGACCGCCACAAGTTCAAGGGCGAGACGAAGAAGGCCGTGGCCGATGCCATCGTGGTGGACGACACCGAAGGCGTCCTCTACTACCTGGGCCTCTGCTGCAAGCCCGTGTGGGGGGACGAGGTCATCGGCTACATCACCCGCACCCGGGGCGTGGCCATCCACCGGGAGAACTGCCCCCAGATGCAGTCGGAGACCCTGCACCCCGAGCGGCGCATCAGCGTGAGCTGGGGGGGTACCCCCAAGGGCATGTTCGACGCGGAGCTGGCCCTGGTCACCGAGGATCGTCCGGGCATGGTGGCGGCCATCAGCGAGGCCGTGCAGAAGCTGGGCATCAACATGCAGCGCTTCCATGCCGCCGCCTCCGAGGAGGGCGGGGGCCTCTTCCACATCGCCCTGCGCGTGCGCAGCCGCGAGCACCTCCTGGAGCTCACCCACGCCCTGCGGCGGGTGAAGGGGGTCTACTCCGTGGAGCGGGTGCGGGGGTCGGTGTTCGGAAAGATCAAGTGAGCGGGCCGGCCTGGATCCCGCCGACGGAGGCCCCGCCGGTGGCCTGGGGCGCCATCGAGGCCAGCCTGCGGGCCAACTGGCGGGGCCCCACGCCCTTCAAGGTGAGCCAGCGGATCCCGGATGATCCCCGCCGGGCCGCCGTGGCCCTCGTGCTCCATGGGGATGCCCAGGGAGCCCGACAGGTGGTGCTCGTGCAGCGGGGCCGCACCGCCCCCCATCACGCCGGTGAGCTGGCCCTCCCAGGGGGGATGGTGGAGCCCACGGACCGGGACCTCCCTCACACGGCCCGCCGTGAGCTCGCGGAGGAGCTCGGGGTGACCGAGCACCTCTGGGAGCTGGGGTGCTTCGCCGATGGCGTGGCCAAGGCCCGGATCCGTTTCACGCCCGTGCTGTTCCGCTGGGAGGCGGCGGATCCCACCTTCGTGGTGGATGCCGAGCTGGAACGGGCGCTCCTCGTGCCCCTGCAGCCCCTGCTGGAAGCTCCCTGGACGTCGGAGCGCCTCACGCGGCACGACTTCAGCCTCGAAGTGCCCCGCCTCGAGCTGCCGGAGGCCCCCCTTTGGGGCGCCACGGCCTTCGTGTTGAAGGCCTGGCTCGACTGCCTCGCGAGGGTGCTCAGGGCTTGAAGGGCCTTCCCAGGGGATGAACTTGCGAGCGGTGCTCGCCCAGGAGTGCCAGGGGGCGCTCGCGCGAGGAGGCGGCCCCGTAGCGATGCCACATCTCGCGCAATCCCTGCTTGAGCAAGGCGATGCTCTCTTCGAAGGCCAGGTCTGATCGTTCCTGCTCCGTGTAGGTGTCGAGCACCTCCACCACCGCGAAGGCCAGGCCATCCCGGCAATAGGATCGCCACGCATCCAGGGGGTCGGGGCGGAGCACGCCCTCCATCCGGGCCTTGAACGCGGGCAGGCAGCCGGGCTGGGGGGCTTCCTGGGCGCCCAGGGAGAGGGCCAGGAAGAG
>JBGASN010000013.1:0-72157 GCA_044229665.1 Holophagaceae bacterium
AAGCGCTTCGGCGACTTCACCGCCGTGAAGGACCTCAGCTTCGAGGTGGAGCCCGAGGAGATCTTCGGCTTCCTGGGCCCCAATGGCGCCGGGAAGAGCACCACCATCAAGATGCTCTGCGGCGTGCTCATGCCCACCTCGGGGAAAGCCAAGGCCATGGGCATCGATCTGTTCACGGATGCCGAGAAGGTGCGCCAGCAGATCGGCTACATGAGCCAGAAGTTCAGCCTCCTGGACGACCTCACCGTGGGGGAGAACCTGGCCTACTTCGGCCAGCTCTACGGCCTGGAAGGCGACCGGCTCCGGGACTCCATCGCCCAACGGGAGAAGGAGCTCCAGATCAAGCCGCTGG
Source organism: Holophagaceae bacterium (assembly GCA_044229665.1). GTDB lineage: Bacteria > Acidobacteriota > Holophagae > Holophagales > Holophagaceae > JAFDVN01. Next base: position 353 of record JBGASN010000013.1, read on the forward strand.
CCAAGCTCCTGGTGGCCAAGCTCAGCACGGGCGAGAAGCAGCGGGTCTCCCTGGCCGCCGCCACCCTGCACCGCCCCCGCATGCTCTTCCTGGACGAACCGACCAGCGGCGTGGACCCCCTGCGGCGGCGCCTCTTCTGGGAGGCCATGGATGACCTGGTGCTGGATGGCATGAGCATCCTCGTCACCACCCACAACCTGGGCGAGGCCGACCAGTGCGACCGCCTGGCCTTCATCATGGCCGGCCAGCTCATGGCCTACGGTCGCCCCCGGGCCCTGAAGGAGGACATGGGGCGCCAGGTGGTGGAGGTCCGCACGGAGCGCTTCCGGGAGCTCCAGGCCGAGGCCGCGAGGCACCCCGACGTCATCGATGCGGAGCTCATGGGCCGGGGCGTCCGCCTGAGCCTGCCCGCGACCGCCGATCCCGCCGCCGTGCTGGCGCACCTGCGGGGCCTGGGCCTCACCTTCGAACCCAAGACCTCGGAGCTGCCCAGCCTCGAGGACCTCTTCATCAAGCTCGTGCAAGACTCGCGGAAGGACGCCTGACCATGTGGAACCGCATCCGAGCCCTCGTGTGGAAGGAGCTGCTCCAGCTCCGGCGGGACAAGCTCACCCTGGTGATGATCCTGTTCATCCCCCTCTTCCAGATCACCATCTACGGGTTCCTCAACAACGATGTCAAGCACCTGCACACCATCGTGCTGGACGAGAGCCGCAGCCAGGAGAGCCGCGACTTCGTGCAGGCCATGGCCGCCACCCAGTACTTCGACATCCTGGGTGAGGTGGGCAGCGAGGCGGAGATCCGCGACCGCATCGACAAGGGCAAGGCTGAGGTGGCCATCTGGTTCCCCCCGGACTACGCCCGCCAGATCCGGGGAGGTGGCACGGGCCAGGCCCTGGTCATCGTGGACGCCAGCAACGCCACCGTGGCCGGGAGCGCCATGAGCGTGGCCTTCGGTGTGGGTCAGACCCGGAGCACCTCGATCATGTTCGACCGCATGGGCTACGGCCAGGCCACCAAGCCCAAGGTGCCCATCGATCTCCGCATCCGCCCCTGGTACAACCCCAACCTGCGCACCCCCAACTTCATCATCCCGGGCCTCGTGGCCATCATCGTGTCCATGACCTGCGTGATGTTCGCCGCCGGCAGCATCGTGAAGGAGAAGGAGCGGGGCACCCTGGACCAGGTGATGGTCACCCCGGTGCGCCCCCTGGAGCTCTTCCTGGGCAAGGTGATCCCCATCATCGGCATGGCCTATACCCAGATGACCGTGCTGCTGGTGCTCGCCTGGGTGGTCTTCGATGTGCCCATCGCCGGCAGCATCCCCCTGCTCTACGCCTCGGCCTTCCTCTTCATCGTGGCCATGCTGGGCGTGGGGGTGCGCATCAGCACCGTGGCCCAGAGCCAGGCCCAGGCCAGCCAGATGAGCTTCATGATGTTCCTGCCCATGGTCTTCCTGTCGGACTACATCTTCCCCATCCACGGGATGCCCGTGCCCTTCCGGGTGATCAGCGAGCTCATCCCCGTGACCCACTTCATCCGCATCATGCGGGCGATCGTCATGCGGGGGGTCGGCATGGATGTCATCTGGATCCATGCCGCGAAGCTGGTGCTCTTCATCGCCTTCATCTGGACCATCGCCGTGAAGGGCATGCGTCGGGCCGCGGCCTGATCCCTACTTCGTGCGATCCAGGAGGATCGTGGGGATGCCCAGCAGGAGCTTCTTGGTGCCCGCATCACCGGCCACGGCTTCCAGGGCCTTGGCGGCGCGGTCCGAGGCCCCCTGGGCCAGGTCCCGGGTCTCCTTGAGGGCGTCGTGGCGGTCGATGAGGGCCCGCAGGGCCTTCTCCTCCGCCTCGGGAATGGGCACTTCCTCGCCCCGGTCCCAGATGCGTCGGATGAGGGGCTGCACCTCGTCGTGCGCCTTCTCCAGCAGAGTCAGCATGGGCAGGGTGAGCTTGCCTTCGCGCAGGTCGCTGAAGGCCGGCTTGCCCAGCTGCTCGCTGGTGGCGGTGTAGTCCAGCAGGTCGTCCACCAGCTGGAAGGCCCGGCCGATCTCCAGACCATAGGCCCGCATGGCGGCACAGTCCTCGGGGCTGCGACCCGTGAGCACGGCACCCGTTTCCGTGCAGCCGCCGAAGAGCAGGGCCGTTTTCCGCTCCTGGATGTCGAAGTAGTCCTTGCGGCTCGTGTCCATCTTGAACAACACATCGTTCTGGATGAGCTCGCCCTCGGTCATGCGCCGGGTGACCTCCGCGAGGATCTCCATCATCCGCCAGCTGCGGCCCTGGATGGCCTCATCCATGGCCACGAGGTAGAGCAGGTCCCCGAAGAGCACCGTGAGGGTGTTGCCCCAGAGGCGGTTCAGGGTGGGCTTGCCCCGGCGGAGCTGGGCGTGGTCGATGACATCGTCGTGCACCAGCGTGGCAGTGTGGATCAACTCGAAGACCGCCCCGAAGCGCACGTCCTCCTTGCCCTGATGGCCCGCGAACTTGGCGGCCAGCAGCACCAGGGCCGGCCGGAGCCGCTTGCCCTGCCCGCCGCGCACGTGGGCCGCCAGCTTCTCCACCACGGGGACTTCCGAGCGGAGGATGCGCTGCAGCTCCTCCTCCACATCGGACAGCTTGCCCTGGATGGGGAGGAAGTAGCGGAGCAGGTCGAGGCGGCTCATCGGGCCTCAGCCGCGGTAGTTCGTGAACTGCAGGTCGATGCCGAGCTTCTCCTGCTCCTGCTTGCAGAGGGCGATGGCCTCCTGGAGATCATCCTTGCTCTTGCCGGTGACCCGGAGCTGATCGCCCTGGATGGCGCCCTGCACCTTGAGCTTGGCGTTCTTGAGGGCCGCCACGATGGCCTTGGCCTTCTCGCCGGGGATGCCCTGGTTGATCTTCACTCCCTGGCGCACGCTGCCCTTGGAGCCGGCCTCCAGCTTGCCGAACTCCATGGAGCGGATGCTCACACCGCGCTTGTGGAGCTTGGTCTGGAGGACATCCACCACGGCCTTGAGCTTGATCTCGTCATCGCTGGTGAGGGTGAGCTTGTCGGCCCCCTGGAGCTCGATCTTCGAGATGGATCCCTTGAAGTCGTACCGCTGGCCGATCTCCTTCATGGCCTGGTCCACCGCATTGCGGACCTCGGACATGTCCACCTTGGATACGACGTCGAAACTGCACTCGCTGGCCATGGGCTTGCCTCCAACCGGTCCATTCTAGCGTGGATCGGCCTGGGGCGTGGCTCTACTCCCGGCCCGACCCCAGGCTCCGGAAGAAGGCCACGGTGGAGAGCCGGATGCCCACGATGAGCACCGCCTCATCCCGGCCCGAACGGCCCTTGGAAACGTACCCTTCCGTGTAGAAGTCCCCGCTGGCCCCCTCACTGCCGAACTGGGTGAGCACCACCCGGCCCCGGAGGAAGAGGCGATCCTTGGCCAGGAAGAGGGGATCCCGCACGTAAGCCACCTCGGCGAAGGAGCCCTTGAGGGCGCCCACCTCCTGGCGCACGGTCATGCCGAAATGCCAGCGGCTCTTGAAGGAGTCCTGATCCTGGGTGGTGCCATCCGGCTGCACGGCGGGCTGGCTGTACCCCACCATGCCCACGGCTCCGCGGGCACCCCAGCTCACCCGGTCGTTGAGGGACTTCATCCACCAGCCCCCGATCTCCGCCCGCACCTGCCCGGTGCTGGTGATGATGTTCACGGCCTCGCTCTGCTCCAGGCTGCTGCTCTGGAAGCTCAACGTTCCGAAGGTCTCCACCCACTCGTCCGACTCGGGCTTCCGGAAGGTCTGCCGGATGTCCAAGGCGACGTAGGGACGGCTCTTGCTGAAGAACCCGCCGTTGGTCCCCTGCTCGCGGAAGAGGCTGCTGAACTGGAAGCCACCGTAGAGGTCCACCTTCAGCTCGTCGGCATCGATGCGCTGGGGGTCGTGCTTGGAGCGAAGGCGGGCGATGATCCGATCCATGCTCCGCAGGCCGTCGAGAATCCGGGTCTGGGCGTCCACGACCCCCTCCATCTCCCGGGCGATGGGGCTCCGCTCCTGACTCAGGGCCTTGAGCAGGGACCGGGCATCCCCCAAGTCCCGCTCGGCCGCCTCGATCTGATGTTTGAGGCTCCGCTGCTGCTCCCGGAGGCGGCGGAAGAAGGGCTGCACATGCTCGGGCTGAAGCCCCTGGATGCGCGCCTGGAGCTCCTCCCCGTACCGGATGTTGGGTCGGGCCCCCGCCCAGATCGAGGGCGGTTGGGGCACGCCCGCTTCCGGGTCCAGGGCCTGTCCCAGCAGGGGGGCGGCGAGGCAAAGAAGGGCTGCGGCAGGTCGCATGGGCATCCAGGGGTGGTGCCCCAGTCTCTCACATGGGCAGGGCGTCCACATTGCCCCCGCAGATCACCGCGCCCACCGGATCCAGGCCCGGGGAGGCCCCCTGCATGAGGGCGGCCACCGCGACCGCGCCCCCGGGTTCCACCCCCAGGCGCAGGTGGGTCCAGAGCCACCGCTGGGCCTCGGCCAGGGCCTGCTCCCCCACCAGGACCGTGGCCTCGGCCCGCTCCCGGAGGATGGACCAGGGCAGCTCCCCAATGCTGGGGGCACCCAAGCTCGTGCGGGCCGCGCCCTCCGCCTTCACCGGGACGGGGTGACCCGCCCGCTGGGCCTCGTACAGCCCCGGGCAGCCTTCGGATTCCACCGGGAGCAGGGCCGCCCGGCCCTCCAGGGCCAGGGCCACGCCCGCAGGAAATCCACCGCCACCGACGGCCACCAACCACCGGTGCACCTCCGGGGCCTGATCCAGGAGCTCCAGCCCCAACGTCCCCTGCCCCGCCACCGTCGGCACCTGATCGTAGGGATGGATGAGGGGCCATCCGGTTTCGGCCCGTCTCGCCTCCGCGGCGCGGAAAGCATCGGCCGGAACCTGGCCCACCAGGTGGAGGTGGGCGCCCAGGGCGCGCATGGCGTCGATTTTCGACTGGGCGGCGGTCTCCGGCACGTAGATATGGGCCCGCCGCCCCAGCCGGGCGGCCGCCCAGGCCACGGCCAACCCATGGTTGCCGCCGCTGCAGGCGACCACATCGGGCTCCGTGAGCTGGAGAAGGCTGTTCATGGCCCCCCGGGGCTTGAAGGACCCGGTGACCTGGAGAGATTCCAGCTTGAGCACCACGGACCGCAGACCTGCTGGAGTCGGCAGCTCCACGGTCATGACCGGGGTGAGCCGCAGGAGTCCCCGGATCCGCTCCCGCGCTTGGAGGACGAGGGTGCGGTCCATCACGGGGCCAGCCTCCGCCGGAATTCACCCCATCCCTCCCAGAGCTGCAGCTTCAGCATGGCCGTGAGCACCAGGGCGTGATGGACCCGCCCCTGTCGGAGGAGGGATTCCCATTCCGCCCAGCTGCAGGCCCAAACCCGCAGTTCCTCAGCGGCGTCCAGCTCCAGTTCGCCCGCCGGCATGCAATCCAGGGCCAGGAAGGAATGGCAGCGGTTGGTGAGCGTGGCGGGATTGGGGGTGCAGGAGCCCAGGGCGATGAGCCGGCCGTGGGTGAACCCGGTCTCCTCCCGCAGCTCCCGGGCGGCGCTCTCCGCAGGGGACTCGCCCGGATCGCAGGACCCCCCGGGCACTTCCAAGGTGGCCTCATCGATGCCATGGCGGAACTGCTCCACGATGAGCAGCTCCCCCTCCGCCGTGAAGGCCACCACGTTCACCCAGTCCGGCCCCTCCAGGCGGTAGAAGGCATGGCGGAGGTCGGTGTGGGGACTCCGGCGCCGGGCCACGATCTGCCGGAAGAGCCGGCTGTCCTGGCGGATGTCTTCAGCCTCCTGGATCCAGGGTTGGCCCGGATCGAAGCCTTCGGAGTGGGAACGGAGCAGGCGCATGGGCTGATTATGCGCTGGTCGGGAAGGTTCAGTGGGCCTCCGCCCGCTCCAGCTTGCCCAGGATGTGATGCAGCAGCATGTCCAGGGCCGTCTTGTTCTCCACTCCCGTGGGCACGATGATGTCGGCCCACCGCTTGCTGGGCTCCACGAACTCCAGGTGCATGGGCCGCACACTGCCCAGGTACTGCTTCACCACGCTCTCCAGGCTCCGGCCCCGCTCCGCCATGTCCCGCTCGATGCGGCGGAGGATGCGGATGTCGGCATCGGTATCCACGAAGACCTTCACATCCAGCTGCTCCCGGATCTCCGGCAGGGCGAAGAGCACCAGGCCCTCCAGGATCACCACCGGGCCGGGGGCCATGGGTTCCTCCCAGCCGGTGCGGTCGGACACCGTGAAGTCGTAGATGGGCTTCCGGATCTCCTCCCCCCGCTTGAGGGCCTCCAGGTGCCCGGCCATCAACTCCACATCCCAGGCCTTGGGGTGGTCGTAGTTGATGGCGTGGGGGGCGAACCGGGCCTTGTTGATCTCCTTGGGGGCGTAGTAGGCGTCCATGTCCAGCAGGGTGGCCTCCACCTTGCGCCGCTTCAGCCGGCGGATCAGCTCCCGGGCCACGGAGGTCTTCCCGCTCCCGGATCCCCCGACGATTCCCACCAGCCACGGCTTCTCGGACACGACGACCTCCACCCCCCATTGTGCCCGGGCCCCGGCCCGGGGCCCACTGTGCTAAGGTTCCCTCCATGCTCCCCGCGCCCCGCGCGCTCCCGTTCACGTTCACTCCCGGCCATGGAGCCCCTATGCGCCCCCTCCTCGTGTCCGCCGTCCTCCTCCTGACCTTGGGGATCGGCTGCGACTCCGAGGACCCGAAGCTCCCCGCCCAGCTCTATGAGGAGGCCCGGGCCGCCAACGTGGCCGGCAAGGGGCACGAAGCCCGCGTGATGATGAAGCAGCTCATCGCCAGCTACCCCGACAGCCCCGCCGCCCAGCAGGCCAAGAGCGATCTCCTCATCATCGAGGCATTCCTCAAGCGGGAGCAGGATCAGGAATTCCAGCGGGTACGGGGCGATCTCCGCCGCTTGAACGATGCCCTGAGCCGCCACCGGTCCAAAAAGGGCGAGTACCCAGCCGCCCTCTCGGACCTGGTGCCCGACTACCTGGATCGGGTGCCGGAGGCGCCCTGGGGTCATCCCTACCTGTACCGGGCCTACGTCTCCCGCCCGGTCCAGGATGTCCAGGTGAAGCGCGGGCCCGTGCGCCAGGTCTTCAACACCAAGTTCGATGCCTACTACCTGGCCAGCCTGGGCAAGGACCTCACCCCCGGCGGCGAGGGGCTGCTGCAGGACATCCTCATCTCCTCCGGGGAGACCATCAAGGAGGCCTGGCTCCCGCCGATCCCGGGCCCCCAGCCCATCCGCTGAATGCCTTCCCCATGTAAAAGGGCGCCCCGGTGGGCGCCCTTTTACATGGATGGGGGAAAGCCTACTTCACGCCCCAATCGAGGATGACCTTCCCGGACTGGCCACTGCGCATGGCATCGAAGCCCTTCTGGAAGTCATCGATGCCGTAGCGGTGGGTGATGATGGGGCTGAGATCGAGGCCGCTCTGGAGCATGGCGACCATCTTGTACCAGGTCTCGAACATCTCGCGGCCGTAGATGCCCTTGATGACGAGCCCCTTGAAGATCACCTGGCTCCAGTCGATGGCCTGCTCACCGGGCATGATGCCCAGCATGGCGATCTTGCCCCCGTGGTTCATGGTGTCGAGCATCTGCTTGAAGGCGCGCCCGTTGCCGCTCATCTCCAAGCCCACGTCGAAGCCCTCGGTCATGCCCAGTTCCTCCATGACCTTCCGGAGATCCTGCTTGGCCACGTTCACGGCCGCCGTGGCGCCCATCCGCTTCGCAAGATCGAGGCGGTACTCGTTCACATCCGTGATGACCACATGCCGGGCGCCCACGTGCTTGGCGATGGCGGCCGCCATGATGCCGATGGGCCCGGCACCGGTGATGAGCACGTCCTCACCCACCAGGTCGAAGCTCAGGGCCGTGTGGGCCGCATTGCCGTAGGGATCGAAGATGGCGGCCAGGTCGTCGGGGATGTTGTCCGGGATCCTGTAGACGTTCTCCGCCGGGATCACCAAGTACTCCGCGAAGGATCCGGGGCGGTTCACGCCCACGCCCGTGGTGTTGCGGCAGAGGTGGCGCTTGCCCGCACGGCAGTTGCGGCAGAAGTGGCAGGTGAGGTGGCCTTCACCGGAGACGCGGTCCCCCGGCTTGAAGGCCTCCACCTCGGAGCCCACCTGCTCCACGATGCCGAAGTACTCGTGGCCCACGACCATGGGCACGGGGATGGTCTTCTGGCTCCATTCGTCCCAGTTGTAGATGTGGACGTCGGTGCCACAGATGGCGGACTTGTGGATGCGGATCATGACATCGCGCACCCCCATCTCGGGCTTGGGCGCGTCGTTCGTGATCCAGATGCCTTCCTCGGACTTGGATTTGATGAGGGCCTTCATGCCGCACCTCCTGTGCGGCGCCCCTCCGGGGCCGAGCTCTGCTCGGTGGGTCTCCGCTCCTGCTTCGTCCTCATGGTCTGCTCCAGACCCCCATTTCACCACCATCGGGCCAGGAGGCCCAGACCGGGGAGGACCCGTCAGGCGGTGGGCAGGGTCAGGAGGAAGGAGGCCCCCGGCTCCAGGGTGTCCTCCAGGATCAGATCCCCCCCCAGGCCGCGGGCGAGCCCGCGGCAGAGGGCCAACCCCAGGCCCACCCCCGGCGCCGTTCGAGCGGCATGCTGGGCGCTCTTGTGGAAGGGCTGGAAGAGGTGGCGACGATCGGCCCTTCCGATCCCTGGACCGAAATCCCGGAGGCGGAGGCCCACCCGGCCGGGGATCAGGCTCCCTTCGAGCCGCAGGCGGGGATCGGAGCCACCCCCGGCGTATTTGGCGGCGTTGTCCACCAGGTTGAAGAGCACCTGCTCCACCAGGAGCGGGTCCACCCGGAGGAGGCTTCCGCCCACCGGGGCGGGGATATCGACTTCCAATCGCAGGCCTCCCGCCTGGGCTCGCTCCGCCAGACGGGGCTGGATCCGGGTCAGCAGGTCATCCACCCCAACGGGCTCCAGGGCCCCTTCCCGCCCGGTCTCCAGGCGTGCGTAGGCCAACACGTTCTTCACGAGGTGATCCAAGCGATCGGCCTCCCGGAGGAGGGTCTCCAGCAGTTCCTGCCGCTCCGCCGGGTCGGGAACCATGCCCCGGGCGAGCAGCTCCGAATAGAGCTTGAACGTGGTCAGGGGGGATCGGAGCTCATGGGTGACCGCCGAGGCGAAGGCCACCCGCCGCTCCCCGAGCTCCAGCCCCCGCCGGAGGACCCACCCGCCGGCCAGGGCGCCGATGAGGACCATGCCCCACCCCACGAAGAGCAGGGCCCGGCTGGGGGCCCGACCCGGGAGGGCCACGGTCTGTCGACCGGGCACCAGCTTCACGGGCAGGCTGCTCATGCGCCGATCCCTGGACTCCCCGCCCCCGGCTTCCAGGGGGGCGAAGGTGGATCCGGGGAGCAGCTCCACGGTGACGCTCTGCAGGAGGTCCTGCACGCCCTTCCAGTCCAGCCAGATTCCCTGGAGCACTTCCCGACGCCCCACCCAGACCTGGCGCCCCAGAAGGAGATCCCCGTCCAGCCAGAAGGGGGTCCAGGCCCCGTGGTTCACCTCGAAGGGGGAGCCCAGGGACACCCCCTCCCGGCGGCTCCGGGCCCGGAGGTCGTCCATCTCCGCCCGGGACACGAGCACGGCGCCTGCTTCGCGAAGGCGGGTCCGGAAGCGGGCCTCATCCAGGCGGTGCCCCAGGTCGGAGAGGCGGGCCGTGGCGCCGGCCAGCCGGGCCGGATCGGTGGCAATGCGGCTCGCCAGCACCCGGTCCGCCGGAGTCGGCGCCAGGGGCGAGGTGAACGGGCCGCCCGCCTCCACCTGGAACCGGAGCACCACCATGGGGTCATCCATGACCAGCATGGGGCTGGGCACCCGCCGCCCCTCCACCCGGTGGAAGGTCTCGAACTGGTGCCAGGGGCGGGCGTTCTCGGGGGTGAGGAAGAGGGCCAGGGTGCTGTCCATGCGCCAGAGGGCCAACCGGACCTTCTCCTCCACCAGGGTGCGGGCCAAGGCCACCCGCTCGGCCTCCTCGGCCGCCATCGCCCGCCGGGTGACCCATCCCATGGCCCCCAGCCCCACGGCCAAGAACACCGCGTACAACAACCACGCCCGGCGTCCTGCGTTCATGGCGCCGCCGCCACGAACTGGTACCCACGCCCCCGGAGGGTGAGGATGATGCGGGGTGCCGCCCCGTCATCGCCCAGCTTCTCCCGCAGCCGGACGATGTGCATGTCCACCGTCCGGGTCTCCACGGCATCGGGGTTCAGGCGCCACACCTGGGCGAGGATCTCATCCCGGGCCACGGCCCGGCCTGCATGGCGCACGAGGTAGGCCAGCAGCTCGGACTCCCGCTCGGAGAGGGGGGTCCGGCGGCCATCCTCGAACCTCAGTTCCCGCTTCCCCAGGTCCAGTTCACCCCCCGGCACCGCCACCGTCACCACCGGCACGGGGCGCGAGGGTGATCGGCGCAGCACCGCTTCGATGCGGGCCATGAGCTCCGACACACTGAAGGGCTTCACCACGTAGTCGTCGGCCCCGAGCTTGAGCCCCCGCACCCGATCCTCCTCCGCGCCACGCGCGGTGAGGAGGATCACCGGTAGGGCCGATTGGCGCTCCCGCACGGCCGTGAGGATGTCGAGGCCATCCCCCCCCGGGAGGTTCAGGTCCAGCAGCAGCAGGTCGTAGTCCTCCCGGAGGGCGAGCTCCCGGCCGACCCCGTCATCCGCCGCCTCGAGGGTGTCGTAGCCGTGGAAGCGGAGGCTCGCCAGCACGCCGCGCCGGATGGCGGCATCGTCTTCGATCACCAGGATGCGCTGCTTGGTCATGGGGATTCCAGGAGGGTGCCCTCCATGATCGCAGGTGCAGGGTGCCCAGACCCACCCTCCGAGGGCTTGTGACGGTGCTTTTACAGTACCCGTGCTCTTCCCGCCCCATCCTGGGAGTCGCCCATCCGGTGCGTTCGAGATCTCCCCCGACAGGAGGTGCAGCATGCGTCTGCCCACACACGTCCTTCCACCCATTCAGAGGGTGGTCCCCATCATGGCCTGCATCATCCACTGCTTCCCGGGTTCTTCGCAGGCTCCCACCTCCCGCGCGCCGAAGCCTCCGATCTGTCCCCAGGTCGAAGTGGTGTTCTGCATCGACACGACCGGCAGCATGAACGGCCTGATCGAGGCCGCCAAGGCCAGGGTGTGGGGGATCGTCAACGGCGTGGCCCGGTCCCTCGAAGGCCCCAAATTGAGGGTGGGGCTCGTGGCCTATAAAGACCGGGAGGATGAATACGTCACCCAGGTCCTGGACCTCACCGACAACCTCGAGGCCGTCCAGACACGGCTCTCCCAGTTCGGTGCGAACGGGGGAGGAGACTACCCGGAATCGGTAAACCAGGCCCTGTCCGATTCCGTCCGGAAGGTTTCCTGGAGCCCCAGGGACCAACCGGTGTACCGCGTGATCTTCCTGGTGGGGGACGCTCCTCCCCACATGGACTATCCGGACGATGTGAAGTACCCCGAAAGCTGTCGGGAGGCCCGGGCCAAGGGGATCCTCATCAACACCATCCAATGCGGCACCAACGAGGACACCCGGTTGGAGTGGCTCAAGATCGCCCAAGGAGGCGGCGGGAATTTCGTCGAGATCCCCCAATCCGGGGGGGTCCGCATCCTCGTCTCCCCCTACGATGCCTGGCTGGCGGAATTCTCGGGGAAGTTGCTTGACACCGCACGGTACTCCGGACCCGCAGCCCAGCGGAGCGCCTTGGGTGACACCTCTCGCCGCAGCAGGGAGGACACGCGAAGCGCGCTGGAACGGAAGGACGCTCAGGCCCTCGCCCGTGAGGCGGACCGTGGCGAATTCAGGGGGAAGGTGGGTCTCCGGCGGGAGAGCGGGTTGGGCCTGGGGGCCGAGGCCGGGAAGGCGGACCTGATCGAACGGTACCTCACTTCCGGAGCCGAAGGGTTGCGGGGACTCAATCCCCAGGAACTGCCCGAGGACCTGAAGGCCCTCTCCTTCGAGGCGCTCGTGGCGCGGATCAAGGAGCTCGCCTTCGAGCGGGAAGGGCTCCTCCGACAGATCCAGGACCTCTCGGAGATCCGGGAGGCCTACCTCGACCGGGAGCGGGCTAAATCGCCAGGTGCCGCGTTCGACGAACAGGTGCTGGATCTCATCCGCCGCCAAGCCGCGCTCTTCTGCCATTGAACCCGATCCCGGTTCCGGAGGACCTCGCCATGAACTTCCCACTTCGCTCCATCTCACGCGCCCTCGCCCTCGGCCTGGCACTGACGGCCCTGAATGCCCAAGAAGGTCACCTTCTTCAGAATTCGGGTCCATCAGGCGGCCGTCCCTCCCCCTATTTCCTGGTACGCTCCGCAGTTCCGGGCGTGGACGCCCTTCCACTGAAGTCCACCGAGGTGAAGGCGGACATCACCGGCGTGATCGCCAATGTAACGATCACCCAGCAGTACCGCAACGAAGGCCGGATCCCCCTCGAAGCCCTCTACATCTTCCCCGGCTCCACGCAGGCCGCGATCCACGCCATGACCATGACCATCGGTGAAAGGCGCATTACGGCCCGGATCAGTGAGAAGGAAACCGCCCGAAGGGACTACGCGCTCGCCCGAAGCGAGGGCCGCACGGCCTCCCTCCTGGAGCAGGACCGACCGAATGTCTTCCAGATGCAGGTGGCCAACATCCTTCCCGGGGACGACGTACGGGTGGAGCTTTCCTATTCGGAGCTGCTGACCCCCCAGGACGGCCAGTACTCGTTCGTCTTCCCCACCGTCGTAGGGCCCCGCTACCGGTCCGGTCCGGGAGCCCCCCCGCCTTCGAACCGGGATCCCGGCGCGGCCACCCCGGCCACCTTCGGGATGACGGTCAATCTGGAGATGGGAATGCCCATCGCGGAGATGGCGTCGCCTTCCCACACCGTGACGTTGGACCACCGGACGTCCCACCAAGCCGCGGCTGTCCTGGGCCGCGGCTCCGAGGGCAACCGGGACTTCGTCCTCAACTACCGGTTGGCCGGGGACCAGATCCAGCAGGGCCTGCTCCTCCACCGAGGTACCACCGAGAACTTCTTCCTCCTGATGCTCCAGCCCCCGAAGAAGGTGGAACCGAAGGACATCCCCCCTCGCGAGGTCATCTTCCTCGTGGATGTATCGGGCTCCATGTTCGGTTACCCCATGGAGACCACGAAGGCTCTGGTGAATGGTCTGATCGGGGGGCTCAGGGCCAACGACAGGTTCAACGTCCTCACCTTCGCGGCGGGCCAGCGCATCTGGTACCCGGAGGGGTCGGTCCCGGCCACCGCTGGAAACCGGCTGATGGCGAGTGAGGCCATGGACGCGCAGGACGGCCGAGGGGGCTCGGAACTCTTGCCGGCCTTCCGATCCGCCCTTGGTATCCCCAGGCAGGCCGGTCTGGCTCGGACGATCGTCCTCATCTCAGATGGATATGTTGACGTGGAACCGCAAGTTCTGGATCTCATTCGGGACCACCAAGGGGAGGCGAGTTTCTTCGCCTTCGGAGTCGGAACCTCCGTGAACAGGCATCTGATGGAGGGCATCGCCCACGTGGGCCAAGGCGAAGCCTTCGTGGTCTCGAACCCATCCGAGGCCCCCTTGGCCGTCACCCGATTCCGTTCCTATGTCGCTTCACCGGTTCTGTCCCAGGTGACCATCAAATTCCACGATTTCGATGCGTACGAGGTTGAACCCATCCACGTGCCCGACCTCCTCGCCGATCGTCCCTTGATCTGCTTCGGGAAATGGCGGGGACCCGCTCAAGGAAGGATCGAAGTCTCCGGCCTCACTGGTACGGGCACCTACCACCGGTTCCTGGACGTGACCGATGCTGAAGCTTCCGAGCGCAACCCTCAGCTTCGCCATCTTTGGGCCCGCCATCGCATCCGCGCCCTGGGCGACTATGGGCTACTCGGGGGGAAGGTGAATCAAGGGGAGATCACCCGACTGGGATTGCAGTACGGCCTCATCACGGAGTTCACCTCGTTCCTGGCCGAAGAGGCCGCGCCCCGGGGACCCATCCTGGCCAACACCCAGGTCGTACAGCCCTCGCCGCTACCTGCCCGGATGCCCGCAGATCGCGCATCTGGAGTCCTCCCGAGTCGGCCCTCCGGCTCTGGCACCGCCTGCACCGTCGAGGTCGTGGCCTCCACCCCGAACCGAGGGGGTGGCATGTCCTTCCAGCGGGCTTCGGTGCAGCCCGGCTCCAGCCCCTCGCTCCAGCTCGGTTCGCTCCGGGCGGATCGCAGGGACCTCCCCTTGGCGAGGATCCGCACCCAACTGGGCCAGCGCCTCCGCACCCTGACCCGGTCTGGGTCCCTCAAGGGACTTCCCGCGGTGCTCACCCTCCGCCTCCAGATCGACGCCTCTGGCGCCATCACCACCGTGTCGGGGCCCTCCCCATCGATTCCCGGGTTCCAGACGCTGGCCGCCCAGCTGAAGGGATGGCGCTTCGAGGCCTGGGCCACCCCCGGGATCACGGAGCTGGAGATCACGGTGGAGGTGAAGCCTTGAGAGCCTCCATGCTCCCCCTCCTCATGCTCATGGGCCCATCCGCCGGTGCCCAGGCCCCCTGCCCTCCGGATCGGGACCGGATCACCTTCATCCTCGGCTCGGATGAGGATCCGACGCGGCCCATGTATCGCCTGGCCTTGGAGCACTTCACCACGGACCCCCTCGAAGCCACGCCCACCGTCATCGGGGACCTGAGATCCCTGAAGGAGGTGCTGGATTACCTCGCGGCCCAATCCCCGGCCGGGGGGCGCCCCTGGGGCCTCATCAACCTGGTCGTGCATGCCAACGCCCAAGGCAACCTCGATGTCCCCCTGGAACCGGGGGGTCCCCCCACCACCGTGGTCAGCCTCGAAGCCGCCCTGTCCGAGGCTCGGCTCACCCCCCTGGGATCGGACCGCCTGGATGCCCGCTCCGAGATCCGCCTCCATGGCTGTGCCCTGGGGCGGAATGCGCCCATGCTCAGCCTCCTCTCCGAAGCCTTCGCCGGTCGGACCACCCAGCGGCCCCTCACCCGTGCCAGCAAGTGGTTCACCTGCTTCCGCACCCGCTCCGAAGATGCGCCGGACGCCCCGACCCGCGTGCTCTGTGAGAGCTGGGACCTCGTGTACCGGCCCTCCGCAGCGCCGACCCCGGAGCTCCTGGCCCGCCGGTTCAAGGCCCAGAACCCCGAGGTGGACCTGGATCCGAAGGAGGCCCTCACCCGCAGGGCCTCCCGGTGGCTGGGCGATGCGTTCAGCTATGAAGCCCCGGTGAAGTTCTCCTGGACCGTCGTCTTCCCGGGGGGACGCCAGCTCCCCGAAGCCCCGCCGCCGGGCCGGCTCCGCCAGTGGCTGCTCGCGCAGGAGGGCTTCCAGCGGAACCTCCAGGGGGCCGGTGTCCGGTTCTCGGACCTGGACTGGTCCCTGACCCCGGCGTGGACCCCGGTGGGCAGCTCCCGGTTCCCTTCCCTCCGGGTGGAGGGGCGGGGCCGAGCCGTGCACCTCCTGCGGGCGCTCCGGAATCCGGAAGGCTCGACCCAGCCCCCGCCCCATCTGGCCTGGGAGGATGAACGCTATTACGCGGCGGCCCGATGAACCCCCGATCCTACCCGGGCCAACCCCCGAGTCGCTTCGGCCGCTTCTCCACGGGGATCACGAACTGGACCTCCACCCAGTGGCGGCCCACCTGGGGCAGCCCGTCCAACCGGGCGGGTTCGAAGGTCCATTTGCCGACCCAGCCGAGGGCGGCCGGCGCGAACATCCCCAGGGAGTATCCCGGCTGCACCCGGAGGAAGGTGGGTTTCCCCTCGGTCCCCACCGTTGCGAGCACCCGGACCCTTCCCCCGTAGAGCCTGTTCCGGGCCTGCCGGGGGTAGTCCGGCGCCATGAAGGTCCGAGCCTTCACCGCGGGATGGGTCCACGACCCCGCGGGAAGGGGCGTCTCCGGATTGGCCTCCGGAGGCAGCGCCTCTCCCTTCCCCTGGGACCAGGCCCCGGAAAGGCTCCACGGGCCCGGAGCTTTGAGGCCCGAAAGGGCGTTCCAGAGTTCCGCCAGGGGCTCGTCCCAGTCCTTGGACAGGCCCGTTCGGAACGCCTTCCAATCCCCCGCCTGTCCAAAGGCGATCAACCAGTCCGAAGCCAGCATGAACATGAAGTCCCGCAGGGGCTCCTTGGGTGCGCTTGCGGTCGCGGCCTTGCGGAACAACGCCAGGATCGCTGGCCCGTCGGCAGGCTCGAGCAGGGGGGCGAGGGCCGCGTACATTTGCATGCTCACGCCCAGGTTCGCCTGCCCCAACACGCGGTCATGGAACCTCCGGGCTCCGGGCGCCTGCAGGTCGTCGGCCAGGGGATGTCCCAGGGCTTCCCACGGGAGGGGAGGCATGGGTTCCGGGCGGTCCTTGGGGGTAAAGATCTCCCTCATCTTGGGCCCCAGGATCTGGCCGACCCGGAGCGGGATGCCGGGGCCCCCAGCCGACCAGGCGCGGAGGGAGGTCTCCGATTGCGCCGCCGGGGGGAACAGGTAGATGTCCTCCATGAGGCGCTCCGACTGGGTCTGCAGATAGCCCAACGCCGGGTGCGGCTCTCCTGCGGCGGGACGGGCATCCGCCTCGAACAGCCGGGCGAAGGCCCAGAGGCGGGTGGCGGGTGTGCCTGTGTTCGTGATCCCCATGAGCCAGGTCCGGTGGGGCTCCTGGGCCGCCGCCCAGGGGTCCTGGGCGCGGGCCGCGGCGTAGGCCTGGAACGGGGCCGGATCGGCCCCGGGCCCCGCCCAGGCCTTGAAGGCCTCGGGGTCCATCCCCGACGCGGTCGGGGCCGGTCGGCGGTCCCCCGCTTCCTGGGCGGGGGCCCGCCCCACCGCACCCCAGAGTGCCAGGGTCAGCACGGATCGGAGGAGGAGACCGGAAATCGGGGTACGGGGGAGCATCCCCGGATGATACTGGAGACTCCGGAGAATTGTTAGGTTGTGTTCAGGCGATCACGCCCAGCTCGCGCCCCACCTTCGCGAAGGCGGCCACGGCGGTGTCGATGTCCTGGATCGTGTGGGCCGCGCTCATCTGGGTGCGGATGCGGGCCTGGCCCTTGGGCACCACGGGGAAGAAGAAGCCGATGACGTAGACGCCTTCATCCAGCAGGCGCTTGGCGAACTCCTGGGCCAGGGGCGCCTCGTAGAGCATCACGGGGATGATGGGGTGCTCGCCGGGCAGGAGCTTGAAGCCCAGCTTCGTCATCTCCGTGCGGAAGTGCAGCGCGTTGGCGCGGAGCTGCTGGCGGAGGGCGTCGCCCTGCTCCAGCATGTCCAGCACCTTGAGGCTCACGGCGGTGATGACGGGGGCCAGGGTGTTGGAGAAGAGGTAGGGCCGGGCCTTCTGGCGCAGCATGTCCACCATGGCCTTGGAGCCGCTCACGTAGCCGCCGGAGGCGCCGCCCAGGGCCTTGCCGAGGGTGCCGGTCATGAGGTCCACGCGGCCCATGACGTGGTGGTGCTCGTGGGTGCCGCGGCCCTTCTCGCCGATGAAGCCCACGGCGTGGCTGTCGTCCACCATCACCAGGGCTCCGTACTTCTCCGCCAGATCACAAACAGCGGGCAGGTTGGCGATGTAGCCATCCATGGAGAACACGCCGTCGGTCACCACCAGCTTGAAGCGGGCGCCGGCGGCGTCGGCCTCCTTCAGCTTGGCCTCCAGGTCGGCCATGTCGGAGTTGGCGTAGCGGAAGCGCTTGGCCTTGCAGAGGCGGATGCCATCGATGATGGAGGCGTGGTTCAGGGCGTCGCTGATGATGGCGTCCTCCTCACCCAGCAGCGCCTCGAAGACGCCGCCGTTGGCGTCGAAGCAGGAACCGAAGAGGATGGTGTCCTCGAAGCCCAGGAAGGTGGAGAGCTTGGCCTCCAGCTCCTTGTGGATGTCCTGGGTGCCGCAGATGAAGCGCACGGAGGAGAGCCCGAAGCCGTGCTTGGGCAGGGCCTCCTGGGCGGCCTTCACCAGGTCCTCCCGGCCGGAGAGGCCGAGGTAGTTGTTGGCGCACATGTTGATCACGCGCTTGCCGTTGGCCTCCACCCAGGCGCCCTGGGGGCTCGTCATCACCCGCTCCCGCTTGAAGAGGCCCTCGGCCTCCAGCTGGCCCAGCTGCTTGAGAAGGTGGTCGTTGAAGGCGGCGTGCACGGGAACCTCGCGGTAAGCGTCCATTCTAGTGTGGCTCGCGAGAATTACATGGACCATCCGAAATGCCCTGAGAGCCACACTTGGCGGGGGTCTGGGGGTACGGCAGTACCCCCAGGGGGGTGACAGCGGACCCAAGCGAAGCTTGGGTCCGCGCCAGAGGGGCCATGCCCCGATGGAAGTGGACCTCGCCTGCTGCCCCAACATTCCTCGAATTTCGGGCGAGGTCCGCTAGAGGCGATTTCGCCTTGACCCGTCACAGAAGGGCCCCCAAGATCGAACCCATCATGGCCTTCGCCTCCCTGATGCGGCAGAACAACCGCAATAACGCCACCCCCAGCGCGGATCGCGCGTGGGGCGGCGAGGCTCTGGTCTAGACAGAACCCCTTCCGCTTTCTCCCACCCCCGGTCCGAGAGGTCCGGGGGTTTTTCGTTTTACCCCTATTCCCAAGGAGCACCCCATGTGCGGCATCTTCGCCCTCCTCAACCTCGATCCCACCCGGGCCCCCCACGCCGAGCGGCGGACCCGCGCCGTGGCCCAGGCCCGCAAGCTCCGCCACCGCGGCCCCGACTGGAGCGGGGTCTACAGCGACGCCACCGCCATCCTCGTGCACGAGCGACTGGCCATCGTGGACGTGGAGCACGGGGCCCAGCCCCTGGTGGACACCACCACGGGCGCCGTGCTGGCCGTGAACGGGGAGATCTACAACCACCGGGACCTCCGGACTGGCCTGAAGGCGCCCCACGCCTTCCAGACCGCCTCCGACTGCGAGGTGATCCTCTACCTGTGGGATGAGGAGGCCCCCGAGGTCTTCCTGGACCGCATGAACGGCATCTTCGCCTTCGTGCTCCACGATCCCCGCCGCAAGACCTTCCTCATCGCCCGGGATCCCATGGGCGTGGTGCCCCTCTACGTGGGCTGGGACCGGGAGGAGGTGCTGCACGTGGCCTCGGAGATGAAGGCCCTGGTGGGCATCTGCGAGCGCATCCGGGAGTTCCCCCCGGGCCACTTCTACCTGGGCCACGAAGCGGAGAAGGGCTTCCAGCGCTACTACCGGCCCAGCTGGGCCGAGCCGGAAGCGGCCCCGGCGGAGACCTATGACCCCGCCCGGCTCCGGGAGGCGCTGGAGGCTGCGGTGCACCGCCAGCTCATGTGCGATGTGCCCTATGGGGTGTTGATCTCCGGCGGGGTGGACTCCTCCCTCATCGCGGCCATCGCCGCCCGCTACAGCGGTGCCCGGGTGGAGTCCGGCGATACGGAACCCGCCTGGTGGCCCCGCCTCCACTCCTTCGCCATCGGCCTGGAGGGCGCGCCGGACCTGGCCCCGGCCCGACAGGTGGCCGACCACATCGGCAGCGTGCACCACGAGATCCACTTCACCGTGCAGGAAGGACTCGACGCGCTGCCCGAGGTGATCCACCACCTGGAGACCTTCGACATCACGACGATCCGGGCCTCCACCCCCATGTACCTCCTCATGCGGAAGATCCGGGCCATGGGCATCAAGATGGTCCTCTCCGGCGAAGGGGCCGACGAGATCTTCGGGGGCTACCTCTACTTCCACAAGGCGCCGGATGGCGCGGAACTCCACGCCGAGACCGTGCGGAAGCTGGGCAAGCTCCACCTCTACGACTGCGCCCGGGCCAACAAGGCCAGCGCCGCCTGGGGCGTGGAGGCCCGCGTGCCCTTCCTGGACCGGGAGTTCCTGGACGTGGCCATGGCCCTGGATCCCAAGGTGAAGGTGCCCCGCAACGCGCCCCGATCCCGCCCCATCGAGAAGTGGCCCCTCCGGCAGGCCTTCCAGGGCTACGTGCCCGACGAGGTGCTCTGGCGGCAGAAGGAGCAGTTCAGCGATGGGGTGGGCTACGGCTGGATCGAGGCGCTCAAGGACCACGCCGAGCGCCAGGTGAGCGACGCCATGCTCGCCGCCGCCGCCGAGCGCTTCCCCCTCAAGACCCCCGAGACCAAGGAGGCCTACCTCTACCGCCACCTCTTCGAGCAGCACTTCCCCACCGCCACCTGCGCCGCCTGCGTCCCCTGGGAGCGCAGCGTCGCCTGCAGCACCGAGACCGCCCTCAAGTGGGACGCAGCCTTCCAGCGCATGATCGATCCCAGTGGCCGCGCCGTGCTGGATGTGCACCAGGGGGCCCACAGCTGATCAAAAGCAGATCGCGAATAGCGCGAATAAAGGCGCGAATATAAGAGCGAATGAAAAGCAGCCTTGATTGGATGCATTCCATTCGCGCTATTCGCGCATTCATTCGCGCTATTCGCGTTCCAGCTTTCCCATTCGATTCATGAACTTAATGGCCATGCACGCCGCGCCGAAGCCGTTGCCGATGTTGACCACGGCGATGCCGGGGCTGCAGCTGGCGAGCATGCTATGGAGGGCCACGGTGCCGCCTTCGCTGATGCCGGCGCCGATGGGGGTGGGCACGGCGATGAGGGGGGCGTCGATGAGTCCGGCGAGCACGGAGGGCAGCGCGCCCTCCATGCCGGCGCAGGCGATGACCACGGGGCACTCCCGGAGCTCCGGGAGGATGGACTGGAGCCGGTGGAGGCCCGCCACGCCCACGTCGAAGAAGGCCTTGGCCGGATGCCCCATGGCCTCGAGCACCACCTTGGCCTCCGCGGCCCAGGGGATATCGCCGGTGCCGGCGGTGACCACGGCCACGGGGGCCTGGGTCCGCAGGGGGCGCGGGTCCTTCACGGCGGTGCGGGAGACGGGGTCCACGGTGGCCAGCCCCTCCAGAGCGGCCATCTGCTCCGCATCCAGGCGGGTCGCCAGGCGGAAGCCCTCCGCTTCCTGGAAGAGCTTGACCAGCTGCGCCACGGTCTTCCCGGGGCCGAACACGACTTCCGGAATGCCGGTGCGCCCTTCCCGGCTGTGATCCCAGCGGACTTCCGCACTCAAGCACTCACCTCATTCAACGCCTTGGACAGGGAACCACTCTGGATGCCGCCCAGGTCCACGGCCGCGAAGCGGAAGCCCGCCCGCCAGGCAGCCCGCTCGATCTCGCCGCGCAGGGGCTCCTGCAGGGCCAGGACCATGGACTCGGGGGGCAGTTCGAGCCGCACCACGCTCTCATGCCAGCGGGCCCGGGCGGGCCAGAGGCCCTTGGCCCGGAGGAACTCCTCCATGGCCTCCACCTGCTTGAGCCGCTCCGGGGTCACCTCCGTGCCCACGGGGAAGCGGCTGGCCAGGCAGGGCGAGGCCTCCTTCTCCGCGTTGGGCAGCCCCCAGGCCCGGGCCAGGGCTCGAATGTCAGACTTGGCGAAGGCGGCGTCCACGAGGGGGCTCTTCACCCCGTGCTCCTGGGCGGCCTTGAGGCCGGGGCGGTGGTCGCCGAGATCCTCCACCTGGGTGCCGTTGAGGAGCACCCCCGGCAGGTCCTGCTGGGCCGCCAGGGCCTCCGCCACCCCGTAGAGGCTGGACTTGCAGAAGTAGCAACGATCGCCGGCATTGGCGCGGTAACCCGCGACCTCGGCTTCACCCGCCTGCAGCTCGATGAGCTCCGCCCCCAGGTGCCCGGCGAGGGCATGGGCCTCGGCCCGCTCGCTGCGGGCCAGGCTGGGGCCCACGGCGAGCACGGCGGTGGTGGGGAGCCCCGCCCGAAGGCTGGCCGCCAGCACCAACGTGCTGTCGATGCCCCCCGAGAAGCAGACATAGGCCCGGGAGCCATCGACGGCACCACGCACGGCCTTCAGAAGGCGGGATTCCAGATCCAGGATCTCGACCATCCCTTGATTGTGGCATCCTTCGCCCATGAACCCCACTCCCAAAGCCCTCCTGGTGCCCTCCCTGCTGCTGGTCTCCCTGGCCTGCGGCGCCTCGAAACTGGACAAGGCCCAAGCCGAAGCCCAGCTGCGAAAGCTCTACCCGGTCACGGTGATGCTGCGGGTGCCCGAGGCGGCCGGGGCCGCCACCGGGAGCGCCGAAGGGCTGCGCTTGAAGAGCCTCGCCGAGGCGCTCAGTGCCAGCCACTGGTTCGAAGCCTCCGCCCCGGACGTGAAGGGGCGGGTGACGTTCACCGCCAAGCTCCTGCCGGGCGCTCCCGCCACCATCCAGCCCGTGGACAAGGGCTTCCGCGTGCCCGTGGCCAGGGCCGCCTTCGATCGTGCGATCCGGAACGATGTGCGCGAGGCCGAGACCCGCGTGGTCTACCAGATCCGCCTGGAGGAGCCCACCGCCCTGTTCGCCGCCTTCCAGCTCCGCTATCCCGAAGCCAAGGTCGGCAGCACCAAGCAGCGCCACGCCCGCTTCGTGAAGGAGGGGCGCGGCTGGAAGCTGGCGGAGACCGACGAGAAGTACGGCAAGACGGAGGAGTAGCTCAGAACCGCCAGGTGGCGCCCACCCGGAGGTTGAAGGGCTCCATGGGGTGGGTATGCCGATCCTCCACGCCGCCGGGAGCTTCTCCAGGTAGGCGGGAGGTGTACAGGTAGTCGATGTCGGAGGCCGTGGCCCCGGTGAGGTTGAAGGCCTCCAGGTGGCCTTCCAGGGCCGGGGTGATGCGCCAGCGGAGATCCCCCGAGAGGCCCGTGGCGGCGCGGGACCGCACCCGCCCGTCTTCGCCGAGGGGCCGTGGTCCCACATGGCGGACCTGCAGTCCCGCCTGCAAGCCCTGTGCGGGTCGGACCACCAGACCGAGGCTGCCCACCCGGTCCACCGCGCCGGGAATGAACCGGGCCCCGGGATCCCCCGCCTGGAAACGGGCCCGGGTGAACGCGACATCGAACGTGAGGGCCCAGGCCTCCCCGCCCTGCCATTCATTGGACCACTCCACCCCCTGGCGGCGGCTCGGGAGCGAAGCTTCCGTGCTTCCCGCATCCCCCACGAACACCAGCTCGGAATCCAGGTCCAGCCTCCAGAGGGCCAGCGTCGTCTGCCACCGGGGCACCGGCGTCGCCCGCAGCCCCACCTCCGCGTGGCGTGCCCTCACCAGCGGCGTCACCCGCTCAGCCGGGGCCCCGCTCGCCGGATCCACGGTCAGGGTGGTACCCCGGGCATCGTTGCTGTGGAAGCCCCGGCCCAGCGCCACGTAGAACTCCGCATCCCGCCAGGGACCCAGGGCCAGGCTCACCTTCGGGCTCACCAGACCGGCGGAAGCGCTTCCCCCATTCCGGGGATCTCCCGCATCCACGGCGAAGCGGGCCTGGTCGGCCCTCAGGGCGAAGGTGCTGCGCGCCCAGTCCGACCACTGGACCTTCCCCTCCAGGTAAACCGCTGCCTGGCGTTGGGTCACGCGATCCTGCCGGACGGGGTCGAGGGCCTGGCGGGCCTGGGTGTGAACCAGGGAGAGCCCCGGAATGAGGTCCTGCCGTCCCTGCAGCCCCACGGCCAGGGCCAGGGGCCGCTCACCCAGGACCACCTCCCAGCTGCGCTGCACCCGGAATCCGGAAGTCACCCGCCGATCGAACTGCTCGAACTGATCCCCCCGGAGGGGGTCCTCCAGGTAGTACGTGAAGTTGGAATGGAGCCGCAGCTGGCTTTGGATCAGGTAGGCCTCCACCTGGTCCTGGCTCCCCGGTCGGCGGCGGTGCCACTGCAGCGACAGGGAACGACGGAAGGCCTCGCCCCCATCCGTGGGATCCAGGGTGCCGAAGCGGCCCAGGGCCCCCGCCGCCACGGCCCGCTCGGGGATCTGGTCGGTGCTCATCCAGTGCCCGGCATAAGCCATGGCCAGCAGGGAGAGCTGCTGGTCCGCGAAGGCCCGGGACCACCCCACCACGGCGTTCACCTTCCCCAGTTCCTCCGGCCGCTCCCAGGGGCCATCCTGCCGCTGACCCTCCGCGGCGACGAGCAGGGAGCCCCCCCCGGCGGCGACGGAGCGGGCCGCCAGCACCCGCCGGTACCCCCAGGCGCCCGCCTCCACCTGGGCCAGCCCCGGATCCAGGGTGCGCAGGAGGTTCACCCGCACGCTTCCCGCCGCGGCGAAATCGCCGTCTTCCGCTGCGCTGGCCCCTTTCCGGAACTGCAGGCTGCGCACCAGCTCGGGAATGAGGAAGCTGAGGTCCGCGTAGCCCTGGCCATGGGCATGGGTGGGCTGGTTCACGGGCATGCCCGCCACCGAGATGGCCAGGTCCGTGCCATGGTCCAGGTTGAAGCCCCGCAGGTAGTACTGGTTGGCCTTCCCATCGCCGCTGTGCTGGCTGATGAGCAGGCCGGGCACCGTCTCAAGGAGTTCCCCCGTTCGCTGGTAGGGCCGGCGGGCCAGGCGCTCCGGGGTGATGACCCCTTCGCTGGCCGTGTCGGCGATGCCCAGGAGGTGGTTCAGGGGCGCATCCAGGTCCGCCAGCCCCAGGAAGCCCCCCGCGTCCTTGACCTCCACGGAGGCGGAGGGCACGAAGGGGTGAAGGGTCGCTTCCACGCTCTGCCCATGGCCAGGGCCCAGGGTCAGGCTCCGCCGCTGGCCCTGGAAGGCCGGATGCCGGAGCACCAGCGTGTAGCGCCCGGGACCCAGACCCCGGAAGGTGAAGGCGCCCCGACCATCGGTCCGGACCGTGGCCCCCACGGGCCCCTCCAACTCCGCCTCCACACCGGGGAGGGGACGTCCCGAGGGATCCTTGACCGTGCCGGAGATGGTGCCCGGTTCATGGGCGACCAGCAGGCTCAAGGTCATGGACAGGAAAGGGGGCAATGGATTCAAGGCGATCTCGCTGGTGATGGGGGGGTCCTCCCCCTCGTCACGCCCTACGGCCCCAGGCCGCCATCGGAGCGCGGGATGGCTTGGAAAGCATAGCAAATTCGGCCCAGGCGGAAATCGATCCATGCCCTTCCAAAAGACCGGCTCGCCCCCGGCCGATGAAGGGCCCAAGGAGAACCCCATGAACATCACCACCTCCCGGGAAGGCCAGGCCATCACCGTCCGCATGGAGGGGCGGCTCACCTTCGAGCATCACCAGTCCTTCAAGACCACGGTTTACCCCTTTCTTGAGGAAGAGGGCGTGAAGGAAGTGATCATCGACCTCGGGGGCGTGACCTACATGGACAGCAGCTCCCTGGGCATGCTCCTGCTGCTGCGCGAACGGGCCGAGACCAAGTCCATCAAGGTGGCCCTCCGCCGGCCCAGCCCCAGCGTCACGACCATTCTGAAGGTGGTGCAGTTCGACCGCCTCTTCGAGATCCGCCACTGATCCGGAGCCACCGGCCATGGCCGCATTGAAGGTCCTCCTCGCCGAGGACGACTTCCTCCTCCAGGCCTTGGCTGCGGCCGTGCTGCAGCAGGAGGGCTTCACCGTCCTCCAGGCCATGGATGGGGCGCAGGCCCTTGAGTTGTTCGAGCGGGAGCACCCCGACCTGGTGCTCACCGACTACGACATGCCGGTGATGAACGGTCTGGATCTGATCCGTGCCATCCGGGCCAAGGCCCTGGAGACCTATGTCCCCCTGGTCATGTTCACCGGTGGGGGCAAGGCCGGGCTGCTCCAGGAGAGCCTCGAGGCCGGTGCCATCGAGTTCATCACCAAGCCCTTCGAGCCGGATGAGCTCCGGTGCCGGGTGAACGCCATCGCCGACCTGGTCGTGCTGCACCGGGGCCTGGCCGAAGCCAAGGCCCGGGATGACGAAGAGCTGGGCATCGCCAAACACGTGCTCGGGCGCCTCCTGGAACCCGGCATCAAGGCCATGCCGGAGTGCTTCTTCATGGAAACCCTCCCCACCCGACGCATCAACGGGGACGCCTGCACCTGGAAGCTCGGCCTACCGGATGTCCACTATGGGCTCATCTGCGATGCCACGGGGCACGGCCTCACCGCGGGCATCAGCACCATCCCGGTGGTGGAGGCCTTCCTCACCATGGCGGGCCGGAACATCCCCCTGGAAAGCATCTACCGCGAGACCAATCAGAAGCTCCGCCGGATGCTCCCCACCGGCCGGTTCGTCTGCGTGGGCCTGGTCCGCCTCGACACCGTGAACGGTCAACTCTCCGTGCTGAACGCGGGGATGCCCGACACCTACCTTTGGCGGAAGCGGGATGGCTCCATCCGGGAATTCGAGTCCCGGAGCCTGCCCGCAGGCGTGGTGGTATCCACCGCACCCATTCCGGTGGAGGAGGTGGAGGTGCAATCGGGGGATCGGTTGCTCTTCTACAGCGACGGCCTGTTGGAGCTCTGGGAGTCCGAGTCGGACATCAAGGCCCTGCTCCTGGCCGGCACCCACCTGCCCTTCCCCGAGCACCGCGAGTCCATCCGGGCCGCCATCGTCCAACGGGTGGGAGACGCCGCGGAACAGCTGGATGATGTGACCTGGTGCCTGTGGGAAGTTCCAGAGCCCGCCTTGGCACTCCCCACCCAGGAAGCAGCGCCCAAGGAGGAGGCCGCCAACCTGGAGCCCGGGCTCCGCATGGGCACCGAGATCCACCCGGTGCTCCACAGCCTGGGAAACCTGATCCCCGACCTCATGACCTTCGTCGCCCACAACCATCTGGGGCCCGGCGACACGGCCACCCTGGCTCTCCTGGTGACGGAAGCGCTCACCAACGCCCTCGATCATGGGGTGCTCGGCCTGGATTCGAGCCTGAAGGACTCGGGCTTCGAGATCTACGAGGCCGAAAAGCGTGTCCGGCTGGCGGCGCTGAAAGGGGGCCGGGTGCGGGTGGACATCCAGATGTGGCACCACCCCCAGACCAATCGGGTGCAGGAGGTCCAGGTGTCCGTGGAGGACAGTGGCGAAGGCTTCGATTGGAAGACCTGGCTCGAAGGCCAACGCTCCGGGACCCGGCCCAGCGGCCGAGGCCTCAGCCTGATCCAGGCGCTGACCCGGGACCTGGAGTTCAACGCTTCGGGCAGCCGGGTGTCCTTCCGGTTCACCTGCGGCTGAAGGGGAGGAGCCTCAGGAGAGGCCCAGCTTCCCCTTGAGCCACATCCCGACAAGCTGCAGCATGCCCGGACGCTTGGGCTTGCGGGGCTTCACGGGATCGGCACTCCAGGTGCTCCAGGCACCTCGGAGCAGGGCCATGTCGCCGGCGAAGGCGAGCTGGCCCCCGAGCAGGGCCGGACCCGGTTCCACGCGCCCCTCGATGAGCCCGCGCACGGCGGCCTCGTCACCCTTCAGGGTGGGGCCGCTACCCCAGCTCTGGTCACCCACCACCACCTGGAAGGCCTGGGCCAGCTTGGCCAGCTGGGCGGGCACCAGCTCCCCCAGGGGGATGCCGCTGCCGGCGGTGTTGGCGGGCCGCTTGAAGAGCTTCGGGAACTTCATGAGCAGGTTCTGGTCGCCGGTCGCCTTGAGCTTGCCGCTCATGTAGGCGGCCATGGGATCCAGGCGGCCCTCGTTGAGGGCGATCCAGTCATCCGCGGAGATGGTGACGGTGGCCTGGGCATCGGCCTTGGCTTCCCCCTTGACCAGGGTGAAGGCGCCATCCGCCACGATGCAGGTGAAGTCGCCCCCACCGGCCCCCGTCACCTTGTAGGCCACGGAGGCCTTCACACCGGCGGCGCGGTCCGGCAGGAAGAGGCCGTTCATGCGGTCAAAGATGGCGTCGACGGTCAGGGACATGGGGGCAACCTCAGGGTTTTTAGCAGTGTGGGAAAGGAGCGCCGCGCTCCGCAACGGTTACCAGCGGTCAATCGGTAGAATGGCCCCATGGGTGAATCCGAAGCACGCCGCTGCGCCTGGTGCGGCCAGTCCGCCCCCCTGGTGTGGGTCCATGGGCATGGCCAGTGCGCCGCCTGCGGCATCAATGCGGATGAATGCTGCCGCGGGGAGCAGTGCCCGACCCAGCCCGAGGGCTGAGCCTCGGCTGGGGATGCCGGGAAAGTCCCAAGCTTCCAGGGCGGCGTTCAACTTCCAGGGCGGACACCCGATAAGGAAGGTTCGCGGAGACCGCATGGACCACCCCTCGGGAGACCCGTCCAAGACCCAGCCCCGGATGGCCCGGCCCCATCTGGAGCCGCCCCTCCGGGGCAAGGCGGAGCCTTCCCCGCGCGACACGGCGGAATACACCCTGGAGGAGATCCAGACCCGCCTGGAGATGGGCCGCCTGCAGGTGCTGGCCACCGAAGGGGGAAGCCGCCTCCAGATCACCCACATGGCGGCCCCGCCCCAGGAACGCCGCCACGCGGATCAGGCCCCGCCGGATGAAGGTGAGCGGCGGCGCTTCATGCCCATGGCCATCCCCACCCTCTTCCCCGAACAGGGACCCATCCTGATCCTGGTGGTGGGCGGTCTGGCGGATGAGGTGACCCTCCGGGCCCCGGTGCCCTTCTGGCACGACGACACTGGAGGCACCCTCATCTGGGTGGCCCTCGCCAAAGCCGGCCTGGTGCACCGGAAGGATGCCGCTGCCTTCGCCCTCGGCCAAGGGGGCTTCTGGGAATTGGATCCGCCCCGCACCCAGGGGGTGGCCATGACCTACGCCGGCTTCTCCCGGCGCGGCGAGGTGGTGGACTTCGAAGCCATCATCAAGACCTGGAACCAGAACCGGCTGCAGACCCTGGTTCAGGAGGCCCACGCCCGCAGCATGGGGCGCCTGAAGGTCGTCACCCTCGGAGAGGCCGCCCGGTTCATGATGAGCGCCATCATGTACGGCATGGAGGGCGTGCCCATCCTCAGCCTGCCCGAACCCAGCAAGGACCACCTGAGCAAGGTGAAGGCGGGCACGCAGTCCAGCGAAGAGTACTGGGTGGAGTGGGCCGCGGACGTGTTCCTGGCGGGAAGGTCCTGAGGTCATGTCCGAATCCCACCGTCGGGAACCCAACTCGCGCGACACCGCCGAGTTCACCTACGAGGAGATCCTGGAGCGGCTGGAGCTGGGACGGCTCATCGTGCAGGCCACGGAGCACGGCTCCCGCCTGGCCACCATCCACTCCGCCACCCCGGATCCCGACCGGCGCCTGGGCGACACCCAACCCTTCCACCTCGATCGGCGCAGCTTCCGTCCCATCGACCTGCCCACCCGCTTTCCGGAGGAGGGCCCCATCCACCTGCTGCTGGTGGGGGGCTTCGCCGATGACGCGGCCCTCCGACGGCCGGTCCCCTACTGGGAGGATGATCAGGGCGGTGCGAGCCTGGTCTGGCAGGCCCTCTACCGCAGCGGCCTCATCCACCCCGACGACCGGGAATTCGCCATGGGCCTCGGGGGGTTCTGGGATGACCGGCCGCCCCGCACCCTCGACCTGGCCATGACCTATGCGGGCTACCGGCGCCGGGGCGAGGTGGCGGAGATCGACCGGGTGCTGCATCCGTGGAACCAGCAGCGGCTGCAGACCCTCGCCCTGGCCTCCCACGAGCGTTCCGGGGGCCGCCTCAAGATCATCGCCCTGGGGGATGTGGCCCGGCACCTCATGTGCACGGCCGCTTACGGGGTGCCGGGCATCGCGGTGCTCTCCCTCCCGGAGCCCAACCGGGAGGAGCTGGCGGAGATGCACACCCAGGGCCCCGCCGCCGAGAAGTGGGTGGATTGGGCCGCCAGCCTCCTGGCCGTGGGGCGCGGGCCCGGCGCCTAACAGCCGCGCCCCGCACCTTGGGCCAGCTCGCCCAGGAGGCCGCGGGTGGGGTGCACCTCGGACAACCGGTAGATGGCGCTCTCCAAACCCAGCCCCACGTCCAGGAGGAAGGATCGGCCCGCCCACGCGAAGAGGCAGAAGGGCAGGTCCGTGGGACCGGGGACCCACCCCTCCCCGCAGTCCTGGTAGCTCAGTCGGGCGCGGAGGATCCGGGCCGGCCGTCCCGTTTCCACGAGGACCAGGGCGGTCATGACCGCCGTGGGGGCCTGGCACTCGGGCGATACCTCCTGGGGCTTGCCGAAATGCCGGAGACCCGAGATCCACAGCAGACGTGGGCCGCCTGGAAGCGAGGCCTCCTTGACCTGCACACTCACCTCCGGACCTTGGAAGCGCTGCGCGGAGGCGCGGGGCAGGCCCTGCCAGGGATCCCGTTCGCGCTGGGCCTGCCAGTCCTGCAAGGCTCTGGGATCCTGACCTCGCCAGGCGGCGCGCACCTGGGACCAGAGCTCCGCCGGCAACCGTGTGGCTTCCCCGGGTTCGAAATAACTCAGGGGAAGTGGGACGGTGGCCGCCAGTCGAAGGGCGTCGTCCGCAGCAGGTCCTTCCACCTGGATCCCCCAGCCCGCTTCGCAGGCCCACTGGGTCTGCACGCCTCCCGTGGCCCGCACCGGAACCGCGGGTCCCTGGGCCGGCACCACGAACCATTGCTCCAGGCGGGCCGCCGGAAGGTGGAAGGCCTGGGCGGCGAGGGTCGCCAGCGGAACCGTCAGCGGCCCGCCCTGGGCCTTCGGGCCGTGCCACTGGGTGAAAGCGGGCAGCCCGGAGGCACCGGCTTGCAGGGCGGGGTCCAGACCCAGCCAGGCCTTCCCATCGAACATCACCGCGGGGTGGAGCAGGCGTTGGGGGCGCGTGCTTCCAGCCACCTGCACCGTGTGCCCGGCGGGGTGCAGGGCCAGCACCACCACCGGGGCCTCCTGGGCGAGGGCCGGAAGGGTGGGCGCCAGCGCCCAGGCGAGGAGGCGTGACCGTGCGGATGCCATGGCGGCATTCTGGCAGGCTCCTGCCCCGTGGGCCCTCCGGACCACCCCAGACCGGGTTCAGGCCGTGGCGTAGATCTCCATGACCTGATGCAGCAGCGCGATGGCCTCGTGCTTGGGTCGCTGGAAGGCGTTGCGGCCCATGATGCTGCCGAAGGCCCCACCCCGGGCGAGGCCCGCCACCTCCTCGAGCACGGCGCTGGTCTCCTTGGCCTCGCCCCCGCTGAAGATCACGATTCGGCGGCCATTGAAGGCGGAGCGCACCACCTCCCGCACCCGATCCTCGAGCGTGTCGATGGGGATCTGGGCCTTCTCGAAGGCGGCGGCGGCCTCCTTCACCTCCAGGTGCTTCTTGGGCGGCTTCACCTTGATGATGTGGGCGCCCAGCTGCGCGGCGATCTGGGCCGCGTAGCCCGCCACATCCACCGCCGTCTCCCCTTCCTTGCTGAGGCCCGCACCCCGGGGGTAGCTCCACACCACCGTGGGCAGGCCCACGGCCTTGGCCTCCAGGATCAGCTCCCGAAGGGCCTCGTATTGGAGGTTCCGATCCCCTGAGCCGGGATAGATCGTGTAGCCGATGGCCACGCAGCCCAGGCGCAGGGCGTCCTCCACGCTGCCCGTGATGGCCGAGCAGGGCTCGTGTCCCTTGGAGAGCACGTCACTGTTGTTGAGCTTCAGGATGAGCGGGATGTCGTCGGCGTAGTCCGAGGCCACATGTTCGATGAATCCCAGCGGGGCCGCATAGGCGTTGCATCCCGCCTCCATGGCCAGCTGGGCGTGGTAGCGGGGATCGTAGCCCTCGGGGTTGGGGGCGAAGCTGCGCGCCGGCCCATGCTCGAAGCCCTGATCCACGGGCAGGATCACGAACTTCCCCGTGCCCGCCAGGCGGCCGTGGTTCATCAGGCGCGCCAGGTTGGCCTTCACGCCCGGATTCTCCGAGGCGTACCAGGAGAGGATCTCTTTCACGCGGGGCGAGGACATGGGACCTCCGGGAGGATCGCCTTCATCAGACGCCCGCCGAAGGTCCACGGCAAGGGGTTTCCGCGGCTTCAGTCCCCGGTGAACCGCCAGGCCAGAATGCGACTCTGCTTCTGTCCCTGGCCCATCTCCAGCACCCGCTGCTCCACGCCGGGAATCTGCCGCAGCGCATGCTGCAGGCGGCCCAGGTGTGCGGACTTGGCCACGAGGGTGGTGAACCAGCCCACCTGGGTGCGGAAGGCCTGGCTCTCCGTGATGAGGCGCCCGATGAAGGCCAGCTCGCCGCCGGGGCACCAGAGCTCCCCGGCCTGGCCGCCAAAGTTGTGGGCGTGGCCCTGCTCTTCGCGGCCCAGGTTGCGCCACTTGCGCTCGGTGCCGCCCCGGGCCTCGTACTGGGAGCCGTAGAAGGGCGGGTTGCACATGCAGGCGTCGTAGTGCTCGCCGGGCCGCAGGAGGCCCTGGAGCAGGTGCTTCGCGTCGGGTTGCAGGCGCAGCACGATGGCGCGGCCGATGCCCTTGTTGGCGGCCAGGATGCGCTCCCCGGCCTCCAGGATCTCCTTGGTGATGTCCGAGCCCAGGAAGGACCACCCGTACTCCGCGTGGCCCACCAGCGGATACACCAAGTTGGCCCCCGTCCCCAGGTCCAGGATCCGCACCCCGGGGCCCCGGGGGATCTCGCCCCCTTCCGGCGTGAGCAGGTCGGCCAGGTGGTGCAGGTAGTCCGCCCGCCCGGGGATGGGCGGGCACAGGAAGCCCGGGGGGATGTCCCAGCCCTTCACCCCATAGACCGCGGCCAGCAGGGCCCGGTTCAGGGCCTTCACCGCCAGGGGGTTGGTGAAGTCCACCGTGGGATCGCCCAGGGGGCTGGGGCGGAGGAACCGATCCAGCTCAGGTTCGGCCTTCACCAGGGTTGGTAAGTCGTAGCGGCCCGCGTGGCGGTTCCGGGGATGGAGGCCGGCCTTCGGCTTGGGCTTCTGCTTGAGCCTGGGCTGGGCCTTGCCCTTGGGCCGGGCGGGGGATTTCGGTTTCGAAACGGCCTTCGCGGCAGCCGCGGGCTTGGAGGGTTCGGCGGACTTCGGGCGTCCAGCGGAAGAGGGTTTGGCCACCCGGGTCATCCTGTGCGGTCCCACAAGGGAAGTACCAGTCTCCCACGGGGCGGGCCCCCTTGGTTCCGGGATCGCCAGGCCCCACCCTGGAGGGATGCGCATCTTCGCCCTCTCCGGGAGCCTGCGGCCCGGCTCCACCAACAGCGCCCTCCTCCGGGAGGCCGCCCGTCTGGCCCCGGCCGGCACCGCCTTCGACCTCTACGAGGGCCTGGGCACCCTGCCCCTCTTCGACCCGGGCCTGGACCTGGATCCCACGGACTACCAAGCCCCGGCGCCCCTCGTGGACCTGCGGGAGCACCTCCGCTCTGCCGACGCCGTGCTCATCTGCACGCCCGAATACGCCTTCGGCATGCCCGGCGCCCTGAAGAACGCCCTCGACTGGATCGTGGGCATGGGCGTGATGGAGGGGAAGCCCGTG
The DNA here is from genome assembly GCA_044229665.1 of Holophagaceae bacterium. Classification (GTDB taxonomy): domain Bacteria; phylum Acidobacteriota; class Holophagae; order Holophagales; family Holophagaceae; genus JAFDVN01. The sequence goes on from JBGASN010000013.1 coordinate 33,505, forward strand.
GCCGCCTGGGCCGCCTCCCCCATGGGCCTGGGCCCCCTGGGCGAAGGGGGCTCCCGGGCCCACCAGAGCCTGCTCTGGGTGCTCACCGCGCTGGGAACCCGCCAGGTGACGGAGGCACACCTGGTGCTCAACCGGATCAAGTCCCACATGGATGCCCAGGGCCGGGTCACCGACCCTGAAACCGAGCGGATGCTCCAGGCGGCTGTGGCAGCGCTGGTGGCGTCCGCGGAGCCCACCCCATGATCCACCTCTTCATCGACGCCGATGCCTGCCCCGTGAAGGACGAGACCTACCGCGTGGCCGAGCGCTTCGGCCTGGAGGTTGTCGTGGTGGCCAATTCGCACCTGAACGTGCCCCGGAACCCCCGCATTCAGCTGAAGGTGGTGACGGGGCGCTTCGATGCGGCCGACGACTGGATCGTGGAGGCCATCACCGGGGAGGATGTCGCCATCACCGCGGACATCCCCCTGGCCGCCCGCTGCCTGGAGAAGGGCGCCCGCGTGGTGGATCCCCGGGGCCGGGAGTTCACCCCCGAATCCATCGGGGATGCCCTGGCCTCCCGGGAGTTCAGCGCCTTCCTGCGCGACATGGGGGAGATCGGCGGCGGCCCGGCCCCCTACTCGCCCAAGGACCGCTCCCGGTTCCTGGGCACCCTCGATACGGTGATCCAGGCCATCCTGAAGCGTCAGCGCACCCAATCCCGCCCCCAGTGACCGGAGCCCCCATGTCCCAGCCCATCACCCCCGGCCGCCTGAGCCTGCTCCAGCTCATCGCCAAGCACCCGGACGTGAGCCGGGAGCAGCTGCTCGCCATCAAAGGGATCACCGATGCCGACCTCGCCTACCTCGAGGGCCTCGACCTGACCCGCCAGCGGGAGGCCGGTCGCTACCGCATCTCCCACCTGGGCGAGATGGTCCTGAAGCGGGGGCTGTGATGACCCTGCGCCCCTGGATCCCCACCCTCCTCCTCACCCTGCTGGTGGGGGGTGCCGTCACGGGCTTCGTCCTCACCCGGGACTTGCCGGCCACCGGCGACGGCAGCGCACCGACCAAACCCTCCAAGCGCAAGGGCGCCACCCCCGTCAAGGGCCGCACGGTGGACGAGCGCCCCCTCAAGACGGCCCGGAGCCTGGCCCCCCTGGCCACCACCCCCGAGGAGCAGATGCTCCAGAAGCGGGCGGAGCGGCTCGGCAACCACGCCGTGGACCTCGCCTTCACGGATGCCATCCGCACGGCTTTGGAGAACCCCCCGGAGCTGAGCCCGGAGGCCAAGGCCCTGGCCAAGGTCCAGCGCGACGCCGAGATGGAGGTGGAGGCCGACCAGGCCCTGGTGAAGAAACTCACGCAGCAGCTGGCCAAGGCTTCGGAGGCCCAGAAGGAGGCCCTCGAGGATCAGCTGGAGGTGGCCAAGGCCCAGCTCTCCCTGGACCAGGATGAGCTGGAGGAGGCCACCGAGGACCTGGAAGCGGCCGGGGGGGATCCCCAGGCCAAGATCCGCCGCCTGAAGGCCGCCCACGATGCTGCGGACAAGGAGGTCCCTTCGGTCGCACCCGCCGCCGTGCTTCCCTGGAAGAAGCCCTCGGGCAGCCTCATCGACCGGGGCCGCACCTGGTTGGCCCTCCACCGCAAGCTCGCGCGCTTGGAGCAAGCCCGGCAGGAGGCCCAGGAGAAGGTGGAGCGCCTGACCAAGCGCAAGGCGGAGTTCACCCAGCGGGTGCAGGCCGAGAAGGACGCCCGGGACCAGGCCAAGGCCGAGGCCTGGGGCTTCGCACGACAGGGGGACAAAGGCCAGGCCGGCTCCTCCCGCGAGGCGGCCAAGGCCAACCTCGCCTCCCTCAAGCGGCACATGAGCGACCAGCGGCGCCTGGCGGACTACGCCAAACGGCTCCAGGACCAGCAGGAGCTGGTGGACGTCTACGACGAGTGGGGAACCCTGGTGTGGAACCACCGCCGCTCAGCCGTGCACGCCTGCCTGGAGGGGCTCGTGTGGGTCCTCGGCATCCTCCTGGCTGCGGTCCTGGGGACCAAGGCCGTCCGCCGGTGGGCGGAGGGACGCACGGCCAAATCCAGCGGCGCCCTGCGCACCCTCCTCCTCTTCGGGATCCAGGCGGTGGCCTTCATCGCCATCCTCTTCCTCATCGTGGGCATTCCGGCCCAGGCCTCCACGGTCTTCGGACTGGCGGGCGCGGGCCTCACCGTGGCCATGAAGGACTTCATCGTGGCCTTCTTCGGGTGGTTCGTGCTCATCGGCAAGCACGGGGTCCGCGTCGGCGACTGGGTGGAGATCAAGGGCGTGAGCGGCGAGGTGGTGGAGGTCGGCATGCTCCGCACCATCCTCCTGGAGACCGGCAGCCTGCAGGAGGCCGCCCACCCCACGGGCCGGCGCGTGGCCTTCGTGAACAGCTACGCCGTGGAGGGCCACTTCTTCAACTTCACCACCAGCGGCCTGTGGATGTGGGATGAGCTGCGGGCCCTGATCCCCACGGGCCAGGATCCCTATCCCGTCATCCAGGGGATCCAGCGATTGGCCGAGCAGCAGACGGAGCGGAACGCGAAGCAGGCCGAAACGGAGTGGAAGAGCGTGGCCAAGAAGTACAAGGTCCAGGCCTTCTCCACCGTCCCCGCCCTGCAGGTCACCCCCGTGGTGGGCGGCATCGAGGTCCGCGTCCGCTATGTCACCCGCGCCCACGAGAGCCAGGACACCCGCCGCACCCTGAACCAGGCCGTGCTGGATCTGCTGCACGGCAGGGGCTAGCGGAAACTGAACCACCAAGACACCAAGGCTCCAAGAACTTCACAGGCTGGATTGATCCCAGTCCCCGCTGTTCTTGGAGCCTTGGTGTCTTGGTGGTGACTCCCTTCAGAGGCTACGCCCGGCGCTCTTGCCGGCGCAGCGCAGGTCCTCGCAGGCCTGCTTCACGCGGGCGGCCATGCTGCTCTCGGCCTTCTTGAGGTAGGGCCGGGGATCGTAAGCCTTCTTGTTGCCGACCTCCCCATCCACCTTCAGCACGCCATCGTAGTTCTTGAACATGTGGTCGGCGATGGCGCGGGTGAAGGCGTACTGGGTGTCGGTGTCGATGTTCATCTTGATCACGCCGTAGTCCAGGGTCTCGTGGATCTCGGCGAGGCTGGAGCCGGAGCCGCCATGGAACACCAGCAGGCTGGCGGCGCCGGGGAAGGCCTTGGCGATGGCGGCCTGGCCGTCCCGCAGGATGGTGGGCGTGAGCTTCACGTTGCCGGGCTTGTAGACGCCGTGCACATTCCCGAAGGTGGCGGCCAGCATGTAGGGGCCCAGGGGGTCCAGGGCCTTGTGCACGGCCACCATGTCCTCGGGGGTGGTGTAGAGCTTGTCCTTGGCGACGCCGCTGGTGTCGTGGCACGTTGCCGGGCTTGTAGACGCCGTGCACGTTGCCGAAGGTGGCGGCCAGCATGTAGGGGCCCAGGGGGTCCAGGGCCCTGTGCACGGCCACCATGTCCTCGGGGGTGGTGTAGAGCTTGTCCTTGGCCACGCCGCTGGTGTCGTGGCCATCCTCCTCGCCGCCCACGATGCCCGTCTCCACCTCGAGGATGAGCTCGGAGGCGGCGCAGCGCTTGAGGAGCTCCACGCTCTTGGCGATATTCTCAGCCAGGGGCAGCTCGGAGCCGTCGAACATGTGGGCGTTGAAGAGGTTGCCCTTGCCCGCGGCGCGGCGCTGCTCCGTGGCCTCGATGAGGGGCAGCACGAAGGTGTCCAGGTACTTGGGGTGGCAGTGGTCCGTGTGCAGGGCCACGTTCACGTCGTACTCGGCGGCCATGAGGTGCACGTACTCGGCCATGGCGATGGCGCCCTTGGCCATGGACTTCACGCCCTGGCCGCTGAAGAACTCGGCACCGCCCGTGCTCACCTGGATGATGCCGTCGGCGTTGGCCTCCTTGAGGCCCAACAGCACGGCGTTCACGGTCTCCGTGGAGGTGACGTTGAAGGCCGGATAGGCGAACTTCCCGTCCTTCGCCCGCTGGAGCATCTTCCGGTACTGCTGGGGGGTGACCACGGCCATGACTCGCCTCACACAAAGAAGGTGCTAATTTTCCCACGGGATGCGATATTTTCCAACCATCCCAGGGAGTGGAGCATGGACCGCAAGGTACTGATCGGAACGGGCGCAGGCCTCCTCGTGGGCTTCATCGTGGGCGCGGCGGTGGGTTCCAACCGCACCCCGGACGCCTCGCGCATGGCGCCGGCCCCCGCGGCGCCGGTGGCTCCCCCCACCTTCCCCGCCATGCCCCCCTCGGGCGGAATGCCCCCCCAGGGTGGGATGCCCCAGGGCATGGGCCTCCCCCCCATGCCGGACATGGCCCAGGCCCAGGAGCGCATCCGCATGACCCAGGCCGTGCTGGAGAAGGATCCGAAGAACGTGCAGGCCTGGATCGCCCTGGGCAACGACTACTTCGACACCCGGCAGTTCCAGAAGTCCGTGGACGCCTACGGCAAGGCCCTGGCCCTGAACCCCAAGAACCCGGACGTGCTCACGGATCAGGGCGTGATGTACCGGGAGCTGAAGATGTTCAACAAGGCCATCGAGAACTTCGAGAAGGCCGCCAAGTTGGACCCGAAGCATGCCCAGAGCCTCCACAACCTCGGTGTGGTCTACGCCGACGACCTCAAGCAGCCCGACCGGGCCCGGAAGGTCTGGGAGCGCATCGTGAAGGACTTCCCGGGCACCCCCCACGCCGAGAAGGCCAAGGCGGCCCTGGAGCACCTGGCCGGGCACTCCCACCCCTAGCCTCATAATTCGAGGTCTACACACCCATATTCTCAACCTGGGTTCCATCGGGCCGATGAGACGGGGTCCCATCTCGTCCCATGCGCATCCGCCTCCCAGCCCCCGGCCTTCTCGTCGTCCCCCTCCTGGGGCAGGACCCGGATTCGCCGAAGTTGGAGGAGCTCCTCCGCCTGAGAAACACCCCCGTCACGGTGGCCAGCCGCCGGGAGCAACCCTTCCTCGAGGCGCCGCAGGCCATCGAGATCATCACCCGGGCCCAGATCGAGGAGATGGGGGCGTTCCGGTTGAGGGACGTCCTCCTTCAGGCCACCTCCCTGAACCTCCTGAGCCAGGACCCCCAGAACACCTACGTGGGCATCCGCGGCAACCTTTCCGAGGGTTACCCCAAGAACGTGCAGGTGCTCATCGATGGGGTGCCCTTCAACAACGCCCTCCGGGGCGCCATCGATATCGATAACCTGCCGGTCCCCCTGGCGCTCATCGAGCGCATCGAGATCGTGCGGGGCCCGGCGAGCGCGCTGTACGGAGCAGGGGCCGTGGGTGGGGCCATCGCCATCCACACCATCAAGGCCGGCCCAGGAGCCCTGACGGCCCGGGCCAGCGTTTCCGAGCATCGCCGGGACTACTCGGCCCAAGGGGACGTAGAGCGGGGTTCCTTCGGGCTGAGGGTCGGATTTGACGGGGCCTCCACAGGGCGCACGGGATTCCCCTATCGCCCCCTGGGCAATGTGAACCCCTTCTTCCGGCCCACCCCCACGCAGGCGGCCCAACTGGAAGACGACGCCTTCCACCAGACCCGGGCCTTCCTCCAAGGGACCTTCTCCCAGGAATCCACCCAGGTGGCGCTGACTGGGGGCATCGCCGCCAAGCGCACCGGAGCGAACTTCGGGAGCGGCTTCGTGATCCCCTACGAACAGGCCGACAACCACTTCCTGGAAGCCTCCTGGACCCAGCGCTGGCAACCCAGCCTGCGCACCGAGGTCAGCCTCCACACCCTCAGCATCCAATTTGGAACCGGGGATTTCACGCAGCCCGAATCCCGGCTCATCGACTACACCAGCCGCCAGGCCATGGTCCAGATCACCGCCGAGCCCACCGCGAGCCTCCACCTGGTGGCAGGGTGGGATGCCCGCAATTCCGTGTCCTCCTCGGTCCTCGGTGGCCCGATCCGGGGGGCGCGGGACCATGCCTGGGGGACCTTCCTCATCGGGGACTGGGCCTTCGCTCCGACCTGGGAGCTCAGCCTCGGAGGCCGATTTGAGCAGGACACCCTGGGTGGGGACCGCTTCGCCCCCCGGGCGGTGGTCAGCTTCCGCCCCACCACCGATCAGGCTTTCCGCTTCGGATATTCAACCTCGGTGAGAAGTCCCCAGGTGCTGGAGGCCCGGATCGCAGCCTCCACCCCCAGTCGGATCATCCCGAACCCGTCCCTTTCCTCGGAAACCACGTCCAGCCTGGAGTTGGGATATCGGCAGGAGTGGGACTCCTGGACCGTGGACGCCACCGCCTTCCGCATGACCTACGAAGACCTCATCGCCCGGAAGACGGTGCTGCCGACGCCACCCCCCTCCGGGACACGCCAGTACGTCAACGCGGGGCAGGCCCGTGGTCAAGGGTTGGAGGGGATGATCCAGAAGCGCATGGGCGGCCTCGTGGTCGGCCTCAACGCCACCCGGATGACCCTCGTCGACCAGGACGGCCAGGACTTCGCATACACCCCACGAACCATGGCCAACCTCTTCGCCCGGCTGCGGGCCGGAAGGGTGACCGGCTTCGGCGGACTGCAATTCCAAGGCGCCCATCGCATTGGCAACTACCTGGGCACACCGACCTTCGAAGAAGTCGGGAGCCGCCTCCGGGGCCGCTTCAACGTGAATGTGCGCATCAACGCCCACCTCACCGCTTCCGCTTTCGGAACCAACCTCGGGGGCCGGTACGACGGTCAGGGCGCCGGAGGAACCTTGCAGTCCCCGATCCTCCGGGGCACCGAACAGGCCTTCGGCTTCGCGATCACCCTGGGCTGGTGAGCGCCTAGGCCACCGGGGCCGGGTCCACCACGCCGTAGATGTTGTCGCGCTGCCAGGGCTCGAAGCCGGCGTCCCGGATGAGGCGGATCATGTCGGCCTTGTTCACGCTGTAGCAGGTGCCGGCGGCGCTGACGACGTTCTCCTCCAGCATGAGGGAGCCCATGTCGTCGCAGCCGTAGGCCAGGGCCATCTGGCCGGTCTTCTTGCCCATGGTCACCCAGGAGCTCTGCACGTGGGGCACGTTGTCCATGGTGATGCGGGCCACGGCGATGGTGCGCAGGTACTCCACGTCGGTGGGCTTGGGCAGCTTGCCCTCCCACACGGTGTGGCCGCTCTGGAAGGGCCAGGCGGCGAAGGCGGAGTACATCCCACCGTTCTTCCGGGCGAGGCTGCGATCCTGCTGGTCCCGGATCGCCATGAAGTGCTCCACCCGCTCGGCCAGGGTCTCGGTGATCCCGTACATCATGGTCGCGGTGGTCTTCAGGCCCTCCTCGTGGGCGGCCTCCATGACCTCCAGCCACTTGTCGGGGCCGCCCTTGAGGGGCGCGATCTTCTTGCGCACGCGCTCCACCAGCACCTCGGCGCCCCCGCCGGGGATGGAGCCGAGCCCCGCCGCATGCAGATCCGCGATGGTCTTGCGCAGGGTCTGGCCGGAGAGCTTGGCCATCATCTGGATCTCCACCGGGGAGAAGCCATGCACCCAGATGCCCAGGTCGTGCTTCAGGTAGTGCACGAGGTCCAGGTAGTACTCCCAGGGCAGGTCGGGGTTCACGCCGCCCTGCAGCAGGAAGCCCGTGCCGCCCAGGGCCTTGGTCTCGTCCGCCTTCTGCTTCAGCTGCTCCTTGGTGAGCGTGTAGCCGCGCTTGTCACCGGGCTTGTGGTAGAAGGCGCAGAAGGTGCAGTAGACGTTGCACAGGTCGGTGTAGTTGACGTTCCGATCGATGATGAAGCTGACCTTGGCGGGGTCGTTGTGGCGGTGCTTCACGGCCGTGGCCGCCAGGGACAGCTCCGGCAGGCTGGCGTGCTCCAGCAGGTGGAGGGCCTCGGCCGCGTCCACGCGGCCCCCGGCCACGACCTTGTCCACGATCTCGGCGGTGCGGGTGGCTTCCATCACCAGGGCCATGGGGTTCCCCTCCAAAGTTCGCCCGCGCCGAAGGGCGCGGGCGGCGCTTCACCTTCCCAGTCTAGACCTCGTAGCCCATGACCTGGAGGCAGCGGCGGCACACGCTCTCCTGGCCTTCGACGCCGTGGTTGAAGTGGGAGAGCACGTACTTGCTCCGGCACTTCTCGCAGACCTGGGTGGGCTCGGTGGTGTCCTTGGGGGCGTAGAGGTGGATGGGATCCGGCATGGCAAGCTCCGTGATCCCCAAGGATAGCCGGATTCCGCGCAGACCGGCCCCATGCGAAAGGGGGCCCTGAGGCCCCCTTCACCGGGAAAGGAGAGCGGCTACTCTTCTTCCACCACCAAGGCGGCGGCCTTGTCGCCGGACTGCTGGCGGGCGGCCTTCTTGTCCAGGGTTTTGTGGGCCTGGGCCTCGAGCTTGTCGATGGCCTGGTTCAAGCTGCCGTACATGTCCTGGGTCTCCGCGGAGGCCACCAGGCTCGCGCTGCGGGTCTTGAGGGTGATCTCGGCGATGTGGCGGTGCTGCTTCTCCACCTCGAGGATCACGTGGACGTCGATGACGTCGTCAAGGAAGGAGGAGAACTTGTCCAGACGGGTCTGGGCATGCTGCTTGAGCGCATCGCTGAGTTCGACGTGACGACCGGTGAAATGGACTTTCATTTCACACTCCTGGAAAGGGCCGGAAGGCCCGGGTTGGAGCACAGGGCCCTCACCCCCTGACGGGATGCGGGTCTGGAGAAGCGAGTGGGCATGGGCGCCTTATCGGCGACGCCGCTTGGAAGCTGGAGCAATCTTCAGTTCCTCGCGGTATTTGTTGACGGTACGGCGGGCTACGGTGATCCCATCGCGCCCGAGGAGGGCGCTGATGGACTCGTCCGAGAGGGGCTTGGCCGGGTCTTCGGCTTGGATGAGGGCCTTGATCTTGTGTTTGACGACCGTGGCCGAGACATCCTCCCCTGAATCTGAGCCCAAACTGGCTGAAAAGAAGTAATTGAGATCAAAAAGGCCCTGGGGGGTGTGGATGGTCTTGCTCTTCACCACCCGGCTGATGGTGCTCTCATGGAACCCCGTGGCCTCGGCCACATCCCGCAGCACCATGGGCTTAAGCCCCTCGATGCCCCGTTCCATGAACTCGCGCTGAAGATCCACGATCTGGGCGGAAACGCGCAGCACCGTGCGGTTGCGGTCCTCCACCCCCCGGATGAAGTCCCGGGCGCTGCGGAAGCGGTCCCGGATGAAGTCCTTGTCCGCCTTGGCGTCGGAGGCGTTGAGGAAGGAGCGGTATTCCCCGCTCACCTTGAGGCGGGGCAGGCCCTCGTCATTCAGGTAGACCTTCCAGTGGCCATCCTCGCCCTTGAGCACCACCACGTCGGGTTTGATGACCCGTTCGGTCTCCGCGTCGTAGGCGCGGCCCGGGGCCGGGTGCAGGTGCCGGAGCAGATCCATGGCCCGCGCGAGGTCCTCTTCGGTGCAGGCCAGGGCCTTCCGGAGCTTCCCGCTGTCCCGCTGCATGAGCAGGTCGCCGTGGGTGCGGATGATGCGCACGGCGAGATCATCCGGTTCCACGCCGGCATGGCGGAGCTGGAGCAGGAGGCTCTCCTGCAGGGTGAAGCAGCCGACGCCCGAAGGATCGAACTCCTGGAGGATATCCACGGCCTCGCGGAGGGCCACCGGGTCCACGCCGAGATCGGCGGCCAGCTCTTCGAGCGTCGTCTCCGCCGGGGAATCCGGATCGAGGCGGAGGAAGCCCTTGGGATCCATGCGGTCCACCAGCCGCTCCACCAGCACGGCCCTGGGATCATCCGGATCCAGGGTCTGGTAGAGCTGGCCCAGCAGGTGCTCCTGCAGGGTCTCCGTGGAGCTGATCCGCTCCTCCCAGCTCATCTTCTCGTCGTCGGGCAGGTTGGAGGTGCGGGGCAGATCACCATCCCAGCTGTTCTCGGCGCCCATCTCGATCTCCTGGACCTGGGAGACCCCTTCCTCCGTGAACTTCTCCAGCTGATCGGCATCGATCTCCTGGCCCTCGGAAGCCAGGGCCATGGCATCCAGATCCACGGTGGCGACATTCTCGGGCAGTTCGACCCCCTCGGACACCTGATCCGGGTTGGGCTCGGAGACCTGGCTGTCGTGACCCTCCTCGATGGCCTGGAGGCTCGGCACCTCGTCGCCATCCTCCGCCAGCTCCAGGAGCGGGTTCTCCTCCAGCTCCTTCTCGATGGTCTGGCCCAGCTCCAGCAGGTTCATCTGCCACAGCTTCAGCTTCAGCTGCATGGCCGGCGTGAGCGCCAGGGTCTGGCTCTGGGCCAGCCGCTGGGAGAGGAAGGGACCTTGGGCCACGGCGCCTACCCCAGATCCAGTTTGAACCGCTCGCCGAGGTAGACCCGGCGGATGTCCGGGTCTTCCGCGATCTCGTAGGGCAGTCCGTGTTTGAGGATCATTCCATCGGCCAAGATATAGGCCCGATCGGCGATCTGCAAGGTTTCCCGGACATTGTGATCCGTGATAAGGACCCCGATCCCGCGCGCCTTCAAATCCGCGATGAGGCCCTGGATCTCGCTCACGCTCTTGGGATCCACCCCGGCGAAGGGTTCATCCAGCAACATGATCTTGGGTTCGGTGACGAGCGCCCGGGCCAGCTCGCAGCGCCGGCGTTCCCCACCCGACAGGCTGCGGCCATGGGTGTGCCGCACCTTCTGCAGGTGGAACTCCTCCAGGAGCCGCTCACACCGCGCCACCTGCTGCTCCCGGGGGATGGGCTGCAGCTCGGCGAGGGCCATGAGGTTCTCCCACACCGTGAGCCCCCGGAATACACTGCTCTCCTGGGTCAGATAGCCGATCCCCAGGCGGGCCCGGCGGTGCATGGGAGAGGTGGTGAGATCCTCGCCCATCCAGGTGATGCGCCCGGAGTCCGGGGCCTCGACCCCCACCACCATGTAGAAGGTCGTGGTCTTCCCGGCCCCGTTCGGCCCCAGGAGGCCCACCACTTCGCCCGGGCTCACGTGGAGGCTGACGCCCCGCACCACGAGGCGCTCGCCGTACTGCTTCTTGAGCTCCGTCGCCTCAAGCCGGGGGGTGGATTCCATCCCTACATTCCTATCACGAGTCCGAGCCGGAACTCGTGGCCCCGAGGCCACGGACCCGACCCCGCCAGCGCACCGAGCGGGTGCCGGGCTCCAATTCCAGGGCATCCCCCTGCCCTTCCCCGAGCTTGCCCCGCAGGTTCACGGTCCCTTCGGCCTTCACGGTCTGCACCGCCCGGCCGGCGCCCAGCTTCAGCACCACCCGATCGGCGAGCAGGCGCCAGCCCTGGCCCTGCACCTCCACACCCCCCGTGAGCCGGATCTCGTTCACATCGCTCTCCCCGGCGCCCGCACGGAGGGTCATCTCCCCATCCGCTCCGGAGAGCGCTCCGCTGAGGCCCTCCGGGAACTCCAGGTGATCCCCCTTCCGGAGGATCCGGTTGCCGGAAAGCCGCTCCCGAAGGCGGGTCCAGGTGGCGGGCCGGCCGGTCAGCGTCCATTGGGACTCCTCCCAGACCAGGCCGCCTCCCCTCAAGGCGCCGCCATTGTTGAAGTTCACGAGGATGGGCCCCTCGAAGGTCCAGGCCCGGGGGCTGCCCTGGCCCGCCCCGGCGCTGAAGGTGCCTTCCTCCGAGCGCCCGGACACTGGCGCCGGCAATCGCCAGGCCCGCGTGCGACGGTCGAGGTCCATGCGTGACGCACCCAGGGACCGCCTCCCCCAGGTGAGCAGGGGCTGCCCTTCAGCCCGGGCCCAACCCGCCGCGAGATCGACCGGCAGCTCCGTCCCCGCCGATTCCCGCAGGAGCACCCTGGGGGCCGCCAGCCGGAGACGTTGGCCATCGAGGGTCTGATCCCAGGTGACGCTCCCCTCGAGGCGAAGTCCGGCGGGGGTCCAGCGCACACCCAGGGCCTCCAGGCGTTCCTCGCCTTCGCGGGCCATCCGTTGGGCCTTGAAGCCCTTCAACTCCACCTGCTGAAGGGGCCTGCCCGGAGCCGGCCGCTCGGCCCGGCCCCCCTCGGCACCCCCGGACCAGCCATCGGTGCGGGTGAACCGCAGGGCGGCGGGCCAGCGGATCAGCTCCGGGAGCAGCTCCGCCACCTGGGCGGCCACCTCCCCATCCACCAATCCGGCCCGGACCTCCTCGAGCCGACCGCTCTGCAGGCCGGGTTCAGCCTCCAGGCGCGCCGCCTCGAGGTGCCGCACCGTGGAGGGCTCGGAGGCGTCCCAGAGGACCGGGCCCCGCTGCACCTGGATGCGTCCATCCGCCTCCCGGGTCCAGCCGGCGGGAAGGTGCCAGGTCCCCGGCCCCGCCCCCGCCAATCCCCTCCAGGTGAGGGGAGCCAGGGCTTCCCAGCGCCCGGCGTTCCAGCGCAGGGCCGGCCCGGTGCCCTCCATCGACCCCTTGCCGCCGGGATTCCCCGCGGCCCCCACGCTCTCCAGGTTCAAAGGGGCGTTCAGGATCCACGCGCCAGCCGTGCGGCTCGCTTCCGGGGCGTTGAAGGTCCATTTCCCCCGGGCCTCTTCCAACACGCCATCCACCCCGGTGAGGTGGAGGTCCTTCTCCTCACCTTGGATGGTCTTGTACTGGAGGGTGAGGCGGTTGTCGCCTTGCAGCTCCGTGAGGGAGCCCAGGCGCCCGCGGATCCCGGGTTCGAACATGCCGAGCCCCGACGCCGAGGACAGGCTGCGAGGCCCCAGGGCCAGTTGCACGGCGGTGAGCCCGAGGGTTCCACTCAACACGATCCAGCCCGCCCAGCGCCAGCGCGGGTCCCGGGGCGGAGGCAGGAAGGCGCGGGAGGACCGGCTCAAGGCAGCCTCCCCTCAACCAGCCAGGAGCGGCCCCAGCGATCCTGGTCCTGGGGCGCGGCCGCAACCCGGAGGCGCTGACCGGCGATCAGGGGGGCGCTGCGCTCCGCGCCGAAGAACCAGGTGAGCGGCTCGGCCACCCCCCGAAGGCGGAGCTTCCAGTGGCCCTCCCCAAAGGCCTTCACCGGTTCCTGAAGGTCCCCTTCAAGCCCCACCAACGGCACGGGGAAGCCCTGCCCCCAGGGCTCCAGGGCAGCCAAGGCGCGCGCCCCGGGGATCTCCGCGGGACCCCAGGCATCCAGCACCCGCTCCGTGGCCGGGAGTTGGGCGGCCTGTTCCCGGGCCCCCTTCTCCAGGGTGGCCCGGATGAACGCGAGGTTGCCCAGGGGGAAGGTCATGCCCGCGGCCAGGCGGTGCCCGCCCCCACCCTGGAGGAATGGCCGCGCCTGTTCGAGCAGGGAGGTTAGGTCGTAGCCCTCGGGGGCCCGCAGGGAGCAGTGGGCCACGCCCTCCAGCACCGTGCACACGGCGGTGGGCTTGCCCGAGTCCCGCATGCGGGAGCCGGCCACGATGCCGATCACCCCCTTGTGGGCCTCCGGCTCCACCACGAGGTCGAAGGCTTCCGCGCCCGGGGCGGGCAGGCGTTGGGCCAGCTCCCGCTGGGTCTGCCGGCGTTCCTGGTTGAGGGCCTCCACCCGGGCCATGAGCGTGTCGGCCTCCCGGGCATCCCGGCAGAGCAGGAGGCGCACGGCGTCCTCCGCACCCCCCATGCGCCCCACGGCATTGAGGCGGGGCCCCACCCCGAAGGCCAGGTCCTGGGCCGTGGGCTCGCCCTCCACCCGGGCCGCGCGCAGCAGCGCCGCCAACCCGGGCCCATTGGCCCCGCCCAGGGCTTCGAGCCCCCGGCGCACCAGGAGGGCATTCTCGCCCTTCAGGGGGACCATGTCCGCCACCGTCCCGATGGCCACGAGCTTCAGGAGCCCATCCAGGAAGGCCGCATCGGCGCCGGAAGGCACCGGCACCGCCCCGAGCAGGGCCTGGGCGAGCTTGAAGGCCACGCCCACCCCCGAGAGGTGGGGATTCGCGTAGCCCTCCAGGAGCGGGTGGACCACGGCGCAGGCGGGGGGGAGCTCCGGCCCCAAAGCGTGGTGGTCCGTGATGACCCACGCCAGCCCCAGGTCGCCGCTGGCGGCCACTTCGGCCACGCTGCGCACCCCGCAGTCCACGGAGATCAGGAGCCCCGGATCCCGGCGCTCCTTCAGCTCCCGGATGCACTCCAGGTGGAGGCCGTAGCCATCGTTGAACCGGTTGGGGATGAAGAAGTCGACGCGGGCGCCGAGCTTCTCGAGCACCCGCACGAGCAGCGCCGTGGCGGTGACCCCATCCACGTCGTAGTCGCCGTACACGGTGATGGGCTCGTCGACCTCGATGGCCCTGCGGATGCGGGCCACCGCGGCGTCCACGCCGGGAAGGAGGTGCGGGTCGGTGGTCCGGGCCCAGGTGGCATCCAGCCGCCAGGCCAGCTCTTCGGGCTCGTCGATGCCCCGCATCCAGGCCAGCCGCGCCGCGGCCTCGTCCAGGGACCAGGCCTGGGCGAGGCGGATCCAGGGCTTCAGCCCGGCGGGAGCCTCCCGGCGGAGGCGCCAGGATCCGGGGTGGCTCACCCCACCGATCCCATCTTGGCGAACTTCTGGTAACGCTCCTCCACCAGGGCCTCGGCGCTCAGTTCCGCGAGTTCCCCGAAGGCCTCCACCACGGCTTCCTTCAGCAGCGCCGCGGCCTGATCGTGGTCCGAGTGGGCGCCCCCGAGGGGCTCCTTCACGATGGTGTCGATGACGTTCAGGTCGAGCAGCCGGGGGGCCGTGAGCTTGAGGGCTTCGGCGGCCTTGGGGGCCTGGCTCGCGTCCTTCCACAGGATGGAGGCGCAGCCTTCGGGGCTGATCACGCTGTAGATGGCGTTCTCCATCATCATCACGCGGTCGGCCACGCCCAGGGCCAGGGCCCCGCCGGAACCACCTTCGCCGATGACGACGGCCACGATGGGCACTTCCAGCTTGGCCATCTCCAGGAGGTTGCGGGCGATGGCCTCGGCCTGGCCCCGCTCCTCGGCATCCACCCCGGGGTAGGCGCCGGGAGTATCGATGAGGCAGAGGATGGGGCGCTGGAACTTCTGGGCCATCTGCATGAGGCGCAGGGCCTTTCGATAACCCTCGGGCTTGGGCATGCCGAAGTTCCGGAGGATCTTCTGCTTGGTGTCGCGGCCCTTCTGTTGGCCGATGATCATCACCGGGTTGCCGTCGATCCACCCCATGCCCCCGACGATGGCGGCATCGTCCCCGAAGCGGCGGTCGCCATGGATCTCTTCGAAACGGTCGCAGATGCGCTCGATGTAATCCAAGGTGTAGGGCCGCTTGGGGTGGCGGGCCAGCTGGGCCCGCTGCCAATCCGTGAGGTTCTGGCTGAAATCCTGGCGCAGCTTCTCGAGCTTCTTTTCGAGCTTTTCCCGCTCCCTGGCCTGGGAGGGATCCATCTCCATGGACCGGATCTGGGCCTCCAGTTCCAGGAGGGGCTTTTCCAGTTGGGCGAGATCGAGGGGCTGGTCGCTCATGCGGTCCTACGTTTGGTCAGCCCCCAGTGTAGCCGACTGGGGCGAGGGCCCTTGCCGCTGGGTAGGAACCATCCCAGGTTGGGGGACACTTCCCCTTGGGGAGGTGCCTGCACGCCCCCTTCCCCTTCCTGGAGGTTCCATGCTTCCCTTCGCCCTCATGCTCCCCGTCCTGGTGGCCCCGGCGCCCCAGGCTGGCCCCGAACTTCCGATCCTGGACTCGAAGGATCTGCCCGCCGCCAGCCGGGGGCCCAATCCCCCCGAATGGCCGGATCCCGGCCGCGCCCGGGGGATCATGGGCGAAACCCGGGCTGCCGCCCGTCGGGGCCCCTCCATCCCCGCCCTCCAGGTGCCCGCGGGCTCGGTCCGCATCCGCGACAAGGTCCCCGCCCCCAGTGGATGGCGGGCCCTCGCGGTGGACGTGGCCCCCCACGGGCAGGTGTCCGTGGAGGTGGTGGAGGGCCGAAGGGCCTGGTTCAAGGTGAAGGGGGTGAACGCCTGGGGCCGCCTGGAAGAGGGGCTCCTCCAGAACGCCATCTTCAAGGGGGTGCCCAAGGCGACTTACACGAACCCCACCGGCGAGGCCAAGACCATTTATTTCATCGTGGACACCACGGACTATTCCATGGCTGGGGAGGCCTACGAGGTGGAGGTCCGGAGGGACGTGCCCTCCGGAGCCGGCTCAGCGAAATAGGAAGCCCTCGTCCAGCACCTTCCGCACCAGGGACCGATCCTGCTTCCACGCCTTCACGCCCTCCTCCAGGCGGGGGGCGGAAAAGGTCGTGCGGATCGGATCGGATTCCCAGGTCAAGGTCAGCAGGGCCCCCTCCTTGGACTCGGACGCCTGGGCCTGGAAGGTCAGCTTCCGGAATGCCGTGGTGGCCTGCAGGGGCTGAAGGACAGGCTCCAACTTGCGGGGTGTCTTCAGGGTGGCTTTGAAGGTCACCCGCGGCCCATGACCGCCCCGAACGGGAGTCTGGCGGGATACCCCGAATTTCTGGATCTGGATGGGGGTCTTGAGGAGGCCCAGGGAATCCAGCCGGCTCTCCCCTTGGACTACCAGGGCCCGTGGGTGGGTGAGGTGGAGGTCCATCCGGAACGGTGCCGAGGCGTCCAGGGGATCCGACTGGGCTTTCAAGGTCAGGACGGCGTTGGTGGGCAGATCCATGTGGTTCCGCAGGATGACATCCACAAGGGCCTTTGCGCCCCGGCTGTTCATGGTGTTCCGGAGACCCCAGGCATTCCCGCCTTCCTCGATCCGGAGATCGCACTCCAGTTTTCCCCCGGCATCGATCGCACCCTCGAGCTGGATGTCAATCTGGTCGGAGAGAATGCATGCCTCAGGGGCCTGCACCCAGATTCCCTTCCCCTCAGCGCAGATCATGAGGTTGCCCCCCCGGTGCGCGCTCGGAAGCATGCCCAAGGGAACGAAGCGGTCCGTGGGATCCACGAGCAGGAACCTCCCTTCCGGCGTCTGGACTTCGGAGGCAAGGCCCAGGGAAGTGGGAAGTTTGAGGGCGGTGATCATGTGGTCAAACGACAGGGAGGGGGGTTCCTCCCGGGTGACCATACCCCCTGAGATCCGCGCCAGTGCAGGGTAGGCCTTCAGACCCATCGCCGAGGCCTCACCCCCGAAGAAGGCCGCGACATCCTTGCAGTCGCCGTACCGCCGACGACCGACCTCGGGCGAGAGTTCTGGGGTCCAGCCCCGCGCAGGGGTCATGTAGATGGCTTTGTAGGTCAGTTCACGCCCCATCCAATCCCGCACCTTCCGAAGGCCCTCAAGGGTTGGTAGTCCCTTGGATCCGGTGAGACCCGTGGGCGACGAGGCGTTGCGATAGGCGACTTCCGTCCAGCGGGCGAGGGCATCCCAGTCCTTGCCCGTGGGGGACAGCGGAACCTCAGGGTCGAGGAACCGCACGTGCACCCGGGGGAGGAAGTCTCTGAAACTGCCCGAAGCCAGCTCGTCCTTGGGCATGGGGGGAACATGGTTGGCCGCCACCGCGAGCGTTCCCGCTCCCTCCACCTTGGGGATCCAGGTCTGGAAGTTCACGAGGTCGAACTTCACCTCCACCTGCTTGAGGTTGGTGAAGAAGCCCTCCTTCTTCGCCGCTTCGAACTCCCAACGCCGGATGGGGTCCCCTCGCAAGACCCACCCACTCTCCTGGGGTCCCATGGGGTGCTTGATGACATGCACGGATTCAAAGGCCACGTAAGAGCCCTTCACCACCTGCGGAAGTGCGGCAGCAGTGGCGAACTCGAGGCTCCCGTCCTCGTCGCCTCCCGTATCCAGGCTCACCACGGTGTCGGAGTCGAGCTTCAGGAGCTCCCCATCGGGCCTCAGGTTCCAGCCCTTCACCTTCTTGACCTTCGTGGCCGCGCCCCCGAGTCCATTCAATCGGAACATGCCGCGGTTGATGCCGGATTCCGTGAGGATCCGGGTGAGCTGGAGGCGGCGGAACTGGATCTCCCCCGAGCCCGTGTAGGCCACTTCGGAACGGTCCAGCAGGACCCAGGCGTCGGCATCCCCCGGAGGGACCTCCGCAAGGCTCGCCTTCGCGACGTCGGCGGCCCATCCCGGCAGCTTGCCGAGGTTCTGCGCGGGGAGGAGGGCCGGGATCACCAGCAGGAGGAGGATGCGGAAGCACTTCATGCGGACCTCAGGGCTTCTGGGCGACGAGGGTGCGACGGGACGCCTCCTCCACCCAGCTGATGAACGTCTTCAATTCCTCGTAGGCCGCGGCACCCGCGAAGGCCCGGGTCACGTTCACCGTGTATTCCACCTCCACGCCGGACCTGTCTCCATCCTGGATGTCACGGGTCGACCACCGCACGCTGCCGAACGTGTTCTTCCGATCCAGGGACTCCAGGGTCCCCAGTCGCCACCCCCGGGGGAGCAGCACCTTGCTGGTGGCGGTGAAGTTCATGGCATACGGGAGCACGATCGCGGTGGCGCGTTGCGCCGGCCAGGCATCAGGAACACGCAACGGATAGGGCATCCCGGGGAAGGGTTCGATGGTCCGCCGTCGACCCTCCTCGGCCTCCCGGGCACCTTCCACCACCCAGTAGAGGCGCTCGGAATGGTTCAGGGCGTTCAGCACCTCCGCTTTCCGGAACTGGAAGCTCTTCAGGCTCGACGCGAAGGAGTCCTTCAGGCGCTTGGCCTGCTCATCCTTGTCGTACTCCCAGAACCGGTTGCGCTCGAAGTACTCGGGCATGCCCGTGCCGCTGAACGAGGCCTTCAGGTGGTCCTCCTCCTCGCCCAGGTCCCAGATGAATTCGCGGAATACCATGTTGTCCTGCTCGCCATCCCCCTTGAAGATGAACTTCGTGGGTTCCCAGGAACCGGTGTCGATGACCATCCCGGGCGTGCCCTGGTAGCTCAGGGACACGAGGCCGGCCGGCAGAAGCCGGTTCCCGGGATCCAGCCAGACCATCGGCTTGCCCGGGGACTCCACCCCGACCAGCGTGTCGGCGAACTGGTAGGGCGTCCGCAGGTTGAATTGGAAGATCCACTGGTCCCGGTTGCACACGAAGCCGAGCTTCGGGTGGATGCCCGCATCCAGGAGGATCCGGGTGAACAGGTAATAGAAGCCCACGGAACTGGTGTAGCCCTGGTCGGCGATCAGCTCCAGGTCCCAGGCGTTGAACTTCTGGTCCTTCACGTTCTGGAGCGCGGCGCGCTCCGCGAGGGTGAGGAAGCTCCGGTTCTGGATCACCTTCTCCAGACGGCTCATGAGCAATCGGGCCGCATCCTGGGGATCCGGGGGCAGGTCCTTCCGGACCTGCTCACTCAGCTTCCGGTAGGACCGCCCCACCTTCAGGTTCTCGTTGTAGATCCACTTGTAATACTTCTCCGCCACGATCCTCCAATACTTCTCGGGAGGCTCGCCGGCGGACATGGTGACCATCCAGGGCATCTGGTAGAACACGAATCGAGGCGCATCCAGGGCACCCCCCAGGGCGTAGGGGACCTCCTCATCCGCCGGTAGGTCCCTGAACTCGAAACTCCGGTACGACCCGGAATCGGTGACCTTGGGCTGGATCCCGCGCCCCGGAAGGAACTGGTAGGACCCCGCGTACGGCCCCGCCTCGAACGTGTATTTCTGGGAGGGGATGCTGCGCAGGATGGGCTTGATGTGCCAGTCCCAGCGCTGATGCTGGTTGTCGTTCACGATGATGTCGACCACGCAGTCGGCGGTGAGCCCGGGGGGAACCATCACCTGCTGCTCCAGCTTGAGGTAGCCGACCTTCAGGGTCTGGGTGGTGAGGTCCTTCGCGCTGTTGAAGTCCACGAACGTGCCGTCGGGGTAGGTGGTACGTCCCTTGAAATCCCGGAACCGATCGGCCATGGGCACATGGACCTCGCTTTTGCCAGCCTCACTGACCACCCGGAAGCGGATCCGGTACCCCGTCCACCCCTCCCACTCCTCGAGGACCATGGCGCCCTTCCCCCCGGGGATCGCGTCGGCCTTGATGGCCCAGACCTCCTTGGGGATCGGGGGGATGCCGTCCGCCGCCGAGAGGGCGACGCACGCGAGCAGGGGGATCACAAGGGACGTGAGCAGTCTCATGGGGGGCTCGGGAAGTTTGCTGGCTGAAGCATGACATCCCCCGGGCATTTATCCAATTCCCCCTTCCCATCACCCGCCCTCGAAACCCCTGGGCAGCGAGGATCCCCGGCTGCAGCGCCCCGCGAGTTCAGTGCCCCGGCCGGGGTGTCACCGCCAGGGCGCGTCGGGCGCATTCCTCCAGCCATCCCACGAACTCCTGGAGCTCCTCATACCGACTCGAGGGGCCAAAGGGCTGCCGGAGGTCCGCGGAGAACACCACCTCCACCTCGGTCCGGTCCCCGGCATCCCGGGAGCTCATCCACCAGGAGATGGAACCGAAGAAATTCTGCTTCTGGAAATCGGGGAGGGGCCCGGCCGCCCACCCGGCGGGAAGCAGGATCTTCGACACCGCCCGATGGGTCATGGGGTAGGGGAAGACGATGGGCTGTCGTCGGAACGGCGGCCAACTCCCCGGCACCTGGACCGGGAGCTCCATCCCAGGAAAGGGGTTCACGGACCGCCGAAGCCCCTCCTCCGACTCCCGGATGCCCTCGATCCGCCACGTGAAGGGGGCGCCTGGAACTTGGGCGTTCACGACTTCCGCCTTCTGGATCTGGAGGCTTTTCACCTCGGAGGCGTAGGTGGCCTTCAACCGCTTGTTCTGCTCCTCCCCCGCCAGGGGCCAGTAGGGAGTCCGCCCTTCCAGGGCGGGAATTCCGGTCCCCGTGAAGGAGGTGCTGATCCGGTCGCGATCCGCCCCCAGGTCCAGGGAGAAGGTCCAACCCGCCTGGTTGGGGAGGGCCACCTCGCGCCCGAAGGTATGGCGTTGGATGGCCCAGGTCCTGGAATCCAGGATCAATCCGGAAGTCCCCTGGTAGTTGGGAATAACGGTGCCGGGCTCCACCCTGCGGTTCCCGGGATCCAGCCAGAGGATGCCGCGGTCCGGGGATTCCAGGCCCACCAGTACATCCGTGAACTGATAGGGCGTCAGGATGTCGTACCTGAAGATCCAGGCATCCCGATCGCACACCAGCCCCAACTTGGGGAACACGCCATGGTCCATGAGGATCTGCACGAACAGATGCTGGAAGCCCTTGGCGGAAGTCCGCCGGGAATCCGCGGCTGCGTTCAGGTCGAGGGAATTGACCTCCTCCTCCGCGCGTTTGCCCAGTCGGGCGCGTTCCTCCAGGGTCAGGTGGTCCAGGTTCAGCACGGCGGTATTCAGGCGGGCCAGGAGATCGCGGGCCGCTTCATGGGGATGGGTGGACAAGCCTCTCCTCAGCTCCTCGCTGAGGGCCTTGTAGGCCCGCCCCTTCTTGGCCCACTCCGCGTAGGTCCGGCGGAAGTACCGATCGGCCAAAGCCTGCCAGAAGTAGTCCGGGCCCTTGTCCAGGCTCAGCACAAGATCGTTGGGCTGGGAGAAGAACACGAGCCGCGGGGTATCCACCGCCAGCCCCAACCCGAAGGGCACCTCCTCTAGGGCGGGCAGGTCCGAGAACTCGAGCATCCGGCCGTACCGGGTTTCCGTGATACGCGGGGCGAGGCCCCGGCCGGGGATGTAGGCGAAGGACCCCGCCGCCTGGGACACGTCGATCGCGTACTTCCGGATGGGCACCGGGCGGAGGATGTCCCGGGTCACCCACCCCAGGGACTTGGTGACGAACTTCAACCCATCCGTCTCAAAGCCCGGCAGCCAGAGGTCGACCACGCAATCCCCGGTGAGCCCCGGGGGGATCATGACCTGGGTTTCGATCCTGTTGTTCCCGACCTTCTCCACCGCGGTACCGAGGTCCTTCTCGGTGTTGAACCGGACGGAGGTCCCATCGGGGTAGCTGATGCGTCCCTCAAGCTCCTTCAGGCGCATGCTGCGGGGGAGGCGCACGTGGGATTTGCCCGCCTCGCTCACCACCCTGAAGCGGATCCAGAAGCCCTCAAAGGTGTGGCGTTCTTCGAGGACCAGGGCCCCCTTTCCGGAGGTGGCGGCCCCATCCTTGATCGCCCACACCTCCGGTGGAATGGCCGGGAATCGATCCCCGGCCACCAGGACCAGCGGAGCGACGCACCAGGCAAAGAGGAGGGACGGTCGCTTCACGAGAGCTCCTGGGGCACGTTGGGGTGGGCGTGGAGTCCGACATTCTGACAACAATCTGGCCAGCCCTTCAAACATAGGCGCCGGGCCCACGTCACAATGGGGCCTATGTCCGCGGATCCGAGCCTTGCCCCGCCCTTCCCCCTCCTCGGCCTCACGGGCGGCATCGGTGCCGGGAAGAGCCATGTCGCAGCCTTGCTGGCCGCCCGGGGGTTCCAGGTGATCGATGCGGACGCGCTGGCCCGGGAGGTGGTGAGCCCGGGCTCCGAGGGGCTCCACCAGGTCCTGGCGACCTTCGGCCCGGACCTCCTCCGGGCGGATGGAACCTTGGATCGGACCCGTCTCGGAGAGGTGGTCTTCCAGGACGAAGCGGCCCGCCGCCGCCTGAACGCCCTGCTCCATCCCCGGATCGAATCCCTCCGGGCGGCCCGCCTCGCCGCCCTGCCCTCCGGAACCCCAGGCGCGGTGCTCGATGCGGCCCTCTGGGTGGAACGGAGCCGTGGCCACCACTTTGATGCGCTGTGGGTGGTCGATGCCCCGGCGGACCTCCGCCGGGCCCGGATCATGGCCCGGGATGGTCTGACGGACGCCCAGGCCCGGGCCCGCATGAACGCGCAGATTTCCGCAGAGGAGCGCAACCTCCACGCGGACCGGGTGATCCCCAACGATGGCCGGGACCTGGGCCCCCTCCTGGACGAGGCCCTCGCCGACCTTCTGGCACACTGGCAGACCCGCCGCCCGCGGAAATGGATCCTCGACATGCACGCACCCTTCAGCCCTGAGTCCCTCCGCAGCATCCTGGCCACCCTGCTCTCCCGGGGCGGCGACTTCGCCGAGGTCTTCGTCGAGCAGCGCAAGGCCTGCGCCCTCGGCATGGATGATGGCCGCATCGAGGATGTCCTCGCCTCCGACACCTTCGGGGTGTCCCTCCGCCTGGTGGAGGGGGAGACGACCCGCTTCGCCGACCTCATCGCGCCTTCGGTGGAGGAGCTCCTGGAGGCCGCCGGCACCCTGGCGGCGCCGGGGACCGGCTCCCCTCTGGCGGTTCCCGCCCTGCGGGAGGTCTCCGTGCCCACCCCCAGCCCCGTGGCGGTGGACCCCGCCACCGTGCCCCTCACGGAGAAGGTGGCCCTGGTGAAGGGCGCCGAGGTGCTGGCCCGCCAGCACGGGGAATCCCTCAAGCCGGGCGCCATCAAGCAGGTGGCCGTGGGCTACGGCGACAACACCCAGGCCGTGTGGATCGCCAGCGCCGAGCGGAGGGACTCCGGCATTGAGGCGACCCTCACCCGGGATCACCGCGTGCAGGGCGTGCTCCGCGTGAATGTCACCGCCGGGGATGGCGAGCAGCTCCAGACCGGCTATCAGGCCCTGGGCGAGACCCGCGGCTTCGAGCTCTTCACGACCGAGGCCGTGGCGAAGACGGTGAAGGAGGCGACCCGCCTCGCCCTCCAGGCCCTGGAGGCCCAGCCCGCGCCCGCCGGCACCTTCCCGGTGGTCCTCGCCAGCAGCGCCGGCGGGACCATGATCCACGAGGCCTGCGGGCACGGCCTCGAGGCCGACCTCGCCCTGGCGGGCATGAGCGCCTTCGCCGGCAAGCTGGGGGAGAAGGTGGCCGCCGAAGGCGTGACCATCGTGGATGATGGCACCCTGCCCCACAAGCGCGGCAGCCAGGCCATCGACGATGAAGGCCAGGCCGCCAGCCGGGTGGTGCTCATCGAGAACGGCGTGCTCAAGGCCTACCTCCAGTCCCGCAAGACCGCCCGCACCATGGGCGTGGAGCCCACGGGCAACGGGCGGCGCGAGAGCTACCGCCACATCCCCATCCCCCGCATGCGGAACACCTTCCTGGCCGCCGGCACCGAAGCCCCGGAAGCCATCCTCAGGGACCTGGACCGCGGCCTGCTCGTGAAGCACATGGGCGGGGGCCAGGTGGACACGGTCACCGGGAACTTCGTCTTCCAGGTCACCGAGGGTTACTGGGTGGAGCAGGGCGTGCCCAAGTACCCCGTGAAGAACGCCACCCTGAGCGGCTGCGGCCCCGAGGTGCTCAAGGGCCTCACCCGTATCGGCAGCGACCTGTCCCACTTCGACATCGGCACCTGCGGCAAGGATGGCCAGGGCGTGCCCGTGAGCGACGCCCTTCCCACCATCCTCTGCCCGGCGCTGGTGGTCGGCGGCACCGCCGAGGCCATGCCCAGCGTCCTCTGAGGCGCCCGTGAAGACCCTCAAAGCCCTCCACGCGGACATCACCACCCTGGCGGTGGATGCCATCGTGAATGCCGCCAACACCAGCCTGCTGGGCGGCGGTGGCGTGGATGGGGCCATCCACCGCGCCGCGGGCCCGGGACTGCTGGCGGATTGCCAGGCCATCCGCGCCCGCCAGGGGGGCTGCCAAACGGGCGCGGCCGTGATCACCGGGGGCCACAACCTGCCGGCCCGGCACGTCATCCACACCGTGGGGCCCGTGTGGTCCGGGGGCCTCGCCGGGGAGCCCGGTCTGCTGGCCGCCTGCTACCGGGAGAGCCTCCGCCTGGCCGCGGAGGCGGGCTGCCGCAGCATCGCCTTTCCGGCCATCAGCACCGGCGTGTACGGATATCCGCCGGACCGGGCCGCCCGCATCGCCGTGACCGTCTGCCGCGAGTGGCTGATGCGGCAGGACCTCCCCGACGACATCACCCTCGTGGCCTTCGACCGGGCCGCCCTCCACGTGCTCCAGCTCGCCTTTGAAGAAGACTGATATGACCGATGCCTTCCGTTCCCTCATTCCCGAAGCCCTGGAAGCCAAGCTCCAGGAAGGCATCCGCCATGCCCTGGCCCTGGGCGCGGATGGGGCCGAGGCCTTCGTCTCCGTGTCCCGCAGCCGCAAGGCCAAGGTCCGCAATGGCAACCTGGAGGACCTCACCACCTCCAAGCGGGGGGGCCTGGGTGTGCGGGTCATCCGCGGCGGGAAGACCGGCATCGCCACCAGCACCGACCTGGCGGCGGCCGACTTCAAGGCCCTCTTCGGAACCGCCTGGGACCTCAGCGCCCTGGGCGACGAGGACCCCTGGCTGCGGCAGGCGGAACCCGCGGGCACCGACGACCTGCCGAGCCGCTTCGACCCCCGGGCCGAGGCCCTGAGCCCCGATGAACGCATCGCCCGGGCCTTCGCCCTGGAGCGCGCCGCCCGGGAGGCCTCCCCCAAGGTGGCCGCCGTGCGGGAATCCGCCTGGGCCGATGGGGCCGGTGCCAGCCTCCTCCTCACCCAGAAGGGGGTGCGGGTCTCGGACCTGGGGACCTCCTGCTCCGCCAGCATCGAGCTGGCCGTGGCCGAAGGGGAAGACCGCCAGGCCTCCTGGCACTGGGACATGGCCCGCCACCCCGAGGGCTTCGACCTGGCCGCCGTGGGCCGCGAAGCGGCCCTCAAGGGTGAGCGCAAGCTCAACCCCAGGTCCCTCCCGGCCGGGCGCTACCCGGTGGTACTCCACCCGGAGGTGGCCGTGGATCTCCTGGGTCTCGTGGCGGGCATGCTGAGTGCCGAGAGCGTGCTCAAGCAGCGCAGCCTGTTCGCAGGCAAGCTCGGCGAACGCATCGCCTCCCCCCTCCTCACCCTGGTGGATGACGGCCGCCTCCTGCTCCCGGATGGGCAGCCCGCCCTGGGCAGCGAGCCCTGGGATGCGGAAGGTCTCCCCACCCGCCGGAACGTGCTGCTGGAAGGTGGCGTCCTGAAGACCTACCTCCACACGCTCAAGACCGCCGCCGAGATGGGCGTGGCACCCACCGCCAGCGCCGGCCGCGGCCTGGGCTCCAACCCCGGGGTGACCACCTTCAACCTGGTGCCGACGCCCGGCACCGACAGCGCCGCGGCCCTCTACCGCAAAGCCGGCAATGGCGTGCTCATCACCGAGATCATGGGCCTCCACACCGTGGATCCCGTGAGCGGCGACCTCAGCGTGGGCGCCAGCGGCATCCGCATCCGGAACGGCGAGCTCGCCGAGCCCGTGGACAAGCTCACCTTCGCCGGCAACCTGCGCGACTTCCTCACCCGCATCGCCGCCCTGGGCAACGACACCCGCTGGTACGGCTCCAGCGTGGGCATGAGCATCCTCCTGGAGGAGATCGCCCTGGGCGGGGCTTGAGCCTCGGATGAGATTTCCACAGGGATCCATGGATTTCCAGGCGGGGGATCGGCCCGATCCCAGGTCATTCAAGGGTGGTGCACCTTGAACCATTCCCAGGGCACCCTGGGAATGGTCCGAGAAGTCACAGGCTGAAGCCAAGGTCGGATGCCCCCGTTACCATGGAGGCTCCGAGGTCGCCCATGTCCGTCGAAGCCGCCCGCCAGTACCTGGCCTTCCCCCACCTGGAGCCCGAGCTCCGCGCCGACCTCGAGGCGCTGCTGGCCAAGGTGGCCGCCGGGGATGCCCAGGCGGCGGAGGAACTGGGAGATCGCTTCAGCGAGCCCCTCGCCTTCGGCACCGGTGGCCTGCGTGGGGTCATGGCCGCAGGACTCAAGCGCATGAACGCCCCCAACGTGCGCCGCGCCACCCTGGCGCTCGCGGCCGTGGCCGCCCGCCGAGCCCCGGGGCAGAAGGTGGCCGTGGTGGGCTTCGACACCCGCATCAACTCCGATGTCTTCGCCCTGGAAGCGGCCCGCGTGCTGGCCGCGGCCGGCTACACGGTCTACATCGGCGCCCGCCCCCTGCCCACGCCCTTCCTCTGCTACGCCATGCGGGTGCTGGGTTCCGGCTGTGGGGTGATCCTCACCGCCTCCCACAACCCCAAGGAATACAACGGCTACAAGGCCTACAACGAGCGGGGGGGCCAGCTGGTGGCGCCCTGGGACGCGGAGGTGGAAGCGGAGATGGCCCGCCTGGCCGTCGTGCCCGAACCGCCCAAGGCCGATCCCGATGCCATCCGCCCCATCCCCGTGGAGGTGGAGAACGCCTACCTCCAGATGGGCCTCGAACTGCTCCAGGATCCCACCCCCTTCGAACCCGCCAACCTGCTCTACACGCCCTTCCACGGCACGGGGGGAGCCTTCGTCCCCGGCCTCTTCCACCTGGCGAAGCTGCCCCTCACCCTGAGCGGCAGCCAGTCTGTGCAGGATGGGAACTTCCCCACCGCACCGCGGCCCAACCCCGAGGAGCTCGCCGCGTATCGCGCCCCCCTGAAGGAGGCCGAGGAGCTGGGCCTCGATGCCATCCTGGCCAACGATCCGGATGCGGATCGCATCGGCGTCGTCGCCAAGCGGAACGGGACCTGGGAGCTCATGAGCGGCAATGACCTCGCCGCCTTGACCCTGGATTACCTCTGCACCCGCAAGGGCCTCGACGGGGTGGTGATCACCACGGTGGTGACTTCCGACCTCCTGGCCGAGGTGGCGCGCTTCCACAAGCTCCCGGTGATGTGGACCCTCACCGGATTCAAGAACATCGCGGCCTGCATGGATCGCCTCGAGGCGAACGGGGAAGCCTACGCCTTCAGCGCCGAGGAGAGCTACGGGATGCTCCTCTCCCCCACGCTTCGCGACAAGGATGGGGTGACCGCCGCCCTGGTGGTGGGCGAGATGCTGGGCCACTTCAAGGCCCTGGGCATGACCGCCTTCGAGGCCGTGGACGCCCTCCAGGAGAAGGTGGGCACCTTCCACAACCGCCTGGTGAACCTCGAGGATCCCCGCCCGGGCGGGGCGCAGCGCTTCGCCGAGGCCATGGGCAGGATCCGCTCGGCAGGCCTGGCCACCCTCGGGGGCGAGGCCGTGGTGGCCTGGGAGGACTTCCAGGCCTGCGAGTGGCACGGCCCCCAGGGCCATGTGGAGCCCATCCTCGACCGGCCCGAGGCGCGGGACCGGGCCATTCCCATCGACAAGTCCAATGTCCTCAAGTTCAGATTGGCCAGTGGCGCCTTCGCGGCGTTCCGCCCCAGTGGCACGGAACCGAAGCTGAAGGTGTACCTCCAGAGCCGGACCACCCCCGACCTCCTGGATGCGTTGGAGCGGGAAGCCCGTAGCCTCCTGGGCCTCGGCTGAGCCAGGGTTCAACCTGCCCGATCTGAAATCCGATGGGACTCTCCGAAAGGAAGCCCGTTGGCCGACCCCCTCCAGGAGACCTCCACCCGAGTCCGTCGTGGCCTGGGGGCATTCGGATTCTTCGGCATCCTGCTGGTCGGCAATGCCCTCTTCCGCGAGGGTTCCCATGCATTGGGCATCCTGGGCCTGCTGTTCACCACCATCGCCGCCGCAGGCGCCTGGCGACTGGCCCGCCTGCGCGATGGGGCCGTCACCCTGGCCCGGGAATCCGCCCTCCGGCTGAAAGCCAACGAAGAGCTCCTGCGGAGCACCCTTGATGCCGCCGATGTGCGGGTCTTCCTGTTGGATGCGGCCGATCGCATCACGGAGGTCTACCACCCTCCGGACCAGCCCCTCCTCCGCGACCGGGATTGGTTCCTGGGCAAGCGTCCCGGGGAGCTGGGGCTCGGGGAGAGCCTCTCCCGGGCCTACGAGGACTTCCTCCCCCTCCTGCAGGCGGGGCAGGAGCGAGCCGAAACGGATTACGACATCGCCTTCCCGGAAGGCGTGCGACGCTTCCACGCCATGGCCACCGCCCGTCGGGATGCGCAGGGTGCCTACCTCGGGTGCATCGTGGTGTCCCGGGATGTGACGGAGCAACACCGCCAGGCCGCGGCCATCCGGGAATCCGAAGCGAAGTTCCGGAGCCTCTACGAG
This sequence comes from Holophagaceae bacterium, assembly GCA_044229665.1. Taxonomy (GTDB): domain Bacteria; phylum Acidobacteriota; class Holophagae; order Holophagales; family Holophagaceae; genus JAFDVN01. The sequence continues at coordinate 62,194 of JBGASN010000013.1, forward strand.
GGATCCTCCGATGCCATCCTCCTGTTCGAGGGGGATCGCTACCTCGATTGCAACCTCGCGGCCCTAATGATGTTCCGGTACACCAGCCTCGATGAGTTCCGGGGCGTCCGCACCGGTGACCTCTCGGCACCCTCGGAGACCGGTGAATCGCTGGCACCCCTGGCCCAGATGCACATGCAGCGGGCCCTGGAACAGGGCACCCATGCCTTTGAATGGAAGCAGCGGCGCAAGGATGGCAGCACCTTCGATTCCGAGGTGCTCATGACCCGGGTCTCCCTGGCGGATCGCAGCGTCCTGGAGATCGTCGTGCGGGACATCAGCGAGCGGAAGGCCGCGGAGCGGGCCCTCATCGCCAGCCGGGAGCGCTTCCGGGTCCTGTTCGAGACCAGCCCCATCGGTTTCCTCCTCCGGGACCGGGAAGGGCGGATCCTGGAATCGAACCGCAGCTTCCAGGCCATCGTGGGTCGTACCCCGGAGGAGCTGCACCACCTCACCACCTGGGATTTCACCCCCGTCTCCTATCGGCAGGAGGAATTGACCCACCTCCACCACCTGGCGGAATACGGGGCCTTCGGCCCCTTCGAGAAGACATACCTCCGGAAGGATGGCACCCAGGTCCCCGTCCGCCTGAACGGCGTGCTGGTGAAGGACTCCGATGGGGAGGAGCGCATCTGGTCGGTGGTCGAGGACATCACCGCCCGCAAGGCCTGGGAGCGGGAGCTCCAGGCCCGGGAGAACCGCCTCCAGACCCTGATCCAGCATGCCCCGGTGGGCATCTTCGAGGCGGACCTCCAGGGCGGCATCCTGTTCGCCAACGACACCATCCTGCGCCTGTGTGGATTGCCCGAGGCGGAGATCCTGGGTGCCGGGTGGGCCAAGGCCGTGCACCCGGAGGATGCCGAGCGGGCCTTCGCTGCCTGGCAGAAGTTCGTGAAGGGCGAAGCCCCCTATGAGATCGAATTCCGTGTCCAACGGCCCGATGGGTCCGAGGCCTATGTGGAGACCCGGGCCACCCGCCTCAAGGACCCCGAGGGCCGCGTGACCGGGTACCTGGGCACCGTGCTCGACCTCAGCTCCCGCCGCGAAGCGGAGAAGGAGATGGAACACCTGGCCTCCATCCTCCGGACCACCACCGACTTCATCGCCACCTTCGACGCCGAGGGCTACATCCTCTACCTCAATCCGGCCGGTCGGGACCTCCTGGGATACCCGCAGGACAAGGACCTCCACAACATCAGCCTCTCAGGCCTCATCCCACCTTCGGCCACGGACAAGATCCTCAACGAGGCCATCCCCACGGCCTTCATGCACAAGAGCTGGAGCGGCGACACGGCCATCATCACCGTCGAGGGCGAGGAGATCCCCGTCAATCAGATCATCACGGCCCACAAGGGCCCCAAGGGCATGGTGGAGTTCTACAGCACCAGCCTCAGGGACATCAGCGACCGCATCAGGATCGAGGCGGAGCTGCGCCACCACCGCGACCACCTGCAGGAACTGGTGGAGGAGCAGACCGTGCACCTCCTGGCGGCCAAGGAGGATGCGGATCGGGCCAATCAGGCCAAGTCCACCTTCCTCGCCAACATGAGCCATGAGCTGCGGACCCCCGTGCACGCCATCGTGAGCTTCTCGGACCTGGGCATGGGCCGCACCTCCGCCGAGGATCCGGCCACGGGGAAGCTGCACCGGTACTTCGAGAACGTGCACGCCGCCGCCAACCGCCTGCTCCTCCTGCTGAACGACCTTCTGGACCTCTCGAAGCTGGAGGCCGGGCGGATGACCTTCCAGATGGAGACCTGCGACCTGCGGACCATCCTCCAGGAGGCCCTCACGGAGGTCACCCCGCTGATGGAAGCCAAGCAGCTGCGGCTGGACCTGGACCTCCCCCCGGATCCGCCCCAGGCCACCTGCGATCCGCTGCGCATGGGCCAGGTGGTGCGGAACCTCCTGGGCAACGCCATCAAGTTCAGTCCGGTCGGGGGCAGGCTCACGGCCTCCCTGCAGGAGGGGTTCCTTCCCGGCGGGCGCCGGGCCGGGGATCCCGCCGAAATCCCCGCCTATCGATTCACCCTGTCCGATGAGGGGCCGGGCATCCCCCCGGGGGAACTGGAGGCGGTCTTCGACCCCTTCGTCCAGAGCTCCAAGACCCAGAGCGGTGCCGGAGGTACGGGCCTGGGCCTCCCCATCAGCCGCGAGATCATGGCCGGCCATCGGGGGCGGATCTGGGCCGAGAACCGGGAGGACAAGGGGGCCCGGTTCACCTTCCTCCTGCCCCGGCAGCAGCACGGAGCGCCCTGATGAGCCCTGCGACCATTCCCCTGCTCCTGGTGGATGACGAGCCCTGGAACCTCGAGATCCTGGAGGAGTACCTGGAGGGAGGGAGCTACCAGCTCCACACCGCCCGGGACGGGGAGGAGGCCTGGGCCTTCCTCACGGATCCGAACCGGCCCCGGCCCGCAGCCATCCTGCTCGATCGCATGATGCCCCGCCTGGATGGCCTCGGGGTGCTGGGCCGACTCAAGGGTGAGCCGGAACTGGCCCAGATCCCGGTGATCCTCCAGACCGCGGATGCGGCCCCGGAGCGGGTGGCGGAGGGCATCCAGGCCGGGGCCTTCTACTACCTCACCAAGCCCTTCCAGCGCAGCGTCCTCCTCAGCGTGGTCGCTTCGGCCCTGGAACATCGGGCCCGCATCGAGGAGGTCCAGGATCGCCTGGAACATGGGGTGCGGGGCGCCTGCCTCCTGGATGAAGCCGTGTTCCGGTTCCGCACCCCCAGCGAGGCAAAGTCCCTGGCCACCCTCCTGAGCCAGGCCTGCCCGGTTCCGGAACAGGCCGCGCTGGGCCTGTGGGAACTGCTCATCAATGCCGTGGAGCACGGCAACCTGGAGATCACCTACGCCGACAAGAGCCGCCTGTTGGAAGCGAATGGCCTCGAAGCGGAGATCCAGGCCCGGCTGGCCGGGGCTGCCTATGGCGCCCGGCAGGCCCGGGTCACCTTCCGCCGGGAGCCGGAGGCCCTGGAGATCATCATCACGGACGAAGGCCCCGGATTCGACTGGCAGCGCTACGTGGACCTGGACCCCGCGCGGGCCTTCCACTCCCATGGGCGGGGCATCGCCATGACGCGCCAACTGAGCTTTCCCGAGGTCACCTACCGGGGTCGGGGCAATGAGGTCGCCCTGCGGGTCCCCCTCGTAGGGGCTCGACAGCCGGTCGGATCTTGACCACCATCAGGACCATCCTCCCGAGGTGAGCTTGGTCCAGCTGGTCCCCCATCTGCTCCTGGTCGATGATGAAGAGCTCAACCAGGACGTGCTCCGGCGATCCCTGGAGAGTGCCAGCTACGAGGTGCTGGTGGCAGGCGATGGGGAAGAAGCCTGGAACCTCCTCCTGGACCCCACCACGCCACCCATCCAGGCCATCCTCCTGGACCGCATGATGCCCCGCCTCGATGGCATGGGCCTCCTGGCCCGCCTCCAGGCGGATCACCGCCTCCGGCGCATCCCCGTGATCCTCCAGACCGCCGATGGCAACCCGAGCCTGGTGGCCGAGAGCATCCGCTCCGGCGCCTTCTACCACCTCACCAAGCCCTTCCAGCGGGATGTCCTCCTCAGCATCGTGGAAGCGGCCGTGAAGGAGCGCCTGGATGTGGAGGAGGTGCAGCAGCGGCTGGATGGGGCCGCCCGGGCCGCCTCCCTGATCTGCCAGGGGGAGTTCAAGTTCCAGCGGCCCGAGGAGGGCCGCGCGCTGGCCTCCCTGCTGAGCCAGGCCTGCCCCGATCCCTATGATGCGGCCCTGGGTCTCTGGGAGCTCTTCCTGAATGCCGTGGAGCACGGGAACCTCGGGCTCTCCTACGAGGACAAGGGCCGCCTGCTCAGGGAACGCCGCCTCACCCAGGCCATGGACGAACGCCTGCAGGAGGCCCCCTACCGCGACCGCTGGGTGCGGGTGACCTACCAGCGGGAGCCGGGAGGGCTGGTCTTCACCATCCAGGATGAAGGCGAGGGCTTCGATTGGAACCAGTACCTGGACCTGGACCCGGAGCGGGCCTTCCACGCCCACGGTCGTGGCATCGCCATGGCGCGCCACCTCTGTTTCTCCGAGGTGAGCTACCTCGGCCGCGGCAACGTGGTGGTGGCGCGCATCAGCGCCTGAGGGCGGGGTCCGGCTCGGCCGGCACCCACTCGGCGCCGATGATGGTGCGGATCCGAAGGTGGCGGGCCGCGAAGGCCGCCTGGTCCTCCGCGGTGGACGCGGCCGCGGGGCGGACCCGCCGCACCCGGATCACCCGGGGCCCCGGCCGACCCCAGCTGTTCTCCGTCCACAGGGGCTCCACTGCCCCCCGGATCTCCAAGGCGCCCCCCGGCCCCTTGGCCAGGTGGACGCGGACCAGCGCCCCATCCCGGTTGTCCCCGGCCGGCACGGGCATCCCGGGGCGCCAGGTCCGATCCTGGTTGCTGATGAAGTTGCCCAGACTGTAGGCTACCAGGCCCCGGCGCCCCTCGGCCTCGACCCAGGTCACCGGCTGGAGCACATGGGGGTGGTGGCCCAGGATCACGTCGGCCCCCGCGGCCACGAGTTGGCGGGCCGCATCCCGTTGGCGCGGGCTGGGCTGGTGCTGATACTCGTTGCCCCAGTGCACGCTCACCACCACCGCATCCACCTGCGGGCGGACAGCCTGGATGGCAGGTAGCGCGTCGGCCAGGTCCAGGGGACGCACCCAGGGCGCATCGGGCTTCCCGTTGAGATCCACGTTGAAGATGTCCGTGAAGGCCAGGAGGGCGATCCGGAGGCCGTTCCGCTCCAGGATCCGGGGCGTCTCGGCTTCGGCCCGGGTGGTCCCGCTGCCCGCATGGGCGAGGCCCACGGCATCCAGCCGTTCCAGGGTCTCCCGGATCCCCTTGGGGCCCTGGTCGAAGGAATGGTTGTTCGCGGTGCTCACGAAAGTCCATCCGGCCGCCACGAGGGCCTGGGGCAGCTCCGCCGGGGCATTGAAGACGAAGGGCACCCCCGGCCGACCTCCGGCAGGGGCCACGGGGGTCTCGAGGTTCCCGAAGGCCAGGTCCGCCGCCTTCAGCAGCGGGCTCACCTCCGCCCACAGGTGGTCGAAGCCGAAGGTCTCCGCGGACCGCTTCACATCCTGGTGCATCATGATGTCGCCCACGGCCACCAGCGTGGCCTGGCAGGTGGGTGGCAGGGGCGCCGGGGGCGGCGTAACGGGCTGGGAAAGGAACCGCCCAACGCCCAGACCCAAGGCCAGCCCCAGGGGGAGCATCGCGGTCTCGCGCCAGGAGGGACGGCCCGCGTGGGCCGTTCCCGACTCAGCCCCCATGAGCGTTTGCCTCGGGCCAGTCCTGCGGGCCGTGGAAGACCTCCACGGGCACCTCCGGCAGGCCCTTCCGGATCGCCTGGGCGCAGGCCTCCAGGGCAGGAGCCCTCAGGGGCCGTGCCCCAGGCTCGGGGGTGGGGCGGGCCACGGTGTAGAGCTGGATCTCCTTCAGGTGGCCGCCTTGGGCGAGGATCTCCCGGAGGCGGGCCACGTAGGCCGACACTTCGGCCTCGGAGGGGCCCTTCCCTTCCCACTCCAAGAAGAGTGTCTGGATGGTGAGGGGCCAGCGCCGGGCCGTGGCCAGGAGGTTGTCCAGGATCCGCGGGAAGGGGATGGCGCTGCGGTCGATGGCCCGGTAGTGGGCCTCCGTGCCCGCGTCGAGCTTGGCCCAGATCTCCCCGTTCCAGGCCATCATGCGCTCCAGCCCCAGCAGGATCTCAGGCGCCTGCAGGCGGCTGCTGTCGGTGATGAGGACCAGCTTCACGTCGCGGAGGCCCCGGGCCTCCAGGAGCTCCGCCATGCGGGCCACGGCCTCCGGGAATTCCCGGGCCGTGGTGGGTTCGCCGTCGCCCGAGAAGGCGATGTCGTTGAGGCGCCGCTGGTCGGGCCGCGCGCTGTCGAAGGGGGTGACCCGGAAGAGGGTCCCCTCCTGGGTGAGCTGGAGGAGCGTTTCCATCTCGCGGCCCATCTGATCCAGGTCGATGTCCCGCCGCTTGGCGGGCGTCTTCCGATCCACTTCGCAGTAAACGCAGTCGAAGTTGCACACCTTGTCGGGGTTCAGGTTCACCCCCAGCGACACCCCCTTGGAGCGGCGCGAGATCACCGGATAGCAGTAGTCGAAGTCCTGCCAGATCCGCCGGTGGTCCAGGTGGGCCTTCACCAGATCGCTCATTCCGCCTTCTTCTTCCGGGGCTTGGAGGCGCCGGAGGCCACGCGGTGCTCGTGCTCCAGGGCCAGGGAGCGGAGCATGTCCTCCTTCCAGAGGATGGGCTCCGGGCGCAGGTTGTCGTCCACGGCCACCATGGTGAAGGATCCCGAGGTCACGTCGCGGCGCGCGTTGCTCACGGGGGCGTAGACCTTCACCTCCAGCTGGATGCAGAGGCTGGTGGTCCCCCGCCGGGAGATGTCGGCGTAGAACTCGATGATGTCCCCGGCCCGCACGGGGCTGTGGAACTCCAGCTCCGACACCTTGAGGGTGACGAAGCGGCGGTTGTGGCTCATGAGGCTGGCCGTGATCCCCGCCACCTTGTCCATGCGGGCCATCATGTCGCCGCCGAACAGCGTGGCGTTCAGGCCGATGTCCTGGTCGAGCACCATTTCGCGGGAGATGAGCACGGGGGCCTCCGGGAATCTGATTCTCGGTCACCTGGGGGCTCCAGGCCACGGGGATTTGCAGAAGACCGGAGACCGGAGGCTGGAGACCGGAAAAGAAGTGCGCCGACCCACCGGGATGGGTCGGCGCATTGTTTGACCTCCAGCCTCCGGCCTGAGGTCTCCAGCCTGGCTACACCTTGATGCCCATCCGCTCGGCCATGGCGATACCCATGTCGGCGGGGGACTTCACCACGGTGATGCCGGCGGCCTCGAGGGCCTTCATCTTCTCGGAGGCGGTGCCCTTGCCCCCGGAGATGATGGCGCCCGCGTGGCCCATGCGGCGCCCCGGAGGGGCCGTCTGGCCGGCGATGAAGCTGACCACGGGCTTCTTCACGTAGCTCTTCACGAACTCCGCGGCCTCTTCCTCGGCGGTGCCGCCGATCTCGCCGATCATGATGATGGCGTGGGTGTCCGGATCGTCCTGGAACAGGCGGAGGGCATCGATGTGGCTGGTGCCGTTCACGGGGTCGCCGCCGATGCCGATGCAGGTGCTCTGCCCGATGCCCAGGGCGGTGAGCTGGCCCACGGCCTCATAGGTCAGGGTGCCGGAGCGGGAGACCACGCCCACGTGGCCGGCCTTGTGGATGCGGCCGGGCATGATCCCGATCTTGGCCTGGCCGGGGGTGATCACCCCGGGGCAGTTGGGGCCGATGAGGCGGCTCTTGGGGAACTCGGCGAGCACCCGCTTGACCTTCACCATGTCGAGCACGGGGATGCCCTCGGTGATGCAGACGATGAGCTCGATGCCGGCATCCAGGGACTCCAGGATGGCGTCGGCCGCGCCCACGGGGGGCACGAAGATCATGCTGGCGTTGGCGCCGGAATCCTTGACGCAGTCCTTCACGGTGTTCCACACCTTGAAGCCCTCGATCTCGGTGCCGCCCTTGCCGGGCGTGACGCCGCCCACCACCTGGGTACCGTAGTCCTTGCAGCCCTTCGCGTGGAAGAGCCCTTCCCGGCCGGTGATGCCCTGCACGAGAAGCTTGGTGTTGTTACCGACCAGAACGGCCATGTGCAACCTCGCTAGTTTTGGAATTCATCTTGGGAGTCGTCCCAGCGGCTGGAGGCCGGCTGGGGCTTCGTTTCAGGTTCGGGGGGCAACTGGCTCCGGAGCGCCTTGAGGCGCTTCAGGTAGCTCTGCTTCTCGGCGTCCAGCACCAGGTTCTTGTGATAGAGCCGGAAGATCATCAGGACGACGAAGGTGAGGTTCACGGCGGCGCCGACGAACATCAGCTTGGGCACGTGGAGGAAGGTCTTCTCCCAGTTGCCCGGGCCGACCAGCCACACGAAGGCGTACATCATGGGCAGCAGCCCCACCAGCACGAAAAAGAAGCCCCAGGCAATGCTCCAGGCCCGCTTGTGCATGTGGTCCTGGTACTCGGCGTAGAGCGCCTCGTACTCGGATTTGAGCTGCTGAACGTCCACGATCCGCCCTACTTGATGGAGGCGACCACCTTCTCGGCGGCATCCTTGATGTTGTTGCCCACGATCAGGTTGTAGCCGCTCTCGGCGAGGATCTTCTTGCCCTCCTCGACGTTGGTGCCCTCGAGGCGCACCACCACAGGCACGGAGATCCCGATCTCCTTGGCCGCGTTCACGATGCCCTTGGCCACCACATCGCAGCGCATGATGCCGCCGAAGATGTTGACCAGCACGGCCTTCACGGAGGTGTCCTGCAGGATGATGCGGAAGGCGTTCTTCACGGCCTCCTCGGTGGCGCCGCCGCCCACATCCAGGAAGTTGGCCGGGGAGCCGCCGTGGTACTTGATGATGTCCATGGTGCCCATGGCCAGACCGGCGCCGTTCACCATGCAGCCGATGTTGCCGTCGAGCTTGATGAAGTTGAGGTTGAACTTGCTGGCCTCGATCTCCTCCTCGGCCTCTTCATTGAGGTCGCGGTAGGCGAGGACGTCGGGGTGGCGGAAGAGACCGTTGTCATCGAAGCCGATCTTGGCGTCGAGGGCGATCACGTCGCCGGTCTTGGTCTCCACCAGCGGGTTCACCTCGACCATGGAGCAGTCCTTCTCCACGAAGAGGCGGTAGAGGTTCTGCAGGAAGACCACGCACTTCTTGAAGGCGTCGCCGCTGAAGCCGAGGCCGAAGGCGATCTGCCGGGCCTGGAAGCCCGAGAGGCCCAGGGCGGGGTCCACCACGATCTTCACGATCTTCTCGGGGGTCTTCTCGGCGACCTCCTCGATCTCCACACCGCCCTCGGTGGAAGCCATGACCGTGACCCGGCTGGTGGCGCGATCCACCAGGAAGGCCAGGTAGAGCTCCCGGGCGATGTCCACGGGGTCGCTGATGAACACGGTGCGGACCTTGCGCCCCTCGGGCCCGGTCTGCTTGGTGACGAGCTGCATGCCCATCATGGCCTTGAAGAGCTCCGCGGCCTTGTCGGGATCCGTGGCGAACTTCACGCCACCACCCTTCCCGCGACCCCCGGCGTGGATCTGGGCCTTGACCACGGACTGACCGCCAAATTCCTTGGTGATCTGCCGGGCCTCCTCAGCATCCTGGGCAACCCTGCCGTTGGGGGTGGCGACCTTGTACTGCCGCAGCAGTTCCTTGGCCTGGTATTCATGGATGTTCATGCATCCCTCCGAAAGACCGAACTTCAAGTCTACCGGGAACCATTCGTGATGTCCGTTCCCAAGCTTCCGGAATGCCAGCCGATAGGGGACCCATGGCCCAGCTCGACAAGCTCCTGCAGTATGTGATCCCCCGAGGGGGCCGGCGCCTCGTCCTGGAGCCCGACAAGCAGCCCATGCTGGAGCTGGCCTCGGGCGACCTGAGCCCCCTCCTGCCCAACGCCCTGCCGGCCGTCATGGTGGAGGTCCTGGCCTCCGACATCATCCCCGCCCACCAGAAGGCCACCTGGCAGATGGGCTCCGGGGTCACCTTCGAGTACCGGCTGGGGGAGCAGGGGTTCCGGATCCAGTGCCTCAAGGATGGCGGCGCCCTGAAGGTCGTGGCCGAGCCCACCGCGGTCCAGTCCAAGCTCATCCCCCCCCCACCCCGTCGGCCCGACGCGGCCCCGGCCGCCCCTGCCCCGGCTCCCCAGCCCCCGACCCCCCGGATCGAGCTGGACCTCCCCCGGGGGGGAACGGCCGCTCCCGCCACGGGGGGGTCCCCCTCCCTTCCGGCCGCCCCGCCGGCCGCCCCCCCGGCCCCGCCGGCCCCCCCCCCCCCCCCCCCCCCCCCCCCCGGCCCAGCCCGCCAGACCAGGCAAGATGCGATTGCCATTTGCGGCGGGTCGTCGTC
>JBGASN010000014.1:0-71259 GCA_044229665.1 Holophagaceae bacterium
GCCCCGCAGCCGCATGGCCGCCTTCCGGGAGGCCGTGGTGCGGGAGCTGGCCCAGAGCCACCCCTTCATCCGGGTCTGCGACTTCGGCCACTGGGGCGATGGCGGCACCCACCTGAACCTGGTGTGGCGGGAGGCCGAGGCCCCCAAGCCCACGGTGGAGCTCATCGCCGAGCTGCAGCCCCGCATCTACGGGCTCTGCGTGGAGGGCTTCCAGGGGTCCTACAGCGCCGAGCACGGCGTGGGCCCCCACAACCAGGCCAGCTACGACCGCTTCACGCCGGAGCCCGTGAAGGCCCTGGCCCGGGCCCTCAAATCCCACCTGGATCCCCAGGGGATCCTGGGCACGGTAAAGTTGGGCTGATCGCCCCGCCAACTTGGGACTTCCATCCTTGACCGGGCTGTTTCCCCCCCGGTCCAATGGAGCTTTGCCCCCCCGAGGCCTCTGGCGGTGCTCAACCCCCGGCGGCCGGATTCGATAAGGACCCCCCCATGGCCCTCCGTCCCCTACCTCTGCTCGGCGCCTGCCTGGTGCTCGCCGGTGTCGCCACCGCTGGAGTTCCCGTGAAGCCCAAGACCGATGCCCCCGCCATGCTCGCGCCCTGGAAGGGCCCCTTCGGCGGCGTGCCCGCCTGGTCGGCGGTGAAGCCCGAGGAGTTCCCCAAGGCCTACCAGCTGGCCATGGACGCCCAGCGCGCAGCGATCCGGAAGATCGTGACGAACCCCAAGCCCGCCACCTTCGAGAACACCATCCTGGCCCTGGAGACCTCCAGTGCCGAGCTCGACCGGGTGAACATCCTCTTCGGCGTGCACACGGGCACCCTGGCCGTGGGCGTGATCCCCAAGATCGAGGCGGAGATGGCCCCCAAGCTGGCGGCCTTCGGCGACGAGATCATCCAGAACGCCGACCTCTTCAAGCGCATCGAAGCCGTGTACACCAGCCCCGCCAAGGCGAAGCTCACGAAGGAACAGCAGCGCCTCACCTGGCTCTACTACGTGAACTTCGTGCGCAGCGGCGCCAAGCTGAACCCCGAGCAGAAGGCTAAGCTGGGAACGCTCAATCAGCGCCTGGCCACCCTGGCCACCCAGTTCGGCCAGAACCAGCTGGCCGATGAGACGGACATCTTCACCGTGATCGAGAAGCCCGAGGACCTGGCGGGTCTGGGTGAGGACCTGAAGGGCGGTTACGCCCGGGCGGCCGAGAAGCGGGGCCTCAAGGGCAAGTGGGTCATCGACAACACCCGCTCCGCCGTGGATCCCTTCCTGGCCTACGCCGCCAACCGCGAGCTCCGCGAAAAGGTGTGGCGGGCCTTCATCCTCCGCGGCGACAACGGCGGCAAGACCGACAACAAGGCCATCGTCACCGAGATGCTGAAGCTGCGCTTCGAGCGGGCCCAGCTCCTGGGCTACAAGACGCACGCCCACTGGGCGGTGGAGCAGTCCATGGCCGGCACGCCCGAGAAGGCAGTGGCCCTCATGGAGGCCGTGTGGAAGCCCGGCGCCGCGGCTGTGAAGGCCGACGTGGCCGCCATGCAGACCCTGGTCGACGCGGAGAAGGGCGGATTCAAGATCGCCCCCTGGGACTACCGCTACTACGCCGAGAAGGTCCGCAAGGCCAAGTACGACCTCGACCTCACGGAAGTCACCCCCTACATGCAGCTCGACAAGCTCCGCGAGGGCATGTTCTGGGCCGCGGGCCAGCTCTACGACCTGCACTTCACCCTGCTCAAGGGCATCGAGGTGCAGCACCCGGATGTCACCGTCTACGAGGTGAAGGACGGCAAGGGCAAGCACGTGGGCCTCTGGTACTTCGACCCCTTCGCCCGGGAGGGCAAGCGGTCCGGCGCCTGGATGAACGAGTACCGCACCCAGAAGAACCTGGGCACCCCGGTCTCGCCCATCGTGTCCAACAACTCCAACTTCGTGAAGGGCGCCCCCGGCGCGCCGGTGCTCATCTCCTGGGATGACGCCCGCACCCTCTTCCACGAGTTCGGCCACGCCCTGCATGGGCTCTGCTCCCAGGCCCACTACCCCTCGGTCGCCGGCACCAACACGGCCCGGGACTTCGTGGAGTTCCCCTCCCAGATCAACGAGCACTGGTTCGACACCCCCGAGGTGCTGACCAAGTTCGCCCTGCACCACCAGACCGGCAAGCCGCTCCCCCAGGAGCTGGTGGCCAAGATCAAGAAGGCCGGCACCTTCAACGAGGGCTTCCACACCATGGAGTACCTCGCCTCGGCCGTGATCGACATGAAGCTGCACATGGCGGGCGGCGAGACCATCGACCCGGCCGCCTTCGAGAAGGAGGAGCTCGGGAAGCTGGGCATGCCCGAGGAGATCGTGATGCGCCACCGCATCCCGCAGTTCGGCCACATCTTCAGCGGCGGCGTGGGTGGCTACGAGGCCGGCTACTACGCCTACCTCTGGAGCGACTCGCTCACCGCCGACGCCTGGGAGGCCTTCCTGGAGGGCAAGGGCCCCTGGGACAAGGCCGTGGCCGCCAAGTTCAAGAAGGAGATCCTCTCCGTGGGCAACACCCGCGACCAGGGCGAGTCCTTCCGCGCCTTCCGGGGCCGCGACGTCAACACCGACGCCCTCATGCGCAAGCGCGGCTTCCTGAAGAAGTAAGCGCCAGGACCGGGTGCAATGAAGGGGGGATGCGTCCCCCCTTTTCCCGTTCTTGGCGTCCCGCCCCATGGCGGTGAAAATCCCTCATGGCCCCCACGACCCTCCGCGCCCTCATGAGCCGCCTGCGGCACCCCGAGCGGGGGTGTCCCTGGGACCTGGAGCAGGACCACCAGAGCCTGGTGCGGCACCTGCGGGAGGAGACCGCCGAGGTGCTGGAGGCCCTGGCCGCGCACCGCCCCGGGGATCCGGCCTCGGAGGCGCACCTCCGGGAGGAGCTGGGGGACCTCTGGCTGCAGGTGGTCTTCCACGCCCAGATGGCCGCGGATCGCGGTGCCTGGGACCTGGCCGACGTGGAGCGGACCATCGTGGAGAAGCTGGTGCGGCGCCACCCCCACCTCTTCGCCGATGTGGCCGTGGAGGGCTCCGACGAGGTCCTCGTCAACTGGGACGCCATCAAGGCCGAGGAGCGCAAGGCCAAGGGGCTGCCGGCCGAGAAGCGGCTGTTGGAGGGCACCGCCCACCTCTCGGCCCTGGACGAGGCTCTGGAGATCGGGAAGCGCTGCGCCAAGGTGGGCTTCGAGTGGCCCGACCTGGAGGGGGTGCTGGACAAGGTGAAGGAGGAGATCGCCGAGCTCCAGGCGGAGACGGAGATGGCACGGGTGGAGGCGGAGTTCGGGGATGTGCTCTTCTCCCTGGTGCAGTGGGCCCGCCGCAAGGGCGTGGATCCCGAGACGGCCCTGCGCAAGCAGATGGTGCGCTTCCGGGGCCGCTTCGCCCATGTGGAGGACGATGCGAAGGCCCATGGGGGATGGGACCAGCGCACCCTCGAGGCGATGGAGGGGGTCTGGCAGTCCGCCAAGCGGCACGACCAAGGTCACGAACGCCCTTGAGGGCGCCTGGGCCGCGCCGATGAAGGGGATCTGTGGTCAACTTGTGCCCAGAGTCCCCTCAACCCCATGACGCCGCTGCCCTTCTACATCGTCACCCTCACCCACCCGGACCCGGAGGTGGGGCTCACTTACGGGAAGCGCCTGGGCGACGATGCGATGCCGGAGCTGCGGCTGGATCTCTGGCCCGATCGGGATCCGGCCGAGATGGTGCACTTCCTCCAGCGCCGCTGCCTCGTGACCTGCCGCCGGCAGTCCGAGGGCGGCCGCTGGCCCGATGCGGATGAAGCGGGCCGCCTCGCCCATCTGCGGCGGGCCGTGGATGCGCGCCCCGCCTGGGTGGACTTCGAGTGGGACCTGAAGGTGCCCGCCTGGTTCGAGGCGCACCGCACCCACACCCGCATCCTCCGCAGCGTCCACGTGGCGGAGGGTGTGTTCGATCTGGAGGCCCGCCTCAAGGCCCTGCCCGAGGGCGACGCCTGGAAGTGGGTGGGGCACGCGGGCAGCCTGGCGGACAACGCCAAGGTGAAGGCGGCCCTCGCCTGGGCCCATGATCACGAGATCCGCCTCAGCGCCTTCCTCATGGGCCCCAAGGGCATGGTGAGCCGGGTGATGCAGGGGGCCTGGAGTGGCGCCTTCACCTACGCCTGTCCGGACGATGGCCCCCCCGCGGCGCCCGGCCAGCTGCCCCTGGCCACCCTCCGCAGCTGGCGCGTGGCCAAGCTTCACAAGGACCATGGCATCTGCGGCGTGATCGGGTCCCCTGTGCTGCACAGCCGCAGCCCGGAGTACCACACCCCCCGCTTCCAGCGGTCCTGGAAGGATCTGGTCTATCTGCCCCTGGAGTGCGCGGAGGCCGGGGAGGCGGTGGCGGCCCTGGAGGCCCTTCCCGTGCTCGGGGTGTCCATCACGGCGCCCCTGAAGCGCGCGCTGCCGGAAGCCCTGGGCCTCCAGGGCCCCCTCAACACCCTCTGGCGTCGGGGCCCCGGGGATCCCTGGCAGGGCGTGAACACCGATGTGGAGGCCCTGCGCTCCGAACTGAAGGCCCTTCCCAAGGGGCCCGTGCTCATCCTCGGCGATGGCGGCGTGGCGGGGGCGAGCTGCGACGTGGCGGACAGCATGGGGATGAAGGTCCTCCAGATCCGCCGCCGGGCCCAACCCATGGGCGACACCATCCGGGCCCTCCGCCCCGTGGGGGTCATCCAGGCCACCAGCCTGGGCATGGAGGCGGGAGACCCCTTGCCCTTCCCCGACCTGCTGGAGGCCGCCCTCCCCACGCTCAAGTGGGCGGTGGAGTGGGTCTACAAGGAGAAGACGGCCTTCGAGCGCTGGGCCAAGGGCCATGGGCTCACGCTGGTGGATGGCGGCACCCTCTTCGACCTCCAGGCGGAGGCCCAGAGCAAGCGCTTCATCACGGGCTGTGGGGGCTGAGCCGTGCGCCTGCTCCTGGTGGAGGACAAGGACAGCTTCCGGAACCTGCTGGTGCAGGCCCTCAAGGGCGGGCCCTTCGAGGTCACCGCATGTGGCGACCCGAGGGAGGCCCTCGGGGCCCTGGAGGGCGGCCCCTTCGACATCCTGGCCACGGACCTCCGGCTGCCCGGGCTGTCGGGCCTGGAGCTGATCCAGCGGGCCAAGCGGCTCCAACCCGCCCTGCGGGTGCTCCTCATGAGCGCCTTCGCGGAGCCCCGGGATATCGTGGAGGCCATGCAGGCCGGGGCGGATGATTTCCTTCCCAAGCCCTTCGAGCTGAGCGCCTTCCTGGATCTGCTGGATCGGTTGCGGGCGCTGGCGGCGGCGCCCCCGCCCAATGCCCAGGAACCCTGGATCGCGGCGAGCCCCCCGCTTCGCGAACTGGACGCCGCCCTCCGTCGGGCCGCAGAGGCCACCGTGCCCGTGCTCTTCCTCGGGCCCCGGGGGGCGGGGAAGGGGCGTGCGGCCCGCCGCCTCCACGCCCTCCGGCACCCCAAAGCGCCCTACCTCTCCTTGGCGGCCGAGGCCCTCGGGCCGGCCGGGATTCCCGAGGATGCCCGCCGGTGGGTGGTCGGGGGGAGCCTCTTTCTGCAAGGCCTCGACCTGGTGGGACCGGAGGCGGTGGAACCCCTGGCCCATCAGGTGGAGGCCCCGGGGATTCGCTGGATGGCCGGGGCCGTGCAAACGCCGGATGCCCGCCTCATGGACCGGTTCGGGGTGCTCATCCTCCGGGTGCCCGGCCTCCGTGAGCGCCGGGAGGACATCCTTCCGCTCTTCCGCCTCTGCCTGGACCGGGCCTGCCAACGGGAGGGGCGCCTGAGTCCCCAGTTGGACCGGGCCTCGGAGCGGGAGATCCTGGAGCATCCCTGGCCGGGGAACCTGCGGGAACTGGAGGGGCTCGCCCTTCGGACCGCGCGCTTCCATCGCGGCCCGGTGATCCGGGGCTTCCGCGACCTCGGGCTCACGGAGCAGGACCCGCTGGTCCTGGGCTGGCCCGCGGAGGGACCCCTGGAGGTCATGGCCCGGGATCTGGCCCGGCAGGCCGAAGGCCGCCTCTTGCATCGGGCCCTGGAGCGGGCGGGGGGGGACCTCCCCCGGGCTGCGGAATCGTTGGGCCTCACCGTTCGCATCCTGGGGCAGCGCCTGCGGGATCACGGGATCAGCCTGGAATGAGGGCGCCTGGGCCCGGGAAAGCCGATAGCCTATGTCCATGAACGTCCCCCCGGTCCAGCCCCTGGCCCAGCGCTCCCCGGAGGCCCTGCGACGGGCCGTGGTGGGCGGTCTCCAATCCCTCCAAGGCGTGGTGGTGGGCAAGGACACCCAGGTTCGGCGTGCCCTCGCCACCCTGCTCGCCAGCGGGCACCTGCTCCTGGAGGACGTGCCGGGCGTGGGCAAGACCACCCTGGCCAAGGGATTGGCCAAACTCCTGGGAGGCAGCTTCCAGCGGGTTCAGGGCACCAACGATCTCCTCCCCTCGGATCTGCTGGGCGTGCACCTGTGGGATGCCAGCTCCCAGTCCTTCCGCTTCCAGCCGGGCCCCGTGTTCTGCAACGTGCTCCTGCTGGACGAGCTCAACCGCATCGGCCCCAAGACCCAGAGCAGCCTCCTGGAGGTGATGGTGGAGGGCCAGGTCACCCTGGACCGCGCCACCCACCCCCTGCCGGACCCCTTCTTCGCCGTGGCCACCCAGAATCCCCTCGATCACGCCGGGACCTTCCCCCTTCCCGAAAGCCAGCTGGATCGTTTCAGCTGCGTGCTTCACCTCGGGTATGCGGATCCTGCCGCCGAGCGGCGGGTGTTGAAGGGCGAGGCGGGTACCCAGGGGCTCGACCGGTTGGACCCCTGCCTGGATCTCGAAGGTTGGCGCCTGGCCCGGCACCAGGTCCGCGAGGTGCGTTTGAGCGATCCCCTCCTGGATTTCGCCGAGCGGGTGGCCCTCCGCCTCCGTCAGAGCGGTGCCTTCTGCTCCACCCGGGCCCTGAGGCACTGGCTGGCCATGGGGCAGGCGGAGGCCTGGCTGACGGGCCGTGAGTTCGTGATCCCCGATGACCTCCAGGCCACCTTCACGGACGTGATGGCCCATCGGGGAAGCCTTGACGACCGTCGCTTGGCCCGGGCGGAACGCCGTGAGCAGCTGGGCCGGCTGGTGGCCGAGATCCCTGTCGGCTGGAAGCCGTGAGCGGTCCGGAATTCCAGGAAGGTGCCCCGCACCTGGGGGAGGTACTCCGGCAGGCACGTCTGGCCCGCACCCTCCAGCGGGAGACCCTGGCCGAGGAGATGAAGCTCCACCCGAGCCATCTCCAGGCCCTCGAGGAGGGCCGGTGGAAGGCCTTCCCCCCCGGGGGCGTGCGTCCCCTGGTCCGCCAACTGGCCGAGCGTCTGGGTGTGGATCTGGCCGACCATGTGGAAGCCTTCGAGGCGCTTCCCGGGCTGCCGGAGCCTCCCGCGGTGGACCCGGCCCAGGAGCGGGCCGAACGGTGGGCCGTGGTGGGGCTCAGCGTCCTGTCCGTCCTCCTGCTGGTCTGGCTCCTGGTGCCGGGCCCCCGGCTCGGGGAGCGTCCCACGGGCCCCAATTGGCTCCCGGAACACCCGGGATCCTACGTTCCCCCGCCCCCGCCTCCCGCCCAGTCCCCCTATCCCGTGCTGGGGGACCTCCTGCCCGAGGCCCCTCGCACCGAAGCCGGAACCCTGGTCAGCCTTCGGGCCCAGGATGTGGCCGAGGCGGAGCTGAATGGCGAAGGTGGGCTCCACCTCACCCGCACGCTGCGGGTCTCCGAACCCTGGAAGTTGCGGGTGAAGGGTGCCTTCACCTTGAACCTCACCAACGGAGGGGTCGTCCGTGTCGAAGTGGCGGGGGAAGCCATCGACCACGGCACCGCCGTGGGGGAGGATTGGGAGGGGCGCTTCGATGCGGAGGGGCGTTGGCTCCGCCCGAAGCCCAAGGTCCTGCCCGTGGGTGGGGCCCCTGAGACCGAAGAACCTGGGGAGTAACCGTGCATCCGATCGTCGAGAAATTCATCGCCAACCAGCTGCCCGACCCCATGGTCGGGGCCCTGCTGGGCGGGGCGCTGCCGGTGCCTCCCGTGGATCTGCTGCAGGCCCTCGCGTTCGCGGCCCTGAGGGACGACCACCCGCACCAGGAGAAGGCGCGCGCCACCTTCGAAGGCATGCCGGAATCCCTGATCGGGGGTGTGTTGCTGGCCCCCATCGATCCCCCGGAGCCGCTCCGCCTGATCCTCCGGTTCCGGAAGGAGATGAGCCTCCTGGATCCGGCGCTCCTCCATGAAGGGATCACCTCCGCCATCCTCGAGGAGGCGGTGCCCTTCCTGCCCGGTCCCGCCCTTTCCATCGTCTCCAACAATCAGGTGAAGTGGCTGGAGCGGCCTCAGATCCTGGACCTGCTGGAAGAGCATCCGGAGGCGGATTACAACCTCAAGCGGCGCATCGAGGAATTCCGGTTCGATGTGCTCAAGCAGGGACCCGAGAGCCTCAAGCAGGAACGCCTGGCGGTCATCGACGAGGTGGAGGCCGGGCGACTCGACAAGGCCTGGGCGGACCTGCCCATGCCCAAGGACGAACTGCCACCGGGGGTTGAAGAGGAACGCCGGGAAGGGGATCGGCGGCAGGAGGAACAGCCCTTCGAGGGGGAGGACCGCCGAACGGGGGATCGCAGGGGCCCCGGCGGGGAGGAGGTCATCCTCGACGACGAGGGCAATCCCGTGAGCCTCAGCCTCACCCAGCGGATCATGCGGTTGAAGACCAACCAGAAGATCATGCTGGCCCAGAAGGGCGGCAAGGAGGAACGCACGATCCTCATCCGGGAGTCCAACCGGCTCATCCAGGTCGGGGTGATCCGGAACGGCCGAATCACGGAAGGGGAGGTCGCCTACATCTCCGCCATGCGCACGGTGAACGAAGAGGTGTTGCGCATCATTTCCGGGAACCGGGAGTGGATGAAGAAATACACGATCTACAAAGCCCTGGTGATGAACCCCAAGACCCCCTTGCCCATCGCCATGACCCACTTCAAGCGGCTCATGGAATCGGACATGAAACTCATCATGAAGGACAAGAACGTGCCGGAAATGCTGCGTCGAGAGGCCAAGCGCCTCCTGGAGAACAAAGCGGCTGGGCGGCCCGGGAGCTGAGGGGAACCCCGCGAATCCGGCGAGGGCGCCGACCCCCAGAGATCGGGATCGAACCTCAGATCGGCTGGGCACGGTCCTCCGGCTTCGCAGGACCGCCTCGCCCGCTTCATCGCGGGCTCGGCTGGACCTACCTGCCCGTGGGTCTACACTCGCCGGTCCGATCCCGATCGCCGCTTCGCTCCAACCAAAAGCCCCCGGATGGGGGCTTTTGGTTGGAGCGGGCGATCGGGATCGAACCGACGACGTTCAGCTTGGGAAGCTGACATTCTGCCACTGAATTACGCCCGCGAGCGCGTTCCTAGATGCTACTTCAAAGGGGAATTTCCGGCAAGGTTCAGGGTTTCGAGGCGTTCCAGCACCCAGGCGAGGAGGGGTTCGCCTCCTTCCACGCCCTGCTCCGCGACCCAGAGGGGCATGGTGGTGAGGGAAGCATGTTCGGGGCGCAGCTTGACGGCATCCTTTTCGGTGCAGACCAGCAACTTGGCACCGCAGGCAGCCGCTTCGGAAGGGAGGAGCGCAAATCGGCGCAAGCTGGGGATGGCGTGGTCGGCGAAGGTCCGGGTTCCTGCCACCTGGAGGCCCGCCCGGGTCAGATCGGCGTGGAAGGCCTCGGGGTTTCCGAGGCCGCACCAGGCGAACACGGGGTGGAGCTCGGGCCGGGGCAGGGGGATGCGGGCGCCGGACTGCCACTCTCGGAGCGCCTGGATGTGGAAGTCCACCCAGAAGATGGGCCCTCCGCTTCCATGCATCGCCCACCAGGCTTCCACGGCGGGGCGATCCGCTACCCGTACCGCCCGGGTGACCACCAGCGCGTGGGCCCGCCGGGCGCTTTCCATGGGTTCCCGAAGATCGCCCAGGGGGAGGGTCCGGCCATTGCCCCAGAGCCGCGCCCCATCCAGGAGCAGGAGGTCCAGGTCGCGGTGCAACGCGCGGTGCTGGAATCCATCATCGAGCAGGATCAGTCGGGGCGCGGGGTCGCCGGCCAGGGCGAAGCGCGCGCCCACGACCCGCTTGCGGGCCACCACCACCCGGGCGGCGCCCAGGCGACGGGCCATGAGGAGGGGCTCGTCTCCGCTCTGGCGGGGGTCGGAATCCGGCGTCACGGCCATGGGATCCACACCCCGCGACCCGCCGTATCCCCGGGAGACCACGGTATTGGACCAGCCCTTCGCCGCCAGGGCTTCGGCCAGGAAGAGCGTCAGGGGGGTCTTTCCCGTACCCCCCGTGCTGAGGTTCCCCACGGAGAGGACGGGGGCCGGTACCCGGGTGGACCGCTCGGGGTGCGCCTCGAAGGCCCGGTTGCGGGCACCCACAACAGCACCATAGAGGGGGGTGAGGGGAGCGGCCAACCATCGGAGCAGGGACATGGGATCAGGCTATCAGCCTGGGGACACGAGCCGGACGGCACCCGCCAAGGTTAGGATGAAGGGCTGTGGGGCGATCCACCCAACCCTCCTGTTTCCGGATTCACTCATGAGCGATGGCATCCTCCTCCCCAAGATCCCGCGGGGCACCCTCCAATCGGAGCCCGAGCGGGTGGCCCGCCTGCGGGAGGCCCTCCCGCAGATCCGGGCCGTGCTCGAGGGGGAGACGGATCCGGTGGCGGTTCAATCGACCCTGGCCTGCCTCCTGTGGGAGACCCTGGTGCAGGCCAACTGGTGTGGCTTCTACCGGGTGGTCGCCCCGGAGATGCTCGCCGTGGGGCCCTACCAGGGCGGCATGGGCTGTCTGCGGATCCCCTTCCCCAAAGGCGTCTGCGGAGCGGCCGCCCGCACCCGGTCCACCCAGCTCGTGCCGGATGTGCACGCCTTCCCGGGCCACATCGCCTGTGACGATGCGACGCGCAGCGAGCTGGTGATCCCGGTGGTGGCCCAGGGGCACCTTCGGGGCGTCCTGGACCTGGATTGCCCCCATCTGGCGGGTTTCGGGGCGACCGAAGCCCGGATCCTGGAGGACTTCCTGGCGGAACCCTGGATGGAAACCCTGAATTGGACTGACCTGCGTTAAGCTAGGGCAACCTCCGGGAACCGCATGGCCGAGACCAGCTTCATCGAGCAGAGCAAGCTTCACTTCGGTGAGGGCCAGGTTGTGTTCTCCCAGGGGGAGATGGCGCAGCAGATGTACATCATCCTCAATGGCAAGGTGCGCCTGTACAACGGGCCCGAGGCCAAGGGGGAGTGGGTCGAGGAATACGGGAAGGGGGATTTCTTCGGAGAGGGGAGCCTCCTGGAAGCCCTGCCCCGGACGCACACCGCCATCGCCCTGGAAGAATCAGACCTCATCAGCATCAACCGGGGAACCTTCCTGCGGATGATCCGGCAGAATCCCGAAGTCAGCATCAAGATGCTGCAGCGCATGGCCCAACGGAACCGGGAGCTGAGCGAGAAGTTCGACACCGAGGGCACGAAGCCCCAGAAGCGCCAGGGGCAGGGCCCCGTGGCCAACCTGGTGAGCGTCCTCTCCGGCAAGCCCTACCCCATCCTGAGCCATGGCTCCCTGATCGGCCGCTTCGACCCCACCACGGGGGTGCATCCCGACATCGACCTCACGGAGGAGGATCACAACCTCAGCGTGAGCCGTCGCCACGCCCGGATCCTCTGCGAGCACGGCCGTTACTTCCTCATGGAGGAACAGGGCGTCTCCAACGGCACCTTCATCAAGGGGGAGCGCCTCAACTCGAACGAGCCCCGGGAGCTGCACAGCGGCGACCGCGTGGGCTTCGGCATGGTGGTGCTCTTCTTCGAGAAGAGCTAGCCCGGTGGGCGGTTCGGCCTAGGTTGGGAACGGGAGGCGGCCATGACCACGGTGCATGTGGAAGTGTGGCGGGATGAGCACGGCGTCGAGTGGGAGCTGGTGCAGATGGGCCTCGATGTCATCGGCGGCAGCTGCGTGATCCGGGAGCGGAGCCGGCTGGACGAGGTCGATGGGGATGGCTCCGAAGGCTTCCAGGTCATCGCCCGGTTCGGGGACCGGGAGTCCGCGGAGGACTTCCTCCGAGATGAGGGATTCTTCGTCGATTGAGGTCCCTGGGATTCAGGGGTGGGTGTCCCAATCGCTGGGCAGGTCGATCTTCACCGTCTCACGGTAGGTGAAGGCACCTCCCCAATTGCAGGTCCAGTAGATGGAGTTGCCATCCATGGACAGCGCGGCCTGTCCTTCGTTCCGGTAGGCGTCGTTGCCGGGGTATGCAATGTAGTTGGGGGAGACGCGCTGCATGACCACCCCGTGGCTCATGTCCTGGAGCTTGACCATGAAGAGCTGGTTGTCACCCACGGCTGAGTTCGTGGAGGAGTAGGTCGATACGAAGGCCCACCCCCGTTTGGTGTGGAACTTCCCGAAGTGGAAGCCGTTGTTCCAGCCCAGATCCCCGTGGTACAGCAGGTTGATGGCGGTGCCATCGGAGAGTTTCCGCGCCTCGATATGGTCCGTGCGGTTGTTCTGGCTCACGAACCACTCCGCCCCCGCTGCATCCAGGGACCACCCGGCGTGGGTGGCATCCACCGCCACCTTCACCGGCGTACCCGTCAGGGAGAGGGGCCACGCATGGGGGCCATCCAGCACGGTGCCGATGTCGGCATCGCGGTTGCCCACGTAGGCACGATCGAAGTGGATCACGGCCTTGGTGCCGAGGGGGCTGATCTCCACCATGTTCGGGCGGGGGATGCTGCCCACCTTGCCCAGGTCCGCGGGCGTGAGGGTGCCGAGCACCGAGTCGGTCTGCTTGTCGTAGGTGAGGATCTTGCGGATCTGGTAAGGGCCGCTCGGGGTGATCTCCACCACCATCCAGCACCAGAAGCGGGAGTCATTGGAGGAGTCGCCCTCCACATCGTTGAAGATGTAGGCGCCGTTGGGGTAGGGGCCGCCGGCGATGGCCGTGAAGTCGTGGATGAGGGTGCTCACGCCCGTGGTCACGTCCTGCTGGTAGAAGCCGAATCCCTTGACGTAGTAGACCCGGTTCGGCGCCGTGCCCGACCCATCCCAGCGCAGCTCGTTCACCTCGCCCAGGCTCGTGTTGTCGGAGTGCTTGAGGTCGCGCAGGATGGCCCCGGTGCCGAGGTCCACCACCCAGGCGGAGGTGGAGTTCTCCCCATGGATGAGGATCTTGTCCTTGGTGCTGTTGGTGGGGCTGAAGCGGCTGTAGACCACCAGGGATCCCTTGGTGGTCACTGAGGCCTCGGTGGCATTCGTCACCCGCTTCAGGGTCGCCCCGGTCACGGAGTTGGTGGCGGTGCCCCCCTTGGCAGGGGCGCTGCCATATTCCGGCGCGATGTAAGCGGTGTGCTGGACCAGGTACTTGTAGCCCGATGCCACGGGCGGGGGCGGGGTGGAGGTCCCCTGGGGGGTGGACCCGCCGCCACAGCCAAGGGTGAGGAGCCCGGTCGCGAATAGGATGACAAGGTGATTAAGCCTAGCTAAACGATGCACTTGGGATCCCTGTGGTGAACCATTGAGTGTAGGACCTCCACGGGGGGTGGGAGAGTTTCGCCGCGATTGGGGGATGGCGCGCGCATCCAGCACCTTCCGGGGGGTCGGAAACGGCGGCTTAGCGGGCCTGATCAACGTCCAGGCGGCCCGTTGGGGGAAGGCTTCGCTTGAAAACGCGTCAGGCCCCGCGGGTGCGGGGCCTGACGGGGCAAGGGATCGGCGGGGGAAGTTACTTGCCGAGGCCCATGTCCTTGGCGGCCTTGGTGAGCTCGGGGATCACTTCGAAGAGGTCACCGACGATCCCGTAGTTCGCCACCTTGAAGATGGGGGCCTCGGGATCCTTGTTGATGGCGACGATGACCTTGGAGCTGGTCATGCCGGCCAGGTGCTGGATGGCGCCGCTGATGCCGGCGGCGATGTACAGGGTGGGGGAGACCACCTTGCCGGTCTGGCCCACCTGGATGCTGTGGGAGAGGCCCCAGCCCGCATCAACAGCGGCTCGGGAGGCGCCGACCACGCCGCCCAGGGCGTCGGCCAGCTCTTCGAGGAGCTTGAAGTTGGCGCCTTCCTTCATGCCGCGGCCACCGGCCACGATCACGTTAGCTTCGGTGAGGTCCACCTTGCCGCCGGCCTTGGCGAGGATCTCCTTCACCACGGCCTTGAAGTCACCGGCCGGGGCCGCGAGGGCCTCGGTGGCGCCGGCGCCGGCCTTGGGGGTGGCGGGGAAGACATTGGGGCGGGTGGAGGCGATCTGCACAGCGCTGGTGAAGGTCGTGGTGGCCACGGCCTTGCCGGCGTAGACGGGGCGCTCCGCCTGGAGCTTGCCATCGACCATGGCGAGGCCGGTGACATCGCTGGCGTAGCCGGCCTGGAGCCGGGCGGCCACGCGGGGCAGCACGTCCTTGCCCATGGCGGAGGCGGCACCCAGGAGCACGGTGGCGCCCTTGGCCTTCACCGCATCGGCGATGGCCACGGCGAAGGCATCGGAGGAGTAGGAGGCCAGGGAGGCGGCTTCGCAGGTGAGGATGGCATCCGCACCGTACTGGCCGGCCTCGGCGGAGCCCGCGGCGGAAGCGCCCACGAAGAGGGCGCCCAGGGGCTTGCCGGCGGCGTCGGCCAGGGTGCGGCCGGCGCTGAGGGCCTCCAGGGAGGGCTTGCGGACCTTGCCGTCCTTCAGTTCACAGAAAACGAGGATCATGGGAATGCCTTTCGATTCAGCGGATTCTGGGAATTAGAGGACCTTGGCTTCGTCACGGAGCAGGCCGAGGAGGGTCCTGGCCTGGCTCGCGGCGTCGCCGTCGAGCTTGCGGCCCTCGGGGCGGGCGGGGGGCAGGGCCAGGGCGGACCAGGCGGAGGCGGCGGGCAGGCCGGCGGCCTCAGCCTCCTCGATGGTCTTCTTCTTGGCGGCCATGATGCCCTTGAGGCTGGCGTAGCGGGGCTCGTTCAGGCCCTTCTGGGCGGTGATCA
Source organism: Holophagaceae bacterium (assembly GCA_044229665.1). Taxonomy (GTDB): domain Bacteria; phylum Acidobacteriota; class Holophagae; order Holophagales; family Holophagaceae; genus JAFDVN01. Next base: position 15,023 of record JBGASN010000014.1, read on the forward strand.
CGGCGGGCAGGGAGCCCTCCACGGCCTCGGCGCCACCTTCGATCTCCCGCTCGGCGCGGAAGGTGGTGCCGTTGAGCTCCAGCTTCACCACCACGTTGGCCTGCGCCCAGCCCAGGAGCTCGGCCACCATGGGGCCCACGGAGGCGTTGTCGCCCCCCATGCCCTTGTTGCCGGCCAGGATCAGGTCGAACCCCTTGTCCTTGGCGAAGGCGGCGAGGGCGGAGGCCACGGCGAAGGCGTCGCCCTGCCCGTCACCCTTGAGGAGCACGGCATTGTCGGCACCCAGGGCCAGGGCGTTGCGGAGCACATCCTTGCCCTTGTCATCCCCCAGGGTCACCACGGTGACCTCGGCCTGGGCGGACTCCTTGAGACGGATGGCCTCTTCCAGGGCGTACTCGTCGTAGGGGGAGGTGATCCACTTCACATCGGTGGGGTCCAGGGAGCGGCCGTCGGCGGCCACCTTGACCTTCGTTTCGGTGTCGGGCACCTGCTTGAGGGCGACGAGGATCTTCATGGGGACTCCAAGAGGTCACCGGGGGCTCCAAAGGCCGGCCCGGAACCATCCAGTCTACCCGGCGGCAGGGGGGGTGGCCACGCCCGGGATCCTGCGCAGGTCACAGTTCGGCAGGACTTTTCCGGCCCGGGCCCCTACCGGGGCCCCAAGGTGCCGGGGGACCCTGGAACCGGAGGTCCAGACCCCGCCCCATGGCCTTTTTCAAGGACTTAGGGGACGATGCCGAGGAAAGTCCTACCCAATCGTAGGGGTCCCCCACCTCATGATTCCCCGAAGAATCCTGTCAGCGTGCCTTCTGATGATGGCGCTGCAAGGTACCGCCCAGGCTCCGGGGCGGCGGCTGGAGGAGTATCAGGTCAAGACCCTCTACCTGGGGCATATCGCGGCGTACACCGACCGGAAGGACGGAGCCCCCTTTCTGGAGGCGGGGCAGACCTACCGCATCGGAGTGGTGGGGAAGAACCCCTTCGACCCCTACCTGGCCCAAACCTACGCCAGCACCACGATCAAGAAGGCCAAGGTGAAGATCGCCTTTCCCCGTAACCCGGAGGAGGCGCAGGAATGCCAGATGCTGTTCATCAGCCGGTCCGAAGCCGATCGGCTGGAGGAAATCCTCGGCTGGGTGAAGGGCCGTCCCGTGGTGACCGTGGGGGACACCCGGGGCTATGCGCAGCGAGGGGTGATGGTGAACTTCGTCCTCGACAAGGATCTGGTGGTCTGGGAGGTGAACCTGGCCTCCCTGCGCAAATCCGCCCTCGTGATGGATCCCAGTTTCCTTGATCTGGCCGTGAAGCGCATCGATGGGGGCGAACGATGAGGCAGCAGTCCCAGGCCCCGCCCCAGAGCATCCGGCGGAAGCTCACCTACCTGATGGCCTTCATCACCGCCGTGGCCCTGCTCACGAGCGCCGGGGCCTACTTCGTGTACGAACTCTGGGCGCTCCAGAAGACCCTCGGCCAGGAGCTGACCACCCAGGCGGAGGTTGTGGGGTTCAATGCGAAGGCCCACCTGCGCTTCGACCGCTCCGATAGCGCCGCCATCGCCCTGGGCAGCCTCAAGGCCTCACCGAATGTCGAGGCCGCCGCCATCTACGATGGGAATGGCGAGGTGTTCCTCAAGGAGGGCATCAAGGGGCGCCAGGCGGCGGTCTATCCCAAGGAACTCGACATCCGGGTGCTGCCCCGGGTGCCGGCCACCCTGCCGCCGCCCCGCATCGAAGATGGGAAGCTGGAGGTCTGGAGCGCCATCAAGGACGATGACGCCACCTTGGGCTACATCTTCATCCGCAGCAATCAGACCGAGGTACGCTCCCGCCTGATCTATGCCATGCAGATCCAGGGCGTGATCCTGGTGGTGGTGTTCGGTCTGGTGTTCCTGGCCGGCAGCCGACTCCAGCGCATGATCTCCGATCCCATCCTGGGGCTGGCCGCAGCCTCCCGGCGCATCAGCCAGGGCAATGACTACGGGATCCGCGTGGAGGAATCCGGCGGCGGGGAGCTCCGGGAGCTGGCCCATGCCTTCAACGGGATGCTCCAGGAGATCCAACGGCGGGACCAGCAGCTCCTGGAGAATCAGGGGCAGCTGGAAGTGCAGGTGGCCGAGCGCACCGATGAACTCATCCGCGTCAACACGCAGCTCCTGATCTCCAAGGAGAAGGCCGAAGACGCCTCCCGGGCCAAGAGCGCGTTCCTGGCCAACATGAGCCACGAGCTGCGCACGCCCCTGAACGCCATCCTGCTCTACAGTGAACTGCTCCAGGAGGATGCCCGGGACCAGGGGATGGATTCCCTGGTGCCGGACATCCAGAAGATCCACGGCGCCGGCAAGCACCTGCTCTCCCTCATCGACGGAATCCTCGACCTGTCGAAGATCGAGGCGGGCAAGATGACCCTCTACATGGAGGACGTCTCCGTGGCCACGCTCGTGGCCGAGGTTGTCGCCACGGTGAAACCGCTGGTGGAGAAGAATCAAAACGAGCTGAAGGTGCTCGTGGATCCCCGGGTCACCACCATCCGGGCCGATCTCACCAAACTGCGGCAGACCCTCTACAACCTGCTCAACAACGCCTCCAAGTTCACCCAGCACGGCTTCGTGGAGCTGAAGGTGGACACGGCCGATGGCCGGGTGTTTTTCCGGGTGAAGGACAGCGGCATCGGCATGAGCGCCGAGCAGGCCCGCAAGATCTTCGAAGAGTTCACCCAGGCGGATGACAGCACCACCCGCAGGTATGGGGGAACCGGCCTGGGGCTCACCATCAGCCGGAAGCTCGTTCAGCTCATGGGCGGTGACATCCGCGTCACCAGCACCCCCGGGGAGGGCAGCACCTTCACGGTGGAGCTGCCCCTGGGGACCCAGGCCCAGCCGGTCGTCTCCGTGACCGAGCCCCGTGCCGAGGAGGTCACGCCCCGCGGCCGCCGGGCCACGGCGCTCATCATCGACGATGACCCCGCCATGCGGGATGCCATGTCCCGGGCCCTGGTGAAGGAGGGCTACTGGGTGGCCACGGCCGCCGATGGCCACGAGGGCCTGGAGGTGGCGCGGGCGCTGCACCCCGATGTGATCACCTTGGACATCCTCATGAACGGCGTGGATGGCTGGATGGTGCTCAGCGAACTGAAGGCTGACCGGCGCACCGCCTCCATACCCGTGGTGCTCCTCACCATGGTGGAGGACAAGGAGAAGGGTTTTGCCCTGGGCGCTGCCGACTACCTTTTGAAGCCTGTGAGTCCCGAGGCCGTGGCGAGGGTGCTGGATCACCACCGCCGGGGACAGCCGCCCTTCAGCATCCTCGTGGTGGAGGATGACGAAGCGACCCTGGAGGCCTACCGGCAGATGGTGGAGCGCAGTGGCTGGTCCTGCCTGCCCGCCACCAATGCGCTACAGGCAATGGCCATCCTGGAGGACCGGGTGCCCAACCTAGTCCTGTTGGATCTCATGATGCCGGGCATGGACGGCTTCGAGCTGGTGGCGGAATTCCAGGCGCGACCCGCCTGGAAGGAGATTCCCGTCATCGTGGTGACCGCCAAGGAGATCACACCGGAAGATCGTGCGCGTCTCGACTGGCCGCAGATCCAGCGGGTGGTCCAAAAGGGCGGGCAGGGACGCAAGGAACTGGTGGAGCTCGTCCGGGGGATCATCACCCGGGGCAAGGGCTCCGACGGGGATGCAGGAAAGGGAGTCTGAGCATGCCGAAGATCCTGTTGGTCGAGGACAACGAGCTGAACCGGGACTCCCTGTCCCGCCTCCTGAAGCGGCAGGGGCTGGACGTGATCTTCGCCGAAGACGGGGAGGCGGGGGTCGAGGTGGCCCTGTCCCAATCCCCCGACCTGGTGCTCATGGACATCGGCCTGCCGGTCATGGATGGGTTCGATGCCACAAGGGCCCTGAGGGCCAAGGGGGCGCGGATGCCCATCATCGCCCTCACCGCCCACGCGCTGCAGAGTGATCAGGACAAGGCCATCGCCGCGGGTTGCGACGACTTCGAGACCAAACCCGTGGAATTCCCGCGCCTGCTCGCCAAGATCAAGAAGCTGCTCGGAATGCCCTGAAGGCCACCTGCTAGCCTGTTCCGAGCGACCCCATCCGATCGGGGCGCCTTCCACGGAGCGGGTCACCCGATGCAGTCACCGGATTTCACCCAGGCCCTCGTGTTGACGGGAGGGGGTACGGGCGGGCATTACTTCCCGGCGGTGGCGATCGCCGAAGGTGCCCGGGCCCGATGGCCCCACCTGCCCATCGCCTTCGTGGGGGCTCAGCGGGGCATCGAGGCCCGCAAGCTTCCGGAGAGTGGCTGGCCCCACCTGCTCCTGGACGTGGAGGGCTTCCTGGGCCGCAGCCCGTGGGCCATGGGCCGGGCCGCCTGGAAGACGTGGCGGGCCACCGCAAAGCTGAAGGCCCTCTGGCGGGTCCAGCGCCCCTGGGCGGTCATCGGCACGGGTGGCTATGGGGCGGGCCCCGCGCTGCTGGCGGCCCGGGCCCTGGACATCCCCTACTTCCTGCACGAGAGCAATGCGGCCCCCGGACTGCTGGTGAAGCAGGTGGCCCCCGGGGCCCGGCGGGTCTGGTGCGGCGTGGATGGCATGCAGCCCCTGCTGCCCAGCGCCGACTGCCTCACGGTGGGTACCCCGGTGCGGTCGGCCTTCCTCCGCGCCTTCAAGCCGATCAAGGAGCTCCAAGCGCCCTTCCAGCTGCTGATCATGGGGGGCAGCGGCGGAGCGCGGGCCATCAACGAAGCGATGTTCCTGGCGGCGCCCCCCCTCCTGGAACAGTTCCCCGACTGGCACATCCTCCACCAGGCCGGGCCAGGGGAATTTGAGCGACTCAAGGATCGACCCCGGGAGGACCGGCACCGCTTGGTGCCCTTCATCGAGGACATGGCCCAGGCGCTGGAGGACAGCAGCTTCGTGGTGTGCCGGGCGGGGGCGAGCACCTGCGCGGAACTGAAGGCCGCAGGCCGGGGGGCGCTCATGATCCCCCTGCCCACCAGCGCCGGGGACCATCAGCGGCGGAATGCGGAGGCCATGGGGCGTGAGAACCGGGTGGTGGTGACCCTGCAGCAGGCCAACCTGCACGACTTCATCGAGGCTCATTGCGCCTCCCACATGGCCACGCCCTACGCCCGCATCAAGCTCGGCAAGAACCCCGTTCCCAACCAGGCGGTGGAACGGTGCCTGGCGGATCTGGTGGCGCGAGTGGGGGAACCGCTCACTCCTCGGTGATGCGTCCGTCGGCCCGGGGGTCGAAGTCCATGCCGGCCTTGCGACAGGCGGTCATGAAGGCTTCCCGGTCCGAGGCCCGCCGGTAGGCGTCCATGGCCTCCACCCGGTGGGTCTTCACCAGATCCGCCAGGGCCTCGGCGGAGCTGTGCTGGCCGTAGCGCGCCCCCTTCTGCACGGAGGGGATCCGATCCAGGTTCCCCGAGCGCAGAACCTCGGCCACGGCGGGGGTGTTGAACAGGGTCTCCTGGGCCAACACCAGCCCACCTCCGCTGCGGGGGATCAGGGCGTGCCCCACCACCGCCTTGAGGCCTTCGGCCAGCAGGGCGTGCACCCAGGGACGCCGTTCGGGGGGCACGGACCCTTCGATGCGGCGCAGCGCGTCCAGAGCGCAAGGGGCCCGCAGGACGAGGAAGACGAGCCGGCCCTCACAGGCCGCCTCCAGGAGGGATTCCAAGCCGGGTCCTCCCGCCCACTCATCCACGGCGAGCAGGTCGGGGCCCTGGCGGAGGGCGGCGCGGATGGCCCGGGCCTGGCGCTCGGGATCCCGGCCGATCTCCCGCTGCCGCGCCACACCATCCCCCGCGGGGAGCACGTATTCGATGGCGTCCTCCAGGGTCACGAGGTAGGCCTCGCGGTGGGCGCGGACCTCCGCCAGCAACCAGGCCAGGGTGGAGGTCCGGCCACTGCCCATGGGGCCCGCCAACACCACCAGACCCCGGTTGAGGTGGGCGAGTCGGCGCACCTCCTCCCGGAGACCGAGGCTGGCGGCATCGGGTACTTCCCGGGGGAGGATGCGCAGGTTGAGGGCCGGGCCGGCGCTGCCGTGGAGGAGGTTCACCCGCAACCGGCATTGGCGCTTGGGATGGTCCACTGCGAACTCCGCATCCACGCCGCCCGTGAAGGCCTCCAGAAGCCTGGTGGGCGCCACCTCCTTGATGAGCGCCTCCACCTCCGCGAGGGTCGTGGGGCCCAGGTCCTCCCAGGTGCGGTAGCGGCCCTGGCCCTGGACCACGGGAACCTCCTCCGGGTTCAGGTAGAGGTCCGAGGCCCCGGAGGCCAGGAGGCGCCCCAGGAGGAGCTCCAGGGTCCTGCCTTCGGGCGCTGCGGCCACCGGGCCGGTGGGGCTGCCCCCCTCCCGGTGGCCTCCCTTCGCGACCCCTTTGGCGGCCACGATCCGCGTGCCGAACGGGGACTTCACCAGCACCACCGTGAAGGGCACCCCCTCGTAGGTGTAGGGGAACTGGACCCGCTCCCCCCGGAGGTAGGGGGTCTCAAGGTCCTTGGGGACCAGCTCCTTGGCGAGACCGTCCAGCACCGAGCCCATGGACTCCTGGATCCCGAGGTTCTGGCGGTACCCCCCAGGCAGATCCATGGCCGGCAGCTCCCCCGGATCCAGCCGAAGGGTCTGCCCTTCCTTCTGGAGGAGGAGGGCGAGCATCTTATCGATCTTGGGCATGGGACACCGGAAGGAATCCACAAAATGTGAGCCGATGCCGACAAAATGCAAGCATGTTCGTTGCATCGTGCTGTGATGGAAGTTGGAATCCAGGTGCATGTCCAGCTGTCTGAGCGGATCCGTTAATCTGCCAGCACCCATGTCCGGCTTTCCCAACCTCCCCCTCAGCGCCAAGGCCAGCGTGCTCCGGGGCCTGGGGCCTGCCCGGGCGGCGGCGCTGCAGGAGGCGGGCATCGGGACCCTGCGGGACCTCCTCCTGGCCTTGCCGTACCGCTATGTGGACCGGGGCGACCTCACCCCCCTGGGGAAGCTGGACGCCTGGGGTTTCGAGCATGGGGGCCAGGCCCGGGAGGCCATCACCGTGCTGGGCACCATCACGGACGTCCGTCAGGCGGCCACCCGGGTGCGCCGCATGATGATCACCGAGGTGCTGCTGGAGGATGGCACCGGGTCCCTGCGGCTCCTGTTCTTCAACCAACCCTGGCTCGCCAAGGGGCTGAAGGTGGGCGACCGGCTCCTGGCCTGGGGCACGCTGGCCCTGGGGCGCGCGGGGCTGGAGCTGCGCAGCCCTGCCTTTGAGCGGTTCAGCAAGGAGGATGAGGGGGCTTGGGTGCGCCGCTACCTCCCGCTGTATCGGCGCATGGGGCCCCTCTCGAGCCGGGTGCGGGCCCAGCTGGCCCAGGAGGCCCTGAACCGGGTGGATCCCGAGGAGTGGTTGCCCCTGGAGCTGCGGAAGGGCCTGCCGGACTCCCTGGAGGCCCTCCGGCACCTCCATCAGCCCCCCGATGAGGCGGATCCCCGGGAGCTGGCCCAGGGCACCTCCCTGGCCCACCAGCGCCTGGCGGCGGAGGAGCTCTTCGCCTTCGCCCTGGGGGTGGCCCTGCGTCGGGCGGGGAGGCTCCACCGCCGCGGCCGGGTCATCCCCACCTCCCCGGAGCTACGGGAGCGCCTCAAGGGCTACCTCCCCTTCCCCCTCACGGGGGCCCAGCGGCGGGCCTTCAAGGAGGTGGTGGACGACCTCACCTCCGGGCGGGTGATGCACCGGCTCCTGCAGGGGGATGTGGGGAGCGGCAAGACCCTGGTCGCCTTCCTCAGCCTGGCCATGGTGGCGGAAACGGGGGGGCAGGGGGCCTTCCTCGTGCCCACCGAGGTGCTGGCCCGCCAGCACGCCGCCAGCCTGGGGCGCTACCTGGGGCCGGAGGCGGGCCGCCTGCAGGTGCTCCTGGGAGGGATGAAGGCCGCGGAGAAGCGGGCCGCCCTGGCCCGCATCGCCTCCGGGGAGGCGGCCTATGTGGTGGGTACCCATGCGCTCTTCCAGGAGGCGGTGGCCTTCCGCGACCTGCGGCTCGCCGTGGTGGACGAGCAGCACCGCTTCGGGGTGAAGCAGCGGGAGGCCCTGAAGGAGAAGGGGGGCGATCCCCACTTCCTGGTGATGAGCGCCACGCCCATCCCCCGCAGCCTCGCCCTCTCCCTCTTCGGCGACCTGGAGCAGTCGGTGCTCGACGAGTTGCCGCCGGGCCGGCAGCCCATCAAGACCACCCTGGTGGATCCGGATCATGCGGAGCGGGCCTGGGAGCGGGTGCGCCGCGAGCTCGCGGAGGGGCGCCAGGCTTACGTGGTGAGCCCGAGCATCGATCCCAGCGATGAGGGGAAGGTGCAGCTACGCGACATCCAGGCCATGGAAGGGCTCCTCCGCGGGATCTTCCCCGAGGTGCCCCTGGAGGTGGTCCATGGCCGCCTGAAGGCCGACGAGATGGCGACCCGCATGCAGCGCTTCGTGCGGGGGGAGGCCCGCATCCTGGTGGCGACCACGGTCATCGAAGTGGGTGTGGACGTGCCCAACGCCACGGTGATGGTGGTGGATCACGCCGAGCGCTTCGGCCTCTCCCAGCTCCACCAGCTGCGGGGCCGCGTGGGGCGGGGGGCCCACGCGAGCCACTTCCTGATGATCAGCGGCTCCGAGACCGAGCGCCTTCAGACCCTCGTGCAGACCCAGGATGGCTTCCGCATCGCCCAGAAGGACCTGGAGCTCCGGGGGCCGGGGGAGTTCTTCGGAACCCGGCAGTCCGGCGTTCCCCAGTTCCAGGTGGCGGACCTGGTGCGGGATCGCCACCTGCTGGACCGCTGCCGGGAGGCCGCGGAGAAGGCCGTGGTCACGGGGCTTACCGAGGCCCAGCAGGCCTGGCTGCAGCGCGAGCAGGTGCGCCTGAAGCTGGCCGAAGTGGGTTGAACCTGCCGGTTTCCGGCGTCCACGGTCTCCCGCAGGATGGAGTACCTTCCCCCGCATCCCCCCTGGAGTCATCGTGGTTGACCCCGACCTGAAGTCCCGCGTGGAGGCCTATTACCGGGCCTTCAATGCCCGGGACGAAAAGGCCTACCTGGCCTGCTTCCATCCGGAGGGGGCCGTGGGGGGGACGTTGACCGGGAAACCCCTGTCGGGGGTCGGCGTCCAGAAGGCGATCCTGCGCACGGCCAGCGGCTCCATGGGGGATCTCACCATGAACGCGGTGAGCCTGTTCCAGGCCCAGCAGGAGGTGGCCGTGGGCTGGGCCGGCGATGTCCGCAACAGCTCCGGAACCCGCATCCCGGTGGAGGGGATCTCCCTCTTCGCCTTCGACGCGGACTCCCTCATCCGCCTGGCCCGGGTGTTCTGGAATCCCCGCCCGCTCACGGGGACCGGACCGGAGGACCCGAGCGCCGTGGATCCCCTGCACCGCCAGGCGATCGAAGCCTATTTCGCCCGCTTCAACGCCCGGGACTGGGATGCGCTCATGGGCCAGTTCCGGGAAGGCGCCCTGGCCGGCGGCACCCTGGTGGGCGCGGGCCTACGGGGGGGCGCCTCCCTCCGGGCCGTGTACGAGTCCGCCGTGGCCCGGTTCCCCGAGATCCAGATGCATCCGGGCCGGGCCTACCAGGCCCAGGATCAGGTGGCGGTGGGATGGGCGGGGGAGGCCCGCCGGTGGGATGGCGCGCCCATGGCCATCCAGGGCATCTCCCTGTTCACGTTCCACCCGGAAGGAACCATCGCCGCCTACCGGATCTACTGGGATCCCCGCCCCCTACTTCAGGAGCCCTGAGGTCACCCGGGCCCGGAGGATCTCCGGCACCAGCTCGGAGAGGTCGCCCCCGAAGTGCCCGATCTCCCGCACGAGCTTGGAGCTCACGGCGGAGTACTTCTCCTTCGGCATGAGGAACACCGTCTCCAGCTCCGGAGCCAGCTTGCGGTTCATGAGCGCCATCTGGAACTCGAACTCGAAGTCGCTGAACGCTCGGAGGCCCCGCACGATGAACTGGGCCTTCTCCTTGCGGGCGAAGTCCACGAGCAGACCGTGGAAGGAGGTGACCTCCACCTTGGGCAGGTCCGCCGTGATCTCGCGCAGGAAGCCGATGCGCTCCTCCACGCTGAAGCAGGGCTTCTTGGCCTCGTTGTGGAGGACGGCCACCACCAGGCGATCCACCAGCTTGTCGGCCCGCTGGATGAGGTCCAGGTGGCCGAAGTGGACGGGATCGAAGGATCCGGGATAGATCGCGGTGCGCAAGGGGACCTCGGGGTGGCGGGCTCCAGCATGGCAGATTGAGCGGGCTCATCAAGGGAGGCTGGTAGCCTGTTGGCATGTCCACCCGTCTCTCCATCGGCCTCCTCTTCGGCGGGGAATCCCCCGAGCACGAAGTCTCCATCGTCACGGCACGGAGCATCGCGCAGCACCTGGATCCCCAGCGCTATGAGGTGCGCCCCATGGGCATCGCCCGCAACGGGGTGTGGGTGGTGACGGGGGACCCCTTCTCCCGGCTGGCGGCGGGGGAGATCCCGGCCCGCAGTGAGCATCCCTTCCTGCCCCTGGAGCGGGGCGCGGAGTCGACCCCCTTGCCCGACCTCTTCTTCAACGCCCTGCACGGCGCCGGGGGCGAGGATGGCCAGATCCAGGGCTACCTGGAGCTGCTGCACCGGCCCTACACCGGGGCGGGTCTGCTGGCCATGGCCGCGGGCATGGACAAGTGGATCACCAAGCGCATCTGGGAGAGCGAGGGGCTGCCCGTGGTGCCGTATGTGGGACTCACGGAGGAGCGCTGGGCCCACCAGCGGGAGGCCTGTCTGGCGGAGCTGCGCCGGCTGGGGCTGCCCTGCTTCCTCAAGCCCGCGAACCTGGGCTCCAGCATCGGCGTGGCGAAGGTGAAGACCGCCGCGGAGCTCCCCGCGGCCCTGGACAAGGCCTTCACCTACGATCGCCGGGTGCTCGTGGAGCAGGGGCTGGAGGTGCGGGAGATCGAAGTGGCCGTGCTGGGCGGGGAGGACCCCTTCGTTTCCCAGCCGGGGGAGGTCCTGGTGGCGGACGAGTTCTACACCTTCGAAGACAAGTACATCGCGGGCAAGAGCACCACCCAGATCCCGGCGGACCTCCCGGGTGAGCTCATCGACCTGGTGCGCAAGCAGGCGGGCCAGGCCTTCCAGGCCCTGGATGCCTACGGCATGGCCCGGGTGGACTTCTTCCTGGAGCGGCTCACGGGCAAGGTCTTCCTCAACGAGATCAACCTCATCCCCGGGTTCACCAGCATCTCCATGTATCCCAAGATGATGGCCGCCAGCGGGGTGCCTTACCCGGAGCTCCTGGATCGCCTCATCGCCCTGGGCCAGGCCCGCCACGCCCAGATGAAGGCCAAGGACAAGGGGTTCCAGAGCGGTTCGGGCTGGTTCCAGGGCTGATTTCCGGTCATGTCCGGCCCCTCCCCGGCCGATGAGGCGGGTGGGGGAAGCCATGGACGCCTTTGCCATCGCCTTGTCGGGCCTGAACGCCGCCGCCAGTCGTCGGCAGGCGGGGGGCAACAACGTGGCGAACCTGCTGAGCGACGGCTACCAGGCCACCCGGGTGGACCTGGCCGATCAGGCCTCCGGGGGCGTGCGCGTGTCCCAGGTGTCCAAGGACCCGAGTCCCGGGGTGCCCGGGGGGTCCAACGTGGACCTGGCCCGGGAGTTCACGCAGTCCTTTGTGGATGGGCTCCTCTACTCGGCCAACCTGCGGATGGTGCAATCCGAGGACGAACGCCTGAAGTCGACCCTCGACCTGAAGGCCTAGGAGCGTGCCCAAGGGGCGAACCGGGGGGCGTGTTCCCCGGCGACAGCTGATAGCCTTCTTCCAGTGATCCAGCGCTCCTCGGAGCGCTGTCCCATTCAGGCGCCCCGCGCCCCCATGGAACTGGAACAACTATGCATCCCCGTGCCTGGCTCAGCGTCGTGTCCCTGCCCCTGGTGGCGGCTTTCAGCCTGCCCATCCTGAAGCCCCAGGCGCCCGCGCCGAAGCCCCAGGCAGGCAAGGTGGCCCAGGATCCCCTGGCGGGCCTCTCGGACATCCAGGACGTGCTCTCCCTGGTGCAGCAGAACTACGTGGACCGCCCGGACATGGAGCGGGTCATCGGCGGCGGCATCCAGGCCGTGCTGGAGCGGGCCCACCCCCTCAACAGCATCTTAAGCCAGGAGGAACTGCGCTCCCCGGAGCCCGGGCCTGCGGACTGCGGGCTCAAGGTGATCAAGCGGGGGGCCCAGGGCCTCTATGCCCAGGTCATCGGTGTGGTGCCTGGGGGGCCCGCCGCCCAGGCCGGCATCCAGGTGGGCGATGTGATCCGCAAGGTGGATGGCGAGAGCGTGGGCGCCCTGAGCGCCTTCGAGCTGGAACGTCGCCTCAAGGGTACGGAGGGAAGCTCGGTGTCCCTCTTCCGCTTCGCCGCAGCCACCAATGAGCAGAACAAGGTCGTGGTGACCCGCCGCAAGCCCGTGGCCCGGGGCCTGGAGCTGAAGTCCGAAGCCCAGGGTCTGCGGGTGGTGATCCCGGATCTCCTGGAGGGCCGTGCCCAGGAGCTGCAGCGCCTGCTGCTGGCCCAGGACCGCCAGAAGCCCCTGGCCCTGGACCTGCGCGAGTGCCTGGAGGGCTCCGCCGAGGAGGCCCGCAAGGTCGCGGCCCTGTTCACCCCGGGCGCCCCCTTCGGAACGCTCCAGGAAGCTGGGAAGCCGGACCAGGCCCTCGCGGTTCCCGCGGGGCAGCCCCTGGGTTTCACCAAGGTGGCCATCTTCCAGGCCCCCTCCACCCAGGGTGCGGCGGAGCTGCTGGCCGCCACCCTCAAGAAGGCCGGCATGGCCGTGGTGGGTGAGCGGAGCCTGGGGCTGATGGTGGAGCGGGCCCGCTTCCCCCTGCGCCAGGGGGGTGCGGTGGAGCTCGTGCATCGTCGGTACCTGGGGGCGGGTGGGGAGAAGCTCGACCGCCAGGGCGTGGTGCCCACCACCGCCGTGCGGGGCAAGGATGAGGTGGAGCACCTCAATAAGCTCTGGGAAGCCGCTGCGAAACCGGTCGCCTCGGCGCCTGAGCCCGCCAAGGCCGCTTGATGGCGAAGCGGACCTCGGGGGGGGGCCGCGCCTCCACCCCGAAGCTCATCCTGGGGGCGCTCCTGGCGGTGGTCTTCGGCTTGGGCCTGGGGCTCCTGCTCAGCCAGCATGCCTGCGACCGGCGGCCCACGCCCAAGGAGTCCCCACGACCAGGCAAGACGGCCCCCAAGCCCCACGGGGAGCCCAAGGCCCCGAAGCCGGAACCCCCGGCACGACCGGAGCCCAAGGCGGAGCCCCGACCCGAGCCGGTGAAGCCGGGGCCGGCCAAGCCGGAGGCCACCGCATTGCCGCGCCTCTGCATCGTCATCGATGACCTGGGCTACGCCCCACCGGAGCTGGTGCGTCGCCTCTGCAGCCTTCAGGTCCCTCTGACCGTGGCGGTACTGCCCTATCAGGAATTCACCAAGGAGAGCGCCCACCTGGCCCATGACCTGGGCAAGGAGGTGATCCTCCACCTGCCCATGGAAGGCCTGGCCACGAAGGATCCCGGCCCCGATGCCCTGCTCGCCAACCTCGATGAAGGTGAGCTGCGGCGCCGCGCGAAGAAGGCCCTGGGTGAGATCCCCCATGCCATCGGCACCAACAACCACATGGGCAGCAGGCTCACCGCCGACCGTCAGCGCATCACCTGGGTGCTCCAGGAGGTGAAGACGCGGAAGTTCTTCTTCGTGGACAGCCGCACCAGCAAGGAAACCGTGGCCGAGGAGGTGGCCCGGGGCCTCAAGATCCCCACCACCCGCCGCAATGTCTTCCTGGATGATGACAAGGCCTTCGCGGAGATCGAGAAGCAGTGGGATCGGGCCGTGGCCCTGGCCCGCAAGGACGGGGAGGCCCTGGCCATCGGCCACATCTACCCCGAGACCGTGGAGGCCCTGGAGAAGCTGGTGCCCCGCGTGAAGGGGGAGATCCGATTCGTGAAGGCCAGCGAGCTGGTGAAGTAGCTCAGGCCTTCCGCGCCAGGTGGATGGTCTTCTCCACCACCGCGTGCACCTCCCCGGCGGCGTCCACCAGGGCCACGGTGTAGGTGCGATCCACCTTGGGCTGGGTCAGCAGCAGGGCGCGGATCGCATCCAGCTCCTCGTCGTCGAGGTGGAACTCCGCGGTGAGGAGGCTCCGGCCCGGTCGTCGGAACCGGATCAGGGCGGCCTTGTCCCACACGATGGTGTCCGGCCCCAGGTTCTTCATGAGCATGAGCATGAAGAAGGGGTCCACGGCGGCGTAGAGGCTGCCCCCGAAGATGGTGCCCACGTAGTTGCGGGTGCGCAGGTTCAGGGGCAGCTTCACCTTGACCGTCTGCCAGTCCGCGGAAATGAAGGTGACCCGTCCACCCGTGCCCCGGTAGCAGGGCCACCAGTTGAACATCCAGCGGGAGGCTCGACTGCTCCAGGATTCGCGCATCGAGGCAGGCTAGCCGAGGGCGGGGAGGACGCCAACGGTTACCGGGCGTCAGCTTCCCGCCGGCGGAAGTGGACCACCTTCTCGATCACGGTGTGCACCTCGCCGGTGGCATCCCGCAGCTCCACGGTGTAGGTGCGGTCGATCTTGGGAGCCTCGGTGAGGGCCGCCCGGATGGCCGCCACCTCCCCATCCGGCACCGTCAGCGTGGCGTGGAGGTGGCTGCGGCCGGGCCTTCGGAAGCGGATGGTGGCGGCCTTGTCCCACACCTGGATCTCGCGCCCCAGCACCTTCCGGTACATGAGCACGAAGAGGGGATCGACCGCGGCGTAGAGGCTGCCCCCGAAGTGGGTACCGTAGGCGTTCTTGGTGCGCCAGGAGAGGGGCACCTTCACCCGCACCTCCCGCCAGTCCGCCGCGAGGTAGGTGAGTCGGCCCCCCGTGCCCAGGTAGCAGGGCCACAGGTTGATGAGCCAGCGGTAGCGCCAGGAGCGCCAGGATTCAGGAGCGGGGGCCATTAAGGCAAATATTGCCTCAATGGCCCCCGCCTGCCTAGGGCTTTTCGGTTAGAACCGGATGGTGATGTTCTCGCCCTCATGCACGTGCACGGTGTCGATGAAGCGCACCTTGCGGTCGGTGTAGGTGAGGATGAGGCTCTTGGTGCGGATGCCGTGGCCGAAGAACTGCACGCCCTCGAGCAGGTTGCCCGTGGTGACGCCGGCGGCGGCGAAGATGATCTGCTTGCCCGGGCAGAGCTCGTCGGTGGTGTAGATCTTGTCGAAGCGGGCACCCATGGCCTCGGCCTTCTCGCGGCTGGCGGTGTTGGTGTCCACCACGAGGCGACCCTGGATCTCGCCGTTGAGGCACTTCAGGGCCGCAGCGGAGAGCACGCCCTCGGGGGCGCCGCCCGTGCCCATCACGGCGTGGATGCCCGTGCCGCCCACGGCGGCGGAGATGGCTGCGCTCAGGTCGCCATCGCCGATGAGCTGGATGCGGGCGCCGGCCTTGCGGATCTCCTCGATGAGCGTGGCGTGGCGATCGCGATCCAACACCGACACCGTGATTTCACCCACGGGGCGATCCAGGGCCTTGGCGATGGCGGCTAGGTTCTCGTGCACGGGGGCATCCAAGTGCACCTTGCCCTTGGCGGCGGGGCCCACCACCAGCTTCTGCATGTAGAGGTCGGGGGCGTGGAGCAGGCCACCCCCCTCGGTGGCGGCCAGCACGGCGATGGCGTTGGGGGCACCCGTGGCGCAGAGGTTGGTGCCCTCGAGGGGATCCACGGCGATGTCCACGGAGGGGTGGCCCGCGCCCATGCCGACCTTTTCGCCGATGTACAGCATGGGAGCCTCATCGCGCTCCCCCTCGCCGATGACGATGGTGCCATCCATGCGGACGGTCTCCATGGCCTTCCGCATGGCCTCCACCGCCAGCTTGTCGCTGTGCTTCCGGCGGCCGTGGCCGATGCTGCGAGCGCAGGCGATGGCGGCCTGCTCGACGACGCGGAGGAACTCGAGGGACAGATGGGCTTCCATGAAGGCTCCTGGCGATGGGCGGCCCACGCGGCGGCAGCGGCCCCGGCGCCTGGAAAGTCCAAGCGACCCACCTTCCAGACTACCTTCAGAGGCCTCCCTCCGAAAGGCTGGATCCCGTCAGACGAGCCGGCCCGTGGCCTGGCGGATCCAGTCGAGGAAGGGCTCGGAGCCGGCCTCCACGCTGAACATGAGGATCTCGGGGATCTCATAGGTGTGCAGGTCGGTGATGACCTCGCTCACCCGGGGGAAGAGCTCCTTCTGGGTCTTGATGATGAGCAGCACCTCTTCATCCAGGTGGGTCTCCCCCTTGAAGAAGTAGTAGCTCTTGATCCCCGGGAGGATGTTCACGCAAGCGGCATAGCCCTGATCCACCAGGGCTGCGGCAATGGTGAGGGCGGTCTCCTCGCTGCCACAGGTGGTGAGGACGGTGCACACTTCAGACATCGAGGGGCTCCCCGCGCGAGGGACCCAGTGTGGCATAGCCGTGACGGAATGGAAATGGCACAGACAGACCCCAGGCCGGTGCAGCGGTCGGTCGAAAAGGATTGGTGGGATTAGGTTATCAGAGGGTGCAAGGGGGGTGGGGGTGGGAAAAATCGGGAGGGTTGTCGCGGGGACGGGGCAGGGAAGGCGTTGAGGGGCCGAACCCTCCTTGCCGATGGGTCGGCGCGACCCCCACGAGCCCGATTCGAACTGCGTCCTGCTGCGCAGGCCGCCGGTCCCGCTCCCGGGCCTCCACTGGAGGCCCTCCACGGTCCCACTCGGAGGTCCGAACCCTCTCGCCCCGACGACTCAAACGAATAAAGGGACCCACTGGGTCCCTTTATTCGTTTGGTCGGGGCGAGAGGATTCGAACCTCCGACCTCTCGGTCCCGAACCGAGCGCTCTACCAGGCTGAGCCACGCCCCGAAAGGAATGAGGATAGCGTGTCGGGCCCGATCCGTCCACTCAGCTCCGGCGGTGCCGGCGGGCGGCGCCCTGCAGGCGATCGAGGAGGGCGTCGAAGCCGACCGGCGCGGCGTCGTCGTCCGCAGGCGTGGGCTCCGCAAGGGGAGGGTCGCAAGGGAGTACCTGGACGGAGTTGGCGCGCAGGCGGAGGGCCTCCTGGAGGCGGGTCTGCACCTGGGGCCAGGCCCCCTCGGCGGCCTGACGCAGGCTGCCGATGCGGGTCACGTCCCAGCAGCCGATGGTGAGGATGCCGCGTCGGAAGGAAAGGAGGCGGGTCCGGTCCGCCAAGTGGGGACCCACGATGAAGTCCCAGGCCCGGCGCAGGCGGGCTTCCGCCTCCACCGTGCGGGCATCGGGGCCCAGGCCCGCGGCCTGGCCCGAGAGGGGCCGGAGGCCGTTCCTGGGTTTCACGGGAGCTTCTTCAGCCGGGGCGGGGCGAGGGGGGCGCAGGCCCGCTGGCCGTTGAGGAGCACAGGGCTGGACAGGGTGGGCACCATGCGGCCGCTCTCCTCGTCCAGCAGCGGCTGGATCAGATGGTGCAGCTCGCCGGCCTTCCGGAAGAGCACATCGTCCACGGTGCGCACACGGCTGGCGGGGATGGCGTTCTCGTCGCAGAAGGCCACCACGTCGTCGGCGGCCAGGGGTGCGAGACCCCGCTCGATGGCGGCCACGAGGTTGATCCGATCCTCCACCCGACCGCGGTTGCGCCGCCAGCCCGGGTTCGCCTCCAGGTCCAGCCGCAACCACAGGGCGAGGATCTCGAACTGCTTGTCGGAGCCCACACCGATGGCCACCTCGCCATCGCGGCAGGGGAAGGTCTGGTAGGGCACGATCTGGGGGTGGGCATTCCCATAGCGGGCGGGGGTCTCGCCGGTCATGAGGGTGCTGGCGGCCACGTTCACCAGGCCCGACATGGCGGCTTCCATGAGGGGAACTTCCACCTGGAGGGCTTCGCCGGTGCGCTCGCGGTGGAGCAGGGCGGTCTGGATGCCGTTGGCGAGGTAGAGGCCGGCGAGCACATCCACCAGCGCCACGCCCACCTTCATGGGGCGGCCGTGCTCCTCCCCGGTGATGCTCATCCAACCGCTCTCGGCCTGGAGGATGAAGTCATAGCCCGCCCGCCGGGAGGCGCTCACATCGGAGGCGAACCCGCGGACGGAGGCCACGATGAGCTTGGGGTAGATGCGGTGGAGCCGCTCCCACGTGAGACCCAGGCGATCGGCGCTGTCGGGGAGGAAGTTCTCCACCAGCACATCCGCCTCCAGGAGGAGCTCTTCCAGGCGGGCCTTCCCCTGGGGCGTGTGGAGGTCGATGGCCTCGTTCCGCTTGCCCCGGTTGGCGGCCCGGAAATAGGCGCTCTCGCCGGTATCCCCCTCCTCGAAGGGCGGGCCCCAGCCGCGGGTGGGGTCGCCGTCGGGGGGTTCAAGCTTCAGCACCTCGGCCCCGAAATCCGCCAGGAGCTGGGTCCCGAAGGGCCCCGCCAGGATGCGGGAGAGATCCAGGATCTTCAGCTTCTGGAGAGGTTTGACGGCCATGCTGGGATTGTAACCGCCCCAATTTTCCAGGGGGCCGGGGGGGCGGCCGATCAGTGGGCATGGCGCTGATCTCCCTCTTCAGCAGCACCCCGCCGCCCGACCGGGAACCGACCATGCGGGACAAGGAGCAGGTCCTCGCCTGGCTGGAGGAGCTCGCGAGGCTGCGTACGGCCCTGGCGTTGAGGCTGAAGGAGGAGGACCCCCATGGCAGCACCGTGAAGGTTGAACTCGTGAGCGAGGAGAAGGGGACCTTCACCCTGTCCTTCCTGCACCAGCCCCCTGGGACCTGGAAGGAGGGGCAGGCCGTGCACCTGACCTTCCCCCTGGATGGCCAGCGGTTCCGCACGGTGGTCAAGTACCGGGGGCTCGGGGGGTATCTGCAGCGGGAATTCTCGCTCCCGGAGGCCATGTACCACGCGGAGCGACGGGGTCTCATGCGCACCCGCTTCACGGCCCGCGAGAAGGCCATGGTGGCGGTCCTGGAGAACCTCTTCGATGGGATCGGTTTGTCGGGTCCCATCCTCAACCTCGGCATCGGCGGGCTGGCCTTCCGCGTGGATCGGGCCATGGACATCCGCCAGGACCGCCGGCTCACCATCCGGGGCGATCTGGTGAGCGCGGGGAAGGCCATGGGCCTGATCCGCATCTCGGAGCTGCCCCACATCCCCACGCTGGAATGCGGGGCCACGATCATGCACTTCGGGGCCCGGGATGAAGGCGTGGTGGCGGGGCTGCGCTTCGATGGCCTGGGCAGCCTGGAGAGCCAATACCTGGCCAAGCTGCTGTCCCAGCGCATCCCCCTCTTCGGGAAGGGTTTTCCCCGCAAGCGCCGTCGGGGTGAGCTGAGCCAGGAACCCGATGCGGAACCGGAGGATATCCCGGCCTTCGAGGAGCCGGTACCGCCGGACCCGGTGGAGGAGGCCCTCTCCGACAAGGAATTGCTCGAGATCAAGGTCGCCATGAAGATGCCGGATCGCCTCACGACGCTCCGGAAGCGGACCCGCCAGCTTCTGATCGTGCATCCCGAGGAGCTGGACCGGGCCATCCTGATGTCCACCCTCCAGGTGGATGGGTACCGCGCCATCTACGAAGCGCGGAGCCTCGTGCAGGCGCTGGAGATCTCCCGGATCCATCAGCTGGATGCACTCCTGGTGTGGCACAAGGTGGGCCCCCACCATGGCCTTGATGTCATCGCGAAGCTCCGGGAGTCCTTCAAGGGCACCCATTTGGGGGCGGTCCTCATCGAAGCGGGGGAGGACGTCAAGCACAAGTTGGCCCTCAAGGGGGGCAGGGTCGATGGCCTGGTCTCCCATCCCGTGGATTACGACGGGGTTCTCAAGGGAATGCTCGAGAAAATCCTGGGGCTTAGCTCTGCAGGCGCAGCATCGGTAGAATGACCCTTTCTCCCCCCGGGAGTCTGGAGTCTTCGCTTGGAGCAGGTGCTCGATCTCATCGCCCGTGAACTGAAGTTGCCCAAGGCCGGGGTGGCCGCCATCGTCACCCTGCTGCAGGAGGGCAACACCGTCCCCTTCATCGCCCGCTACCGGAAGGAGGTCACGGGAAGCCTGGATGAAGTGGCCATCCGTGCCGTGGAGGAGCGCCACACCTACTTCACGGAGCTGATCCAGCGCCGGGAGACCGTGCTCAAGTCCATTGACGAGCAGGGCAAGCTCACCCCCGAGCTCAAAGCCAAGATCGAAGGCACCTGGGTGAAGGCGGAACTGGAGGACCTCTACCTCCCCTACAAGCCCAAGAAGCGCACCAAGGCCACCATCGCCCGGGAGCGGGGCCTGGAGTCCCTCCTGGAGGCCCTCATCGCCGATGAGACGGGTGCCGACCCCCTGATGCTCGCCGCTGCCTATGTGAAGGAAGGCGAGGAGGGCCTCACCGCCCCCAGCGAGTGCGTGGAGGGCGCCGGCCACATCCTGGCCGAGCGCATCGCCGAGGATGCCGAAGTCCGTCAGTGGCTGCGCGCGGAGTTCCATGATCACGGCGTGCTGGCGTCCACCCTCCGCGAGGAGAAGAAGGACTCCAAGGATGCCCTGAAGTTCAAGAGCTACTGGGAGTTCAGCGAACCCATCCGCAAGATCCCCAGCCACCGCCTGCTGGCCCTCCGCCGGGGCGAGAAGGAGGACTTCCTCCTGGTGAAGCTCAATGTGGAACGCGAGAAGCTGATCCCCCAGATCGTGCAGAAGGTGAAGACCCACCCCGCCAGCGGGTACCGTCGGGCCCTGCATGCCGTGGCCGAGGATGCCTTCGACCGGTTGCTGGCCCCCTCGATCGAGGTGGAGGTGCGCATGGAGGCCAAGAAGAAGGCCGACGCCGAAGCCATCAAGGTCTTCCAGTCCAACCTCGACCACCTGCTCCTGGCGCCCCCCGCCGGCCAGCGCTGCACCCTGGGCATCGACCCCGGCATCCGCACGGGCTGCAAGCTGGCGGTGCTGAACCGCCTGGGCCAGTTCGTGCACACCGAAACGGTGTACCCCCTGGAGCCCAAGCGGGACGTGGAGGGCACCAAGGCCGCCTTCGAGCGCCTCTTCGGCCAGTTCCCCATCGAGGCCGTGGCCATCGGCAACGGCACCGGCGGCCGGGAGACCGAGCTGCTGGTGAAGGAGTGGCTGCGGGAGACGGGCCGCAACGCCGTGATCTGCATCGCCGTGAGCGAGGCCGGCGCCTCCGTGTACAGCGCCTCCGACGTGGCGCGCGAGGAGTTCCCGGAGCAGGATGTCACCGTGCGCGGCGCCATCAGCATCGCCCGCCGCTTCCAGGACCCCCTCGCGGAGCTCGTGAAGGTGGACCCCAAGTCCATCGGCGTGGGCCAGTACCAGCACGACGTGCACCAGGGCTCCCTCAAGAAGGGCCTGGACGATGTGGTGGAGAGCTGCGTGAACCGCGTGGGGGTGGACCTCAACACCGCCTCCTACAAGCTCCTGGCCTACGTGGCCGGCGTGGGCGAGAGCCTGGCCAAGAACATCGTGCAGCACCGCTTCGAGCACGGCGCCTTCAAGCGCCGCGAGCAGCTGCTGGAGGTGAGCCGCTTCGGGGAGAAGGCCTTCCTCCAGGCGGCGGGCTTCCTCCGCATCCGCGAGGGGGAGAATCCCCTGGATTCCTCCGCCGTGCACCCCGAGGCCTATCCCGTGGTGCAGCGCATCAGCCAGGCCACCGGCCTCGCGGTGCCCCAGCTCATCGGCAACGACGCGGTGCTGTCCTCCCTCGATCCCAAGCTCTTCATCGATGAGAAGTTCGGTGTGGAAACTGTGAAGGACATCATCGCCGAGCTCCAGAAGCCCGGGCGGGATCCCCGCGAGTCCTTCGTGGCCGTGCAGTTCCGCGATGACGTGAACAAGCCCGAGGACCTCCAGGAGGGCATGGAGCTGCAGGGCATCGTCACCAACGTGACCGCCTTCGGCGCCTTCGTGGACATCGGCGTCCACCAGGATGGCCTCGTGCACCTCAGCGAGATCAGCCACACCTTCATCAAGGAACCCGCCGCCGCCCTGAGCGTGGGGCAGGTGGTGAAGGTGAAGGTGATGGGGGTGGACCTCCAGGCCAAGCGGATCGCCCTCTCCATCAAGGCCCTCCTGCCCGCCCCTGCGGGAGCCCAGCGTCCCAGGCCCGAGCACCGCGCCGAGCGCAAGCCCGATGCTCCCCGGCCTCAGCGGCCGGAGCATCGCGGGCCCCGACCGGAAAGCCGGGGGCCCCGGCCCGAGGGCGCCCGCGCAGAGGGTCCCCGGGCGCCCCGACCGGAAGGCCGTGGCCCCCGGCCGGAGCGGGCCCACCAGGGCGGGGGGACCTTCGGTCCGAAGGCCGAACCCGCCAAGGCCGGCGCCTCCCTGTCCGACCTGATGGCGAAGTTCGGGAAGGGCCCCAAGTGACCCCCCGCCTCGTTCCCTTCCTCCTCCTGGCGACCCTGGCGGGTTGCCAACTCAAGCGGCGGGAACTCCCCCCCGTGTATGCGCCCTACGAGGAAGGGCTGACCCTCGGCTATGAGGATCCCAGCCTGCCCACGGCCCAGGCCCAGCGGGAAAGCCGCTTCCAGATCCGCGTCGCCCAGGGGCTCATGGATCCCCTTCGCCCCGGCCTGGTGAAGCTGACCCAGGCCTCCCTTCAGGTGCCGCCGACGCCCTATCTCCTCCGGGTGGAGGAAGGGGGCGTGGAACTCATCGGCGAGGATGGCAAGCCCATCTCCCAGGTGCTGCCCAAGGGGTTCCCGGACCGGGTCTCCCGCTGGGAGGACGCCGCGCGGCACCTGACCTTCCAGGTCCTGGGGCCTGCCGCCTGGTCCAACCCAGCGCAGGTGAGGAACGTGCATGATCCCCTGGGCGTGTGGGTGGAAGTGACCGGACCGGCCGTGCGTCGCCGGGTGCTCTACCTCCGGGGGCTGGGCGAGGTCGAGAGCATGACCTGGCGGGAGGGCCGCTGGGTGGTGACGAACCGGCTGGTGGACGCCGGGATGACCGATGAACCCCCGGCGCGGCGCTAGGTGGGCTTCGCCCCCCGGCAGCTTCATGATTTGATGGGCAGGACGATCCGGAGCATCCGTGAGCAAGAAGATCGATGAAAGCGCGCTGCCCCCAGGGGTACGGAAGGGCTTCCTCCGGGACAATGCGGAGGTGATCCTCTTCGCGATGGTGGTGGTCTTCTTCATGAAGACCTTCGTGGCCCAGAACTTCACCATCCCCACTGCGAGCATGCGCAACTCCCTGATGATCGGGGACCACCTCCTGGCCAACAAGTTCGTGTTCGCCACACCCCAGTGGAAGTGGGAATCCGCACTCTTCCCCATGCGCCAGGTGGAACGGGGCGACATCATCGTGTTCCGGTGGCCCTTTGACCGGGAGCAGGATTGGGTGAAGCGGTGCGTCGCCCTGCCGGGGGACGTGCTCGAAGTGCGGAACCGCCGGCTCTACATCAACGGCAAGCAGGTCACGGGGGACTTCGAACACCACGGTGGACAGACCGCCGCAGGCCCCACGCCCGGTCCCTGGCCCCCTTCCCGCGATGCGGGGGAGACCCTCCCGCCCACGGGCCTCTGGCGCTTCGCCGATCCCGAGATGATCGCCATGCCCAAGCAGGGGCGATTGGATCTCCGGGATGATGGGAGCTTCATGGACTTCCTGGGCCCCATCACGGTTCCCCCGGGCCACGTGTTCGCCATGGGTGACAACCGGGAGAACAGCGAGGACAGCCGCTATTGGGGGTTCCTGCCCATGGACCACCTGCGGGGGCGGCCCTTCATGGTGTGGTGGAGCTACCGCGAAGGCGGGGATGACAACCAGAAGGCGAACGTGCCCCAGAACCCCGGGGATGTGGCGGCGAACTACATCGATGCCGCCCGGTACTTCCTGGTGCGGACCCGCTGGGAGCGAACCGGTCTGATCCCCAAGTGATCCCGCTCCTCGCCCCGCATCGCATCCCCGCCCTGGTCCTCCTCGTGGCCGCGCCTCTGGCGGCCTGGGGGGAGCGTGGCCACCGGCTCACGGCCGCCCGGGCCCTCACTGCGCTGCCGCCTGAGCTCCGGGCCTGGTACACCGGGCGTGAAGCCCGGCTCTCCGATGCGGCGGTGGAACCCGATGCCTGGCGCGCCCATGACCGCAAGGAGGGTCCGCGGCACTACCTCAACACCGAGTTCTACGGGGGGCCGGCAGACATCCCCCGCGAGGCCGAGGCCGCATTGGCGAAGGTGGGGGGAGCCACGTTCCAGAAAGCCGGTACGGTGCCCTGGGTGATCCAGGACCGCCATCGGGAGCTGGTGGCCGCCTTCCGAAGCGGCGATGCTGCCAAGGTGGCCGAGGTGAGCGGCTGGCTCAGCCACTATGTGGCCGACCTGCACGTGCCCCTGCACACGACCACCAACCACGACGGTCAGCTGTCGGATCAGCGGGGGGTCCACGGCCGTTGGGAATCCGGCCTGGTGGAGCGCTATGTCGGGGAGGCCTCGATCCAGCCTGGATCGGCCACCCCCGTGGACATCGCGCAGGCGCCCTGGGCGTGGCTGGCGGAGAGCTTCGCCCGGGTTCCCAAGCTGCTGGGGGATGATCTGGAAGCTGCCCGGGGGGAGACCCGGGACCAGCCTGTGCGCAGCGTCGGCTACTGGCGCAACTATTGGGCCCTGCAGGGGGCCGTGGTCGAGGATCAGCTCACCCGGGCGGCCCGCCACATGGCCGGGCTCTGGCTCTCGGCCTGGATCGAGGCCGGTCGGCCCAAGGCCGGGTGAAGCCGATCAGGGGCCTTTCCGTGTGAGCCAAACCTGCTCTTCCCGGCCCTTCGCATCCTTCCCGACGTAGTGGAGCTTCAAGGGGCCGGCTGGGCCTTGTTTCTGCACCTTCACCCCGGGGCCTGCCCCCTCCTGGAGGAGCTGCCGGAGCGAGTCCACACTGCCCACCTTGGGCAGGAAGGGCAGGGGCAGGCTGGCCAGGGTCGGGGCCTGGACATCGAGGTTCTGCCGGGGAACCTGGACCCGGTACCCGGAGGCGGCATCCCCCGTGAGGAGCATCAGACGCTCCCCCAGCCCATGGAGTTCCAGCACGAGCTTTCCGGTGGCGGGTTCGAGCAGCACGGCCAGCGTGCCCTGGCCTTCACCCTCGGCCCCCAGGTAACCCCAGGAATAAAGGGCTTTGAAGGGTGCTGGCGCGGGAGGGGCCGGGGCCTGAAGGGCGGGGAGAAGGATCATCATGCCTCCAGGAATGGGGATGGCGGGGGAAAGGTTCGGTCCCCTAGTCCTCGTCCCGCTCCTCAGGCTCGCCGGAAGGGGTGGGGTCCGGGGCCGGGCCCTCTGCTTCCTGCTTGGCGAGCTTCACCTTGAGCTCCGCGAGGCGCTTCTCCAGGGCTGGGCGGTCGGGGAAGGGATAGGCGAGCGCCCGCTCCCACTGTTCAGCCGCCTCCTTGCCCTTGCCTTGGGCCAGGAGCACCTCCCCCAGGTGCTTGCGGGATTCGGGGCTGTAGGGGTTCAGTTGGGTGGCCCGACGGAGGGTGGCTTCGGCCTCGCCCACCTTGCCCTGCTTGAACTGGACCCATCCCAGGGAGTCGGAGAAGCTCGCGTTCTTGGGCTGGGTGAGGCAGGCGGCCTCGATGAGCCGGGCGGCCTCCTGGAGGTCACCCCCCTGCTCCAGCAGAAGGTAGCCCAGGTTGTTCTGCAGTGTGGCGTTCCCGGGCTCCAGCTTCTGGGCCTCCCGGAGCACGGCGATGGATTCCTGGGGGCGGCGCAGATTGTCGAGGGCGTTGGCCTGGAGGAGGAGCAGATCCACCGCCCGCGCCTCGCTGAGGGACCGGGCCTCCTGCGCGGCCTTCAAGCAGCGCTCCCATTGATCGAACTCGGCGTGGAGCTGGGCTGTGGCGCTCCGCTCCAAATGGCGGAGGGCCTTCTCCCGGGCACCGCGGTGGAGGAACCCCCCACTGAGCAGCTTGCCCGGCATAGCCTTCGCCTCGCGGAACAGGCCTCCATCCGGATGGGCCTTCACGCCCTCCTGGAGGGCCGTGAAGGCCTCATCCCACCGGCGCAGGCGGAGCAGGGCCTGCGTGCGGAGGGAGGCGAGCTCGGGCTTCACCGCCTCCGGGAGGCGGGCGCCGCCCACCCAGGTCAGGAAGGCCTCGTTCTTCCCCTGAAGCAGGAGGGCCCGGGCGTACAGACCCGCCACCTGGGCCTTGAACAACTCCGTTTCCCCGCTCAGCTCCTGATCCAGGAGCTGCTTCAGCCGGGCCTCCGCCTGGGCCTCCTGGTCCAGGTGGAGCTGGGCGTAGGCCCGGTTGAATCCGATGCGCGGGGTGCCCCGGAGGGCCTCGGCTCGGTCCAGGGCCTCCAGCCCCTCCTTCCAGCGCTGGGCCTGAAGCCGCACCAACCCGATGTTCTCCCACAGGCCCGCCTCATCCGGGAGGCTGCGCGTGAGGCAGAGGAAGGTCTCCTCCGCATGGGCGAGGTAGGAGGCTTCCACCTGCTCCCGGGCGAGTTCCTCCAGGAGGCGGAGGATCCGCATGCCATCGGGGCCGGCCAGGCGGCGCTTCCCGAGCATCAGGATGGCTTCCCGACGGATCTCGTACCGCCCCAAGGTCTTGGCATGGAAGGCTACCCGCTCCCAGGCCTCCTGGGCCGAGGGCCGCAGGCGCGCGAGGCGGGACCAGCTCTTCAGGGCCAGTGCATCATCCTTCTCCTGTTCGGAGAGCTCGGCGAGGCGGTACCAGACCTCCACATCGAGGGGCAGCAGGCCGCCCGCCTTCGCCAGGGCCGCCATGGCCTCCTTGGGGGCGCCGGTGCCGGCCTTCACCCGGTGGTATTGGAGCACCCCCAGGTGAGCGGCGGCTTCGGCGCCTTCCGGGGCCAGGGCGGCCGCCTTCTGGGCGGGGGCGAGGGCGCCTTCGAGGTCGCCGGAATCCCGGAGGGCCTCCGAGAGCCGCAGCCAGGCTTCAGAACTCCCCGGCTCCAGGGTGGTGACCTTCCGGTAGAGACCCACGGCCGCCTTGGCATCCTCGGGGGTCCCCTTCAGCTGCAGGGCCCGGGCGCGGAGGAGCAGGGCCCGGGCGTCCTCGGGGGCCTGGGCCATGAGGAAGGGCGCAGTGGCGAGGACGAGGCGGCGGAGGTCAGGCACGGAGGCTCCCGGCGAGGGTGTCCCGGAGGAGCCGGGTGGGGTCGGCCCAGATTTCCGGGGGAAGGGGGCGGATCAGGGCCGGTCCGTCGGGGCGCGGCAGCACACACGCGATGGTGCCACCTTGTCCCTTCTTGTCCCGCCGGAGCCACGGCAATACCTCCTCCCAGGGGGCGATCAGGGGGGCCAGGGGGGAGAGCCGATCCGCCCAGACCTGCAGGAGCTCCGCGGGGAAGGGTTTGAGCCCCTGTTCCGCCGCGAGGAGGCAGGCGGCCAGCAGGCCGAGCCCCACGGCTTCGCCATGGAGCAGGCGGTAATCCGAAGCGCTTTCGAGGGCGTGACCGAGGGTGTGGCCGAGGTTCAGGAGGCGCCGCTCGCCGTGCTCCTCCGGATCCCGTTGGACGACCCCCGCCTTGAAGGCCAGGGCCCGCTCGATCCAGGCGGGCCTGGGTGCCGGGGAGGTGGCGAGTTCGGCGGCCCAGGGGAGGTCGTTCATGAGGACCGCGGTCTTCACCAGCTCCCATCGACCGCTTTCGATCTGGCGCGGGGGCAGGGTCTCCAGGAACCCGGTGCAGGCCACCAGACGCTCCGGGGCGTGGAAGGCCCCCACGAGGTTCTTGCCCGCCGCCAGATCACAGGCGGTCTTACCCCCCAAACCCGCATCCGCCATGGAGAGGAGGGTGGTGGGCCAGGATTGCCAGCGGATGCCGCGCATGTAGAGCGATGCCGCGAGGCCGGCCATGTCGGTGAGCACACCCCCGCCCACCGCCACGATGGTGGCGTCCCGGTGCAGGGGGATGCGGGCCCATCCCTCCAGCCAGGGCTCCAGGGCGGACAGCCGCTTCCCGGCCTCGGTGATGGGCACCCACGCGGAGCCGATGGGTTGGGGCATGCGGGCCGCCTCCCAGTGGGTGCGCACGGAAGCATCCCCCAGCAGCACCCAGGGGCCGGTGGGGAGGAGTTCCGGGGCGGGCCGTTCCAGGAGGTGCACCTCCGTGGCGAACCCACTGGGGATGGCCAGCCGCATCAGTCACGGCCCTTGAGCACGGCGGTGGCTTCCATGGGGGTGCCGTTGCGCAGCCACTTGATGACCACCTGATCGCCGGGGCTGAAGGCGCCCAGGGCGGCCATGTAGTCCTGGATGTCCTTGGTGGGCTTGCCACCGAAGGACGTCAGGATGTCCCCGCCCTGGAGACCGATGGCCTCGGCGGTACCGCCCTTGGACACCCCGGTGATCCGGAACCCGTCGGGGCAGGGGCTGTAGTCGGGGATGGTGCCGAAGGCGATGCGCATGGGGCTGCGGGCCTGGGTGGGCAGCTTGGCCGTGTCGGCATCGAAGGCGGGCAGCTCGGGGGCATCGGCCAGATCGCGGACCACCTGCTCCGTGTAGTCCGCCAGCAGCGCCAGGCCCCGGGTCTGGATGGTGCCCGGCAGGTCCGTGGGACGGTGGTAGGCATCGTGGAGGCCGGTGAAGAAGAAGAAGGTGGGGATCTTCGCCTGGGCGAAGCTCATGTGATCGCTGCCGCCCACGGAGGCGCCCAGTTCCCTGCCCACGGTCCAGGTTTTCGGAGCCAGGTCCGAGGCCCGATCGACCGCGGCCTTGGGTGCGCCCAGCCCGCCGAGGGAGAGGGAGGGCTTGGCGGGGTCAAGGCGGCCCACCATGTCGAAATTCACCATGAACTTCACCTGGCCCACGGGCAACGTGGGGTTGCGAAGCCAGAATTGGCTGCCCAGGAGGCCTTCTTCTTCCCCTCCGAAATGGAGGGCGAGGATCGGGCGCCTGGCGGGCTTCCGACTGAAGCGGCGGGCCAGTTCCAGCAGCAGCGCGGAACCGGAGGCATTGTCATCGGCCCCGGGGTGCACCTGTCCGAAGGCGGCGGCCCCGCCCAGGCTGTGGCGTTCCCCGAGCCCGAGGTGGTCCAGGTGGGCGCCGAGCACCACCACCTGCTCCTTCAGCTTGGGGTCCCGCCCCTTCACCAAGGTGGCGATGTTCGGCACCTGCCCATCAATGCGATCCACCTTGAGGTCCAAAGCCAGTGCCTTCCAGGGGGATTGGACGAAGTCCTTGGTCCGGGGGGCCCCGCTCTGGGCGATGGCGGCATAGGCCGCTTCGAGATCCCCGAGCGCCCCATCCAGGAGGCCCTTCCGCACGCTGATCACGGGAATGGCCAGGGGGGCGGTGCCGTCCTCGATGCGCGGGGTGCGGGGGGTGGCCTCCTCCTCGATGACGATCACCCCTGCCACGCCCTGTTCCTGCAACTTGCGCAGACGGAAGGCCAGGCTCTTCTCCCCGGGCGCCATGTGCGCGAAGGCCGCCATCTCAGGGAGGCGCCGCCGGATCACGGCCACCCGCTGTTTGAGATCCAGCCCCTGGAACTCGTCATACCCCTGGGCCTTCATTCCGTAACCCAGGAAGGTGAGGGCCCGACCTCCGAAGGTCGCGGATCCGCTCACCCCCAAGGGCTCCCAATCCCGGCCCCGGGCCCAGTCCACCCGGGTGTCGCCCTGGATGAGCCCGGCCACCGCCTGGCCCACCTTGAGGGCGGCGGGGAACGCGAAGCTCTGCACCTTGGGGGCGAGGCCCAGGGCCCGCTCCTGCCGAACGATGTAGTCGGCGGCCTTCCGCAGTTCCGCACTGCCGTTTCCACGGCCTTTGAGGGCCGGAGAGGCGAGGAACTCGATGTCCTTCCGGATCCGGGCTTCCGTGGGGCCCTGGGCGGCGAGCACAAGGCCGAGACTTGTGATGATCACGATGCGCATGGTTCCAGTCTCCTACAGACGGCTCCGGAGGTCTTCCCCGGCGTGGCCCGTGGGCCCCGGATCCCGGGGGGGCCTTCAGGATGCCATACGCACCTCCGGGTTCCTTGGGACCGCGGTCAATCGTGGGACAATCCCCCCATGTCGGATGCCACGGGTTTCTTCCAGTCGGATCAGGTGGAGGTCACGCCCCAGCGGCGGGCGCTCCTCTGGCGGTTGGTGGGCTACCTCCGACCTTACTGGGTCGGATTGGTGGTGCTCATGCTGCTCATGGCCGCTGGGGCCTTTCTGGAGGTGCTCCCGGCGGAATTGACCCGTCGGCTCATCGACCGGCATGTGGCTTCAGGTTCCCTGAAGGGGGCAGGTGGCCTCATCGGCACCTTCATGGGGTCGCTGGTGATCGGCTTCGTGATCACAGGCGTCCGCTACTGGCTGTTGGCCTACATCGGTCAGCGCGCCATGCTGGACCTCCGCACCGAGCTGTTCAGCCACCTGATGCGGCGCAGCACCCACTTCTTCCACCACAACCCCGTGGGTCGCCTCATGACCCGGGTGACGAGCGACGTCCAGAACCTGAACGAGATGTTCGCCTCCGGCTTCGTGGCGATCCTCGGCGATGCCATGAGCCTCCTGGCGATCGTGATCTGGATGGCCCGGGCCCACGCCGGCCTGGCCCTGGTGGCCCTGGGCATCATGCCCTTCCTGCTCATCGCCACGGAGGTCTTCCGGCGGCGTGCCGGGGAGGCGTTCCGAGAGACGCAAGGGCGCTATGCCGCCATCCAGGCCTTCCTGCAGGAGCAGCTGAGCGGCATGAGCCTGGTGCAGGTGAACGCCCAGGAGGCGCGCAGCCATGCTCGCTTCACGGAGCTCAATGAGAGCTACCTCCGCGCCTTCCTCCGCACCATCTTCGCGTACGCGGTCTTCTTCCCCGTGGTGGAGCTCATCACCTCCTGCACCCTGGCGGCGCTGATCTACTTCGGTGGGATCAAGCTCCAGGCGGGGGCCGTGACCTGGGGGCTCCTCTTCGCCTTCATCCAGCAGAGCAACCGCTTCTTCCGCCCCATCCGGGAACTGGCGGAGCGCTACAACGTGATGCAGACGGCCCTGGCCTCCTCCGAGCGCATCTTCAAGCTCCTGGACAACGACGAGGAGATCCGGGAATCCACCGCGCCGAAGGTCGCGGGATTCCAGCGGGAGATCCGGTTGGAGGATGTGTCCTTCAGCTATGACGCCGGTGGCCGGGAGGTGGTGACGGGCCTCTCGGGGGTCATTCCCCGTGGGCGGCGCATCGCCGTGGTGGGGCACACCGGCGCGGGCAAGAGCACCCTCATCAACCTGCTCATGCGCTTCTACGACGTGGGCCGGGGGAGCATCCAGGTGGATGGCACCGACATCCGGGAGATGCGCCTGAAGGAGGTGCGGGGGCTCTTCGGGCTCGTGCTGCAGGATGTGTTCGTCTTCAGCGGCACGCTCAAGGAGAACATCCTGCTGGACCGTGAGGAGGATGCGGTCCGCCTGGACCAGGTGCTGCACCGGAGCCAGCTCCACGACCTGATCGGCCGCCTGCCCCTGGGGTTGGAGACCCAGGTGGGGGAGCGCGGGCAGAAACTCTCGGCCGGGGAACGCCAGCTCGTGGCCTTCGCCCGGATGCTCTACGGACGCCCCGAGGTGCTGCTGCTGGATGAGGCCACCGCCAACATCGACAGCGAGACCGAGGCCCGGATCCAGGCGGTGATCAAGGACATCAGCCACAGCCTCACCACCTTCACCATCGCGCACCGGCTGAGCACGATCCAGGATGCCGATGAGATCTGGGTGATGGACCAGGGGCGGATCCTGGAGCGGGGCACGCACGGGGAGCTGCTGGCCCGCGATGGTCACTACGCCAAGCTGGTGCGGCTCCAGTTCGGGGACGAGGAAGCGGCCTGACGTCGACGGGCGGACCAGGACCACGGCGAGAGGCTCGCCCATCCTTGCCGTAAACTGAATGGATGCGTGCCTGGTCCCTCGTCCCCCTCCTCATCCTGTCCGCCCTGGCGCAAGCTCCAACGCAGGTTGCGCCTCCCCCGGCGGTGGATCCCAAAGCCCTGATCGTGATCAAGCGCCACCTCCGGGTGCGCGGGGGCGTGGAGGCGCTGCGCTCCGTGACCTCCCTGCGGCTGACGGGGCAGCAGCTCCTGCTCCCAGTGGAAGTGGGGATTCCCTGGCGCCGGGAGGAGCTGCGCCCGAACCGGTTCCGGGAGGAGATCACCGTGCAGGGGATGGTGGAGGTGCACACCTTCAATGGTTCGGAAGGATGGGTGCTGATCCCCTGGAGCCGGGAGCGCACGGCCCAGCCCATGCCACCTGAGCAGGTCGAGGTGCTGAAGGAGATGGATTTCGAAGACCCCTGGCTGCTGGCCCTGGATCAGGCGGCGGAGCTCCGGTACGTGGGCCCCTCCGCGTTCAACCGGGTCCCCGTGTTCGGGGTGTCCCGCAAGTTGGGCCCCCAGGATGAGCTCGTGGGCTGGTTCGATCAGGAGGCGGGGTTGGAGGTGATGCGGGAGCGCATCCACCGTGAGATGGGCTCCGAATACAAGGTCCGGACGGAATTCCAGAACTGGCACACCGTGAAGGGGATCGCGTTCCCCTACGAGATCGTCCACCGGGCGGTGGCTCGGGGTCGCCGGCAGAAGGTGGTGCTCGACACGGTGGAGGTCAATCCCGCGCTTCCCCCAGGTCGGTTCGGGAGGCCCTGAGGCCGGTTCAGAGCTTGAGCCCCATGGCGATGGCCGTGCCCGCCTGACCCATGATGGTCTCATCTTCGGCGGTCCAGGCCCGGGGCTCATGGCAGTGCTCGCAGCAGACGACCCCGACGAGTTGGCCCCGGATCAGGATGCCCACATCCAGGAGGCTGAAGATGTCGGTGGGTTCGAAGTAGACATCTGCGAAGCAGCGCGTGGCCGGGTGGGTCCGCGCCTTCGGGGCCACGAGCTTCAGGTGGTCCTCCATGGCCTGGAAGTATTCCGGGAAGAAGGCTTTCTGGAGCACCGTGCCGGAGGTGTGGGCGGCGTCCCGGATGTCGTAGAGGTCCTGGCATGCGATGGCATCCCGGCCCTCCGTGTAGAGCCAGATCGAGGCCCGGGTGCTGCCCACGCCGTAGCAGATCTCCTCGGTCATCCGATGCAGGAAGGTTTCACGGTCGAGGGCCCCGGCCTTGAACTGGGCCAGGATGGTCATGAAATTGGACATGGCGCCTCCGGTGGGTGCGGGTTCCATCGGCCTCGCCGGAAGGGGTCGTGAGGATGATCCGCTAGCCGTGGCCCACGGAGGGGCAGGCCTCTTCCCGCCGACAGAACTGGCAGACCCGACCCAGGGTCTCGAAGCCCAGGATCTCAATGTCCGGGCTGAGGTAACCCGGTCGGATCGGCTCCTCGCGGAGCAGGTCCGTGCTGAGGTACTTCTTGTTGTCGTCGCAGAACACGGTCACGACCGTGGACCGGGACCCGAGGTGTTCCTGGGCCTTGAGGGCGGCGAGGAGGTTGGCGCCCGAGCTGATGCCCACCCCGAGCCCCTGCCGTGCCAGCTTCTGGGCCAGGAGGATCGCATCCCCATCCTCCACCGCGATCACGGGATCCAGTTCCTCCAGCTTCACCAGGGCGGGGATGAACTCGTCGGAGATGCCCTGGATGCGGTGTCGGCCCACTTTGCAGCCGGTGCTCAGGGTGGGGGAGCTGGCGGGTTCCACGGGATGCACCTGGATCCGGGGGTTCATGGCCTTCAGGAACCGGCCCACGCCCATCACCGTGCCCCCCGTGCCCACGCCTGCGACGAAGGCATGGGGTCGCAGCCCCAGCGTGTGCAGCTGGGCCCAGAGCTCGGGTCCGGTGCTGATCCGATGGGCTTCGGCATTGGCTTCATTGGAGAATTGGCGCGGGAGGAAGGCGCCGGGGGTGGCGGCCGCCCAGGCCTCACACTGGGCGATGGACCCGAGGAATCCGCCCTCGGCGGCGCTCACCAGGCGGATCTCGGCGCCGAAGGAGCGGATCAGGTCCTTGCGCTCCTGGCTCATCCAATCCGGCATGAAGATCGTGACCGGGTGCCCCAGGGCCCGGCCCAGGGCGGCGAAGGCGATGCCCGTGTTGCCGCTGGTGGCTTCGCCGATGGGGGCGCCCGGGGCCAGGGCCCCCGATTCCATGGCGCTCTGGAGGATGTGCAGGGCCATGCGGTCCTTGATGCTGCCGGTGAGGTTGTAGTGCTCCGCCTTGGCGTAGATGCGCCGGATGGAGCCCCGGTAGGCCAGCTCCACCGCGAGCAGGGGGGTGTTGCCCACGAGGCGGGCGAGTTCCTGGAAGCGGGAGGGAGTCAGGACGGGCATGGGGTCCTCCGGGAGCGGGGCCAGCCCCAACCTAAGCTCCCGAGCCTGGACCCGGGTGCAATCGGTGACGGGAGTCTCGCCTGGCGCGGCGGGTTGGGGAATGATCGGGGGATGCCCCTGCAGCTCCCGCCCCTCTACCCCCTCACCGACGAAACCCGGGCGGAGCCCCTGGAGGTCCAGGTGGCGCGCCTCGGGGCCGCCGGGTTCAGCCTCGTCCAGGTGCGGGCGAAGCAGCTGGAAGCCCCCGTCCTCAAGGCAGCCCTGCGCGCGGCCCTGGAGCAGGCCCAGGCCTCGGGCGGGTGGCCCCGCATCGTGGTCAACGACCGGGCTGACCTGGCCTCCCAGCTGGCGACGGAAGGCCTGGCCCCCTGGGGTGTGCACCTGGGGCAGGGGGACCTACCCCCGGCCCAAGCCGCCTCCCTGCCGGGCTTGGGGGACTGCCACCTCGGGACCTCCACCCACAACCCCTCGGAATGGGCCACGGTGCCGGGGGGATGCGACCACGCGGGGATCGGCCCCTTCCGGGCCACGGCCACCAAGGGGGACCATGCCGCACCCGTTGGTCCCGATGGGTTGGCCGAGGGCTGTCGCCGGCTCCGGTCCCAGGGGGTGGCACCCATCGCCATCGGGGGGCTGACCCCGGAGGATGCCCCGAGCTGTTTCCAGGCCGGTGCGGAGAGCCTCGCCATGGTCGGCGCCGTGCACCGGTCCCCGGATCCCCGGGACCTGGGCTGGGCGGTGCAGGTGGCGCGCTGGCAGGCGCGACCCCCCCTCACCTCCCGGGGGGTGGTGCTCCTGGGCCCCAGCGGGGCCGGGAAGAGCACCTTGGGACCCCGGCTCGCGGCGGGCCTGGGCCTGCCCTTCCGGGACCTCGATGCCGCCCTCGAAGCCCAGGCGGGCCTGTCCATTCCCCAGGTGTTCGCGGCCGGGGGCGAGGCCTCCTTCCGCCAGCTGGAGCGGGAGGTGCTCCCGGGGCTCCTGGCTTCGCCGGCGGTGGTGGCCCTGGGCGCGGGGGCCTGGGAGCAGCCGGAGGTGCGGGCGGTCGTGGGGGGGGCCGGCTTCAAGCCCCTGTGGCTGGCGGAGCCGCCCCGGGCCTGCTGGCAGCGGGTGGCCGGGGATCCCCAGCGACCCCTGGCCCAGGACGAAGCCACCTTCCTGCAACGGTGCGCCCAGCGGATGGCCGCCTGGTCGCAGGCGGAGGCGATCAGTTCCTTCGGCCGGCCCGCGGACGTGCTGGCCGCGGCCCTGCTTCGGGGTTAAGCTGGGGTTTTCCCCGATAAACCTTTGGATCTCATCCTTTCCGACCTGCATTCCAACCTTCATGCCCTGAGGGTGGTGCAGCGCTTCGCCCGGCGGCGGGGGATCGCCCGGTTCATCCTCCTGGGGGACCTAGTCGGTTACGGGGCCCACCCCAACCAGGTGCTCGATCGGGTGCGGAAGCTGAAGCCCAGCGTCCTCATCCGCGGCAATCACGACAAGGTGTGCTCCGGCCTGGAAACGGCCCAGGGGTTCAGCCTCCCGGCCCGGGACAGCGCGGAATGGACCCAGGAGCGCCTGCGGCGGGATCACCGCCGCTTCCTCCGGGACCTGCCCCAGGGCCCGCTCTGGGTGGGGGAGGATTTCCAGATCGCCCATGGCAGCCCCCTGGATGAGGACGCCTACCTGCTCAACACCCGCGAAGCCCTGCTGGCCTTCGAGGGGTTCCAGGCACGCCTCTGCTTCTTCGGCCACACCCACCTGCCGGGGCTCTATGAACTGGATGAGGAGGCCCACCGCCTCCATTGGATCCGGCTGGAGCCCGAAGCCTGGTTCACCCTGCGACCCGGCTGCCGCTACCTGGCCAATCCGGGCTCCGTGGGCCAGCCCCGGGACCGGGACCAGCGGCTCTCCTTCATGACCTACGACCCCCGGCGGGGCCGGGTCCGCCTGCACCGCCTGGACTATGACTGGGCGGGGGCCGCCGAGGCCATCGAGGGTGCCGGGCTCCATGGGGTGCTCGCGGAGCGTCTCCGGCAGGGAATTTAGCCGGGGGGCTTTCAGCCCGATAAAGCCTTGAGGCTTCCCATGGGTCATCTCCAGCGCTTGAGCGACACCGATCTGCAGTCCCTCCTCCAGGCGGCCCAGGACCAGCACGCCTCGGCCAGCCTGCGGGCCCACGGCTCCCACCGCATGCTGGGGGACCTCCACCTGCGTGGCATGGAGCCCGGCGAGGCCCTGCACATCGTGGGTGCGAAGCGACGGGATCAGCTTCCGGAGACGGGCACCCACATGACTTTGACGCTCCTCATGGGCGACGACGTGGTGAGTTTTGAGACGCCCTTCCTCACGCCCCTGGACGTGGATGTGGACATGGCCCCCATCCTCCGGGTCGGATGGCCCTCCGAGGGCATCCAGCGGCATCCCCGGCGGCAGGTGCGGGTCGCGGCGCCCCAGCAGACGCCCCTGGATGCCCAGGTGAAGGTGGATCGGCAGGAGGTCTCGGGCCTCCTCCTCAACCTCACCGAGGCCGGATTGGGCCTGGCCCTGAAGGAGGAGCTGCTGTTGGAGTTCCACACCCGGGTGGAGGTCGCCACGCGGCTTCCGGATGGGATTCCCTTCCGTTGCGAAGGCGAAGTCCGGCACTTCACCCACCTGGAGGGGGATGGCTATCCCACCCGCCTGGGCATCAGCATCCTGAAGGCCACCGAGGAGGACCTGGAGAACCTCCGGACCTTCATCCAGCTGCGGCGGACCGATCGCAGCGACAGCCTCCGTCACACCGAGCACTGAGCCCGGGGGGCCTCAACGGCCCTGGGGCTCCTTCAGCTCACCGCTTTCCACCAGGTTGGCGATGAATCGCTCAAGTTCCCCTTCGCTGGCCACGCCACGGCGCTGGAGGAATTTGATGAGGCCGAGGGTGAGCACCCGGGTGTCGTAGGTGTCGAGCTTGCGGAGGCTGGTCTCCAGGGTGCGGCTCTGCACCACGCCCGGAGGCGGCGCGCTTTGCAGGGCCGGCCGGGGAGGAAGGGGCGGCGCCGATTCGAAGAGTCCGAAGGGATCGGCCAGGTGAGCCGTGGGCATGCTCGCAGCGAGGGCATCGGGGCCGGGATCGAAGAAGGGATCCGGTGACCAGGTGGGGGGCGCCGGGGGGGCTGCGGGGGCCATGGGGGTGAGCGGGATCTTCACGGGCAATGGCTGCAGATCAAACCCGGGCATGGGCAGGCCATCATCCGGCAGCATGCCCTCCCCCACTTCCAGGACGGTGGGCGAGCTGGAGGCGGCATCCAGCTTCCCGTAGAGCTGGGGGATCATCTGGCGCAGGGCGGAGTGGGAGGCCACCACGGGCTCCACGTTCATGCCGGAGGCGAACCGCGCACTGTCCAGGGCGTTGAGGTCGAGGGGGTCCGACATGGCGAGCACCAGGCTCTTGGGCTCCTTGAAGGAGACCGGAAGCATCGTGAACTGCTCGGCCATGCGCTGGGGGATCAGGCGCAGGAGCTGGATGGGGGGCGTCGCCGCGCGGATGTCCACCCGGGGGACGCCCGTCTGCTGGGCCAGGAAGTCCATCAGCACTTCCTCGGTGATGAATCCCAGGGCCACCAGGTTGGACCCGAGACGACCCTTCGCGATCTTCTGGTGCGTGATCGCGCTCTGAAGCTGGCCAGGCGTGATGAGGCCCGCGTCCACGAGCATCTCGCCGAGTCGCTTGGTGGGAGCTTGCATCGGGGGGGATCTCCAAATGGCAGGATACGATCCTATTGGCCTAAGTCCATTGATTCCTGGTATCAAAGTCTGAAATCACCCTTTCCTCATCGCCCCCGGGAGCGGAACCATGAATCAGGAACGACTCTGGCGGGCCGCCCTCCACGACCTCAACAATGCCTTCGGCGGGCTGAGGGGGATCCTGGACCTCAACCCGGATCCCACCAAACCGCTGAAGGAGCGGGATCGGCAGCGGCTGGAGGCGGTGGTGACCGAGGGACTCCACCTCGTGGCCACGGCGCGGGGCCTGATGTTGGGAACCCCCGCGGAGGATGCCCAGGTGAGCGCGGAGATGTTCCGGGAGGCCCTGCAGGCCCGGCTGGCCTCGCTCACCTCCCTGCATCGCTGCCCGGTCCAGCTGCGGGTGGAGGGGGAGGGATGGCCGTCCCCGGGGTTCGTGGGCCTGGCCGCGGCGGTGTGCCGGCAACTGATGCCGCTCGTGGCGCCCGATTCCCTGCACCTGGATGCCCGGGCCACGGCGGAGGCCTGGACCCTCACCTGGTCCCCCATGGAGGCCCTGCCGGAGAGCCTGCAGCCCGGGGAGGACCGGCATCGGGATCTGGCCGCCCATTTGGCCCTGAGCGTGCTGGAAGGCCGGGGGGGCCGGTTCGAGGTCCACGGAGGCAGCCTCGTGGCCACCTTTCCCCGGGCTTGATTCCACACCCCCGCTGGGGTCCGGCGCCCGCCCCCGGTAGACTCAGGGGTTCGGGGCGTTGCATGACCAAGAAGTACTTCATCGAGACCTGGGGTTGTCAGAGCGGGACCCGCTCCGTCCGGAGCCCGCAGGGATCCGGTCGGGAGGACGTGGCATGCGCCACCTCCGATCGCGGGGGGGCAGACTTCATCGACAACCCCAGGGGCATGGCATGACCAAGAAGTACTTCATCGAGACCTGGGGTTGTCAGATGAACGACCACGACGGGGAGCGCCTGGCCGGCCTCCTCGAGGCCCAGGGCTACCAGGCCGTGGGCAGCAGCTCCGAGGCGGATCTGGTGCTGCTCAACACCTGCTCCATCCGCGAGAAGGCCGTGCACAAGGTCCACTCCGAGCTGGGCCGCCTCCGCCTGGAGAAGCAGCAGCGCCCCCTCACCATCGGCCTCACGGGCTGCCTGGCCCAGCAGGAGGAGGCGGCCCTCTTCAAGCGCGCCCCCCAGATCGACTTCGTGCTGGGCACCATGGCGCTCCAGCAGCTGCCCAAGGTCCTCGCCGAGGTCGCCGAAGGTCGCAAGCGCGTCATCGACACGGGGGAGTACCCCGACAACCACCTCTTCCCCCCGGAGGTGGCCCGGCGGCGCAGTACCGCCAAGGCGCTGGTGACCATCATCGAGGGCTGCAACCACGCCTGCACCTACTGCATCGTGCCCACCACCCGCGGCATCGAACGCAGCCGCTCCTGGCAGGACATCGTGGCCGAGGTGAAGGACCTGGTGGCCCGCGGCTACCGCGAGGTGGAGCTCCTGGGCCAGAACGTGAACTCCTTCGCCGGAGGCTGCACCTTCTCCGACCTGCTCTGGCGGGTGGCCGAGGTGGAGGGGCTGGAGTGGATCCGCTTCACCACCAGCCACCCCATGAACTTCACGCGTGAGCTGGCCACCACCCTGGTGACCAACCCCAAGGTGGCGCCCTTCCTCCACCTGCCCGTGCAGAGCGGCTCCAACGCCGTGCTCAAGCGGATGCTGCGGGAGTACACCATCGAGGAGTACCTGGAGCGCCTGGGCTTCCTCGGGGAGGGCCGCGCGAAGCTGGCCCTCAGCACCGACTTCATCGTGGGCTTCCCCGGCGAGACCGACGCCGACTTCCAGGCCACCATGGACATCCTGGAGACGGTCAAGTACGACGCCTCCTTCAGCTTCATCTACAGCCCCCGGCCCGGGACTCCGGCCCTGCGCCTGCGGGATGACCTTCCACCCAAGGTGAAGAGCGAGCGGCTGCGCATCCTCCAGGCCCGCCAGATGGAGCTGAGCCGCGCCAGCAACGACGCCTTCATCGGCCGCACCCTGAAGGCGCGCATCGAGAGCGAGGGACCCACGGAGGAGGGCCACTGGCTGGCCCGCACGGGGGAGTGGAAGAACGTGCACCTGGCGGCGGGGCCCGCCCGTCAGCTGCCCTTCGGCGAGCTGGTGGAGGTGCGCATCACCGGCGCGGGGCCCCACCAGCTGGTGGGGGAGCTGGTCTGAGCTTCAGGCGGCTTCGTTCCGGCGACTGAAGATCCCAGCGATGACCTGTTTCCGGTACTCGAAGATGTTCCGGATGTCCCGGCGCACCACCAGCCAGGTGGCCAGGCGGCCGATGAACCCGAAGCCTACCCGGTAGCGCACCCGGTCGGTGATGCGGGTGCCGCCATCCGGGAGGTCCTCGAAGCGGTGGGTGTGGTGCCAGAGGGCATAGGGACCGATCAGCTGGCGATCCACGAAGCAGTGGCCCTCCTCCCAGCGCTCGATGAGGGTGCGCCAGAAGATGGGGAGCCCGCGGACCTTCAGCTTGTACTCGAAGAGGGCGCCTTCGCCGCGGGGCAGGGGCGGCGGGGTGACGATGCGGAAGTTCAGCCAGGGCGGGGTGAGCCGCTCCAGGTTGGAGGGATCCGAGAAGAAGGCGAAGACCTCGGCGCGGGGGGCCGGGAGGTCCTGAACGGAGATGACGAGCTCCTCCCTCATGCGAGCAGGTCCTGGAGGGCCGGCCCGGCGGCGGGGAAGGCGAAGGCGAACCCTTGGGCCTCGGCTCGGCGGGGGTAGACGAAGGCGCCTTGGAGCAGCATGGGCTCGGCCATCTCCCCCACGAGGATGGGGAGCACGGTGGCGGTCACGAATCCGGGCACCGGGAGGATGGGGCGGTGGAGGGCCTTGCCCAGCAACCGGGTGAAGGTCTCGTTGGTCACGGGCTGGGGCGCGGTGGCGTTGTAGACGCCCTCCCAAGTGGGGTCCGCAGCGGCCTGGATGAGCATGGCCACCAGGTCCTGGATGTGGATCCAGCTGAGGCCCTGCTGGCCGTGACCCAGCTTGGCGCCCTGGAACAGCTTCACGGGGAGGGCCATCTTGGGGAGGGCACCGCCCTCCTGGGCGAGCACCACGCCGATGCGGAGCTTCACCACCCGCACCCCCTGGGCGCTGGCGCGGTCCGCCTCGCGCTCCCAGGCGGCGCACACATCGGGCAGGAAGCCCTTGCCCTTGGGGAAGGTCTCATCCACCACCTCGCCACCATGGGCGCCGTAGTAGCCCATGGCCGAGGCGTTCACCAGGACCTTGGGCGCACCGGGGCGGGCCAGGGCCTCCACCAGGCGGCGGGTGGTGTCCACCCGGCTGGCGAGGATGGCGGCTTTGCGGGCGGGGTTCCAGCGCTTGTCCGCGATGCCCTCCCCGGCCAGGTTGATGAGGGCCTCCGCCCCATTCAGGGCGCCCTCCAGGGCCTCCCAGCCGGTGGCGTGGGCCCCCGGGGGGAGCTGGGCCGTGGCGGGATTCCGGGTCAGGACCTCCACCCGGGTGCCCTGGGCCACCAGGGCCTCCACCAGGGCCTTCCCCACCAGTCCGGTACCACCTGCGATGACGACCTTCGAGAGGGGCTGGGTCATGGAGCCTCCAAGTCCAAAATAATATCCGGACAAAATTACACAAGCCAGGGAATCCGGGCCCGGAATCTGGACAGGCCGATACTCGCAGGGGAGGGCGGCCATGTTCACCACCGCGGAGGCCAAGGTGCGGATCCCCTTCGGGCGGAACCGGCTGCTGCAGGTGCTGTCCCTGGTGTACCTGGCCTTCTGGGTGCTCCTGTCCCTGGGGCCTCGCACCCGCTTCGGGTGGCTCCTGGAGAGCCTCCCGCTCTTCCTCATGATCCCGATGCTGGCCTGGGTCCATCGGCGGGGGGCCCTCTCCGACCTCTCCTG
Organism: Holophagaceae bacterium; assembly: GCA_044229665.1. Taxonomy (GTDB): domain Bacteria; phylum Acidobacteriota; class Holophagae; order Holophagales; family Holophagaceae; genus JAFDVN01. Next base: position 56,808 of record JBGASN010000014.1, read on the forward strand.
GATCTGTTTTGGGAGCGTGGCCCTGCTGCACATGGTGGGGGCCCACCACACCTATGCAGAGGTCCCCTTCGGTCACTGGCTCAAGGGCCTGTTGGGACTTCAACGCAACCCCTATGACCGGCTGGTCCACTTCGCCTTCGGGTTCGCCATCGCCTACCCCATGCGCGAGATCCTCCTTCAGGCCATTCCCGCCCGGGGCTTCTGGACCTACTGGCTCCCCTTCAACGGGATCCTGGCCGCGGGCGCGGCCTACGAGATCGTGGAGTGGGCCGTGGCGGTGCGGGTGCCGCCGCCGGTGGCCCAGGCCTACGTGGCCGTGCAGTGGGATGTGTGGGATGCCCAGAAGGACATGCTCATGGCCGCCCTGGGCGCGGCCCTGAGCCTGGGATTCCTGGCCTGGCACCACCGGAGGGCCGATAGAATGGGCTAGGCCTTGGCCCCCGGTGGGGCCCCCCCGCCGGAGCGACCATGCGGTACCTGATCTCGAACTTCCCCCTGGCGCTCGGTGAGGAGAAGGCGGACTTGGCCCAGCCCCTGGCCAAGGCCCTGGGTGGGAAGGCGTCCGACTACCGGTCCGTGAGCCTGGAGCGCCGGAGCCTGGATGCGCGCCACAAGGGCGCCATCCGCTTCCTCTGCGCCCTGGCCTTCGAGACGGAGCGCGACCTTGCGGGCGTCGCCCTGCCGCCGGGGGCGAAGGTGGACGCGGCCCCCAGCTCGCCTTCCTTCCTGGTGGCCCCGGTGCCGCGCAAGCCCCGGGTGGTGGTGGTGGGCAGCGGGCCCGCGGGCACCTTCTGCGCCCTGCGCCTGCTGGACTACGGCCTCGAGCCCATCGTGCTGGAGCGGGGCCCCGACATGAGCGAGCGGGTGCAGGCGGTGAACGACCTCTGGAAGGAGGCCCGGCTGCGGCCCGACGCCAACGCCCAGTTCGGGGAAGGTGGCGCCGGCACCTTCAGCGACGGCAAGCTCACCACCCGCATCGGCCACCCGGCCACCCGGTACGTCATCGACACCTTCGTGAAGTACGGCGCCCACCCCCGCATCGCCTACCTGGCCAAGCCCCACGTGGGGACCGACGTGATCCGCAAGTGCGCGGTGCTCATGCGCAAGGACGCCGAGCGCCGTGGGGCCCGCTACCGCTGGAACTCCCCCCTGGCGGACATCCGCTTCGATGCGGAGGGGTGGGTCAAAGCCGCGGTGCTGGGGAACGGCGAGGAGCTCCCCTGCGAGGCCCTCGTCCTCGCGCCGGGCCACAGCGCCCGCGACACCTTCGAGATGCTGCACCGGCACGGGGTGGCCATGCGGCAGAAGCCCTTCGCCATGGGCGTGCGGGTGGAGCACCCCCAGGACCTGGTGGACAAGGCCCAGTACGGCCCCAGCAAGGGCCACCCCAGCTTGCCGCCCGCGGACTACAAGCTGGTGTGCAACTTCGGCGTGAACCGCGCCGCCTACTCCTTCTGCATGTGCCCCGGCGGCGAGGTGATCCAGTGCTCCTCGGAGGAGGGCGGGGTGGTGGTCAACGGCATGAGCAACGCCGCGCGCAACTCGGGCTTCGCCAACAGCGGCATCGTGGCGAAGGTGAACACCGCCGACTTCGGCAGCGACCACCTGCTGGCGGGCATGTACTTCCAGCGCAAGTGGGAGCAGTCGGCCTTCCGGGCCGCGAAGGAGAGCTACGGCGCCCCGGCCATGAGCGTGCAGGACTTCCTCAAGGGGCGGGCCACGGGCAAGCTGCCCCGCACCAGCTTCCGGCCCTTCGCGGTGCCCGCGGACCTGCGGACCTGCCTGCCGGACTTCATCCAGGAGCAGCTGGCCGGCGCGCTGCCCGTCTTCGACCAGAAGCTCCACGGCTACGCGTCGAGTCAAGCCATCATGCTGGCCATCGAGAGCCGCACCAGCAGCCCCATCCAGCTCCTGCGGGGGGACGACGGGCAGAGCCTCAACCACCCCGGCCTCTATCCCTGCGGCGAGGGGGCAGGCTTCGCGGGGGGCATCACCTCCGCGGCGGTGGATGGCATCCGCGTGGCGGAGTGGATCGCCCAGACCGCGGGCGCACCGGTCTATGCTCCCTTCGAGAAACAGGTGCGGGGGGCGGATCTGGCGAACGAATACTGAATGGGTGGGAAAAAGGAGATTCCTGCAAAATTTCCACCTCTGAGAGCCCCCTGGTCGGGTTGTGACCACCGTTCATACGAACCCTGGGGAGGCCGCCGATAACGAAAGCCTGAGCGGAGGGCTCCCATGGCATTCGTGACCTGGAACGACAGCTGCAAGGTCGGGGTGAACATCATCGACGACCAGCACAAGACCCTGTTCGAAGCGGTCAACACCCTCTTCGACGCCATGAACGCCGGCCACGGCCGGGAGAAGCTGGGAGAGATCCTCACCTTCCTGGGCAACTACACCCGCGACCACTTCCGCACGGAAGAGGAGCTCATGCGGAAGACGGCCTATCCGGCCAGCGCCGACCACAAGCGGATCCATGACGACCTCCTCCACAAGGTCCAGGAGCTCGTGGCCAAGCAGGCCAGTGGGTCGAACCTCCTGAGTCTCGAAGTCCTCAAGTTCCTCAAGGATTGGCTGGCCCACCACATTTCGCAGGAAGACAAGCGGCTGGCCGAGCACATCCTCAAGACCCTTGGCGCAGGCCCTGGGGCCCATCCCCGCTAGCGCGATCCAGTGACCTGACGCACAGCGCGAGGGCCCCATCGGGCCGAGCCTGAATCAGGTCCGCCTGGAGATGCCATGTTCGAGGTCGTGGAGCTGGGTCGCACCGTCGAGAAGGCCGAGTTCGAGCGCCGGGAGGCGGAGCTGCGCGAGCTGCTCCTGGACGCGCAGATGGAGCTTCTGGCGACCAAGGGCTTCGCCGTGGTGGTGCTGGTCGGCGGTGTGAAGGGGGCCGGGAAGCGCGAAGCCCTGGCCACCCTGAACGCCTGGATGGATCCCCGATTCATCGCCACCCATGGGCTCCGGGAGCCCAGCGATGAGGAGCGGGAGCGCCCCCACATGTGGCGGTTCTGGCGCAAGCTCCCCCCGAAGGGCCGCATGGCCCTCCTCCATGGTTCCTGGTACACGTGGCCCATCCTGGAGCGGGTCTTCGGTCGCACCAAGCCGGCGGACCTGGACCGGGACATGGAGACCATCCGCCGCTTCGAGGCCATGCTCGCCGCCGAAGGGGTGGTGCTCCTCAAGTACTGGATGCACCTGCCCAAGTCGGTGCAGGCGAAGCGGCTGAAGGCGCTCGAGAAGGACCCGTTGACCCGGTGGCGCGTGACCCACCAGGATTGGCAGAACTTCAAACGCTACGATGATTTCCTCCGGGTGAGCGCCCGCGCGGTGCGGCTCACGCATTCGGTGGAGGCCCCCTGGACCCTGGTGGAGGCCTCGGACCCCCGCCACCTCCTGCTGACCGTCGGGGAACACCTGCTGGCCACCCTCCGAGCCCGCCTCGCGGAACCCCAGGCTCCCGCCCCCCGGCTCCACCTCCCCCCGTTCCGGAATGAGGCCGAGGAGGTCAATGTGCTCCGAACCTTGGATCTCAGCGTCCGGATCCCCAAGGAGGTGTACGCCCAGGAGCTGGAGTCCCTGCAGGGCCGCCTGGCCAAGCTCACCCGCAAGAAGGCCTTCCAGCTCCGGAACCTCGTGCTGGTCTTCGAGGGGATGGATGCGGCCGGGAAGGGGGGGGCCATCCGCCGCGTGGTGGGGGCCCTGGATGCGGGGCGTGTGCAGGTGATCCCCGTGGGGGCGCCCACCGAGGAGGAGCGGGCCCAGCCCTACCTCTGGCGCTTCTGGCGGAACCTGCCCAGGGCGGGCAGCGTGGCCCTCTTCGACCGCAGCTGGTACGGGCGGGTCCTCGTGGAGCGCGTCGAGGGGTTCTGCTCGGAGGCCGACTGGATGCGGGCCTACGGGGAGATCAACGACTTCGAGGATCAGCTCCTGAGGAGCGGGAGCATCGTGGTGAAGTTCTGGCTCCACATCAGCCTGGAGGAACAGCTGCGCCGCTTCCAGGCGCGGGCGGAGACCCCCTTCAAGCGGTTCAAGATCACCGAGGAGGACTGGCGGAACCGGGAGAAGTGGCCGCGCTACGAAGCCGCCGTGTGCGACATGGTGGAGCGGACCGGCACGGAATCCTGCCCCTGGACCCTGGTGCCCAGCGAAGACAAGGCCGCCGGGCGGATCGCCGTGTTGAAGACCCTGGTGGCCCGGCTCGAGGCCGAACGCTAGAGGGCCTTCGCCATCTCCTGGTGGGGGATGGAGACCTCCTCGAAGGGAGCCCCGACCTCGGTGTAGCCCAGGCGCAGGTAGAAGCCCACGGCGGTATCCCGGGCGTGGAGCATCATCCGGGTGAAGCCGCGCCGACGGGCCTCCGCCTCGGACTCGGCCACGAGGGCGGCGCCCACGCCCGTGCCCTGCAGGGCCGGTTCCACGCATACCTGCCGCATCTGGACGGTGCCCTGCCCGCGGTCCGAAAGCATCAGGCAGCCCAGGAGGCGATCCCCCTCCCATGCGCCGAGGTGGAGGTCCCCGGCTTCACCGGCCAGCTGTTCCGCCGTGAAGTCCAACCCGAGGGGAAGCCGCAGCACCCGGCGGCGGAGCTCCACCAGGTGCAGGTACTCCGGGGATCCGTGGGCGGCCCAGCGGAGCTCCATCACGCCCCCCGTTCCTTGCCGTACACCCGGTCGAGCACGAGGCCCGCCGTCTCCTCGATGCTGCGCCCCGTGACATCCAACACGGGCCAGCGGCGATGCTGCCGGAAGACTTCATCGGCGTAGGTCAGCTCCTCGAGGATCTGGCCCAGGTCGGAATAGGTGTCGCTGTGGCCGGAGGCGCCCATGCGCTTCAGGCGGTGCATGCGGATCTCCTGGAGGCGCTCCGCCTGGATGGTGAGCCCCACGATGCGCCCCTGGGGGATCTCGTTCAGCAGCGGGGGGATGGCCACGCCCGGGACCAGGGGCACATTGATGACCTTGTGCCCCTCCATGGCCAGGTACATGGAGAGGGGGGTCTTGCTGGTGCGGCTCACGCCCACCAGCACGATGTCGGCCTCCCGCAGCCCCTCGGGATCCTGGCCATCGTCATACTTCAGCGCGAACTCGATGGCCTCGATGCGCTTGAAGTACTTCTCGTCCAGGGCGTGGAAGAGGCCCGGCTTCTCCTCGGGCTGCTCCCGGAGGTAGAGGGCGAGGGTGTCCAGCAGGTTCGCGAAGAGGTCCACCTGGGTGAGGCGGAGCTCGGCGCACCGGTCCTCCAGGTAGAAGCGCAGCTCCCGGCTCACGGTGGTGTGGACGATGACGGCCTTCTTGTCCTGGGCCTTCGTGAGGATCGCATCCAGGTCCTCGCGGGTGCGCACGTTCTGGAACCGACGGATCAGGCTCTGATCCCCATGCCGGAACTGGGTGAGCGCGGCCTGCACCATCCGGAGCGCCGTCTCGCCACTGCCGCCGCTCAATACGTAAATCGGGTGCTGGTCCATGGGGGGATTGTCCCAGGGTGGCGGGGGCCTTTCCAGGTACGCTGGCTGCAAGACCCCGGCGCCGCCCCATGAACCCCTCCCCCCTCCTCACCTGGCTCTTCCTGGCGCTTCCCCTGGCCATCCTGGGATGGGGGATCTCCGTGGCCATCATCCGGTGGGCCCGGTTCCGCCGGCCCCAGGCCGACCCGGAGGCGCTGCTCCTGGGCGCCGTGAGCCGGAGCCTCCATGAACGCGGAGAGCTGGCCGCCTCCCTCGGGCAGCTCAGGACGGTGCATGAACGCCTGTTGGACGCCCTTCCGTTCGGTCTGCTCTGGGTGAACCAGGAGGGGCGCATCGCCGCCCTCAATCAGGCCGGGCAGGAACTCCTCGGGGTCACCCCGGGGGTGGGCGGGCTCTCCGCGGACTTCGTGCTGGAGCCCCATCCCTGGCTGAGGGCCGGATTGGCGGACCCTCCGGGGGCGCGATCCAGGGTGGAATGGCAGGGGCGCATCTGGCGCCTGCAGCGCATCGAGGCGCCGGACATGGTGGGGGCCCTCCTCCAGTTCGAGGATGTGACCGACGCTGAGGCCGAGGCGCGCCGCCAGCAACTCCAGGCCCGGTTCGCGGAATTGGGGGAAATGACGGCGGGCGTGGCCCATCAGCTGAAGAACGGGCTGGCGGTGCTGCGCGGGCACGGGGAGCTCCTCGCCCGATCGGGTCACACGGAGGCGGGCGCGGCGATCCTGGAGGAGGCCGAGGAACTCGGCCTCGTGGTGAGCCGGTTCCTGCAGTGGGCCAAACCGCAGGAGGCCCGCCGGCAGGCCCTGGATCTCGGGGAGATCGCCGGCGCCGCCATCCGCGAGATCCAACGCCGTCCCCTGGCCCAGGGGCGCCGCCTCGAAGTGGCGGGGGCCGGGGGGGCCCAGGGGGATCCGATGCTGTTGCAGCAGGCGTTGATCAACCTCCTGGAGAACGCCTGCCAGGTCACCCCCTCCGGGGGCGTGGTGAGGGTCCAGGTGTCCGAGGGGCGGGTGGAAGTGCTCGACCAGGGGCCGGGCATGGGTGAGGCCACCCTGGTCCGCATGCTGAAGCCCTTCGAGAGCGGCCGTCCCGATGGGACGGGGCTCGGGTTGCCCCTGGCCCTGAAGTGGGCGAACACCATGGGTGCGGAGCTTCAGGTGGTCTCCCGACCGGAAGGGGGCACTTCGGCGGCGATCCGCTGGTAGGAACGCCGGGCGTGGTGCACGGCTACACTGCTCCCATGCGCATGGCCCTCCTCCAACTGAACGCCCACCTCGCCGATCCCGAAGCCAATGGGCGCGCCCTGGAGGCGGCCTACGCCGAGGCTGTATCCCAGGGGGCTGACCTTGTGCTCACCCCGGAGCTGGCCGTGGTGGGCTACATGGCCAAGGACCGCCTTTGGGAGCCGGAGCTCCGCCGGCGCATCGAGGCCGAAGCCCTCCGGTTGTCGGGTCTCACGGGACCGGTCCCTCTGGTGCTGGGGACCTGCACACCCGCGCCGACGGGACGGCTGTGGAACGAACTCTGGTGGTGCGAAGGGGGCCGGGTCCGCACGGTGGCACGGAAGCGCGTGCTCCCCAGCTACGATGTCTTCGATGAGCACCGGTGGTTCGAACCCGGGCGGGTGATGCCTCCCCTGGTGGAGTTCCAGGGGTGGAAGGTGGGGCTCACCATCTGTGAGGACCTCTGGGCGGATGGTGCCTTCTCCGATGCACCGCTGCACTACACCGCGGATCCCGTGGCGGATCTCGTGGCGGCCGGGGCGAACCTCCTCCTGAATGCGAGCGCGAGCCCCGGGCATCTGGGGTCCTGGCTCCCCCCGGGGAGCGAGGCATCCTGGGCGGTGCCCTCCAAGGCCTCGCAGCGCAAGCGCCTGCTTCAGGGACTGGCGGGCAAGTACGGCGTGCCCATCGCCTACGCCAGCCGGGCGGGAGCCGAGAGCTGGCTCCTCTTCGATGGCGGCACCGGCCTCGTGCAGCCGGCCGGGGGCTGGCAGGGGACCGCCCCCTTCGCCGAGGGCATCGTCTTCGTGGAACTGGATGCGCCCGGGGGCGCTTTCCAGGAGCCCACCGAAGCCGCGTGGCTGCGGCAGGCCCTCCGCGTGGGCCTCCAGCAGAACCTGGCCAAGCAGGGGCTTGAGGCGGTGGTGGTGGGACTATCCGGTGGGATCGACAGCGCGGTCGTCGCGGCCTTGGCTGCGGAGGCCCTGGGGCCAGACCGGGTGCTCGGGGTGGCGCTTCCCACCCGTTTCAGCAGCGAAACGAGCAGCGCCCTGGCCGAAGCGGAGGCTCGGCACCTGGGCCTCCCCTTCCTCCGCCTGGATGCGGACCGGCCCTTCGCCGGGGCCATGGCGGCCCTGGAGCAGGTGTTCCCGGACCGCGCCTTCTCGCTCACCGATGAGAACCTGCAGTCCCGGTGCCGCGGGCTCCTGCTCATGGCCCTCACCAGCGAAGCGGCGGTCCACTCCCGCCTCGGGTCGAGCCGGGTGGCGGTGCTGAACACCGGGAACAAGAGCGAGGCGGCCACGGGCTATTTCACCCTCTACGGCGATGGCATCGGGGCCTTCGGGCTCCTGGGCGATTGCCTCAAGGGGCGGGTCTACGCCCTGGCCCAGGAATTGGGGGCCGCCATCCCCCGGGGGGTGCTCGAGCGTCCTCCCACCGCCGAACTGCGGCCGGGGCAGACCGACGAGGCCAGCCTCCTGCCCTACCGGCAATTGGATGCGATCCTCGGTACCCACCTCGAAGCCGGCCGCCCCGCCGAATCCTTGGGCGAGGACCTGGCCCAGGTGCTCGGAGGCGAGGATCTCTCAGGTGCCCGGAACGCGCTCCCCAGGGTGCTCCGCCTGCTCAAACAGACGGAGTTCAAACGCCGGCAGTTGCCCTTCGCGGTGAAGGTGAGCCCCAAGGCCTTCGGCTGGGGACGCCGCATCCCCCTCACGGGTGCTTGAGCCCCCGGAGTGCTGCGGTAGACTGGTCTTTCCGGCCGGCGTGGCGAAATGGCAGACGCGGCAGACTCAAAATCTGCTTACGGCAACGTAGTGTCGGTTCGAGTCCGACCGCCGGCACCAACGGTGAAGGCCCCGCGACGCGGGGCCTTCCTGTCCGGGTGCACCCATTATTGACGCTTGCTGACCTTCAACACCGCCTCGGGCAGGGTGGCACCGGAGGCCCCGAGGTTGCCGGAGTGGATGTACATCTGGGGCTTGCCCCCCTCCTCCACGATGGCGATGGTGCCGCCCGCGGCAAGCCAGGAGAGGTTGCCGCAGATCACGCACTTCCCCGCGGCCTTGTAGCTCTTGACCTCGGATTCGCTGGAGGCGAAGGCGAAGCTGGATCCGGGGTCGATCGTAACGCCCACCTTGCCCAGTTCTTCGGCGATGCCGGAGTCCTTGCAGGCCACTTTGCCGCCGGAAATGATCTTCACGAACCGGGCGAGGGTCGCCGCGGGCACATCACCGGCCACCAGGGGGAGCATCAGGGCCGGCACGGCGAGGAGGAGGGAAGGTCGCATGGGATCTCCTGGATCTCAGAAGCGGTAACCGAGGGTCACACCGGATTCCCGGCGGGCGGAGTAGACGAAGGTGGAACGGCCAGGCGTTCCGGAGCCCTGATCCGTGAAGTCTTCCTTCAGGGCATTCTTGGTGTAGAAGGCCAGGGTGGCCCCATATCCAAGTTGGAATGCGAAGTTCGCGTTGACCTGGTTGATGGGGGACCGGGGTCGGTTGGGGGGCAGGGGACCGGCCGCGGGGAGGCTCTCCATCTGGACTTCGCTGATGTGCTGGAAGCCCACGTAGCCACTGAAGATCCCTTCCGTCCACCGGAACCAGAGGTTGCCTTTGAACGCGGGCACGTAGCTGGGACGGGTATCCGTGGCATCCAGCTTGTAGTCAAGCCAGGTCCCATTGGCGCCCACGGTGGCCTTGGCGCTGGGCCGCCAGGTGACCGCCACCTCCATGCCCTTGTCCGTGGCATCCCCGGTGTTCTGGTACTGGAAGGGCAGGGTCAGGGTGAGGTTGGGGATGTCCGGGATCGGCGCAAGGGGGACCTGGGCGATGAGCTTGTTGAAGGTCATCTGGAAGAGGGTCACATCGAAGCTGAACTGACCGATGATGTGCCGGTAGCCCAGTTCGAAGCTGGTCACCTTCTCCGGCTCCAAGGAACCGTTGGGGATGATCTTGATGATGCCGGTGGTGAAGGGTGGCGGGGGTGTGAAGGAATTGGTGAAATCGACCCGGCTCTCCAACACCTGGGGGCTGCGACTGGAGCTGTACCAACCCAACCGGAGGCTGCTGGCATTGGTCGGATTCCAGACCCCGGCCACGCGGGGGCTGGTACGGGACCCGCCAAGGCTCTCGTTCTCGGCACGGAGACCGGCGCTGAGGGTGAAGGTCGGAATGGGTGACCAGTCGGCATTGAGGAATCCGCCGCTGGCGCTCTCCTCCTGCTTGTCGAGGAACCCGACGAACACCGCCTTGGCGGCGCTGTAGGTCCGCGTGTCGAATCCGCCCACCAGGTGCAGGGTCTTGCTGAGATCCCAGTTGACCTGGACCTCGAGCAGGGTGGAATCGAAGTCCACCCAGGGGTACTCCTTGGCGATCGCGGGATCATTGAAGGGGATCACCAAGCCCGGATTCGGCCCGAAGGTGAATTGCTGGTTCAATTTGCTGGCCCGGAGTTCGGTCCGGAACCCCTCGAACCAGGACTGGCCCCAACCCACGGTCATGGTCTGCGTCTTGGCCTTACGGTAAGGGAAATTATCCGTGGTGAAGGACCCGAACTTCTTGTCGGCCAAGCCCCCCCCGGCCCAGAGGTTGGTCTCGCCGAACCCGACATCCACCCGCGCGAAGGCGCTCCTCTGATGGCTGGAATTCTCGTTGAGCGTGAGGGGGGCGAGGTCTGAGAAGGCGTAGGTGCGCTGGTTGGTGGCACCGAGGGAGGAGCCCTGGTAACCGGCCACCACGCTGACCTGGCCCGCGCCGATCTGGACGTCCGCGGACCCACGGTTGGAATTCCAATCCAGCGACGTGGCTCGCGCTCCGCCCTTGAAACCGGCCTTCCCCCGACGGGTGGTGATGGCGATGACCCCGACCACGGCGTTGGCACCGTAGAGGCTCGAGGAAGGACCCCGCACCACTTCGATCTTGTCGATGAGGTCGGCGGTCACCGGCAGGTTGTCGATGTCGACGGCGGCGATTTCGGCGTTGTAGAGGGGGACGTTATCCACCAGGATCTGGACGGTGCGGGGCTGTCCCTGCTGCATGGCCCCCCGCAGGGTGACATTGGTGGCGGCATTGTCGAGTTCGAGCACGTCCACCGAGGTCATCATCTTGAGGGCGTCGGACAGCTTGTAGATCCCCATCTGCCGGATCTCATCACCGGTCAGGACCTCGATGGCCTGGGGGCTGTCGATGAGGCGCTGCTCGCGCTTGCTGGCGCCCTGGATGGGGGTGTTGAGCAGGTCCTCCAGCTCGGCGAGGTCGTCCTTGACGGGCGGCGCTTGGGGGGCAGGGGCCTGTTGGGCGGCGAGGGCACAGCCTCCCAGACCCAGGACCAACGCGAGGGTGAGACGGGGGTGGGACATGGGGGTCTCCTTGGGTCAGACCTTGAAACGGGCCACGAGGGAGCTGAGCTGCTCGGCCAGGTGGCTGAGTTCGTCCACGGTGCGGGTGGTTTCGCGGATGGTGGCGGCCATTTCCTCCATGGCCGCGGCATTCTGCTCCGCGATGCCGGAGAGGCTGTTCATGGCGCCGACCACCGAGGTGCTTTCCTGGCTCTGGGCCTGGCTCTGGGTGCCGATGGTGCGCATGCCCTCACCGGAGGCGCTGATGGCCTGCTGGATGGTCTTGAGCACATCGCCCGCGGTGTTCACCATGCGGGTGCCATCCACGATGCTCTTGTCGCTGGTCTGGATCAGCTGGGTGATCTCCTTGGCGGCCCCGGCGCTGCGCTCGGCGAGCTTGCGGACCTCCTCGGCCACCACGGCGAAGCCCTTGCCGTGCTCGCCGGCCTTGGCGGCTTCAATGGCCGCGTTCAGGGAGAGCAGGTTGGTCTGGTTCGCGATCTCGGTGATCACGTTCAGGATGTTGCCGATCTGCTTGGAGTTTTCGTTGATGGCCTGCATGCCGCCCACGGCCCCATCCACGGCGGACGCGCCCCGGGTGGCGGCCTCCTGGGCCTGCTCGAAGACCTTGAGGGCATCAGCCACGTTGCCGCTCACCACCTGGGTGCCCTTGGCGATGCTCTGCACGCTGGCGTTGGTGGAGGCCACGCTGGACTTCTGATGCTCGGCGGACTGGGCGATGCTGCTGGCCGTGGTGTTCATCTCGCTCATGCCGGCGGCCATCTGGAGGCTGCCGGAGGCGATGTTGGTGCTGATGGCGATCACCTGGTTGACGATGCCCTGCACGTTCTCCACGAAGCGGTTGAAGTGGACGGCCACACCCGCGATCTCATCGTTGCCGTGCACCTCGATGCGGGCCGTGAGGTCGCCCTCGCCCTCGGAGATGTCGCGCATGCGGTTCTGGATGTCCTCCAGGGGGGTCACGATGGCGTTGGACAGGAGCTGGGCCCCGAAGAAGCCCAGGCCCACCATCACCGCGCCCAGCACCGCCATGAGCCCGAGGCCCTTGGCGATCTCCTTCGAGACGCGGTCATCGTTCACGGCGAGCACCACGAAGGCCCGCTTGGTGGGGTCCTCGATGGGGGCGGCCACGCCGGTGAGGCCGTTGGCGGCGAAGGACTGGATGTCGCCCTTCCGCTTGAGGCTGTCCGCGAGCTTCTTCAGGTCGGCGGCGAAGGCGTCCATGCCGAGGTTCGCGTGCTTGTCGTCGCGCTTCTGGGCCAGCACCTTGAGGGTGCCCCCATCCAGCACCAGCACGGCGGCGGCGGAGATGTCCTTGTCGCCCTTGGGGATCTTCTCGCCCTTGTCGGTGGTGATCTCCCCGGTGACGAGGCTGTCGAGGGCCTTCTCCGTGTTGGCCACATCCTCGAACTGGACGAAGGCCTGCACGTTGTCGGCCATGAGGGAGGCGAGGGACCCGCCCTTCTGCTGGAGGGCACCCTGGCTGGAACTGCGGAGCTTCCAGCTGCTCACGAACACCGCGCCCAGCGCCAGCACGATGGTCAGCGCCAGGATGGAGTAGGTCAGCTTCTTGCGAATGTTGAGGCTGTCCCAGAAGGCCTGCATGGGGGCTCCCTTGAAGTCGGTATCCGATGGGCTGGATCGACCTAGGGGTGGGGGCGCATGAATTTTCGACCGGGGCGGCCGAAAAGAGGCGCGGGCTGCCTGACTTCGACCTGTAGCCGCCGGGCTAGCGTTCCCCGAACAGGGCGGTGCCGATGCGGACCTGATCCGTGCCGGCGGCCACGGCGGCCTCCAGGTCCCCGCTCATCCCCATGCTGAGCCTCAGGTCACGGCCGAGGCGCTGCCGCCAGGCCTCGCGGAGGTCGGCCATCTGGGTGAAAGCGCGGAGCTCCCCTGGCGGAGGCAGGGCCATGAGCCCCTTCAGGGGCAGGCGGGAGGAGCCAACCAGAAACGCCAGGAGGGGAGCCAACGCCGCCTCGGGGCAGCCTCCGAGCTTGGTGGCCTCTCCCCACAGGTCCACCTGCACCCACACGGGACGGACGACATCCAGCTCCCCGGCGAGGCGTTCCAATCGGTGGGCCAGATCCAGGCGGTCCACCGACTGCAATTCCGCGAAGGTGCCCAGGGCGAGCTTCGCCTTGTTGGACTGCAGCGGTCCGAGCAGTACGAAGGTGGCCTCGGGAAGGCCGCTGGCCTTGGCCGCGGCCTCCTGAACGTAGTTCTCGCCGAAGCGGTGGAAGCCCAGGGCCAGGGCTTCCCGCAGGCGGGCTTCGGGCTGGAACTTGGAGACCGGTAGCAATTCCACGGATGCCGGATCGCGCCCGGCAACTTCGCAGGAGCGGGTCAGGCGAGCCCGGACCTCGCGGATGCGCCCTTCGAGGTTCATGCCGGATAGAGGAAGCGGTGGCAGGCCTCGCAGATCACGAGCACCTTGCCTTCCCGCAGCTGGGAGGAGACGACCGGACGCAGCCGTGTGCGGCAGCCCCCGCAGAGGCCGTTCTCCACCGGCACCACGGCCCGGCCCTGGCGGGCTTCCAGGACCTTCAGGAACCGGGTGCGTTCGGGGGCGGGCAGGGCCGCTTCCAGCTCCAGGCGCCGGGCCTCGAAGGTGACTCGGGCCTCCACCTGGTTGGCGTGTTCTTCGAGGAACGCATCGTGCAGGACCTTGAACTCCGCGGCGAGGGTGCTCTCGCGGGCCGCGAGGTCGGTCAGGGAGGCTTCCAATTGCTGGATCTGGGCGTCGGCTTCCTTCAGGGGGCGGGCGGCGGCGTTGTGGGCCCGCTCGTGCTCCTCCTGCTCCCGGATGAGGGCCGCGTATTGGACCTTCTGCGTGGCCTCCTTGAGGTGGGACCGCACGCCGGCGATGGCCTTGTCGGCGGTGGCCAGCTCCTTGGCGTGGCCCTCACGCTTGCCCCGGAGGGTCTCCAGGGCCTTGGTCTTGTCCGCCTGCTCCTTGCGGAGGGCCTTGAGCTTCTGGTCCATTCCCGCCAGGTCGGGCGGAAGGTTCGCCAGGTCCCGCTCGATGGTGCGCAGGTGGTCCAGGGTGGCTTGGAGGTCGCGCAGAAGCTGAAGGGTGGACATGGATCCAGGGTAGAGCGGGGGGGGCTCCTCCGGGCGGCGAAAGGCGCATAGATGATTCAATGTAGAAAATCTTAGTTCGATCACGAAGAAAATGGGTGAGTTGGAGGAATTTTGCTTGACGGGGGTCCCGGCCTGAGGCAAATTGGCACTCGCGAATGGTGAGTGCTAACAGCACCACCCCTGTTGGAGGATTCCCATGGCCATCACCCCCCTTTTCGACCGCGTCATGCTGAAGCGCGTCGATGCCGCTGAGACCGTCCGGGGCGGCATCATCATCCCCGACACCGCCAAGGAGAAGCCCATGGAGGCCGAAGT
>JBGASN010000015.1:0-71166 GCA_044229665.1 Holophagaceae bacterium
CCTTAAATCCAAGGGCTTCACCGATCGTCAGGCAGTTTTTTCTCTGGGCTATCACTTATGATCCCGCTCAACCTGCCTAACCACTCCATGCACTCGACGGTACCGCTACGCGGTCCCGCGAGTGATGTCGAACGTTAGGCTGCATCCCATCATCTCGACATCATCGAGGAGCAAATGACCCCAATACTTCGCTTCGGTACTTTTATCTTTGTTTCGGTCATCGTCTTCCTCTGGCTTATTCGATTTTCTTTGAGGAATCGAGATGTTAAGCCAGATTCTCGATTGGTGTTCGCTGTAACTGGGGTTGTCGTAGTTGGGGGAATGATGTTTGCCAAGTTCGGAAACAACTTCGGCTTGCCATGGTGGATCTACTACACCCTTCCTGCACTCTTAACCATGCTCCTTCCGCCTATGGCTTTCCGAATGAAGGGAACTGAAGTTGGCCAATATCTTGTTCTCTCCTTTCTAAGCTCTCCGATTATTCATTCTGTGTTTTCTCTCTTCCTTGGATGGAAGGAATACATGCCCTTTATTCCTATCCCTTCACTCCGGGAGCTATTGCGATGACCTCCTTTTGGATCATCCAAATGCAGCCTAACCAGCCCATGCACTCGGACGGTGCCGCTATCGCGGCCCCGCCGGTGATGGCCGGACGTTAGGCCGAAATACTTACTGTGAGCGATGCCTTGGATCTTCCCATTCCGATTCTATTGATCATGATCTGGAGCGCCCTTAGCGCTGCGGCATTACCCGTGTTCGCCTGGAAACATTGGAGCCCCCTGTTCCGGGAGAACCTTTCAATCTCTTCTATCAATCGAATTTTTGTTTTCTCCGTTGATTGGTTTGCATGGACTGTTGGCTATTCAATTCTTTTCATCTCGGTTCTCGGATGTTCGGCTTGGTTCAAAGAAGGGTCCTACGTGTGGATCGGGCTACTCGCCTATATGGCGATTGGCTACACCGTTGGTAAAATTCGGCAAATTTCAAACAAGGTGGATCTCGTATTGATGATGGGTCTCCCTCCCCTTCAAGCTGCAGTAACCATTGCAAATCACAAATCGAGGTCAAATCCGTGATTGAGCTGTTTCGGCCTAACCACTCCACGCACTCGACGGTACCGCTACGCGGTCCCGCGGCTGAATTCGAACGTTTGGCAACGCTCATTTTGGATATCGCATGCAGATAGAAGTCTCCAAATTCGACTGCTGGATCACTCCCCAAGACCTGGTGCGCATCCACGCCGGCTTACGCTCGTCAGGCATTGCGGAGGGAGATCGCCGGTTTTTCTACGGCGCGGATATCCATAAATTCTTTGAAGCATGGGAACAGTTTGTGACCGCTGATTGGGATTCATGGGATGTGGCCGAGTACGACAATGACTTGCTTTGCCGCTATCAAATCCAGGTCGCCATCGAGCTATCGACACCCGAAACCCAGGCTCGCTTGGAACAAGCCGTTCAACCCTTGGATCATCAATTCAAGGCGGCAATGAAACCATCCCTCCGTGTAAAGCGGACCACCCAACCCCCATTGGCAAGGCATCCCTATTTCTGGGAACAATTCACTATTCACCCGGGTTCCGCGCCTGCCTAACCACTCAAGGCACTCGACGGTACCGCGCCTGATTTCATTTTCGATCGATAGGAGGCTAATACATGTACTGCTATGCCCATGAAGGAATCCAGGCGGTCGGCATCTGCAAGACCTGTGGCAAGGGGGTCTGTAAGGGATGCGCATTGGACATTGAGTTCGCGGTCTGCTGCAGCGGCCCATGCGAAATTGAGGCAAGGCAATTGAACGAGATGAACCAGCGAGGTAAAAAGCTCTACGGAATCGGCACCTCAGACAATTGCAGTTCCAGCCAGGCGACCATCTACTTCGTTCTTGGCCTGGCATTCGCGGTGTCGGGGGTCATCTTTTTTCCCAAGATGCTCGTGCTGACCTACTTCCTCGGTGGCATGGGCGTGCTCATGATTCTCTTGGGCTTCTTCATTCGTCAAAGGATGAAGAATTTGGGGATTCAAATGTAGCCTCCCAACCACCCGATGCATTCGGCGGTACCGCTGCGCGGTCCCCAGGCTGATTTCCTGGAGTCTTCTTTGAACCCCAATATCCGAACTGCCGAGCCGAAGGATCTGCCCGACCTGTGCAGCCTCATGAGCCACCTCGTGGGTCATGAGGTTTCGCTGGCCGACATGGAAGACCGTCTCGCCTTCATTCAAGCAAGCGACATCGACGAGCTCTTCGTATTTGAAGTTCAGGGCGCAGTGAAGGGTCTTCTGGGATTCCGGATTCGAGAGAATGTCGAAGAACCCAGCCGCTACGGCGAGGTTTCTGCCATTGTCACGGACCCCGGTTCCCGCACTCTAGGCATCGGCCGTTCGCTCATGGAGTACGCCGAGAACCTTGCTCGAGCCCGCGGCTGCAAAGGCACTTGGCTGGTGAGCGGGTTTGGACGTGAGGAGGAAGCCCACCACTTCTACAAGAAGCTCGGTTACACCGTCACGGGATATCGCTTTGTCAAAGCCTAAACACCTGCCGGGCCTGACCCCTCGTTCCACCCGGACCGAAGCGGCACGATCCGGTTCCATGTCTCTCGTTGAACAACCCACGGCTTCATCCACCTCGCCGGCTTTGGCTGGGGCGGTCGAGGCCGATCGTCAGGTCGCCCAATTCACTACAAGGAGTTCCATGAAGTCACTCATCGGTGGGATCTCACTCCTGTTGCTGGTGGGCTGCTCCTCGCCCCAGCAGCCGATACCTCGGAAGACCGGCTCAGTCGTTGTGGATATTCCATTTGCTAAGGTGAAGGTGCGTCTCCAACCAGATCCACCGCCGTACCCGGCTGAAGCCAAGCTCGCTGGGATTCAGGGCACGGTGGTAGTTGAGGTCCTGATCAATGCAGAGGGTGTACCCATCCAGGCAACCTCAATCTCAGGTCCCATTGAACTTCAACCTTTCGCGGCATCCTACGCAAAGGATTGGAGGTTTGAGCCGGTGCTCCTGGCGGGAGTGCCCCAGTATGCCAAATTCAAAATCGTCATGCCGTTCCGGCTGGCCAAGTGACGGCCCCAGCCCAGCAGGCACTTGGACGCTGCCGCTACGCGGCATCGCCGGTGGTGGTGCCGTTGGACCGCCGAACCCATCCTGAGGCAACCCGTTTTGGACATTGTGGCTTCGAGGTCCTGCTGGTGATGAACCTCCCGAAGCACAGGGGGACACGATGAACATCCTGTTGTGGGTGCTCCAGGCGCTGGGCGCGCTCATTTTCGGATCCTCGGGCGTCATGAAGGTCTTCATGTTCGAAAAGGTCAGCCATGATGTTCCCTCGTTTGGCGCACTGCCACGACCGGCATGGATGGCATTGGGCCTCTTGGAACTCGCCTGTACGCTGGGGCTCATCGTTCCAGGCGTGATCCGTTGGCATCCGTCGATAACCCCCTTCGCGGCTGGGGTATTGGGGACCGAGTGCCTTGTGTTCATCTGGGTGCACGTAAAGTTCCACGAGGTCCCCCCGATCATCATGAGTGGCCTGCTCGGCCTGCTCATGGCGTTCATCGCTTATGGGCGTTTGGTGCTGAGGCCGATCCCGTGAGATGTGGAACGCAGTGGTTACCAGCGGGGGGCCAACCACTCCATGCACCCGGAAGCTGCCGCTACGCGGCATCGCCGGTGGTGCTGCCCGTTAGGCAGGATCAAGGACTCGTCCACCCGGAATGATCCCGGATCCACCCTTCAGATCCCAGGGCGCCTGGGCCCCGTTGCTCCGCACCCTGCCTTGTCGAAAATCACTGCCCGCAGGCAACAGAATTTGATCGGGAATCCCACACCCACCGGCCCTTGCCCCGGGGTGGTCTCCCCCTCGATCCACCAAGGAGGTTGAGTTGCCCAAGTCCATGGGAACCCTGTCCAAGGCTCTGGCCCTTTTGATCTCGGTCTTCGCATGCCTGGGGTGCGCCCAGTTGCCCCCCCAGTACATACCCCCATCGGACCCTGAAGCGGCCTCGGTCAAAATCACTTCGGACTATTTCACCTACAACCAGGGGTTCTTCCTCCACGGCGAGGACCCCTGCGACTTCAATCAGGTGAGAACCATCGGGATCGTTGAATCGAGGACCATCGGGGTTCCCACGGTGAAGGAACTCAATACGAAGGTGCCCTGCGGGAAGGCCGTGATCATCTCGACCTACTTGTTCTCGGCCCAATCCGAAGGTGTGTACCTCAAAACAACGGGGTGGCGGCCGATCTTCACCCTGGACCCCAAACCCGGCCGGCATTACTGGCTGAGGTTCAACGCCCGCTCCGCGGAATTGTTCGTGTTGGCGGATGAAGGGAAGCCGGGCTCCTGGATCCCCTCCACGGATGGCCGTGAGGGGTCCATCTGCGCAACGATCTATTTCGGTCCCGACCGGAAGGGATGATGCCGGACTGACGTCCCCGCAGGTGCCCTTGAGGGGCGGCCTGACCACCACCCGCACTCGGATGGGGCCATGACCCGGCCGTGTCCGTGAGCCTCCTGAACCCCCGCCACCCCACGGAGCGATCATGTTCATCATCATCTGGGGAAGGAAGTACACCTCCCATCACGCCGACGTGATCGACCGGGACATCGTGTGCGAGCAGTGTTCCGACCCCTTCCGGATCCGGTTTTTCCACGCGGGCACGGGGGTCAGCGCGAGCGCGATGGGGATCGGGGATGAGCGGGCGCAACGGGATGCGGTCGAACGGGCCCGGCGGTCCTTCGACCGCACGGTGGACGCCGCGCTTCCCCACTACCCGTGCCCTTCCTGCGGCTGGTACCAGCGCGCGATGAATGCCTATTACCGTCAGTACAGGCTCAGCAAGACCATCCTCGGGTTGTCGATCGCCTTGGGTCTCCTGGTGCTGTTCAACCTGACGGATGGGTTGTCCCTGGTCCGCCAGGCCGGATTCAGTGCGCTCCTGCACGATGAAGGCTGGGTCGATGTGATCCTCCCGATGCTCGGCCTGATCGCAGGGGGGCTCGCGGCTTCGGTCACGCTGAAATTCACCGCGGACCTCAATCGCTCCGCTCCCAAGGTCACCGCCTGGCTCGCCGAAGCTCAGCCGGGGGCCTGACCGCATGCACCCGGACGCCGCCGCGACGCACTCCCACCAGGGAAGGGTGGAGGGAGCCATCGGAGTCCAGGCCCCCGGCCCAGGTGGCGATGGACCCGCGCTCCGGTCCCGCGACCGGGCCCCTTCCTCGACGCTCACTTCCTTGCTGGGACGACTTGCATGAACCGGACCTCCACCCCTTGGCTGGGCCTCTCCCTGATCCTGGCCCTCTTCCTGAACTGCACCGCCAATCCGTGCCTCACCTGCAAAGCGACCTTGTTCAGGGGCACCTCCGCTTCCGTGTACCTGTCGACCCATCCCAAGCCCCAGAAGGTGACCCCCGAACCGGATGGTGGAACCACCTACGAGTGGATCTACACCCAGGAGGAGGTGACGCCCACGGGGGGAGGGGGCGGAGCCCCCCGCGTGAATCCCTCCGTGGTCTCCGAGATCCTGGGCTGGCTGGGCGGCGGGATGCGGGACCAGCGGATCCCGGAGCGCTCCGCCCGACAGGAGACCTACTACTTCGTCACCCTCACGACGGATGCCAAGGGGATCGTGAAGGCCTATTCCTGCAGCTCCCTCCAGCTGAACCTGAACCCGATCAGCCGCCTCTAGGGCGGGAAGGCCCCGCCCCTGGGCCCCTTCCGGAGCAGGGAACACGCAGCCACGCTGGAGCGGGGGCTTCGTCCCATCCCCGCGCCGGGTACCCTTTCCGAGGAGGTCCATCCCCATGGCCAAGTACCTGATCTCCTTCCCCAGCGCGGCGATGAGCGGATCGGACGCGGCATCGGCGGAGGTGGGGCGTGATGCCCATGCGGTGATCGAAGCTGCCAAGGCCGCCGGTGTCTACGTGTTTGCGGGGGGGATTGATGAAGGCGTCCCGCCGATGCTGGTGTCCTCGGAGGGCGCCTGCACCGAGGGGGGCTACCCCTGGGCGCCTCCCCTCACGGGGGGCTTCACGGTGCTGGAGGTTCCCTCCCAGGCGGAGGCCGAGCGGTGGGCCGCCAAGCTGGCCAAGGCCTGCCGCTGCGCGCAGGAGCTGCGCCGCTTCGGGGACGACCCGCGCGCCTAGTGGAGCTGGTGGCGGGGAGGAACCCCACGGCCGGGCCGGCCCCGGCCGCGCCTCTCGCTCCGCCCGGCGCTGAAGGTCGGCCCGCTTCGGGTCGGGCCGCCCGGCTGGCATGCAACTGGCTCTGGTTTAACCGCCCCCCTGGAGCCCCCATGCCCACCCGCACCCTCGCCGTCCTCGCCCTGGCCGCCAGCCTGGGGTGTTTCCCCTTCTCGGCCCCCTTCCACCTCTATCCCCTGGGCGCGGGCGGCTCGCCGGATCCGGTTCCCTGCCGTTTCAAAATCCACTTCGGGTGGCGGACTGCAACCCTCACCGCGACCCTCCCCGGCGGGGAGGTCTTCACCGGGTCCTTCCCCCTGGACACCCGTGCGCCGGATCGCACCCTGGCGCCGCAGTGGGACCAGGTCTTCGGGGCGGGCTACTTCCAGGCCAAGGTCCTGGGGAGCGCGCGCCACCTCCGGGTCACCCTCGCCAGCCACCGGGGTGGGACGCTGATCCTGGAACTCCACGCCATCCCCGGCGACCCGCACGGGGGCATGGAGGGGGTGGCGGTGGATGCCGGGCAGGGGCTGTACAAGGCGGGGTACTAGCGGGGAGCCTGCCCCGCGGGTGCCCACCGGGGCCGGAACGCGGTAGGATGCCTTCCCCCCGGAGGTGGCCCATGGAAGGCCCCGTGCACGGCATGACGCAGTTGTTCGAGCAGCTGGGACTCCCCTCCGAGCCCACCGAGATCCAGCGCTTCATCGCGCGGCACCGGCCCCTGCCCAAGACGGTGGGGTTGGCCGCGGCACCCTTCTGGAACCGCACCCAGGCGGCCTTCCTGCTGGAGCAGGTGGATCACGATGCGGACTGGGCCGGGATCATCGACCGCCTGGATGCGGCCCTGCGCACACCGCTGGGGCCCACGGACGCGGGCTACTGAACGCGGGGGCCAACGGAAACGGGGCCCGAGGGCCCCGTGCGTTCCCGTCGCGATCGCCCCTCACTCCATGGGCAGGCGGCCCTGGCCGAAGCGGATGATGGCGGGCACGTGCAGGTCCTCGTGCATGCCGGGCACCTCGCCGCTGGGCGTGGGGGCCTGGGGCAGGAGGCGCGTGGGCGTGGGGGTGTTCAGCACGGGGGCGCCGGGCACGGGGGGCATCTCGCCGTACACGGGGCCGCTCTGCACGGTGGGGGGCAGCACCACGTTGGCGGCGGCCACGGGGGCCGGCGCGGCGGTGGCGGGCACGTAGGGCCGGTCATCCAGGTTCAGGCTGTGGCGGCGCTCCCGGGCCACCACCTCCTCGCCGTCGAAGCCGCTGGCGAGGATGGTGACGAGCACGCGGTCCTCCATCTCCGGGGCATCCACGGTGCAGGGCTTGATGTCGGGGCGGTGGGCGTAGTGCTCCTGCAGGAAGTTCATGGCCGTCTCCACCATGGAGAGCTCCATGCGCTCCCAGTTGGCGGTGATGGAGAGCATGACCTGGCCCGCGGCGCCGCCCTGGGCGCGCTCGAGCAGGGGGCAGGCCAGCGCCTTCTTGAGGGCGTCGAGGATGGCCTCCTCGCCGCGGCCCTGGCCGGTGCCGATGAGGGCCTCGCCACCCTGGCGGAGGACGGCCTCCACGTCGGCGAAGTCCGCGTTGATCATGCCGGGGCGCAGGATCATGTCGGCGATGCCGCGCACGCCCTGGATGAGCACGCCGTCGGCCATGCGGAAGGCATCCTTCATGCCCACGCGGGCATCGCACACGGCCTTGAGGCGCTCGTTGGAGACGACGATGACGGTGTCGGCGGTCTGCCGCAGGTTCTCGAGGCCGGCCAGGGCGCGCTCACCCTTGCCCTTGCCCTCCCAGGCGAAGGGGGTGATGACCACGGCCACGGTGAGTGCGCCCTGCTCGCGGGCGTAGCTGGCCACCATGGGGGCCGCGCCGGTGCCGGTGCCGCCGCCCATGCCGGCGGTGATGAAGACCATGTCGGCCCCCGCCAGGGTGCCCAGGATCTCCTCGCGGCTCTCCTCGGCGGCCAGGGCGCCCTTCTCGGCGTTGCCGCCGGCCCCGAGGCCGCGGCTGGTGGTGGGGCCCAGGGGCAGCTTCAGGTGGGCCGCGCTCTGGGCGAGGCTCTGCTGGTCCGTGTTCATGGCGATGAGCTGCACGCCCGTGACGCCGCCCTCCACCATACGGTTGAGGGCGTTGCAGCCGGCCCCGCCCACACCGACGACCTTGATGTTGGCGCCGGGCAGATCCGCGGGGACGGGCAGGAAGGGGATCTCGCTCATCATCGCTCCGAAGGTCTAGAACATTTCCTTGAGCTTCCCGAGGAAGCCCTTGCTGCGGTCCTGGTGCTTCCCCCGCTCCTGGAGCTCCCGGGCGAGGGCCTTCACCGCGCCCAGCGCGGTGGTGCCGTGGGGGTTGCCGGTGGCCTGGATGAGGCCCTGCACGCCGTGCACGCGGCCATGCACCACGCGGGGGCGGCCGAGCACCGTCTGCGCCATGAGGGGCAGGTGGGAGAGGAGGCTGCCGCCGCCCACCAGGTGCACGCCGCCGTGGATCTCGTAGGTGAGGCCCGTGCGGCCCACCTCGGCGGTGACGTGGTTGAGGAGCTCGGCGGCGCGGGCGTGGAGCACCTCCGCGATCTCGCGGCGGCTCACCTGGCGGCCCTCCTCCTCCAGCTCCACGTACTCCTCCGCCACCAGGTGGGTGGGCAGCACGTGGCCGTACCGGATCTTGATGCGCTCGGCGATGCTGAAGCCGCCCAGGTGCTTGGTGATCTCCAGGTCCTGGGTGAAGTGCTTGCCGCCGATGGGGATCACGGCGCTGTGGAAGAGGCTGCCGTGGAGGAAGATGCCCACGTGGGTGAGCTCCGCGCCGATGTCCACCACCACGGCGCCGTTCTCGCGGTCCTCGCGGTTCAGCACGGCCTCGGCGCTGGCCAGGGGGGCGTGGATCAGCTCGGCGCCGGCGAGGCCGGCGTTCTTGAGGGCCAGCTCGATGTTCTTCACCACGGGGCCCGGGGCCACGATGATGCGGGCCTCGGCCTCCAGCGTCTCCCCGTACATGCCCACGGGGTTGCGCACGTTCTGCTGCCCCTTGATGTGGAACATCTGGGGGATGCGGTGGAGCACCTGCTGCTCCTTGGCCACGCGGCTGGCGTTGGTGGCCTGGTCGAGCACGCGGTCGCGATCCGTGGCGGTGATGATCTTGTCGGGGTTGGAGATGGTGATGGTGTCGCGCAGGTTCTCGCCCAGGAACTGGATGCCGTCCACGGCCACGCGGATGCCATCCACCTGGGTCTGCCCGGCGGTGTTCATGGCCTCTTCCACCGCCCGGCGGATGGCGCGGGTGGCGAGGTCCATGTCGTTGATCTCACCCAGGCGGAGGCCGCCCTGGGGATCCGCCTGTGCGGCTCCGGTCACCGTCAGCGAACCGTCCTCCCCGAGCACCGCCACGACCGCGAACACCTTGGTGGCGCCTAGATCGAGGCCGAGAAGCACTGCGCGCTGGACCATGAAACCCCTTGCTGCTGATGAACGACTTTAACCGATTTTCGACAGGGAAAGGAGGGGGATGGGGAAAAACCGGAATTAATTTTTAGCCCCCGCGAAGGTTCCCCCTCGGGAGGCTCCCGGGGGAGCTTCCGGCCGGGGATGGCCGGATCCCGGGCCTCCCGGGGACATTCCCCGGGAGGGCCCCCCTAATTCCCTGTGGAACAGTTCGGGAAAGCCCATGTTCCATGGCCCGGGGCCGGGGGTGCCCCGGGATGCCATGAGGGACCCGGATCCGGTGGTCGATCGGGGGCGCGACCCCCGGAAATCAGCGGCTCCGCTGGGTCGGCGGGGCCTCTTCGCCCGTGCCCACGGCCACGTAGTTGTCGGTGCCCCAGCGCAGGTCCACGTACTGGATCCGGTCGAAGTCCTTCCGCTTCACGAGGTCATCGACGTAGATAGCCTGAAAATTTGGGATGTTATTGCAGGGCTCGAAGCGGGACAGGTAAATGGGGGCCTGGAACCCCTCGATGTAGGCGATGGGACCCCGTGCATCCCAGCGCAGTTCCGAGAGCCGGTCGAAGAAGCCGGGCTGGCGCTCCCGCAGCCGGGTGGCGGTGCGGATGAGCTGCACCAGGGCCTCGTCGGACTGGCTCCGGGGGTCGGCCACCACGGGAATGGGGGTGAGATTCGCCGCGCCCACCTTGTCGAGGAGGATGCCATCCTCACTCATTAAATAGGTTCCGGTGGGGCGCACCACCCAAAGCAAGGGTTTTCGCTCTTCCACCACCAGGCTGAGGCGATCGGGGGGGTCCTTGCGGATCAGGAGGCTCCGGACCCAACGCCGGGACTCCACCTGGGTGCGGAGGCCCTCCACGTCCACCCAGAAGAGGGGCTTCCCCAGGCAGGCCTGCTCGGCCACCTTCTGGAGCTCCGCCAGGCGCTCCCCGCGGCAGCCGGTGATGGTGACCTGCTCGATGACGAGCCGCTGCAGGCCCAGGAAGCGGTGCCCCAGCTCCAGGGCCCCCCAGCCGGCGAGGCCCAGCAGCCCCAGCACCAGCACGCCCTTGGCCCAGGGCATCCAGGCGGGGCGCACGCGCTTCACGGGGAGGAGGGACATGGGTTCCTTGGGGGCGTCAGGCTTCGGGCTTCAGGCTTCAGGTCGCGGCGAATCAGTTTAGGGTGAGGCTCCGGGCTTCAGAAAGGAGAGTGTGGGTCGCTCCCGACGCCCGACGTCCGAGGCCGGACGCCCATCAGGCCCGCCAAATCTCCACTTCGGGTTCCAGGTCCACGCCGTGGGTGTTCCGCACGGTCTCGCGCACCCGGGCCATGAGCTCGGCGAACTCGGCGGCGGTGGCGTGGCCGTGGTTGATGAGGAAGTTGGCGTGCTCGGGGCTCACCTCCGCATCGCCGATGCGCAGGCCCTTGAGGCCCGCCTGGTCGATGAGGCGGCCGGCGCTGGTGCCCGGGGGGTTCTTGAAGATGCAGCCGGCGTTGCGCTTGGAGAGGGGCTGGCTGGTGCCGCGCTTCGCCATGTTGGTGGCCACGGCGGCCTCGATGGCGGCGGCATCCCCCTCGGCCAGCTGCACGGTGTAGCCCAGGGCCACGTGACCCGCCACGAGGAAGCTGCCCCGGTAGCGGAACTCGCCGGGCTCGGGCCGCTTCTCCACCAGGTCGCCCTCCGGCGTGAGGAACCGGAAGGTGTGGAGCACCTCCACCAGCTCCCGGCCATAGGCGCCGGCGTTCATGCGCAGGGCCCCGCCCGTGGTGCCGGGGATGCCGGCGGCGTACTCCAGGCCGGAGAGGCCCGCCCGGGCCGCATCCTGGCTGAGCCGGATGTGCCCGTAGCTGGCGGGGGCCGAGAGGCGGGTGCCCGCCTGGGTGACGGTCTTGGGCAGGGCCAGGCGCAGCACGGGGGTTTCGATGTCGTCGAGCACCACCAGGTTGGAGCCGCCGCCCAGCACCCGGTAGGGCAGGCCCTCGCGCCGGCAGGCCTTCACGAAGGTCTGGGCCTCCGCCTCGGTGGTGGGCTCGAAGAGCCAGTGGCAGCTGCCCCCCACGCCCAGGGTGGTGAGCTTGGCGAAGGGCACGTCCCGCCGGTGGGGGAGGGCGAGGAGGTCGTCGGGCAGGGGGCGCATCACCGTTCAGTATCGCCGGGTTCCCGGTCCAGTTCCCGCAGGCGCCGTAGCCGTTCCACGCTGCCGAAGGCGCTCCAGCCGCCCTCGCCGTTGGCGGCCACCACGCGGTGGCAGGGCACGAGGAGCAGGAGGGGATTGCGGGCCACGGCCTGGCCCACGGCCCGGGCGGCGCCGGGGCGGCCGGCCAGGCGGGCCAGCAGGCCGTAGGTGAGCTCCTCGCCAGGTTCGGTGCTGCGCAGGGCCTCGGCCAGGCGGCGCTGGAAGGGGGTGAGGCCCGAGAGGTCCACGGGCAGGTCCAGGAGGTCCTGGGGCATCCCGCCCAGGTGGGCCTTAAGGCGGGCGGCGGCTTCGGCCACCCAGGCGGGGGGATCGGCTTCGTCCTCCGGCAGGGGGCCTTCGGGATCCGCGAAGCGCAGGGTGCAGAGGCCGGCCTCCGTCCACCGCAGGCGGACGGGCCCCAGGTCGGTGTCGAAGGTGTGGGCGGCCATGCCGTTAGCATGAAGCATGCGCTGGCTCGCCCTCGACCATGGAACGAAGAAGGTGGGCCTCGCCTTCTCCGATGAGCTGGAGATCCTGGCGAGCCCCTTCGAGGTGTGGCCCGTGCCGCCCCAGGGGGACCTGGCCCTGGTGGACCGTCTGGCGCGCCTGTGCAAGGAGGAGGGCGTGCAGGCCCTCTGCGTGGGGCTGCCCCGGCACAAGGACGGGGCCGAGAGCGCCACGGCCCCGGCGGCCCGGGCCTTCGGGGAGGCCCTGGCCGCCCGCACGGGCCTGCCCCTCCGCTTCGTGGATGAGCACCTGAGCAGCGCCGAGGGGGAGCGCCTCCTGCGGGAGCGGGGGGTGAAGCCCGAGAAGCGCAAGGCGCTGCTGGATGCCGCCGCCGCCGCCGTGATCCTGCAGGACCTGCTGGCCACCCGCCGGAGCCGGGGGGTGCCCCCTTCGGCCCTGGGGGATTGAAAAGGGCGTCACGGAACCCAACCTGGGGCATCCCATCCCTAGTCGTTGATCGGAGACCCCATGTCCAAGCGCCTCGTCCTCGCCGCCGCCGCCCTCGCCCTCCTCGCGGGGAGCCTCTTCGCCCCCCTGCGGGCCCAGGCCCCGGCCGCCCCCACCCGCCGCATCCAGGTGGACCGCAACCACACCCAGATCGGGTTCAAGGCCGCCACCCTGCTCTTCGGCGTGCCCGGGCGCTTCGAGCGCTACACCCTGGACCTCACGGGGGACCCTGCGAAGCCCGAGGGCGCGACCGTGAACCTCAGCATCGAAACGGCTTCCGTGAACACGGCCATCGCCAGCCGGGATGAGCACCTGCGCAACCCGGACTTCCTGAACGCCCCCAAGTTCCCCCGCATCACCTTCAGCTCCACCAAGGTGTGGCGCGAGGGCGGGAAGCTGATGGTGATGGGCACCCTCGACCTGCACGGCGTGCGCAAGGAGCTCGTGCTGCCCTTCGAGGAGGCCTCAGGGAAGAACGGCGCCGGCGCCGACAGCTGGTCCTACACCGCCACCCTGCCCCTCAACCGCAAGGAGTTCGGCATCGGCGCCGACAGCGTGGCCGCCAAGATCAGCCTCAAGGACACCGTGGAGCTGAACCTCCTGCTGGTGCTCTACGCCGAAGAGGCGGCCCCCGCACCCGCCCCCCGCAAGGCGGCGGCGCGCAAGAAGGGCTGACCCTCAGGCCTTCTTCACGAACTCCGACTTCAGGCGCATGGCGCCGAAGCCCTCGATCTTGCAGTCGATGTTGTGATCCCCCTCCACCAGGCGGATGTTCTTCACCTTGGTGCCCATCTTGAGGGGGCCTTGGGCGCCCTTCACCTTCAGATCCTTGATGAGGGTGACGGCGTCCCCATCGGCGAGGAGGGTGCCGTTCGCATCCTTCACCACGGCCGCGACCTCCACCTCGGGCTCACCGGCGAGGGTCCACGCGTGGTCGCACTCGGGGCACACGAAGCCTTCCTCCCCTTCGTAGGTGTAGGTGGACTGGCACTTCGGGCAGTTCGGCAGGGTGCTCACGGAGATTCCTTCCAGGGGCGGGCCTAGCCCAGCCGCACCGTCCGCTCGCAGCGGGCGGCCAGCTCGGGGTTGTGGGTGACGATGAGGGTGGTGGGCCGCAGCTCCGCGTGGAGCTTCAGGAGGAAGCCGAAGACCTCCTCCGCCGTGCCGGGGTCGAGGTTGCCCGTGGGCTCGTCCAGCAGCCAGAGGCCGGGCTTGCGCACGAGGGCCCGCACCAGGCCCACCCGGGCGGCCTGACCGCCGCTGAGCTGGCCGGGGAAGCGGGCGCCCAGCTCCGCCAGGCCCACTGTGGCCAGCAGGTGCGCGAGCCAGGCCTCCTGGTCGGCCGTGACCTCGCCCTCCACCAGCAGGGGCAGGCGCAGGTTCTCGGTGACGGTGAACTCGGGCAGCAGGTGGGGGCTCTGGAAGGCGAGGCCCACGTGATGGCGCCGCCAGAGGCTGCCCGCGGTGGGATCCCCCTGGGGCACGGCCTTCCCGCCGAGGCTGAGGCTGCCGGCATCCCAGCGATCCAGGGCGGCCACGCAGTTGAGCAGGGTGGTCTTGCCCACGCCGCTCATGCCCACCAGGGCGCAGAGGGAGCCGGCGGCCACCGTGAGGTCCAGGCCGTTGAACACCGGATGTTCATTGCCGGGATAGGTCTTGTGCAGGTCGCGGATCTGGAGCTCGAGGCCGATCATGGGGCTCCCTGCGGTCGCGGGCCGGAGGCTGGAGACCGGAGGCTGACGTGGCCGCCAACCGGCTCGAGGCCCTGCCCTGCAATCGATGAATTCCGGTCGGAACCGCCCAAGGGGTCGGCGCCCCCCCTCCAGTCTCCAGTCTCCAGCCTCCAGCGGCTCATCGGGCCACCTCCACCAGCTTGCCGTAGAGCTCGGCGGTGGCCAGGGCATCGCCCAGGGCCGTGTGGCGCTGGGCGGGGGGTACCAGGATGCCGAAGTGGGCGAAGAGGCCATCGCTGCTGAGCTTGAGGGCAGCGGGCAGGCGCCCGGCCTGCTGCAGGCCGAAGGCCAGGGCGTGGGTGTCCACGGTGCGGTGGTGGAAGCGGGGCTCCAGGGCGCGGCCTTGGGAAGCCAGGAAGGCCCCCAGGAAGGCCCGGTCGAAGGCCACGTTGTGCCCCACCAGGGTGATGGGGCCGCTGCCGAAGTGACGGGTGCAGAAGGTCTCCAGCTGGGCGATCACCACGTCGGGCTCCGCCGCGGCGGCGTGGTGGGTGGCCAGGTCGATGCGGTTCACCTTCATGCCCCCGCCGGTGACCACGTAGGGCTCCTGGCGCACGGCCAGCTCCAGGGCCTCCAGCACGCGGCCGTCCTCCCAGGCCACGAGGCCCAGGGTGAGCAGGCTGTGGCGGGTGGCATCCAGTCCGCCGGTTTCAGTGTCAAGCACGAGGAGGCGGGTCATTCGGCCCTCAGCGATTCCACCGGATCCACGCTGGCGGCGCGGCGGGCGGGGAGGCGGCTGGCGAGCCAGGCCACGGCGAGGGGGAAGGCCCCGGCCAGGAGCACGTCGAGCACCGTGAGGCGGAAGGGCACATAGGTGATGAAGTCGTAGACGCTGGGGGGCAGGGTCACGAGCTTGAAGCGATCGGCCACCCAGCAGGCGGGCACGGCGAGGCCGAGGCCCCAGGCGGTGCCCGTGAAGCCGATGCGCAGGCCCATGCGCTGAAAGAGGCCCGCCACCTGGTCGGGGGTGGCGCCCAGGGCGAGGAGGGTGCCCAGGTCCCGGCGCTTCTCGGTGATGAGCAGCACGAGGCTGGCCACGATGTTGAAGGCGGCGATGCACACGATGAGGCTGAGGATCCCCGTGAAGATCCACTTCTCCACCTTGAGGGCGGCGAAGAGCTGCTTGTTGGTCTCCCGCAGGTCCGAGGCCAGCCAGCCGGGGCCCAGGGCCTGGAGGGCGCGGGTCTTCACCGCATCGATGGCCTGCAGGTCCGTGGCGCGCACCTCCAGGAACTCCGGGCCCTCGGCCCGGGCGATGCGCTGGGTGTCGGCCAGGGGGATGAAGGCCCAGTTCCGGTCGTACTCGGAGATGTGGCTGTGGAAGGTGCCGGCCACGCGGAAGGCGGCGAACTTGGGTTGCACGCCGGAGAGACCCAGCTCCAGGCGCATGAAGGCCACGGTCACGGTGTCGCCCACCCGCAGGCCCAGGCGATCGGCCAGCTCCCTGCCCACCAGGATCTCGCCCTCCTTCAGGGCGGAGATGGGTTGCGGCCTGGCGGATTCGAAGATGCTGCTGGTGGTGGCGGCGGTGGCGGGGTCCACCCCCTTGAGGACCACGCCCTCGGGCGGGGCGTCGGGGGCGCCGCCTTTGAGCAGGCCCCGCTCCATGCGCATGGGGCTGACCCCCGCGACGCCGGGCACCTCCCGCAGCTTCGTCGCGAGGGCCTCGGCCCCACGGATGTCGCCCGCGTAGGGCGCCACGCTGAAGTGGGCGGTGGCCCGGAAGAGGGTGGCCTGGATCTCCTCCCGGAAGCCGTTCATGAGGGCCATGCAGACCACCATGGCGAAGACCCCGAGGGCCGTGCCCACCAGGGCGAAGCGCACCATCACCTTCACGAAGGCGCCCTTGCGGCGGGCCCGGAGGTAGCGGTCGGAGACGACCTGGATGAACGATGCCATGGCTCCAGACTACCCGGAGGGCCCTACTTCAGCCCCTCCACCCGGTAGAGCTCGCTGAGCTTCTTGTCGTAGGTGAAGGCGAAGGTGCGGGCGTCGGGGGTCATGAAGACCCCCCGCGTCTGCAGGTGCCCGGCGGGATCCGGGGGCATGAAGGCGATGACGGGCTGGCGGGCCCCGGTGCGGAGGTCCAGGCGGGTGAGGGTGACGGGGAGCACCGAGAGCTCCGGCCGGAGGTAGAGGGCGGTGCCCTCGGCGTTCCAGCCGATGGCCCGCTCGCCGGGGGCCATGCCCCGGATGGGGGTGGGGGTGCCGCCCTCCAGGGGCTGGATGAACCAGTCGCGGCTGTTGCCGGAGACCACGAGCCGGGTGGCGTCCGGGGAGAGGGGCATGAGCCCCGCGTAGAAGAGCCCCAGGCCCTCGCCGGTGACGCGCCGGGGCGGGCCGCCTTTCCGATCCAGCAGCACCCAGTGCTCCTGGCCCTTGATGGTGAGGGGGCACACCACGTGCTGCCCATCGGGCAGGAGGAAGGCGTAGCCGGGCTCCCCGTGATCCGGGGGCAGGGCCAGGGCGAAGGGGCGGCCCAGGCCCGTGGGCACGAAGAGCAGGTAGCGGCTCCGGGCCACGGGATCGCCCACCTGGTCGGCGCGGAGGCCCGCCGCCTGCAGGGCCTGGACCCAGGCGGGATCCAGGTCCCTGCCGGGCAGGGCGGCCAGGTCCATGTGCACCCAGCGGCCATCGGCGGAGAGGGTCTGCGGCAGCCCGCGACCGAGGCGCAGGGCGGGGCCCCCATCCAGGGGCCGCAGGTAGGCGGTGTCCTCCGGCGTGCCCCCCTCCATCACGGGGGACTCCAGGAGGAGGAGGTGGCGGCCATCGGCGCTCAGGCCCTTGGCCTGGGTGCTGCCGAACACGGAGAGGTCCCGCGGCTGGGCCTCGCCCGCCCGCAGGGTGAGCACGCCCCGGCGCACCTGGTGGTGGGTGAGGAGCACGCGGCCCTTGGGGGAGACATCCATGAGCTGGTAGGTGCCCGCCCCATGCCAGAGCACGCGGCGGCGGCCGGAGGGGGAGAGGGTCCACACCTCGGTCTGGTCGCCCTGGAGCTCCGAGACCCAGAGATCCCCCTCGGGCCCCCAGGCGAGCCCCGTGAAGGTGTCGCCATTGCCATCCCCGGCCTTGGTGAAGCGGCTGGTGCGGGTGCCCTTCCGGTCGTAGGTGACGATCTCCGTGCGACTGGCGGCATCGGAATCCAGCAGGGCCAGCTGGGCCCCATCCCGGGAGAGCCGGAACAGGCGGAGGGTGCGGGTGTTCCAGGGGCCGCTGAGGAGGGGGCGCCCCGCGGGGAACTCGAGGTGGAACTGCACCTGGTCATCCACGCTCAGGGTGGCGAGGCCCTCCCCATCCCACACGGCCTCGGCCACATCCTCCTGCTGGTCCCGCTGGGCGCCGCCCCCGCCGGGGGCCCGGGCCAGGAGGCCCTGGTAGCGGCCGCCGAAGCGCAGGCGCGGATTGCGGAGGAAGGCGAGCTCCCCGGAGGGGGAGACACCCAGCAACAGGGCGTCGGCGATGCCCAGGGGGCGGGGCTCCGGATCGCTGGGGTGCAACACGAAGAGCTCCGGGCGCCCGCCGGCCACCCGCTGGGAGAAGTACACGGTCTCGCCATCCGGGGCGAAGCAGGCGGCCTCGATGGTGCCCGGCACGAAGCTGAGGCGCTGGAAGGTGGGGGGCGGATCGGGCCGACCCAGGTGGAGGAGCCCCGCGGCGCCCAGGCCCAGGCCCGCCAGCACCACGGCGGCCAGGGTCACCAGCAGGGCCCGGGAGGCGCCCTTGCGGGCCAGGGCCCGCACCTCGGCCGCGACGGGGGTGGAGAGGCTGGAGAGGTTGGCCAGGTCGTAGGCCAGGTCCTGCATGGACTGGAAGCGCCGGGCGGGCTCCTTCTCCAGGCAGTGGAAGACCAGGCGCTCCAGGGCCGGGGGGATGAGCCCCTTGGAGGCGGTGAGCTCCGGGGGATCCTCCTGCTGGATGGCCTGCAGGGTGAGGCTGGGCGAAGGCTTCAGGAAGGCCTTGCGGCCCGCCAGCATCTCGTAGAGCACCACGCCCAGGGCGAAGATGTCGGCCCGGTGGTCGGCGGATTCCCCGCGCACCTGCTCGGGGGCCATGTAGCCCACGGTGCCGAGGATGGCGCCCACCTGGGTGTTGCCCCCGGAGAGGGGCCCCAGGGCCTCCGTGGGGAAGGTGGAGGGGGCCGCGGAGGTGGCGCTGGATTCGGCCGGCGCCTCGAAGGTGAAGCCCGGGCTGGAGAGGCGGGTGAGGGAGTCGTGGCCGGAGCGGGCCGGGGCCTCGCCGGCGATGCCCGGCAGGAGGGGCGGGAGCTGCTTGGCCAGGCCGAAGTCCAGCACCTTCACGTGCCCATCCTTCGTGAGCATCACGTTCTCGGGCTTGATGTCGCGGTGGATGATGCCCCGGGCGTGGGCGGCGGCGAGCCCCTCCGCCATCTGGCGGGCGATCTCGATGGCCCGCTTGGGGGCCAGGGCGCCGGCCTTGAGGCGCTCCCGGAGGGAATCCCCCTCCAGCAGCTCCATCACGGCGTAGGCGTGGTCGCCCTCCCGGCCGAAGTCGTAGATGCCGAGGATGTTGGGGTGGTTGAGGGCCGCCACGGCCTTGGCCTCCCGCTCGAACCGGGCCAGCAGGTCCCCGCTCTGGCCCAGGGCCGGGGGCAGCACCTTGAGGGCCACGAAGCGATCCAGCTTGGGGTCCCGGGCCTTGTAGATCTCGCCCATGCCCCCCGCCCCGATCTGGGACACAACCTCATAGGGGCCTAGGCGCGCGCCGGGGGCGAGGGGCATGGATTCACCGGGATATGGGGCGAGTATCGCAGAGCCACCCCATCCGCGCAGCTGACGGGCTCACAGGCCCACGAGCCCATCGATCATGGCGGAGAGGTTCTCATCGTGGTCGTAGGGCTTCACGAGGATCTGATCCACCCCGGCCCGCTTGGCGGCGAGCACCATCACCGTCTGCACGGTCTCCGCCGCCAGCAGCACGGGCGGCTTGCCGTCCCCCAGGCGCTGCTTGAGGAAGTCGGCGAGCTCCAGGCCCTTCAATTCGGCCACCCCGCCATCGATGAGCACAAGGCTGATGCCGGGCTGCTCCAGCGCCTCCATCACCTGGGTGAGGGTGCCGCAGAGGAAGACCCGCTGGTAGCCCTGGTCGAGGAGGAAGGACTGGAGCCAATCCCGATCGGGATGGTCCTCCATGGCGACGAGGATGGCGCGGGTGCGCTTCTTCAGGTTCGACAGGGCGGCGGAGCGGTCCGGCTTGGCCTCGCCATTGCCGCCGGGGGCGGCCGGGGCCACCTCGGGGGCCGCGGCAGGGGCGGGGGCGGAGGGGATCGGGGCCGGCGCCGCGGGGGCGCTGGGGGCGGCCTCGACCTTGGGCTCCGGGCGGGGCTCGGGGCGCGGGGGCTCGGGCTCCCGGGGCTTCTCGGGCTGGCGGCGGGCCTTGGGGGGCACGCTGCTGGGCAGGGCGGTGGTCCGGGAGGACACGAGGCCCTTCAGGGCACCCTGCTCGTTGGAGAAGCCGATGCCGAGGTAGAGGGTCGCGCCATCCATCTGGGCGTAGACGACCTTGCCATCGATCTCCAGGTTGGGGGCCTTGGGCAGCTTGCTCAGCTTCACCATCATCAGCGGCGTGCCGGGGGTCATGAGGCTCACGCTGGGGTGGAGCTTGCGCTCCCCCTTGATCTCCATGGCCTTCTCCACCTTCAGGCGGAAGCCGCTCTCGCTGATGTTGTCCACGCTGCCCGTGGCCCCGATGCCATCGAAGAGCCCCGTGAGGGCCGTGCCCGTGGCGCCCTCCTTGGCGCTGAGGCGGGCCCGGGGCTTCTTCCGGCGCTCGGCCAGCTCGATCTCCGTGGGGGGCGCCACCTGCAGCACCCCGTTCTTGATCTCGTAGGCCCGGAGCTTGATGCGGAGGCGCAGGCCATCGTGCACCATCACCACCGTGAACTTGTCGCCCTTCTCCACGGGCATGAGGCCCGAGGCGGAGAAGCTCACCCGGTCCTCCAGCACCGACTGCACCGTGGCGGGGAGCTCCCGGCCCTTGGGGTCGATGAGGGTGAGGGGGGTGCGCTTGGCCTGGGCGTCTTCCAGATAGGCCAGCGGGAGGTCGGAGTCGCCCCGATCCTCACTGCCCTTGCCGAAGAGTTTGCCGATCACCATGCGTGCGGATACCCGGTTAAAGCTGCCTTGCGGGGCCTATCGGTCGGGGCGGGGGGGGACATGACAACCGGTTCGTTCCCAGGTCCCCCCCTCCGGCAGCGGCATCCGGCCGGGGACGGTGCGATACTGGGGGGGAATGACCGAAGCCCTCGACCTGCCCCGTTGCCTCTTGGTGGCCCTCCACGGGCCCGACGACCGGGAGGAGGTCATCGAGGACCACCTCGAGGAGCTGGGGGAGCTGGCCCGCTCCTGCGGCTACACCGTGCTGAGCCGCCAGCGGCTCAAGCGGGCCCAGGTGGCCCCCAAGACCTTCTACGGCTCCGGCCAACTCCAGGCCCTGGCCGCCGAGGCCCGCCGGGCCGGCGCCAAGCTCCTGATCTGCGATGACGAGCTCACGGGCTCCCAGGTGAACGCCATCGAGAAGCTCACGGGTCTCCACTGCCTGGACCGCACCGGGCTCATCCTGAACATCTTCGAGCAGCGGGCCCAGACCCGGGAGGCCAAGGCCCAGGTGGAGCTGGCCCGCTGCGAGTACGAGCTGCCCCGGCTCAAGGGCCAGTGGACCCACCTGGAGCGCCAGGGTGGTGGCGTGGGCCTCCGCGGCGGCCCCGGTGAGACCCAGATCGAGGTGGACCGGCGCATGCTGCGCACCCGCATCAGCCAGCTCAAGCGGGAGCTGGAGCACCTGGAGACCGTGCGCGAGACCCAGCGCCAGGGCCGGCCCAAGGGCCTCCCCCGGGTGGCCCTGGTGGGCTACACCAACGCGGGCAAGACCACCCTGCTCAAGGCCCTCACCGGCGAGGGCGAGCCCCGGGACCTGCTCTTCGCCACCCTCGACACCACCACCCGCAAGGCGTGGCTGGGCGCCGACTTCGACCCCGAGACGGGCCAGGGGGACCCCACCCCGAAGCACGCCCTGGTGGCCGACACCGTGGGCTTCATCCGCAAGCTGCCCCACCAGCTGGTGGCCGCCTTCCGCAGCACCCTGGGGGAGGTCCGCACGGCGGACGCCCTGCTGGTGGTGGCCGACGCCGGGCATCCCGACGTGGAGGAGCACCTGAAGGTCGTGGGTCAGACCCTGCGGGAGATCGGCTGCATGGACCAGGGCGACCTGGCCCAGCCCCGCCTCCTGGTGCTGAACCAGGTGGACAAGCTGCCCCGGCCCAAGAAGCTGGACCTCAAGCGCCGCCACCCCATGGCCGTGCAGGCCGTGGCCGTGGAGGGCGTGGGGGTGGACGAGATCCGCAGCTGGCTGCGGGAGCTCATCCCCGGCCCCGTGCCGCCCCGGGCCCTGGAGTGGTGGGAGCTGCCGGACGGCCGACCCCCCCTGGCCGTGGGGCAGGCCTAGGATTCAGCCCTTCCCCGGGGCGGGCCGATGGGGTGCCCCTGGAGGCGGGGCCATGTCGGGGTTGGATGAAGCAGCCTGGTACCGTCCACCGGAGGCTCCGGATCCGGCGGTCCGGGAGATCCAGGCCCTGAGCGGGGACTCGGCCGCCTTCACCCGGGCCGTCGCCCTGGGCCAGATCCCCCCGGAGCGGGTGGCGGCGGCCCGGACGATCCTGTCCCCGGGGGCCCTGGCCCTCCTGGACCATGCCCCGGCTCCGGGCACCTGGGTGCCCGTGGCAGCGGTCCGGGAGTTCTTCACCTGGGCCGCGGAGAATGTGGACGGTGGCCTCCCCGGGACCATCGCCCGGCAGCATGCCCGGCGGGATGCGGGCCGGGAGGACCTGATGGGGGAAGGGCCCGCTGCCCGGGTGCTGCCGGGGACGCAGACCCTGGACCTCCTGGCGGGCCTCGAGTCCGTCTGGGGTCGCTACTTCCAGGGCGGGACCATCCGGGCGGACCGTGTCGAGGTCAGCCAGGCCTGGATCAGCGTCTGGACCACGGACCTCTTTCCGGGCTGGGCGGCCGTGGACCTCACCAACTACCTGATCAAGGCCCTGGCCGAGGGGTATGGGGTGAAGGCCCAGGTGGCCTACCTCCCACCGCCGCCGGACCGCCCGTGGTGGCACCGCTACCACCTCCGCTGGGAGGCGTGAGGGCGTGACTCAGGCCTTGGCCGCCGGCTTGGGGAGCAGGCCCACGGTGAGCCCCAGCACCAGGGCCAGGATCCAGCGGGTGTGGAAGGCCAGGCTGCTGACCAGGTGGTTGCGGTCGTAGGCCATGCGCAGGAGGTGGTCCTTGCCGAAGGACTCGATGGGGTCGCCCATCTGGGCGCGGATCTGGGCCAGGCGGGGGCTCACGAGCGTGGCGCTCAGCAGGGTCAGGAGCAGGGGCACCATCATGGCCATGGCCCAGAGCTTGGCGGGGCCCAGCGGGCCCTCCTCCAGCTCGCCCATCCAGCGGCTGCCGTAGCTGAGGAGCAGGGGCAGCAGGAAGGCGCCCCAGGCGAGGGTGTCGAGGCGGATGACCATGGCCCCGGCCACCTGGCCCGCCAGGTCCCGGCTGGGCAGCTTCGCGAAGAGCAGCGGTGCCAGGGCCCCGAAGCCCAGGCAGGCGCCCGCCCACAGGAGCAGCAGGAGCATGGAGACACGGTCGAGGCGGGTGATGAGGCGGTCGTTCATCCTTCCAGGATCGCATGGCCCGCAGCCCGGAGGGCCCGGCAGGCGGCGGCCATGCGCTCGGTCTTCACCAGCAGGTAGTCGGTGTCGTAGGTGCTGAAGGCGAAGACGCTGATGCCCCCCTGGGCCAGGATCCCGGTGAGGGTGGCCAGGATGCCGACCAAGCTGAAATCCAGGGGGCCCTGCACCTCCAGGGCCTGCCAGGGACCCTCCGCGGGGACCTCCGGGGGCAGGCTGGCCTGGGGCACCACCACGCTCACCTCGGAGCCCGTACGGGCCAGGCAGGTGAAGGGGGCCTCCAGGGCCCAGGCGGGGAAGGGCTCGGTGGCCCCCAGGCGGGCCACCACCAGGGTCTCGGGTCGGAGGCGGAGCTTCACCGCTTGATACCCACCAGCAGACCATCGGGCGTGGGGATCACGCAGGTGTCGAAGGCCTGGGCGGCTTCCGTGTGGAAGCGGCGCACGGCCTGGGCCTCCTCGGTGTCCTCCAGGAGGCGCCCGAAGAGGTACACGTTGTCGGCGATGAGCAGCCCGCCCGCCCGGAGGTTGGCCGCGGCCCAGGCGCCGTAGGTGGCGTAGCCGGCCTTGTCGGCATCCAGGAACACCGCATCGAAGGGGCCTTCGAGCTCCAGCTTGGGCAGGGTGACCTTGGCGTCGCCTTCGATCAGCTTCACCGTGACCCCCGGGGGTGCCGTGGCGAGGGCCGGGCGGGCCGCCATGGCGTGGCGGGCGTCGTACTCCAGGGTCCAGAGGCGGCCCCCGGGGGGCAGGCCCTTGGCGAGGCGCAGACCGGAGTAACCGGCGAGGGTGCCCACCTCCACCACCCGGCGGGCCCCGATGAGGCGCATCAGCAGGGTGAGCAGGGCGCCCTCCTGCTGGCCCACCTGGATGGGGGGCAGGCCCGTGCGCCCCGGGGCCGAGAAGGCCAGGGCGAGGCCCTTGTCGTGGGGACCGTGGAGGCCATCCAGGAAGGTTCGGATCGCCTCGGTGTCGTAGCGGAGGCCCTCGCGGGACTGGGGATCAGCCATGGATGGTTCGACCCTCACCACTCGTTGTAGGGGATGCCGTTGGTGCCCAGGTCCGTGCTGGTGCTGCGCACGCGGCGGATGCCCAGCTCGGCCTCGGGGTTGGCGGGGTCCGGGTCCTCGAGCTCCGTGGTCCAGGTGTCCCGGCTCTGGGTCATGGGGTCCAGGGGGACTTCCCGGAGGTACTGGAGCTCCCGAAGGGCGCTCAGGCTGGCAGGGTAGCGGCCCCGATCCACCCGGTGCTGCTCCAGGGCGTTGTGCATCTGGAAGAGGTTCTCCTTGAGCACCGCCTCCCGGGCCACCTTCGTCTTGTACCGATAGCCCGCCAGGCCCACCGTGGCCAGGATGCTGAGGATGCTCATGACCACCAGCAGCTCCATGAGCGTGAAGCCGCCTTGGCGGCGTGACGCGGTCGGAGCAGTGAGGAGGGACATGGGAATCACCTTACCATTCCCGTGAGGTGAGCCGGATCAAGGTGCCCATGAAAGCCGGAAGGCCGCCCCGGGGCGGCCTTCCTTCCCGGCAGGCGGGAAGATGGGATTTCAGAGCACGCCGCGGCGCTTCTGATCGAGCTCGATGCTGTCAAGGGACCCACCTCCGCTGAGCGGAACGCGAAGCGGGAGGACCGTGCGGGGCACGGCCCGATCGGTGGGAAGCGCCGGGCCGTACCCATCCGAAAAGCCCATGTCGCGAGGACAAGAGGAAGGCCGCACAAGGCGGCCTTCGTCCCGAGCAGGCAGGGCACGGGGGTAGGGGCCCCCGGGCGGGAAGATGGGATTTCAGAGCACCCCGCGGCGCTTCTGATCGGGCTCGATGCTGTCGTAGAGCGCCGGGCCGTACCCATCCGAAAAGCCCATATCGCGAGGACAAGACGAAGGCCGCACAAGGCGGCCTTCGTCCCGAGCAGGCGGAGCATGGGGCAGGGGCCCCAGGCGAGGGAATGTGGGCGTCAGAGCACGCCGCGCCGCTTCTGATCGAGCTCGATGCTGTCGTAGAGCGCCTGGAAGTTACCTTCCCCGAAGCCCATATTCCCCCGCCGCTGGATGATCTCGAAGAAGAGCGGGCCGATCTGGTCTTCCGTGAAGATCTGGAGCAGGTAGCCGCTCTCGTCGCCATCGATCTGGACGCCCAGGTGCTCGGCTTCCGCGAGGTCCTCACGCACGGTGTAGCCGCTCTTCTCGATGCGGCCGGGCAGCAGCTCGTAGTAGGTCTTGGGCACGCGGAGGAACTTGAAGCCCTGGTCACCGAGGGTCCGCAGGGTGTGGAAGATGTCGTTGGTGCTCATGGCGATGTGCTGCACGCCCTGGCCCTTGTGGCGCTTGATGTACTCCTGC
Organism: Holophagaceae bacterium; assembly: GCA_044229665.1. GTDB lineage: Bacteria > Acidobacteriota > Holophagae > Holophagales > Holophagaceae > JAFDVN01. The sequence continues at coordinate 25,505 of JBGASN010000015.1, forward strand.
ACCTGGCTCTTCTCGTCCGTGGGCTGGTTGATGGGGATGATCACCCGGTTGTTGGAGCTCTGCACCACCTTGGAATCGAGGCCGGTGCCCAGGGCGCCGCGGATGTGGAACTCGCGGGTCACCACGAAGCCGTACACGTTCTCGTAGAAGGCCACCAGGGCCTCCATCTCGTCGGGCCCCACGTTGTTGGTGAGGTGGTCCACCCGCACGAGGCCGGGATCGCAGAAGGCGGGGGCGGGGTCGGGCGTGAAGCCGGGCCAGAAGGTGGCCAGCTCGCCCTTGCGCTCGATGAGGTAGTTCCACACGTCGCCCACGCCCTGCACGGCGGCGAAGCGGATCGTGCCCTGGCCCAGCGTGTGGGACTCGGGCTCCAGCAGCACCTTGGCGCCGCGGGCGCGGGCCTCGGTGATGGCCACGTCGAGGTCGGCCACTTCGAAGTTGAGGGCGCACACGCCCTCGCCGTGGGCCTGGAAGTAGCGGCCGGCGGGGTGGGTGCTGTCGGCCTGGAAGATGAGGATGTCCATGCGCTGCTGGTGCAGGTGCACCGCCTTGCCCCAGGGGCCCGTGGCGCTGGCCACGCGGGCGAAGCCCAGCTTGCGGTAGAGGCCTTCCAGGTGGGCCACGTCGCCCGTCATCTGGAAGTGGTCGATGCGGGAGAGGCCCAGGGGATTGCTGGCCACCTTGTCGGTGGCGGGGGCGCTGAGGGCGAAGGAAGGTGCGGACATGGAAGCTCCGGGACGTGCGTCGTTGCAACATCCAGCATCGCGAACTGACCCGGTGACAGGCATCACACCAGATCGAAATTTAACAAGACCAGCGTATCTGAAATCTTATTTTCAAGGCAAAAAGGAAGGCCCCCGGGTGGGGGCCTTCGCGGGAGACGCAGGGGCTCAGAGGGAGGTCTGGGCGTACTTCTCGGTGGTGTGGAACTCGAGGATGTCGCCCTCGCGCAGGTCATCGAAGCCCTGCAGCGAGATGCCGCACTCGAAGCCGTTCTTCACCTCGGTCACGTCGTCCTTGAAGCGCTTCAGGGCGGAGATGGCGCCTTCGAAGAGCTGATCCTCGCCGCGCTTCACGCGCACCTTGGCGTTCTTCTTGACGAAGCCATCCACCACGCGGGAGCCGGCGATGACGGTCTTGCCCGCCTTGAAGATCTGCAGCACCTCGGCGCGGCCCTGGTAGACCTCGCGGTCCAGGCTGTCGAGCTTGCCGATCATGGCCTGCTCGATCTCCTCGGTCACCTTGTAGATGATCTCGTGGAAGCGCAGGTCCACGCCCTCTTCCTTGGCCAGTTCCTCGGCCTTCTTCTCCGCCTTGGTGTGGAAGGCGATGACGATGGCCTTGGAGGCCTCGGCGAGGAGCACGTCGTTCTCGTTCACGGTGCCGGCGGCGCTGTGGATGATGCGGACGCGCACCTTGTCGGTGCTGAGCTTCTCCAGGGAGCCCACGAGGGATTCCACGGAGCCCTGGGTGTCGGCCTTGATGATGAGGGGGAGCTCCTTGATGGTGCCCTCCTTCATCGTGCTGAAGATGTTCTCGAGGGTGACGCGCTGCTTGGCGAGCGCGGCGGCCTTGAGCTTCTCCTGGCGGAACTGGGCGATGGTGCGGGCCTTGCCCTCGGACTCGACCACCTGGAAGTTGTCGCCGGAGCTGGGCACCTGCTCGAAGCCGAGGATCTGCACGGCCGTGGAGGGGCCGGCCTCGGTGATGCGGTTGCCGCGGTCATCGAACATGGCGCGGACGCGGCCCATGGTGGCACCGGCCACGAAGATCTCACCGGCGCGCAGGGTGCCGTTCTGGACGAGGACGGTGGCGACGGCGCCGCGGCCCTTGTCGAGGCGGGCCTCGATGATGGAACCGGCCGCGGGGCAGTCGTAGACGGCCTTGAGGTCCTTGAGGTCGGCCACCAGGAGCAGGGTCTCGAGGAGGTCATCGAGGCCGAGCTTCTGCTTGGCGCTGACGGGGACGCCGGGGACGTCGCCGCCGTAGGCCTCGGTCTGCACGCCGTGCTGGAGCAGGCCCTGCTGGACCTTGTCCGGGTTGGCGCCGGGCTTGTCGATCTTGTTGATGGCCACCACGAGGGGCACATCCGCGGCCTTGGCGTGGTTGATGGACTCCACGGTCTGGGGCATGACGCCGTCGTCCGCCGCCACCACGAGGATGGCGATGTCGGTGACCTTGGCGCCGCGGGCGCGCATCTTGGTGAAGGCTTCGTGACCGGGGGTGTCGAGGAAGACCACCTGGCGCATGAGCCCCGTGTTCTTGTCCTTCACGTCGACGTGGTAGGCGCCGATGTGCTGGGTGATGCCGCCCGCTTCGCCCGCCGCCACCTTGGCGTTGCGGATGGCGTCGAGCAGCGAGGTCTTGCCGTGGTCCACGTGGCCCATGATGGTGACGACCGGGGGGCGGGGGCGCTTCTCGCCCTGCACCTCGGCGGCCTCGTCCATCATCTGCACGTCTTCCTCGAAGGAGACGATGTCGGCCAGGAAGCCGAACTCACGGGCGATCTCCTTGGCCAGCTCGGTGTCGAGGGGCTGGTTGATCGTGGCGAAGATGCCGCGGTGCAGGAGCTTGGCGACCACGTCCTTGGCGGGGCGGTTGCACTTCTCCGCGAGCTCCTTCACGGTCACGCCCTCGGAGAGCATGACGATGCCGATCTCCTCCTCCACGAACTCCGTGGCGATGACCTGGGCGCGGCTGCGGGGCTGCCGCATCTTGATCGCCAGTTCCTCTTCCTCGGTGCGCTCGTGCTTGCCCTTCTTCTTGCCCCCGCTGGGACCCCGGCCGGGGCCCTTCTGGGAGTTGGGATCGATGGGGCCGGCGGGGGCACCCAGGCCGGGACGGCCGGGGCCACCGGGACGGGCGCCGAAGCCCCCGGGGCGGGGACCACCGGGGCCGCGGTTGGGACCGCCAGGGCCGCCGGGGCGGGGACCGCCGAAGCCACCGGGACGGGGACCGCCGGGGCCACCAGGGCCGCGGCCGGGACCGCCGGGACCGCGGCCACCCGGGCCACCGGGGCCGCGGGAGGGGCCACCGGCCGGGCGGGCCTGGGGCAGCTGGATGTAGCGGGCGGGCTGCTGCTCCCGGGGCTCGGGGGCGGGCGTGTCGCTCATCTTCAGGCGGCTGAAGCCCTGGTCGGGCTGGAGCTGGCTGATGGAGGGGAGGTTCGACATGCGGGAGCTGGTCACGGGGGGCTTGGGGGCCTCGTGCTTCACTTCACCGCGGCTGGTGTTGGAGGCCATGGGCAGCACCGCCTTGGGCTGGGGCACGCCGGAACGCTGCACGTGGCTGGGGGTGGGGTGGCTGCCGGGGCGCTGGAGCACGGCGCGGGCGCCGGCCTCGGGCCGGGGGCCGGAGGGGGCGGCGGACTGGGCGGGCCGGGCCTGGGGCAGCTGGATGTAGCGGGCGGGCTTCTCGTCGGCGGGCTTGGCCGGGGCCGCGGGGGCCTGGCTCACCCGCAGGCGGGAGAAGGACTCGCCGGGCGCGGGGGCCGGGGCCGCCGCGGGGGCTTCGGCCTTGGGGGCCTCCACCTGGGGGGCTTCGGCCTTGGGGGCCTCGGCCACGGGGGCCGGGGCTTCCGCCTTCTTGATCAGCACGGGGGGCTTGGGGGCCTCGGGCTTGGGCGCCTCCACCTTGGGGGCGGCTTCCACCTTGGGTTCGGCCTTGGGGGCCTCCACCCGGGGGGCGGCCTCCACCTTGGGCTCGGCCTTGGGGGCCTCCACGGGGGCGGCCTCGGGGCCGGGCTCGGGGCGGGTGGCCTTCACCACCTTGATGGCGGCGTGGGGCTTGTGGACGGCGAGGGGCGCCGCTTCCGGCTGGCCCTTGGCCTTGGCTTCGAGGACCCGACGGATCTGGCCCTCCTGGTCCTGGGTGAGGTTGGAGCTATGGCTCTTTCCGGTCACGCCCAGGCGCTTTTCAAGCACGTCGAGCACGTCGTGATTGCTCACGCCCAGGTCTTTGGCAAGTTGGTTGATGCGAAGGGTCATGTGGGAGGGGGTCCTCAGGTCTTACCGGTTCGTCGGGGAAAGGGCGGGGCGCAGCAGGTGCGCTCACTCCCCGAATCGGGCGTGGGCGGCGTCGATGAGGCGGAAAGCCAGATCCTGATCCACGCCCTCCACCCCGAGGAGCTGGTCAGCAGTCACAGTGTAGATGGATTTCGCATCCGGGAAGCCCGCGGCGGCCAGGCGGTCGGCCAGCTCGGCGGTGAGGCCCTCCACGGTCAGCTCCGTGAGGAGGCTGGAGGCGGGGGCGGCCGGGGCGGACGCGGTCTCGTTCGCACCTTCCATGTCCGGCAGGGCCAGACCCAGGGCGACCTCGTTCTCCCGGCGCTTCTCGCTCTCGGAGCGCACATCGATGTTCCAGCCCGTGAGCTTGGCGGCGAGGCGCACGTTCTGGCCGCGCTTGCCGATGGCGATGGAGAGCTGCTCGTCGTCGACCACCACTTCCACCCGGCGCTCATCGGGGTTGGTGATGTTCACCCGGATGGCCTTGGCGGGGTTCAGGGCGTTGGCGATGAAGCGGGTCACATCGTCGTCGTAGCGGACGATGTCGATCTTCTCGTTCTTGAGCTCGCGGATGATGGCCTGCACGCGGGAGCCCTTGAGGCCCACGCAGGCGCCCACGGGATCCACATCGGGATCGAGGGAGGCCACGGCCACCTTGGCGCGGTCGCCGGCTTCGCGCACGCAGTTGCGGATGACCACGGTGCCATCGTGGATCTCGGGCACCTCGTTCTCGAAGAGCTTGATGAGCAGCCGCGGATCGGTGCGGCTCACCTGCACCTGGGGATCCTTGGCGCTCTTGTCGACGCTCTGGATCACCACCTTGATGCGCTGGCCCTTGTCGAAACGGTCGCCACGGAGGGCTTCCGAACGGCGGAGCATGGCTTCCACGCGGTCGATCTCGAGGATGATGGCGGCCTTCTCGAAGCGCTTGACCTCGGCGACCACCACCTCGCCCATGCGGTCGGCGAAGTCGGTGTGGATGCGCTCACGCTCGGCCTCGCGGACCTTCTGCACGAGCACCTGCTTGGCGGCCTGGGCGGCGATGCGGCCCAGCATGGAGGTGTCCTGGGGCAGCCAGAGGGTGTCGCCCTCGGCGGCATCGGGGTTCAGCTCCTGGGCTTCGGCGAGGCTGATCTCGAGATCCTCCTCCTCCACCTCGGCCACGACCTGCTTGAGGGCGTAGACGTGGAACTCCCCGGTCTCGCGGTCCATCTGGGCCTCGAAGTTGCCGTAGAAGTCCTGGGCGTTGAAGTACTTGTCCGCGGCCTTGGCGAGGGCTTCCTCGACGGCCTTGAACACGTCCTCCTCGTTGATGCCCTTTTCGGCCGCGATCATCTTCACGGATTCGAAGAACGTGGTCTGCACGGTAGCCATGGCTATGCCTCCTCCCCGGCGCTTGTCTCTACGCCGGCGTCAAATTCGGGATCCAGCCCCAGCTTGGCCACGAGGTGCTTCGGCTTGGGGGTCTTGTCTTCGTCAAAGGGGGCGAGCTTCGCCTTCTGCAGGTCCTCGAGGGGCACGCGCTTGAGCACGCCATCCTCCTCGAGCACCACCTCGGCGCCCTCGACGCCGTAGATCCACCCCTTGAACCGCTTCTGGCCGTTCACGGGGAGCTTGGTCTGGATGCGGCACAGGCGGCCGATGAACCGGGTGAAGTGGTCGGCCTTGGCCAGGGGGCGCTCCATGCCGGGGCTGGAGACCTCGATGCCGGTGGTCTCGCGCAGGTCGGGGAACTCCACGTCCATCCAGGCCAGCAGGCCCTCGTTCACGGTCACGCAGTCGTCGAGCGTCACCTTCCGCTTGGAGGTGGCGCTGTCCAGGTGGTCCACGTAGAGGCGCAGGATGTCATCCCCCCCCTCGCGGGCGGTCTCCAGGAGGACAAGCTCGTAGCCGAGCAGGCCGAGCTGCCGTTCGAGTGCGGGTTGGAGCTTCTTCAGGTCCACAGGGCTCAACAAAAAAGGTGGGACGAGCCCACCGGATCAGGGCGCCGGGCGGCGCCTCGCCAGATTGAGATTCCAAGATTAGGCACGATCCCGGGGAATGGCAAGGAAAATCAAGGTGATTGAGGGCACCGGCGGGCCCTGCTGCAATGGTTTTTTACGGGGGTTCCCATGGGCAGCATCCTGGACGGCAAGGCCTACGCGGATCGCATCCTGGCCGAGGTGAAGGCCGGGGTGGAGGTGCGCCGCACCGCGGGGCACCGCGCGCCCTGCCTCGCCGTGGTGCTGGTGGGCGAGGATCCCGCCAGTCAGGTCTACGTCCGGGGCAAGGTGAAGGCCTGCGCGGAAACGGGCATCACGAGCCTGGAGCACAAGCTGCCGGCCACCACCGCCCAGGGGGACCTGGAGGCCCTCATCGACCGCCTGAACGGCGACCCCGCCGTGGATGGCATCCTCGTGCAGCTGCCCCTCCCCCAGGGCCTGGACGCCAAGGCCGCCCTCCACCGCATCAGCCCCGGCAAGGACGTGGACGGCTTCCACCCCATGAACCAGGGCCTGCTCTTCCAGGGCCTGCCGGGCCTGCGCCCCTGCACGCCCAGCGCGGTGATGCGCATGCTGGAGCTCCACGGGGTGCCCCTGCAGGGCAAGCACGCCGTGGTGCTGGGCCGCAGCGAGATCGTGGGCAAGCCCATGGCCCTCATGCTGCTGGAGGCCCACGCCACCGTGACCATCGCCCACAGCCGCACCGTGGATCTGCCCGCCGTGTGCCGAAGCGCGGACCTGCTGGTGGCGGCCGTGGGCCGTCCCGGCATGGTGGAGGGCGGCTGGATCAAGTCCGGGGCCGTGGTCATCGACGTGGGCATCAACCGGGTGGACAACGTGGCCCAGGGTGAGCGCATCTTCGCCGCCGAGCCCAGGAAGCTCGAGACGCTGAAGGCCAAGGGGGCCGTGCTCTGCGGCGATGTGCGCTTCGGCGAGGCCATGGCCGTGGCTTCGGCCGTGACCCCCGTGCCCGGGGGCGTGGGCCCGCTCACCATCGCCGGGCTCATGCGCAACACCCTTCAGGCCAGCGTGGCCCTCACGGATTGAAGCCAAGGCGCAGGGCGAAGGTGCGCCCAGGCCCGGGGATGGGCGGGTTGCCGCCCTGTCCGGGGGTGCCATAGGCCTGGATGAAGGGCTGATCGGCACCGAGCAGGTTGTCCACGCCGAAGGCCACCTCCCAGTGGGGGCGGGGGGTCCAGGCCGTCCAGAGGTTCAGCACCGCCGTGGGTTCGAAGCGGGAGGCCTCGGTCTCCCCGTACCGGTAGCCATAGCGGGCCCCGAGGGCCACGAGGCTGGGATTGATCCGCCAGCGCTCGGTCAACCGCCAGCTCCCGGCGGAGGTCCACTTGAGGTTCGCGAAGCCCACGTGGTACCGGTCCGTGGCCGTGACCCGGTAGAAGTCCGCCTGGCGATCCTCGGCCCGGGAGAGGGAGAGGGTGTGGCGGGACCAGCCCTCCTCCCCCCGCACCTGGAGGTCCACCTCCAGCCCCCGGGAGCCCGTGCGTTCGAAGTTGGCGTAGGTGTCGACCCCCGGGGCGGGGTTCGCATAGCTGATGGGGTCGTAGATGCGGAGGTGGAAGAGGTTCACGGTGAGGTAGGCCCGGGGCGACAGGCGCAGGCCCCCTTCCACCTCGTAGGTGGTCGTGCGCTCCGGTCGCAGGGCCGGGTTGATCTGGAGGTTGGAGATGGCCGGGGCGCGGAACGCGCTGGCGGCCAGGGCCTTCACGTGCCAGGCCTCCCGGGCGAAGGTGTAGGCGATGCGCGGGGTGGGGGTCGAACCGAAAATGCTGTGGTGATCGACCCGGAAGCCCACGTCCACGTTGCCCAGGGGGGTGGTCCACAGGGCCTGGGCCAGGGCCGCCTCGTTCACGTGGTGGAGGCTGCTCCAGCCCACGGAGCTGAGGGTTCCCCGCCGCCGGCGGGCATCGTCGGTGGTCGCTTCCAGGCCCGCCTGCAGGGTGAAGGTGGGGCGGGGGGACCAGGCCAGGCCCAGGGCCATGACCGTGCGGTCGTTCCGCAGCTTGGAATTGGTGGGCAGGTCGTAGCGCCAGGGCTCCTGGCGCTTCCAGGCCAGCCGGGGCGTGAGGGTGAGCCCCTTCCCCACCTCCCAGGCGTAGGCGGCCTCCAGGAGGTCGCTGGTGAAGTGGATGGGGGCCTGGGGGGCGAACTCCTCCGTGAAATCCTGGAGGGTGTGGTGGTCCCGGATGGCCCGCAGGCGGAAGGGGCCCTTCTGCAGGCCCAGGTTGAGGACGTCCTGATCCAGGGTCCCGGCCTCGGCCACCTCCAGACTGCGGCCGGCACCCAGGGGCCAGGGCCCCTCGCCGCGGAAGCTGCGGCCCCCCTGGTAAGCGACCGAGACCTGGAGGTCGCCCCGGGCCTGGCCGTAGGCGAGGTGGGCCCGGCGGTCACCCCAGCCGCCGGCCAGGGTACCCACGCGCAGGCCCCCGGCGGCGCCCTGGAGCTGGGCCCCCGTGCGGGTGAAGACGTGGATCACCGCCAGCTCGGCGTAGCCCCCGTACTGGGCGCTGCCGGGGCCGCGGATGATCTCGATGCGATCCACCTCATCCAGGGCGTAGTGGCCCCCGAACTGCGTGGTGGCGTACATGGGCTCGTTCATCTCAAGCCCATCGATGAGCAGGAGCACCTTGCCATCGTGGCCCCACTCGGTGCGTACCCCGATCCCCACGACGCCCTGGCTGTCGGACCCGAACTCGAAGCCCGGCACCAGGCGGAGGAGGTCCTGCAGGTCCCGGGCGCCGGAGGCCTGGATCTCCTCCCTCCGGAGCACCGTGATGATGCCGGGGCTCTCCCGGGTGCCCACGGGCAGCTGGGAGGCCACCACCACCCGGGTGTTCAGCAGGTCCTTGAGGCTGAGGGGCGGCGCACCGGCCTCCTGCCCCTGGAGGACCAGGGGCAGGAGGGCCAAGGGCGCAGCGACCAGGCGCATTCGGGGACTCCGGGGAGGGACACCCCCGCTTCGGCCCTGGTGGGCATCAGGCTGAATTTGAGCCCTGATCTCAGGGGAAGGCGGCCAAGCCCCCCTCGGCGAGGGGCAGCAGCACGGCCTTCGGTCCCTGGAGCACTGGGCCGGTGCCCCACCGCTCCTTGAGCAGCTGGGAGCCCGCCTCGAGACCTTCCGCGAGCTGCAGGGTGACGGCGCGGGTGCCGCCCTTGGCCCGATGGACGGCGAGCAGGGCTTCATTCCCCACGAGGAGGGGGAACTGCAGGGGCCCGCCGAGCTCCCGGCGCCAGAGCTGGCGACCGGTGGTGAGGTCGAGGGCCACCACATCCTCCTTCAGGCTGGTGATGACCCGGGCGCCGCGGATCCAGGGCAGGCGGGGCTCGCCGGCCTCGAGGTCCCAGGCCACCTGGCCGGTGCGGGCATCCAGGGCCACCAGCCACTCCGATGTGGCGAAGACCCCCCGCGGGGTCGTGAAGACCAGGCGGTTCCCCGCACCCTGGACGAGGGAGATCCGCTCCCCCTCGTAGGTCCAGAGGGTGCGTCCCGAGGCGGCATCACAGGCGACGAGCTCCTGGCCGTTGCGCAGCAGGAGGCGGTCGTCGATGACCTGGGCGCTCTCCAGGGGGAGCCGGCGGGCCAGGCGGCTGGTCCAGGCCACCTCCCCGGTGCGGAGATCCAGGGCCGCCAGTTGACCATTGCCCCCGGCGATGACCCGTCCCTGGTGGATCACCGGGTGGATCTCGGAGGGGCCCGAGAGGGAGGCGGTCCACCGGGGGGCGCCGGTGGTCAGGTCGAAGGCCATGAGGGCGCGATCGGCCTTGGCGTCGGCGCCGCCGATCCACCAGGCGGCCACCAGCGTGTCGCCGCCCACGGCGGGGAAGAGGAGGCGGATCCGGCTGCCCTCCTCCCCCGCGCCCTTGGGCAGGGGGAGGCGCAGCAGGTGCCGCAGGGCGCCGGTGGCGGCCTCCAGCACCACGAGGCGACCGCCATCGAGGCCGAAGATGAGCAGGTCGCCCACGAGCTGGGGCGGGGTCTCCATGAGCCCGGTGAAGGGCACCTCCCAAGTGAGGGCGCCGGTGGCGGCATCCAGAACCTGCACCTTCTTGGGGCGGGCCTGCACGAGGACCAGGCGCTTGCCATCGGTGGCGGGGGGCACATCCGCTTGGCCGGTGCTCACGCGCCAGGCGGCCGCAGCGCCCGAGAGGAGGGGCAGCACGCCCGACGTCGCGGGGGTCTCGCGTTGGCGCAGCTGCCACTGGGCGGCCCAGGCGGCACCCAGCGGCACAGCCGGGCTCTGGGCGGCGGCCGGCAGGAGGGCGAGGATCAAGGCAGGGACGGCACGGCGCACGGGTACTCCGGGGACCCCTCCAGGGTACGGGAAGGCGGGTGTGCCGAGGGTCCCCTCCTCAGGGGCAGAGGCCCCCGTCCACATTCACGATCTGGCCGCTCATGTAGCTGGCCCAGTCGCTGCACAGGAAGGCCACCACCCGGGCCACCTCTTCAGGCTCGCCCACCCGCTTCAGGATGGTGGGGGCCAGCAGCTCCCGGATCTGTTCGGGCTTGAGGTCGGAGGTGAGCTCCGTGTGGATGATGCCGGGGTTCACGGCGTTCACCAGCACCCCAAAGGGGGCCAGTTCCCGGGCGAGGCTCTTCGTGAGGGACATCACCGCCCCCTTGCTGGCCCCGTAGTTGGTCTGGCCCGCCATGCCGATGACCCCGGTGGGGCTCACGATGTTGACGACCCGGCCCCACTTGCGGCCCATCATGCCGCGCACCATGGCCTTGGTGGCGAGCACGGTGCCCTTCAGGTTCACCCCCATGACCTCCTCCCACTTGTCGTCGCCCATGAGGATGAAGGGGCCATCCTTCCGGGTTCCGGCATTGTTCACGAGGATGTCGATGGGCCCGAGTTCCGTCTCCACGGCCTTCACGCAGGCCTCCATGGCCTGCTTGTCCCGCACATCGCCCTGCACGGCCAGGGCCCGGCCGCCCTGGGCGCGGATGCCCTCAGCCACCTCCTGCGCGAGGTCCAGGTTCTTGAGGGCGTGCACGGCCACGGCGGCCCCCCAGGTGGCCAGTTCCTGGGCGATGGCCCGGCCGATGCCCCTGCTCGAGCCGGTGACGAAGGCCACCCGGCCGGCCAGGGGGGGATTCAAGAAGGGCATGGGCGCTCCTGTGGCCCGGATCCGGGCCAGCAGATTAGGATGCCAAAGGGGGGAACCCATGTCCAAACCTGGTCTCGTCGCCCCGGCATCCCTGGAGACCTTTCTATCGGCCCATCCCGGGTGGGTGGCCCAGGGCGAGGCCCAGGGGCTCACCCTGCGGAAGCGCTTCCCCTTCGCGGCCTACACCCGGGCCCTGGGGTTCGTGGTGGCGGCTGCGGAGCACGCGGAGCGGGTGGACCACCACCCCGACCTGACCCTGGGATGGCGCTGGGTGGTGGCCCAGCTCACCAGCCACCACGAGCGGGGCATCACGGACCGGGACCTGGCCCTGGCGGTGGCGTTGGACCGCATCTACCAGGAGTATCTCTAGGGGCGCTCAGCGCCGGGGACCCGGGGCGGCGGTGGCCGAGACCCCCACGGCCCCTCCCAGCAAGCCCCGGGTGAATTCGAACCGGGGTGGGTTGAAGAGGTTCTGCAGGGCCCGGGTCTGGGCGTTGGCGAGGCCCTGGATGGTGGAGGCATCGTAGCTGGCGAAGGTGGCCAGGAGGGTGCGCCCCTCCAGGGAGCCGCTGCCTGCCAGGGAGAAGGTCCGGCGGGCCTCGAGGATCAGCTCCCGCCGGAGCTGCAGCTCGGCGCTGGTGGCCTCGGGCAGTTCCGGGGCGGTGACCTCCACCCAGGCCTCCCCCGGGCGGAGGAGCCGGAGGGAGGGCATCTGGAAGGTGTAGCGCTGGGCCCAGGCCCCCTCGAGGCGCATTACGCCGGGCAGCCCCCGCTCAGGGGGGAGGCTCGGGGGAGGCGGGGTGCCCTGGAGGGCCAGGAGGAGGAGCAGCATGCCCCAAGGATGGGTCCACCCGGGCCGAGGTGCCCGGAAATTCAGCCCTTGCGGGGCTTGCGCGGACCCGGCTTGGCGCCTGCCTTGCCGCGGGCGGGGCCGCCCTTGGGCCGATCGCCGAAGTCCTTGCGGGGACCCCGGCTGGGGCCTGCCTCACCCCCGCTCCGGGGCCGGGCGGGCCGGTCGCCGAAGTCCTTCCGGGGGCCGCGGCTGGGACGATCCTCGCCTTCCGTGCGCGGGCGGGCGGGGCGATCCCCGAAGTCCTTGCGGGGACGGGCGGGACGGTCGCCGAAGTCCTTGCGGGGGCCGCGGCCGGGACGGTCCTCGCCCTCGGTGCGCGGGCGGGCGGGGCGATCCCCGAAGTCCTTGCGGGGCCGGGCCGGCCGGTCGCCGAAGTCCTTGCGGGGGCCGCGGCTGGGCCGGTCGCCGAAGTCCTTGCGGGGGCCGCGGCTGGGCCGGTCCTCGCCTTCCGTGCGCGGGCGGGCGGGGCGATCCCCGAAGTCCTTGCGGGGCCGGGCCGGCCGGTCGCCGAAGTCCTTGCGGGGGCCGCGGCTGGGGCGATCCTCACCTTCGGTGCGGGGGCGCGAAGGCCGGTCGCCGAAGTCCTTGCGCGGGCCACGGCTGGGGCGGTCTTCGCGGGCGGGGGCGTCCTCGTAGCGCTTGGCCCGGGCCACGCGCTTCTGCTTGTTCTCCTTCGTCTCCTTGGGCTGGTAGACCCCCTCCTCACCCTTCTTGCCTTCGGCGGCGCGGGTGACGCGGGCCTGGGTGCGGAGGGCCCGCAGGGCGGCGTCCATGTCCTTGGGCAGGGGGGCGCTCACCGTGATGGTCTCCTCCCTGACCGGGTGCTTGAGGCCCAGCAGCTCCGCGTGGAGGGCCTGGCGGTCCAGCAGCTCGCTCTCCTGGCCGTAGACCTGGTCGCCCAGGAGCGGGTAGCCCCGATCCGCGAACTGCACGCGGATCTGGTTGCGGCGGCCGGTCTCCAGCTTCACTTCCACGACGGTGTGCCCGGGCAGGCGCTCCAGCACGCGGTAGTGGGTGATGGCGCTCTGGGCCCCCTCATGCTGCTTCTTCTTGGGATCCACCACGCGCATGCGCAGGGTCTTGGCCTGCTCGATGAGGTGCCCCTTCAGGGTGCCGCTGTTCTCGGGGATCTCGCCCACGAGGATGGCCTTGTACACACGCTGGAGCTTGTGCAGCTCGAACATCTTCTTGAGGCCGGAGAGGGCCTCGGGGGTCTTGGCGAACACGAGCACGCCGCTGGTCCAGCGGTCGATGCGGTGCACGATGAAGAGCTGGAAGCGCTTGAAGCCCCGCCGCTGGTAGTGGTCGGTGATGGCGTCGGCCAGGGTGGGTTCCTTGCCGCCCTCGGTGGGCACGGTGAGGAGGCCCGCGGGCTTGTTCACGAAGAGCAGGTGGGTGTCCTCGTAGAGGACCTCGTAGGGATCCAGCGCGGCCACGCCGGGCCGGGGCTTGAGGTCGTACTTGAGCTGGGGGTCGAAGTTGGCGTGCAGCTCGTCGCCCGCCTCCACCCGCTGGCCGTGCTTGGTGGCCACCGCGCCGTTGATCTTCACGAGGCCGGCGTCGATGAGGCCCTTGGCCTGGCGGACGCTGAGGCCCAGCTTCTCCTTCACCAGGGAGGCGACGGCGCCCTCGGATTCCGATTTCCAGGATTCATTGATGCGCGCCATGGGCGTCTCCTCGGCTCGCGCCACGTTCCTAATCAACGCAGGGCGGTCGATCAGAAGATCACGGAACAGGAGAAAACCCAAGGGAAATAAAGCAAGGGAAGGGTTCCACCCCTCGGTGGCGGAGGCTCAGGCGGGGTTCCGCTCGCTGAGGTCCTTGAGGCGGCGGAGGGCCTTGGGGAAGGCCGCTTCCATGTAGGTCACGTAGTCGGGCAGCGTCTCCAGGGTCACCGTCACCGTGCAGCCCCCGGGGGTTTCGGTGAAGGCGTAGGTCTCGTGGGCCGGCGCCCAGGCCAGGACCTCCGGGCTGGAGAGGTCCTCGACGCCCTGGCGGATCTCCCCGAGGTGCTGGATGACCAGCCGCTCCGGTCGACGGTGCTCCGTGACGGTGGAACACATGCCGTCCCCCGAGGGGGAGAGGAAATGGATCCGGCCTCCGGCTTCCCAGGAACCCTGGAAGTGGGAGCCCTCGCAGAAGGCCGACGTCCAGTCCCGATAGCCGTCGGGGTCGATCAGCCGGTCCCAGACCCGCTCCCGGGGGGCCTGGATGGCGAGGGTGAAGGCGAGGGTCTGGAGCATGGGGTCCTCCCAGGGTGGGCTAGGGGGTGGTCGGGTCGGGGTACCGCCGGCGCAGCTCCGCCACGGAAGCCGCGACCAGGGTCTCCAGGGCCTCCAGGTCCACCTCCGCCAGGCGCTTCAGGTAGAGGCAGCCCTTCCCCAGCCGGTGGGGGCCCAGGCGGGCCAGGGCGCCCTGGGCCTCGGGGCTCCCGGGTGCGACGTAGACCACGAGCTCCCGCCCCCGGATGGCGAACCCCGTGAGGCAGGAGGTACCCGCGTGCCCGCTCTCGTAGCGATAGGCGTAGCTCCCGAACCCCACGATGCTGGGGCCCCACATGCGGGGCGGGTGGCCGGTCACCCGGCCCAGAAGGCTCACCAGGGTCCTGCAGTCCTCCGCCTGGGCCGGCGTGGCCCGGGAGGCGAGGTGGTCCTCGATGCTGGCTTCCGTGGGTCGGGTCTTCGGTTCAGCCATGGGCCTGCCTCGGGGATCGGGGATCGGGGATCGGGGATGAGCCTAGCCGGCCCCGCGGTCCCGGCGAGGGGGAAATCCGGAGGGACCTGAAAAAAAGCGGGGCGGCCGTGGCCGCCCCGCTTCCCCGGGCCCTTGGGCGCTACTTCTTGTCTTCGGGCTTGGCCTGGGCCTTGGCGAAGTCCCCCGCGGCGATCACGGAGAGCTTGCCGAAGTCGAGGTGCTTGCGCAGGGCCTCGTTCACCTGGGCCGCGGTGAGGGCGGCCACCTTGGCCTCCAGACCCGCATCGAAGGTCATGGTGCGGTCCAGGGTGAGGTAGGCGGCCAGACGCTGGGCCAGGGGACCATCCTCGGTGCGGTTCACCTCCTCGGCCTGCCGCCAGCCCTTCTTCGCCTCGGCCAGCTCGGCCTCGGTGAAGCCCTCCTTCAGGGCCTTCTCCAGCTCCTCCCGCAGGGCCACCTCCACCTTGGGGGTGTTCTGGGGGGCGCTGATGGCGAAGGCCAGCCAGAAGCTCGCGGGATCCTGGGCGGGGACCATCAGCTGGGAACCCACGCCGTAGGAGAGGCCCTCCTTCTGGCGGATGCGGTCGGCCAGGCGGCTGCGCAGGGCGCCGCCCCCGAGCATGTGGTTGGCCATGAGCAGGGCGGGATAGTCCGCGGCGTCATCCTTGAGGGGCAGCGGGTGCACGGCCACCATCACGCTGTTGGCCTTGTCGGGGGTCTCCACGGTGATCTTCTTCGCGGGCTGCGGCTTCACCGCCCGGGGGATGCGCACGTAGGCGGACCCGGACTTCCAGGCGCCGAAGAGCTTGGTGACCTGGGCCTTCAGCGCGGCGGGATCGAAGTCGCCCACGGCGGAGAAGGTGGCGGCGGAGGCGCCGTAGAAGGTGGCGTGGAAGGCCTTGGCCTCCTCCAGGGTGGCGCCCTTCACCCGGGCCAGCTGCTCCGGCAGGGTGAGCACATGCTGCACGTGGCCCTCGGGGGTGGCATCCAGGTGGCGCTGCATGGCGTTGATGGCCTGGGGCTGGGGCTCGGGGATGCCCTGCTCGAGCCGGCCGGCCCGCTCCCGCTGCAGCTCCAGGAACTCGGACTCGGCGAAGGCGGGCTTCTGGAGGACCTCGGCCAGGAGGTCGAGCACGGCGGGCAGGTGCTCCCGGGTGGTGGTCACGGAGGCCATCACGCCCTCGGCGCCGCCACCCACGTTCACCTGGGCCTTGAGCTTGTCGAAGGCGTCCTTCACCTCCTGCCGGGAGAGGCGGGTGGTGCCGCGCATGAGCAGCCCGGCGGCGAAGCTGCCCGCCTGATCCTTGCCCCGGAGGCTCTCCTCGGTGCCGAGGCGGAACTGCATGGCCACGCTCACCTGACCACCCTTGGTCTTTTTCGGCAGCAGGGCTCCCTTGAGACCCACGGGCAGGGTGAAGCGCTGGGTCCGCTTCTCGATGTTCGCCGGGGAGGGGTCGAAGGCCTCACCCTGGGAGGCGACGGCCCGGCCCTTGTAGTCCGCCACCATGGCCGCCACATCTGGCGTTCCCGGCACTTCGGCGCGGTCGGCGGATTCCGTGGGGATGAACCGACCCAGGGTGCGGTTGGAGGGCTTGAGGTACTTGAGGCCGACCTCCTGGACCTTGGCGGCGTCGATCTTCTCGAGCAGGTCGCGGTGGAGGAAGAAGAGGCGCCAGTCGCCGGCGGCCATGGACTCGCTGAGGGCGATGGACAGCTGGGCCGTGTCGTTCAAGGCGAGCTCGATGCCCTTCCGGAACTGCTGCTTGGCGCGGGAGACCTCGAGCCCGGTGACCGGCTCGGCCTTGAGGCCCTCCAGCACCTTGAGGAGGGCTTCCTGGGCGGCATCGAGGTTGGCGTCCTTCGGCACCACGGCCCCGTAGATGCGGTAGCCCGGCTCCAGGTTGTTCACGGCCTCCACGTTCACCCGGGTGGCCAGCTTGGCCTCCACGAGGGCCTTGTGGAGGCGGCCGCTGGGGGCGTCCACCATGACGCGGGCCAGGAGGCTCAAGGCCACGGCATCCTCATGGGCACTGGGGGCCACGTGGTAGCCGGCGCCCACGAACTGGGTACCTCCGCTGCGACGCACGGTCACGGCGCGCTCGCCATCCTGGGTGGGCTCGGCGGTGTAGGTGGGCTGGAGCACCCGCTTGGGCCTGGGGATGCGCCCGAAGATCTGGTTGATCTGCCGGAGGAGCTTGGCCTCGTCGAAGCGGCCCGCCACGAGGAGCACGGCGTTGTCGGGCTGGTAGTACTTCTTGTAGAACTCGCGCAGGCGGGGGATGTTCACCTGCTCGATGTCGCTGCGGGTGCCGATGGTGGACTTCCCGTAGTTGTGCCAGTCGTAGGCCACGGCCTGGATGCGCTCGGTGGTGACCCCCACGGGATCGCTCTCGCCCATCTCGAACTCGTTGCGGACGACGGTCATCTCCCCCTTCTTGGCCACGGGATCCCAGAGGTCCTTCTGATCGATGGCGGCGTTCACCATGCGGTCGGCCTCCAGCTTCAGGATCTGCTGCAGGTTCTCCGCATTGGCGGGGAAGGTGGCGTAGTAGTTGGTCCGGTCGTACCAGGTGGTGCCGTTGAACTGGGCGCCCGTGGCGTTGAGGACCTCCACGGGGGTCTTGGTGCCCGGCTTCCTGCCGAAGTTGGCGGAGGGCTTGAAGAGCAGGTGCTCCAGCAGGTGGGCCATGCCCGTTTCGCCGTAGTTCTCATGCCGGCTGCCGACCATGTACGTGATGTTGGTGGTCAGGGTGGGCTTGGAGGGATCCGGGAAGAGGAGCACGCGGAGGCCGTTCGCCAACCGGTACTCGGTGATCCCCTCCACGGAGGTGACCTTCACGGGGGCCGGGGCCTGGGCGTAGGCGATGAGGCTGGCGCCAACGACCAGCGAAGCGGGAATGCGCATGCGTGCTCCTTTCAAGGACCTTCGGTTCCTCCAACCTTCCATGAAGGCGGAAGGGCGGGGGATGAATATTTGTTAAGCCAGGAGGGCCCGCAGGTCCGCCTCCCAGGCGGCCTGGAGCTCGGAAAGCTTCATCCCACGGCCCTTTCCCGGCGCCGCTTGGAGCAGGCCCTGGGCGGAAGGGTGGGGCAGGGCGTGCCAAGCCAGGGGCAGATCGTCGAAGGCCGCTTGCAGCACCAGGGCCCGCTTTCCGAAGGTCACCAGGCGCAGGGTGCCGGGGCAGCGGGCGCAGGCGGCGCCCAGCTCCGCCCGGAGGCGGGCCAGGTTCTCGGGGCTTCTCAGCTCCCTGTCCTTGGGGGCCCGGAAGGCATGGCCATCGTCCGTGGGGCAGCTGGGGTAGGCGTTGCCCAGCGCCACCCCCTTCAGGGTGGGGGCCAGGCCCTCGGCCCGGAAGCGGGCGCCATCCCAGGGGTCCCAGGCGGCCTCGGGCACCTGGGCCAGGCCCAGGGCGGCCAGGGCCCGGTACACGGGGAGGCCGGCCCGGTCCCCCCAGAAGGGGATGCCGCTCTGGTCGGCCCCCCGGGGTCCGGGGGCCTCTCCCATGAGGAAGACGTGAAGGGGGCCGGCCTCGGGGAAGCGGGCGGGCACCGCGGTGCGGAGGATGCGGCCGGAAGGTGGAACGGTCATACGTGGAGCACGCCCCCGTCCAGGTTCAGGCACTGGCCCACCTGCATGGTGTTGGCGGGATTCAGCAGCCAGGCGATGCCCTCGGCGATCTCCTCGGGCTGGAAGAAGCGGCCCACGGGCACCACGGCCTCGGCCTTGCGGCGGGCCTGCTCCGGGGTGATGCCCAGGGCCCGGGCCATGCCCTCGATGCCCTCCGTGGCCATGTCCGTGTCCACCCAGCCGGGGGCCACGGCGTTCACCACGATGCCCCTGGGCATCAGCTCCAGGGCCAGGGCCTTGGTGAGGCCGATGAGGCCATGCTTGGCGGCGCAGTAGGCGCCGTAGCCCGGCACGCCGAAGCGGCCCAGCACGGAGGAGACGAGGACGATGCGGCTCCCCTTGCCCAGCTTGGGGAGGGTGGCCCGCACGGTGTTCCAGGGGCCCACCAGGTCGACGTCCAGGATTTCGCGGAAGCGGCCGTCGGCCTCCGGGGGGCCGTCGATGGGGGTCACCCCGCCGATGCCCGCGGCGGCCACGAGGCCATCCAGGGCCGGGAGCTGGGGCGCCAGGGCCCGCAGGTCGCTGAGGTCCCGCACATCACAGACGTGGGGCAGGGCTTGCCCGCCCGCCGAACGCACGGCCTGGGCCGTGGCCTCCAGGGCCGCCCGATCCCGGCCCAGGAGCACCAGCTGGGCGCCCTCGGTGTTCGCCAGATGAACGGCCACGGCGCGGCCGATGCCGCGGGAGGCTCCCGTCACAAGGATGGTTCGCGTCATGAGGATCCCCCTGGCATGGTGGCCGCTGCGACCTACATTACCTTCCCACAGGAGTCACGCATGGCCTGGGATGGGAAGTCCGAGCGGCGTCGCCATATGCGCGTAGTGGGCGTGGAGCGCCGGGGCGCGCTCTGGAGCACCGTGGGCGGGGTTCGGCTGGGGGCCTGGGAAGGCCTCGCCGAGTGGGAGACCCACCCGGCCCGCCTCCGGCCCGAGGACCTGGAGAATCCCCACGGATGGCGGGAACGCCTGGCTGCTTGGCTCATGAAGCAGCACTGAAAACCGGGGCCCGCGATCGCGGGCCCCGCCGCTTCAGGCCGGTCCGGACACCGGCCTGGGCGGATCTCAGCGGATCCAACCCGACTGCAGGGCCAGCTCGGCGTTCAGCAGGGAGCCCCCCGCCGCGCCGCGGTGGGTGTTGTGGCCCAGTACAGAAAACTTGATCCCCAGCAGCGGGCAGTGGCGGATGCGGCCCACGTGCACGCTCATGCCGCCATCGGCCTCCACATCGCGGCGCACCTGGGGGCGATCCTCCGCTGTGTGCAGGCGGATGGGCACCTCCGGCGCCGTGGGCAGGCCCAGCCGCTGCGGCAGGGGCTTCCACGCCGCCAGGGCCTCGCGCACCTGGGCCACGCTCGGGTTGCCGCGGAGCTTCACGCTCACGGCCTCGGTGTGCCCTTCCACCACGGGCACCCGGTGGCACAGCGCGGACACCGTGAGGGCCGCGGGCGTCACGGCCCCCTCGCCGAAGGTGCCCAGGAGCTTGGGCGTCTCCTCCTCGACCTTCTCCTCCTCGTTGCGGATGAAGGGGACGACGTTGCCGAGGATGTCCAGCGAGGCCACGCCAGGGTAGCCCGCGCCGCTGATGGCCTGGAGGCTCGTCATCATCACGGCTTCGATCCCGAAGGCCGCCTGCAGGGGCGCCAGGGCCATCACGAGCACCGTGGCCGTGCAGTTGGGGTTGCAGATGATGC
Organism: Holophagaceae bacterium; assembly: GCA_044229665.1. GTDB lineage: Bacteria > Acidobacteriota > Holophagae > Holophagales > Holophagaceae > JAFDVN01. The sequence goes on from JBGASN010000015.1 coordinate 45,483, forward strand.
CCCCCTCCCAGCCGCGGCGCTCCCGCTGCACGGCCAGCAGGCCCAGGTGCTCGGGGTTCACCTCGGGCACGAGGAGGGCACGTCTTCGGCCATGCGGAAGGCCGAGGCGTTGGAGAAGACCAGCGCGCCGGCCTGCGCGAACTGGGGCTCCAGCTCGGCGGCGGGGCCGCTGTCCAGGGCGCTGAAGACCACGGGGGAGAAGGCGGTGGCAGGTTCGCCGGGCACGAGGACCTGGTCGCCCAGGCCGCCGTGAGTTCCCCCTCGATGCGCCAGGCGCAGGCCTCGCGGTAGGACTTCCCGGCGGAGCGCTCGCTGGCGGCCAGGTGCTGGATCCGGAACTGGGGGTGCTGGGCCAGGCGCTGCACGAAGCGCTGACCGACGACGCCGGTAGCGCCGAGGACGGTGACGGGAATGCGGGACATGGGGACAGGGGTATTCTTGGTGACCGCAGGCGCTCAGCGACCCTGGGGGAGGAGGCGGTGTGAATCAGTGCGGAAGCAACCGCACATCGGCGAGGACGCCGGCGGCGGTGACCATGGCGCCGGCGCCGTAGCCGCGCACCACCAGCGGGCAGGGGTTGTAGGCCTCGCTGGCGAAGCTGAGGGCGTTCTCGCCGCCCTTGATGCCGTGCAGGGGATGGCGGGCGTCCACTTCCAGCAGGCCCACGGTGCAGCCCTCCGGGGTGATGGTGGCGCCGAAGCGCAGCACCTTGCCCTCGGCCCGCAGGTGGTCGAGGCGCGCCTTCACGGGCGCATCGAGGGTCTGGAGGTTCTCGAGGAAGGTCTTCACGTCGCCGGAGGCGTCGAAGGTGGGGGCAGGGCGCCCTCCACCTGCACGCCCTCGAGCTCCAGGGTGCCGCCCAGCTCCCGGTGCAGGATGAGGGCCTTGCGGGCCACATCGAGGCCGCTGAGGTCGTCCCGGGGGTCCGGCTCCGTGAACCCGGCGTCACGGGCCAGGCGCACGGCCTCGGAGAAGGGCGTGCCCTCCTCCAGCAGCCCGAAGATGAAGGAGAGGGAGCCGCTGAGGATCCCTCGATGCGGGTCACGGGCGTCGCCGCCGGCCAGCAGGTCCCGTAGGGTGCCGATCACGGGGGAGGCCGGCGCCCACGTTGAGGTCTCGTAGTGGAAGCGCAGGCCCGCTGCCCAGGGTTGCCCGCAGGCGGTAGCGCCCCAGGGGCCCCGCGTTCAGGAGCTTGCTGGCGCCCACGAGGTGGAACCCCGCTTCCGCGAAGGCCTCGTAGGCCTCGGCCACGGCTTCGGCGCCGGTGCAGTCCACGAGCACCGCGGGGCCCCGGCCGCCCAGCGCCAGGAGGTGGTCGCGGTCCAGGGGCTCGCCCTGGGTAGCCAAGGTCTCAGCGGCTTCTCGGGGATCGAGGCCCGTGGGATCCACGAGCATGCGGCGGGAGTTGGCCACGGCCACGAGGCGCAGCTCGATGCCCCGGGGGGCGAGGCGGGCCTGCTGGCGCTGGAGCTGCACGAGGAAGCGGCGGCCCACGAGGCCGGGGCCCAGCAGGACGAGGTCCAGCCGGGCGCCGGGACAGGGCGCCTCAGGGGCGGCAGGGAGGGGGGCGGAAGCGGCGAGGGACATGGGCACTCACAGGGCAAGGGAAGGGACGGCGGTTTCCACCCAGGCGCGGTGCAGGCGGGGGATGAGGTCCGCCAGGCGGTCCTCCCGCACCAGGGCGGCGGTGCTGATGGCGGAGCAGCCCGCCAGCAGGCCGCCGATGGCGCCCGCATCGGCGCCCAGGGGCTCCAGGAGGCGGAGCTTGGCGGCGGGGTCCTTGCGGAGGCCCTCGCCCACCAGGGCCACCACGGCCCAGCCCTCCTCCACCCTCCAGCCCTTCGGAGCGCCAGGTACCCAGGAGGGCGCGGGCCGCCAGGGTCTCGGGGCGCAGCACCAGCAGGGCGCCCTCCGGCGTCACGAGGAAGCCGAAGCGGTGGGCCCCGGCCTCCTCGATGGCGCCGGCGCGGGCGGCGGCCTCCGCCAGCAGGTTCGCGGAGGCGGGGAGACGCAGCACCACAAGCCCCTCCTTGTAGGCCACGCTCACCACGCCCTCACCCCGCGTGGGGGCCTCGGGCACGATGGCGGTGCGGCTGGCGTGGGGGCGCAGGGTGTTGGCCACCACGAGGCGCACGCCGCTGCGGGCGATGGGGGTGAGGCTGTCCGGGTGCAGCACCTTGGCACCGAAGGAGGTGAGCGAGGTGGCCTCGGCGAGGCTCATGAGGGGGATGGGCCGCGCCTCGGGCACGAGGCTGGGGTCGGCGCTGAGCACGCCATCCACATCGGTCCAGATCTGCACCTCGGCGGCATCCAGGGCCTCCCCCAGGAGGCTGGCGCTGGTGTCGCTGCCGCCCCGGCCCAGGGTGGTCACGGCGCCATCCGGGGCCACCCCCAGGAAGCCCTGGGTGACGAAGGTGGCGCCCCCGGCCAGCTCCGTCCGCCAGGCGGCGGCGGCCTTCCGGATGGCCGGGAGCTGGGGCCGGGCCTGGCCGTGGCGGGCGTCGGTGTGCAGCACCTCGGTCACGTCACGGAAGTCGGCGGAAGCTCCCTGCTGGCGCAGGAGGGCGGCGAAGAGCTGGGCGCTCAGGGTCTCGCCCACGGCCAGCGCCGCGTCCCGGGCCCTCGGCGTGGCCTCACCCAGCATCGCCATGCCACCCAGGAGCTTGGCCAGGCGCTCGAAGATGGGCGTCCAGCCGGTGTGGACGACCTCCAGCAGACCCAGGGCCTCGGCCACCTCCTGGTGGCGGCGCTCCAGGGCCTCCTGCACCTCACGGGCCTGCCCGGCCTCGCCCCTGCCCGCGAGGCCCACGGCCTCCAGGATGCGGTCGGTGGTGCCCTTGAGGGCGGAGACCACCACAAGGCCGCCCTCCGGCAGCTCCTCGCGCACGATGGCGGCGGCGCGGCCCAGGGCCTCGGGGCTGCCCACGGAGGAGCCGCCGAACTTCAACACCTTGATGCTCATGACAGGCCTTTCAGGACGCAGTGGTTCAGCCAGGCGGTGACCTGGGGGTACTCGATGAGGAAGGCATCGTGCCCGTGGGGGCTCTCCAGCCAGGTGAGCGAACCCAGCCGGTCCGCGGCCTGGGCGGCGCGGGCCAGCTCCTCCACCAGGGCCGGGAGGAAGAGGGTGTCGCTGGGGATCCCGAGCACGTGCAGGGGATGCTCCAGGCGGGCGAGGGCCCAGCGCAGGCCGCCATGCCCCTTGGCCAGGTCGAAGGCGGCCATGGCCCCCAGCAGGGCGTGGAGGCTGCGGCGCTCGAAGCGGTTCGCCAGGGCCTCGCCATGATGATCCAACCAGGCGGCCTCTCCGCCTTCCGGGAAGCGCTGCTCCAGGCTTTCGCCGGAGCGGAAGCCCAGCATGGCCACGCGGCGGGCGGCGGCCACGGCCTGGTCGCCCGGGATGGGCAGCTCCAGGATGCGGCGCTGGGCGTGGCAGCTGGCGCGGATCCAGGCGTCGGCGCGGCCGCCGGTGCCCAGCACGCCCAGGCGCCCCACCCGACCCGGGGCCAGCACCGCCAGCTCCAGGGCCACCATGCCGCCCAGGGAACCGCCGAGGGTGACATCGAAGGTGAGGTTCTCCAGCTCGATCCAGCGCAGCAGGGCCGCAGCCAGGTCCCGGGGGCTGAGCTCCGGGAAGGGCTGCAGGTGGGAGGGCCCCACGCTGCCGTAACAGGAACCCGGGAGGTTGGGACACCACACGGTGGTGCGGGCGGGATCCAGGGGGGCCTCCGCTTCGAAGAGCGGGCCCCACCAGCCCTTCACCCCCGCGCGGTCGGCGGCATCGGGGCCCCCCGTGAGGGCGTGCAGGAGCAGCACCTTCACGGGGCCCGCGCCGACCTTCCGGTGGGCGATGTGCACGGGCAGGGTGCCGCCGCCTTCCAGCGGCAGCTCGCCCAACCCCAGGATCGCGGTGGTCATGCCTTCACCTCGGCCAGGGCGGCGGCGAGGTCGGCCTTGAGGTCCTCGAGGTGCTCCAGGCCCACGCTCAGGCGGATGAGCTCCTCCGTGACGCCCGTGGTGGCGCGCTCCTCGGGGGTGAGCTGGGAGTGGGTGGTGGAGGCGGGGTGGATGATGAGGCTCTTGGCATCGCCCACGTTGGCCAGGCGGGAGAAGAGCTTCACGCCATTGATGAGGGCCTTGCCCGCCGCGAGGCCGCCCTTCACGCCGAAGGTGAGGATGCCGCCGAAGCCGGCGCCGGGCTTGAAGTACCGGGTGGCCAGGGCGTGGTGCTCGCTGTCCTTCAGGCCTGGGTAGTTCACCCAGGCCACCTGGGGCTGCGCCTGCAGCCACTGGGCCAGGGCCAGGGCGTTTTCGCCGTGGCGCTGGAGGCGGAGGTGCAGGGTCTCGATGCCCTGGAGGATGAGGAAGGCGTTGAAGGGGCTGAGGGCGGCGCCCTGGTCGCGCAGGCCCTCGATGCGGGCCTTGGTGATGAAGGCGGCGGGGCCGGCGAGCTCCGCCAGCACGGCACCGTGGTAGGCGGCGAAGGGCTCCGTGAACTCGGGGAAGTTGCCGTTGGCCCAGTTGAAGGTGCCGCCATCCACGATGACGCCGGCGATGGAGGTGCCGTGGCCGCCCAGGAACTTGGTGGCGCTGTGCACCACGATGTTCGCGCCGTGCTGCAGGGGGTTCAGCAGGTAGGGGCTGGGCAGGGTGTTGTCGACGATGAGCGGGATCCCCGCCTCCCGGGCGATGGCGCCCAGCACCTCGAACTCCGGCACGTCGAGCTTGGGGTTGCCCAGGGCCTCGATGTAGATGGCGCGCGTCTTCGGGGTGATGGCGGCGCGGAAGGCCTCCGGGTCCCGGCTGTTCACGAAGGTGGTGGTGATGCCCGTGCGGGGCAGGGAGTGGTGCAGCAGGTTGTAGGTGCCGCCGTAGAGGTTGTCGCCAGCCACCACGTGGTCGCCCTGGCGGAGGATCGTGGTGAGCGCCAGCGTGATGGCCGCCTGGCCTGAGGCCACGGCCAGGGCCGCGATCCCGCCCTCCAGCTGGGCCACGCGCTGCTCCAGCACGGCCTGGGTGGGGTTCATGATGCGGGTGTAGATGTTCCCGGGCACCTCCAGGTTGAAGAGCTGGGCGCCATGCTCGGCGCTGTCGAAGACGTAGCTCGTGGTCTGGTAGATGGGCACGGCGCGGCTGCGGGTGTCCCCATCCGGACTGTGGCCGCCGTGCAGGGCGATGGTTTCGAAGTGGTGCTGCTGGGTGGTGGTGGCGGTCATGTCGACTCCGGGACAGACGTCTCCCGACCCCGTCGGTGGGGGGGAGTGAGTGATGCGCCCATGTCCCGTCTCGGTGAAGCTGAGACGCCTCCGGGCGCGTCGAGGACGTGCCTCGTCAGCGCGGATTCGAGTTCCAAAAAGCAGAGGGGCCCGAGTGCGGTTTTCACCGTTCGGGCCCCTCGTGCATCAGTGGAATCAGCATCGGCAGGATTTGGCACCAACGCGCCGGATCGCTCCGGCCAGGTTGCCAAGGTTTCACAGGGCCCGTCCCTCCACCTTTCTGGATATCTCGCTCTTCGACTGACAAAGATCTCGTGGAAGTTCCAATGTCGCAGATCCCGACCAAAGGTCAAGTCATGTCCCTGTGATTTCTCGCACGCCAGCTCCTGCGTGGTAGGGTGCAGCACCGTTCCTCCCAGGAGATCCCATGGCCCCTTCCTTCACCCAGGGCAAGGCGTGGCGTTTCGCCTCCCTTGGCCTCATCGCCCTCCCCTGGTTCCTGCGGGACCAGCTCGCCGCGAACCTGGACCACGACACCCTGGCCGCCCAGCAGGTCATGGACGCCCTGAAGCACGAGCAGCAGCGCCTGCTCACGGAGCACGACCAGCGGGACACCAGCCAGCGGCTGCGGCGCATCGAGATCGATGTGCTGCGCATGGCCCACGCCGGCTCGGAACAGGAGGCCAACGCCGCCATGGCCGCCGCCCAGGTGAAGGCGGTCCACGAGGAGGCCGAGGCCCTGAAGGGGGCGGCCGAGGAGTTCCGGGGCCTCCTCGACACCGTGGGGTTGGAGACCGAGGTGCGGACCAAGCTCGAAGCGTCGGCCCAGGCCGCCGTGGGCGCGGCTGACAAGCTGATGCAGGCCCAGGACGAGGCCGCCCTGGAACCTCTGGTGCCCGCCTTTGATCAGGCCGCGGAACACCTGGGCGACGCCTTCGCCGAGCTCCATGTCGTGGCGGATCGGCACCGCGCCGGCAGCGCCGCCTGGGCGGAGCGCTCCCGCTTGGCGGCCTGGGTCCTCACGGCCGTGGGGGCCCTGATGATCGGGGGCTGGCGGAAGGTGGTGGGGGAGCCCGAAGGTGAAGCCTCCGCCTAGAAGCGCCAGAGGTAGGAGGCCTTGAAGAAGAGGCCCCGCTGCATCTCCAGGAGGTGATCCGCCCGCCGGTACTGCCCGGTGGGGGCATCCCACTCCGTCTTCTCGGACAGGGTGCCGTATCCCAGGTAGACCACGGTGCCCGGTTCGTAGGTGTAGGCCGCCAGGTAATCCATCAGGAGCTGCTGGCGGAACCCGTTGTATTGGGCGATGGCCCTGAGCATGAAGTGTTCATTGGGCTGCCAGGCGAGGCGGGCCCGGGAGATGGGGTAGTTCAGGAGCTGCTCTCCGGTGTCATCGCGGATGAGGTCGGCCCGGGTCCAGGAGAGGGTGAGGTTGAGGGAGGAGACCGGCTGGAGGACCGCCTGCAAGGTGGTTTGGGTGCCGTGACCCTGGAGGGGGAGCACGGGGTCGTACCAGATGCCCTTGCCCACGCGGTGGCGGGCGGACACCGTCAGCCAGTTGGCCATCTGATTCCGGGCGCTCAGGGTGAGGCCTGAGGTGTCGAAGCGCCGGCCGAGGAAGATCTCGTCAGCATCGTCGTAGGCGATGCCCAGGGAACCGTTGCTTCGGAGGACTGCGGTGAGGGACACCCGACGGTCCTGCTCGGTGAGGGCGGAGGGGAAGTCCCGAAGCGCCGACGCGAAGAACCCCAGGTCCAACCGGCGGACCCACTGGGAGGTGGGATAGATCTTCGGCACCACCCCGAGGCTGCCGGAGGTGAATCCCGTGCGGGTGAGGAAGCCGGCTTCGGCCGTGAAGTCGTCGGAGATCTGGTGCAGGCCCGCATTGATGGCCAGGCTGCTGGTGTCCCGCTGGAACTCGGCCCCGAGCGCATGGCCGTGGGTGCCGGGGGCGAGGGGATCCACCTCCAGGCTGGACTGGAAGGCGTGGAAGCTGAGCAGGTCGGAAGGGGTGATGCGGACCTGGCCATCGGCTCCCCCCACATGGTTGTGTCGAGGGCCCTGGTTCCGCCGCACGTAGAAGGCCCCCAGGAACCCATCGTCCTTCAGGGCCCGTTTGTAGCGCAGGGCCTGCACCGAGGGGTCCGGGAGGTCGGGATCCCCCGGGGCCGCCGGTGGGGCGCTGTCCTCGGCGTGGAGCAGGGCCAGGGTGTCGGCGCTCCCCACCTTGCCCGTGAGCTTCACGCCGACCCTGGGATCCACGATGGTGCGGGTGTGCAGGAGGGTGAGGAGGGGACTGGTCGTGGTGGTCGCCCCCACATTGAATTCTTCGATGCCCTCGAGGAAGAAGGGGCGCTTCTCCGAGAGGAAGATGCTGGAGCGCAGGTTCGCATCCACCTGGCCGGCGTCGGATTCCACTTGGGAGAAGTCCGGGTTCAGGGTGGCATCGAGCACGAGGCTGGACGTGAGGCCCGCCTTGGCCGTGACCCCCCATTCCCGCCTGTCGGGCTGTTGGACCATCAGGCCTTCCTGGCGGCTGGACCGCCGGGAATAGGTGAAGGAAGGCAGGACCTCCAGGAGGCTGGGCCGGGCGACGGACTCGTACTCCAGCACCGCCATCTGGGGCAGGAAGGCGTAGCCGGCCTTGGGGTCCAGGCTGGGATAGGAGCCGTGCTCCTGACGCCGGCTGATGGTGCGCTCGAAGAAGACCGCCATGCGCACCACGTCGGCATGGGTGTACCGGATGCTCTTGAGGGGGATCCTCATCTCCACGGTGTAGCCGTGGGCATCGATGCGCCCGGCACTCTGCCAGAGGAGGTCGATGCTGAAGTCCTCCTTGTTCCCGGCGAATCTGCTGTCGCCCTGGATCCCGAGGGGGTTCACGTAGAAGGCGTAGAGCGACTGCTGATCGTTGAAGGTGTCCAGGTTGATGCAGACGAAGTCATCGGTGGCCACATCGTCCCGGCGGGAGAGGGCGGCCTTGATGAGGTCGGGATGGGGGTCTTCGCAGCGGAAGGCGAAGTAGAGGTTCTCGCGGTCGTAGGCCATGTAGGCCACCGTCCGCTCCGGCTGGCGCTTCCCGAACTCGGGAATGAAGGTGTCGAAGTCGGTGACCGAGGCCACCTTGGACCAGACTTCCGCCTCCAGCACCCCGTCGATGACCGGGGGGGCAGCGAGCCGCGTGGGGCGGAGGGTGGGCCGGGGTCCGCCGGCATGCAGCGACAGGGGCCCCCATGCGAGGCAGGCAAGGGAGGTGAGGAGGAACCGTCGAAGCATAGGGAATCCTAGGGAGCGGGCATCCCCATGTCTGCAGGCCCCAGGGCGTTTGGGGGCGGGTTGCGCTCCCTCAGGGGCGGGTGACCGGAAGGTCCGGTTTGGGCAGCTCGATCCGGAAGGTCGTCCCCACTTCCGGGCGGCTCTCCACCGTGATCGTTCCGTGGAGCAGCTCCACGAACCGCTGGCAGATGGTGAGGCCGAGGCCTGTGCCCTCCGCCTTGTAACCCCGCTCCTGGGTGGGTTGTTCATAGGGTCGGAACAGGCGCGCCGTCTGCTCGGGGGTCATGCCCACCCCGGAATCCCGGACCTCCAGGATCAAGGCGGCCCCCTCCTCGCGGGCGGCCAGGATCACGCGCCCCGCCGCGGTGAACTTGATGGCATTGCCCACCAGGTTGATGAGCACCTGCCGGAGTTTGAGGGCATCCGTGGGCCAGGTGAGGCCACGATCGGGCAGGTCCAGGGTCAGCACGTCCTCCCGCTCCCGGGCCAGGGGCTCGAGGGTGAGGACCACCTCTTCCAGCAGGGGGAGGAGGGGGATCGCTTCCAGGTGCACGGTCATTTTCCCCGCCTCCACCTTGGAGAGGTCGAGGATGCCGTTGATGAGGGAGAGGAGGTGGCGCCCGGAGGAGAGCACCCGCCCACTGTCCCGGGCCAGGTCGAGCTGGCCCGCCTCCTCGGCGTCCTGGTGGATCAGTTCGCTGTAGAGGAGGATCGCGTTGAGGGGCGTGCGCAGCTCATGGCTCATGTCCGCCAGGAAGCTGCTCTTGGCCTGGGAGGCGGCCCGCTCCCGGGCCTCGGAGGCGGCGAGGGCTTCGGTGCGCTGGGCCACCAGCGCGGCCAGTTCGCGGTTCCGCTGCTGGATGCGGTGGAACCGCCACCGGCTGAATCCGAGGATGCCGCCGAGGATCAGGATCCCCCAGAGCCCCAGGGCCCACGGCCGCTCCCACCAGGGACGAAGCACACGGAAGGCGTATTCCCATTCGGGGCTCGGGTGGTCCCCGGGCTCCAGGGCCCGAACGCGGATGCGGTGGGGGCCCGGGCTGGGGTCCAGGAAGCTGAGGGTGGGGCCCTCGAACTCTTGCCAGTCCCCGCCCCGCTCCAGATCCTGCCACTGGAAGCGGAGGTGGGCCCGGCGCCCCGGGCTGGGCACGCCCACCTGGAGGGTGAAGGCCCGGGTGCCGTGGGGGAGTTCACCGGGCAGCTCCAGGCCCCAGTCCCCGTCGCCCACCCGGGCTCCCATCAGGAAGGGCCGGGGCAGCTCGGGAAGGGGGACCTCCTGCCGGAGGTCGTAGGCTCCCAGCCCCGTGCCGGTGGAGATCCAGATGCGTTCCGGTTCGATGAAGAGTCCGAACTGGTTGCAGTCATCGAGGGGCAGACCATCGGCGGCGGTGAAGTGCCGGGCCCGCTCGGGGTGCCGGGGGTCCAGCTCCAGCACGCCGTGATCCGTGAGCATCCAGGTGCGGCCATCGGGAAGCTTCCCCAGGGTGTAGGCCGTCTTGGCGGGGGTCACCTTGTCGAGGTCGAGGGCCCGCAGCAGGACCCAGCGCGCCTCCTTGCGGCGGAGGGTGAGCAATGCCGGGGGCATGAACTGGACCACGGTCAGGTCACCCTCGGGGGTGGAGGCCACATCGGTGATCTCCCGCCCCACCTCGAGGGCCAGGGGGAGCCATGGGCCGCCATTCAGGCTGTGGTAGGCCTGCCGATCCTCGTCGAATCCGATGACCTGGATGAGCCCCTTCGGATCGGCGAAGGTGCGGAGGGAGCCTGGGGTCACGGGGACCCGCAGGAGCCTCCAGTTCCAACCCGGGCCACCCCAGTTCCCGAAGACCAGTCGGCGGTCCCGGGTGGGGAAGGCCAGCGCATCCCCCGCCGTGGTGACCCCCCGGATCCCTTCGAGCCCCAGGAGCTGGTGGGGGAGGGGGACAGGCCGCCGGGTGCGCGCATCGATGCGGAGGATCCGCCCGCTCAGGCGCTCCACGGCCCACAGGCAACCGTCGGCGCCCATGCCCACCTGGGCGTGGAGGCCCGCGCCCCAGACCCGTTCCCACCGGTTGCCGACGGCCCGGTAGAGCCCCGTGGTGCTGGAGGCCCACAAGGTCCCCCAGGGGTCCCTCAGCACCTGCCAGAACCCGGCGGCGGGCAGCCCATCCAGCCCCCCGTATTGCCGCCAGGGCCCGCCCAGGCGGTGGAGCCCATCCCGATCCACCCAGAGGTGCCCCTCCCGATCCCGCAGGAGGAGGGTCATCGCATAGATGCTGAAGGTGGGGTTGGTGTCCAAGGTCCCCTCCTCGGCGTCCAGGCGGTAGGCGACCTGATCGCCCATGGCCCAAACCTCCCCCTGACCTGGGCTGGAGATGCCCCCCGGCGCCGCGGTGCCTCCGGCAAAGCCCTTGTTCCCGTGGGGGTCGGTCTGGGGCAGCCACCGCCCCGCCTGCGCATCCAACCGGAAGATCCGGAGGTAGGTTCCGGTCCAGAGGTTGCCGTTCCGGTCCTCCTGGATGGGAGCCCGGTACTCCTCACCTTTGCGCAGGGGGAGTCCGGGGAGTGCGCGCCAGCGACCCTCGTCCCAGGTCCACGCCCGTTCCGCCTGGCGGAGGTAGACCCCCGCCCGGCGGAGGCACCCGCTGAGGTAGGGTTTCCCGGCGCCTGGCAGGGGGATCGGTTCCAGGTGGTTCCCCTCCCCCATCCGGAAGAGGTGCATGCCCCAGAGCAGCCAGTGGCCTCCGGAGCCGTCCCGGACCAGGGCGACCGGTTCCTCCTCGCCCCGGCGGGGGAGCCGGAGTTCCTGGTGGCGCCATCGCTGGCCCTCCAAGCGCCAAACTCCCGATTGGCCCGCCGCGAGGATCCTCCCTTCGCTGTCCTCCAGGAGGGCTTTGAACAAGGGGCGCTCGAGGGTGTTGGATCCGAGGGTGCGGAGGAAGGAATGCCCATCCCCCACATAGAGGCCCAGGTCCCCGGCCACCCAATAGCGGCCCTGGCGGTCCTGGATCATGGCGTTGATGCGGGCCTCGGGCAGGCCCTGGGCCCGGCCGAAGGACTGCACCGGCATGCGCCCCGGACCCTGGGCGAGCAGACCCTGGGCCAGGACCCAGGCCCCGAGGAGGATCTGGAGGATCCGAGGGCGCATGGAGGCTATGTCGGCTCGCGAGGGCCAGGGGATGACTCGGGAGCGCCTGGGTCTCAGGAACGGTCAGGCGGGGGCCAGGATGAGCCCCGCCGCCACGGTGGCGCGGGTGAGGTCGTCGATGAGGATGAAGGCGCCGGTGGCCCGGTCCTGGGCGTAGGGCTCCGCGGCGATGGGGTGCTGGAGCAGGAGGCGCACCCGGCCCAGGTCGTTGAGGCCGAGGCTCGGCACGGAGGTCCGGCCGAGGGTGTCCAGGTCCAGGCGCTCCGCGGCGCCCTGAACCAGGGCCCGGGTCTCCCGGGTGGTGTGCTGCAGGAGGTAGCGGCGGCCCGGGGCGAGGGGGGTCTCCGAGAGCCAGGCGAGCTCCGCCTCCAGGCGGGTGGCGGGCTGGGGGGTGGCCACGGCGGAGGCCAGGAGGTCCCCCCGGGATATGTCCAGGTCGTCCTGCAGCTCCACGGTGATGCTCTGGCCCGCCACCGCCTGCTCCAGGGCCTGGGTGCCCAACCAGAGGGCCTTCACGCGGGTGGTGACCCCCGAGGGGAGCACCGTGAGGGGCTCGCCCACGGTCACCTGCCCCGAGGCCACGCGGCCCGTGTACCCGCGGAAGTCCTGGTGGGGGCGGAGGACGCCCTGCACCGCCAGCCGGAAGGGCCGGGCCTGGCGGGCATCCTCCAGCTCCACGCCCTCGAGGATCTCCAGGAGGGTGGGGCCGGTGTACCAGGGAAGGTGCTCGCCCCGGTCCACCACGGTGTCCCCCGTCAGGGCGGAGAGGGGCAGGAAGCGCAGGTCGGTCGTGCCCAGGGCCTGGGCGAAGGCGAGGACGTCCGCCCGGATCGCCTCGAAGCGGGCCTGGGACCAGTCCACGAGGTCCATCTTGTTCACGGCCACCACGAGGTGGCGGATGCCCAGCAGGTGGGCCAGCGTGAGGTGGCGGCGGGTCTGCTCCAGCAGGCCCTTGCGCGCGTCCACCAGGAGGATGGCCAGGTCCGCGGTGCTGGCGGCGGTCACCATGTTGCGGGTGTACTGGGCGTGCCCCGGGGCGTCGGCCAGGATGTACTTGCGGGTGCCCGTGGCGAAGTAGCGGTAGGCCACATCGATGGTGATGCCCTGCTCCCGCTCGGCCTGCAGGCCATCGGTGAGCAGGCTCAGGTCCACGGCGGCCTGGCCGCGCTTGGCGCTGGTGCGCGCGAGGGCCTGGAGGGCATCCGCGAGGATGGCCTTGCTGTCGTAGAGCAGGCGGCCGATGAGGGTGCTCTTGCCATCATCCACACTGCCGCAGGTGAGGAACCGAAGGACCCCATGGTCGACAGACCAGGCCTTGGGGGCCTGAAGGTTGAGGACGCCGTGGTCGGGGCGGGCGTCGGGCGTCAGGCCTCGGGCGTCGGGCCGCTGTGCGGGAGGTACCGCGGAGTCATGGCCCTCAGCAGGGGGAATGGTGGCATGCACCGGGTCGGTGAGGTGGTCGGCATGGGGGCCCGAGGCCCGAAGCCCGACGCCTGAGGCCCCCCGGGATGGGGTGGTGCCGAGGTGCTGGGTCCTACCGTGCGAGGTCATCAGAAATATCCCTCCTTCTTGCGCTGCTCCATGGAGGCTTCGCTGGTCTGGTCGTCCAGGCGGGTGGCGCCCCGTTCGGTGAGGTCGGTGGTGGCGGTCTCCAGGAGGATCTCGGCCACGGTTCGGGCGGTGCTGGCCACGGGGGCCGTGCAGGGGATGTCGCCCACGGTGCGGAAGCGGACGGAGGCCCGCTCCACCTGCTCCCCGGGTTTGGCCGGGGTGAGGGGGGTGACGGGCATGAGCAGGCCGCCGGGGCGCCGCACCACGAAGCGCTCGTGGGCGTAGTAGATGCTGGGGAGGTCCAGGCCTTCACGCTCGATGTACTGCCACACGTCCAGCTCCGTCCAGTTGGAGATGGGGAAGGCGCGGATGTGCTCGCCGGGGGCGATGCGGGCGTTGTAGAGGTCCCACAGCTCCGGTCGCTGGGCCTTGGGATCCCACTGGCCGAAGGCGTCGCGGAAGGAGAAGATGCGCTCCTTGGCGCGGGCCTTCTCCTCGTCGCGGCGGGCCCCGCCGATGAGGGCGTCGAACTGGAACTCGGCCACGGCCTCCAGCAGGGTCACGCTCTGGTGGCGGTTGCGGGACTCGTCCGCCGTGCGCAGCCGAACGGTGCCCCGGGCCATGGAGTCCTCCACGGACCGGACGATCAGCCGCTCGCCCAGCTGTTCGGCGCGCAGGTCGCGGAAGGCGATCACCTCGGGGTAGTTGTGGCCCGTGTCGATGTGGAGGAGGGGGAAGGGGAAGCGCCCCGGGCGGAAGGCCTTCTCCGCGAGGCGCAGGAGCACGAGGCTGTCCTTGCCGCCGGAGAAGAGCAGGGCCGGATTCGCGGCCTGGCCCGCCACCTCCCGGAGGATGTGGATGGCCTCGGCCTCCAGCCAGTCGAGGTGGGTGAGGGTGCGGGTGGGGGTGAGGGTGGTCGGCATGGTGTTGGGCTTCAGGCTTCGGGCGTCAGGCGTCGGGCCCCGGTGGATCGGGTGGGGCTTGGCACCGATGACCCGGTGGGTTGGTCGGGAGAGGAGGGTTGGGCGTGGGGGGGCCTGCCTGAATCGGGCGGCCCGACGCCCGACGCCGGACGCCCAACGCCCGGATGCAGCCCGCATTCCTTGTGTTCGGGGAGTTCCCACCACCAGCGGCCCGCGCGGGGATCCTCGCCGGGGGCGATGGCGCGGGTGCAGGGGGCGCAGCCGAGGGACGGGTAGCCCTGGTCATGCAGGGGGTTCACGGGCACGTCGTGGGCCCGCACGTAGGCCCAGGTGTCGTCCAGGGTCCAGCCCACCAGGGGATTCACCTTGAGGATGCCGCCGTGGGCCCAGTCCAGCTCGAAGGCGCCGAGGTCGGTGCGGGTGGGGCTCTGGTCGCGGCGGAGGCCCGTCACCCAACCCGAGGCGCCGCGCAGCGCCCGCTGGAGGGGCTCCACCTTCCGGATGGCGCAGCAGGCCTTGCGAAGCTCCAGGCTGCGGCGGAAGGCATCCAGGCCCTCGGTGTTCACGTAGGCCTCCACCGCGGCGGCCTCGGGGAAGTGGACCTGGAGGGGCGCGTAGCGCGCCTGGGCCTCCGCGAGCAGGGTGTAGGTCTCCGGGTGCAGGCGCCCCGTGTCGAGCACGAAGGCGTCGAGGGAGTAGCCCGCCGTGCGCACCAGGTGCAGCAGGGCCATGTCCTCCAGGCCCAGGCTGCAGGCCAGGCGGAGGCCCGTGGGCGCCAGGTCCAGGGCGGCTTCCAGGATGGTTGCCGGAGGGGCCCCCGCCAGCTTGGCGTTGAGGGCCTCCAGGTCGAAGGTGGTCGGGCGCGCGCTCATGCGGCCTCCTGGGCGGGCAGGGCCTCGGGGCGGGCCTTGAGGATGAGCACCGCGGCGGTGGGCAGGATCCAGAGCGCGAGGCCCGCCCAGGCCGGCAGGCCAAAGGGGGTGAGCAACCGCGCCAGCCCGAAGGACAGGGCGAACACGTTGAAGAGGCAGCAGAAGCGGCGGAAGGTCCCCTCGGGCACCCAGCGCAGCAGCGCATGACCGGCCAGGATCCCCAGCAGCACCCCGGGCAGCAGGGGCAGGGCGGCCTTGAGGGTGGCGGGCCCGAGCAGCCCCAGGGCGGCCAGGGTGAGGGCCGAGACGAGGCTCTCCACCAGGCGCAGGAAGCTGATGGCCGCGCGGTACTGGTGCTTGGGCGTGGCGTGGTGGTGGAAGTAGAGGCTGAGCACCGGCCCGCTGATGGTGGTGAGGCCGTAGAGCAGCCCCGTCACCGCACCATAGGCCACGGGCTTCGGCGCCCGGGTGGGGCGGCGCCCGAAGGCCTGCCAGAGGGCCAGGGGCAGGAGCAGGGCGTAGGTGGCCACCTTGAGGGGCCCCGCGGGCACGAAGCGAAGCGCGAGCCCGCCCAGGAGGATGCCCGGGAGCAGGGCCCAGGCCATGGGCTTCACCCGGTCGGCCACCTCGGGGAAGGTGCGTCGGCTGCCGAGGAAGGCCGCGCCGTTGAGGATCACCTCCAGGAGCACAAGCACGGGGTTGAGGAGGCGCTGGCTGAGCCAGAGCAGGGCCACGGGCACCGTGAGGGTGGAGAAGCCGTGCCCCAGGGCGCCGTTGATCACGGACGCGGCGAAGGTAATGCCCGCGAGGCCCAGGAGCTGGGAGAGGTGGAGGGTGTCCATCAGGACCTCGCGGGTTCGAGGGCCCCGGCCAGGGCGGCGGGGCGGAGGCGGCGGGCGAAGGCGCCGAAGCGCTCGCCGGGGAGGCCCTGGTTGGCCCAGAGGCCCACGAGCCGGTCGAAGAGATCCGGCAGTTCCGTGCGAAGCACCTTCTCCAGCACGGGGAAGGCTAGGGCGGTGCCCTCGGCGTCGCCGCCGGCCCACAGCACGTAGCGCTCCGGGGCCTGACCCACCAGGGCGAGCTCGGCCGCGTAGGGCCGGGCGCAGCCGTTGGCGCAGCCGGTGACGCGGAAGGTGGGGGCCAGGCGGCTGCGGCCGTGGCGATCGAGCGCGGCCTGTAGGTGCGCCAGGAACTCCGGCAGGTGGCGCTCGGCCTCCGCCACCGCGAGGCCGCACCAGGGCAGGGCCACGCAGGCCAGGGCCCGGTCGAACACGGGCTCGGGGCGGTGGATGACCACGCGGTGGGCGGTGAGGATCCCCACCACGCCCTCCATCTGCTCGGGTCGGATGCCCCGCAGGATCAGGTCCTGTTCGGGGGTGAGCTGCACCTCCAGGTGGAAGGCGGCGATGGCCTCCCGCAGGGCGGTCTTCAGGGTGCGCTCCGGCGTGTCCGCCACGCGGCCGCTGAGGGTGTGGAGGCCCAGGGACAGGGTGCCATCCGTCGCCTCGTGCCAGCCCAGCAGGGAGGGCGTGGCCCAGGCGGGCAGGGAGCGGTCCTCGAAGGGCACGCCGCTGCGGGCTTCCACTTCGGCGCGGAACCACGCCACGCCGCGATCGTGGAGCACGTACTTGAGGCGGGCGCGCTTGCGGTTGGTGCGGTCCCCGCTGTCGCGGTAGGCGGTGACCACGGCCTCCACCACCGGCAGCAGGCGATCCGCGGGGATCCAGCCCAGGTGATCGGCCAGGCGGGGGAAGGTGCGGTCGTTGCCGTGGCTCATGCCCATGCCGCCGCCCACGAAGAGGTGCCAGCCCGTGATCCCCGCGTGCGTCCAGGTGGCGGCGAGGCCCAGGTCATGGGTGAAGAGGTCCACGGCGTTCTCGCCCGCCAGGGTCACGGCGATCTTGAACTTCCGGGGCAGGTAGGTGGCGCCGTAGAGGGGCTCCACCTCCGTGCGGGGATCCACGGGCTCGCCATCCAGGAAGATCTCGGCGTAGGCCTGGCTGCGGGCCTTGAAATGGTCCGAGAGCACGTGGGCCACGTCCTCCACCCACTGGAGCTCCGGGCGCCCCGTGGGGTTGGGCGGGGCCACCACGTTGCGCACCACGTCGCCGCAGGCGCCCTGGCTGGTCTGGAGGGCATCCCGCAGGCCCTGGAGGGTGGCCTTGAGGTCGCCCTTGAGGATGCCGTGCAGCTCCAGGCTCTGGCGGGTGGTGATGCGCAGGGTGCCGTCGCCATGGGTGTCGGCGAGGCCATCCCAGGCGGCCCAGGCGGCGGCGCTGAGGCGCCCGGCGGGGATACGGCCCCGCACCATGAGCGCGGGGGGCGGGGGCACGGGGTCCTTGCGGCGGTCCCGGTCCTTCTGCTGGTAGAAGCCGTGGGGCTTGAGCAGGTGCTGCGCATCCTCGCTGAAGCCGGGCTCGGCGGTGGCGAGCTCCGCGGCCAGGGTGCCCCGCAGGTGGTGGGAGTCGCGCTTCAGATCGTCAAGGGCGAGGCTCATGGCACACTCCGGGATAGGTGGCTTCAAAGGCGGTGAGGAGGGGATCCAGGGCGGCCTTGCGGGCGTCGGGATCGGGCAGGGTGCGGCAGCGGGCGCGGGCCCCCTGCAGGCGCTGGAGCAGGGGCGTGTCGCCCTCGGGCAGGAGCGCCTCCAGCACGCGGCGGAGGGCCCGGGTGAGGCCGGGGAAGCCCCCCTGGCTGCCGATGGCGAGGGTGAGTGGGCCGCGGCGCAGGGTGGCCGCGAAGTAGGCATCGCAGGCGGCGGGATCATCCACGCTGTTCACGAGGACGCCGCGGGCGCGGGCCTCCCGGGCGAGGGCGAGGTTGGTGCCCGGGTGGTTGGTGGCGGCCACCACGAGGGTGGCGCCGGCCAGGTCGGTGGGGTCGTAGGGGCGCTCGTGGAGCTCGGCCCCCAGCGCCTCCGCCTCGCGGCGGAAGCCCTTGGGGATCCGGAGCGCCACCACCCGCAGCGCGCAGCCCGTGGGGGCCAGCGCCGCGAGCTTAGCCCGCGCGACGCTCCCCGCGCCCACCAGCAGGACGCGGCGACCCGTGAGGTCGAGGAAGAGCGGAAGCAGGGTCATGGATGTGCGTCAGGGAAACGTGCGGGAGGAGGGGGCGGGTGCGCTCGTGGATCACGGCGCCCAGGAGGACGAGACCGGGACCTTCCGTGTGACAACACAGGTGCCCTTCCGCGGCCAGGCCCAGCGTGGAGACGGTGGTGACCTGCCCTTCGCAGAAGGCGCGCTCCACCAGGGCCACGGGATGCTCCGGTGCGGCGCCGTGGTCCAGCAACCGGCGGGCGATGCCCTGCAGGCTGCGGGTGGCCATGAAGAGGGCGAGGGTGCCGCGGTACCGGGCGAGCTCGTCCCAGTCCACGTCGTCGTCCAGCAGGTGGTGACCTTCCAATACGCGCAGCTCCCGGCTCACGCCACGGTGGGTGAGGGGGATGCCCGATGCCGAGGCCACGCCCTGCAGGGCACTCACGCCGGGGATGAGCTCGAAGGGGATGCCGAAGGCCTCGAGGAGCTGGGCCTCCTCGCCCCCGCGGCCGTAGAGCAGGGGGTCGCCCCCCTTGAGGCGCACGACGTGAACCCCGGGCCGGGCGTGCGTCAGCAGCAGCTCATGGATGTGCTCCTGCGGGGTGCCGCCCCCGCAGCGCTTGCCCACGGGCAGGGCCAGGGCATCCTCCCGGAAGAGCGCCACGAAATCCGGTTCCAGCAGCGCGTCGTAGAGGATCACATCGGCCCGTTGCAGGGCCTGCAGGCCCCGCAGGGTCAGCAGGTCCGGCGTGCCGGGGCCCGCCCCCACCAGGGAGACGAAGGGCTGGGCGGAACTAGGTTCGGTCGTGCGGGACATGCGATCTCCTCCTGGGTGGCGGGGCGGCGTGCGCGCAGCGACAACAGGACGGAGTCCGCATGGACTCGGGGGTGGTGGGGATCGCGATGAAGGGGTGCATGGGGGTCTCCTGACCGGCCCTGCCGTTCCGACGCGATCCAACTTGAAAAGAGAGGGGCCCGAAGCCCACATGCTGTGGTTTCGGGCCCCTCCGCGTCTGCCAGTCATGACAGCTCGGCATCTCCCCGGTGCGTGCGCACCGGCAGGAATTGGCACCATCTCGGCTCGCGCCGCAGGTTGCCAAGGTTTCACAGGGCCCGTCCCTCCACCTTTCTGGATATCGCGCTATGGAACTGGCAAAGAACTCGGTACGGGATTCAGTGTCGAGGGAGGACCGGCGCCTTTCGTCACGGCGATGTTAATTCCGACAAAAATTGTCAAGATTGCTAATTTCCATGTTGGCAGTATTTGAAATCAAATGAAATCCATCACTTGCCGAGGTTGCGGCACCGGCCGAAAGAGGGGCCGGAGGCACCCATGTCCTGTGCCCGTTGGGGGTCCACCCTCCTGCTGCTCCTGCTTCCGGCCTGCGGCGGGGGTGGGGGTTCCACGCCGCCCCCGCCGCCGAGGTACACGGTGACCTTCCTGGCCGGGACGGGCGGCTCCCTCACGGGCACGACCACCCAGGCGGTCACCGCCGGGGGCAGCGCCACCCCCGTGACCGCGGTGCCGGCCACGGGCCAGACCTTCATTAACTGGACGGGCCCGGGGTTCCCGACCTCGACCACCAATCCCCTCACGGTGGCGAACGTGCAGTCCAACCTCACCCTCACGGCGAACTTCACGCCCCAGACCTTCACGGTGACCTTCGCTGCGGGCTCCGGCGGGAGCCTCAGCGGCAGCACCTCCCAGACCATCCCCTACGGCGGTTCCACCACGGCGGTCACCGCCCTGCCCGCGGTGGGCCACACCTTCGGCGGGTGGACCGGCCCCGGCTTCCCCGGCAGCCTGGCCAATCCGCTCACGGTCACGAACGTCACCCAGGACCTCGCGCTCACGGCGAGCTTCCCGGTGCAGACCTTCACGGTGACCTTCGGGGCGGGCAGCGGGGGCACGCTCACGGGTACCACCTCCCAGACCGTGGCCTATGGCACGGACTGCACGGCGGTCACTGCGACTCCCAACGCGGGCTACGCCTTCGCGCAGTGGGCGGGCACGGGCTTCACGACGAGCACCGCCAATCCCCTCACGGTCACGAACGTCACCCAGGACCTCGCGCTCACCGCATCCTTCACGTCCCTCATCCCGGACCTTGCCACCTGGCTCACGGCCCACCCCACGGTGGCCGCAGCCATCCAGTGGCAGTTCCAATACCCGGCCGGGGGCAACGCCTACACCCCGCCCGGGGTGGCGGACCTGGTGGCCTGGTCCGCCTGGTCCCCCACGCAGAAGGCCGATCTGGATGCGGCCTACCAGGATGCGGCCCTCTGGCTGCTGGGTGGGGCCAGCGCGCCCATCACCCTGCCCTACCGGGGCGTGAGCGATGCGCCCACCAACTGGTACTCCCCGCAGGCGGACGTCGGCGTCGCCATGCAGTGGACCAGCCCCACGGACATGTGGAAGCTCTACATCGCCCACGTGGGCTTCAGCTTGGCGCTGGAGACGACGGGCAGCGTTCCCTGGAGCCTCACCACCTACGATGCCCAGAGCCTGCGCTACCTGCTGGACAGCAGCACCATGGGCTGGGAGCTGCCCTACGGCCCCGTGTCCTTCAGCCTGGGCACCTACGGGGGCGCCAACCTGCCCGCCCTGCGGGCCAACAACCGCCCCAAAACACCCTTCACCCATCCCATGTGGACCTACCAGTGGATGAAGGGGGCCGGGATCCCCGCCGGCACCAAGCTGGCGAGCATCGGCGGGGTGCTCGAGTGGATGCGCCAGAACATGGCGCACTTCTACGGCACCGATGACTTCGGCACCTGCAACGCCGTGTGGCAGTACAAGGGCTACCCCCCCATCTCCCGGATCATCGGGGGGACGGTGGATGCCAACAACCCGGGCCTGGGCACCCAGCACTGGACCCTGGGCTGCCACGGCAGCGTGGGCTTCCTGGCCGCCACCCTCCGGGCCCTGAACATCCCCGTGCAGCCCATCTGGGTGGGGGGCCACGAACTGGCCTGCTTCCTCACGGAGCACCAGTACCTGGACCACGGCGACGATCCCTACAACGCCGTGGTGCGCAGTCAGCCCGGCGTGCCCATCCTCAACGTCCTCATCGATGAGGCCACCTACCAGTCCCGCTTCAGCGCCGACCTCACGGTGAACGTGAACAGCCCCAGCGCGGGCGTGCTCGCCAACATCGGCAAGGCCGCGGCGGACTTCCACTGACCCCGCGGGGCTACTTCGGAACGGCGGGGTGCACCTTGCCCAGCTGCAGCACCACGATGCCCGCCACGATGGTGAGCAGGCCCGCGGCGGTGGCGCGGTTCATGGGCTGGTCACCCTTGAAGAGGCCCAGGGCGGTGCCCGCCAGGGGGCTGCAGGCGAAGGCGAGGGCGAGCGTCACGCCCAGGTTGTGGGAGAGGCTCAGGGACTTGTAGAAGCTCCACATGCCCAGGGAACCGGCGATGATGCCGCCGCCGATGATGAGCATGGCCCACCCCATGCCCTTGCCCTCGAAGCCCACGCCCTTCCAGGCCCCCACGGAGAGGGTGCCCAGCACCAGCAGGGCCACGGTGGTGCGCACGGTGATGCCGGCGAGGGGGGGCAGGCCCAGCACCTTCAGGCCGGCCTTCTCGAAGTAGCCCCCGGCGCCCCAGGCGATGCCGGCGAGGATGGCGAAGAGAATCGAAGCGCGCATGGTGAACCCCACGTCCTGCCTCGATCTTCAGGGAGGAGGGCGACCGGGGCCCGTGACCCCGCTCACAGGGGCCCATGCCCTGTGACCGCTGCCGCTTCAACGGGGCCGGGGCCCGCCCTTGAGGAAGGCCTCGCGCTCGTCGGGATCCTCCAGGTGCTCCGCCAGCAGGAGGTCCAGGTGGCCCAGGTCCCGGGCGTGGGGCAGGGCCTTGCGGGCCAGCACCTGGGCGATGGGACCCAGGTGGGCACTCAGCCGGGCCACGGCGGCGGCCACCAGGCCGGGATCCAGGGCCGGCATGGGCTGCTCCGGGGGGGGTGGGGGCTGGCTGCCGGAGCTGGGGGGCGGCGCGTCCAGGCCCGCGGTCCGCACGGCCCGGTAGAAGGTTTTGCGGTCGGCCTCGGAATCCAGCCCCGCCGCCAGGCGCTCCGTGAGCTCCCGGGGTTCCCGGGTGCCCGTGGCGGCCTGGCGCACCAGGGCCTTGGCCACGGGGCCCACCAGGTCCACGAGGATGCGCTCGTAAGTGGCGAGCACTTCGGCGGACCACGCGGAGCCCTCCTGGGGCGCCGGGGCGGCCTTGAGACTCCGGGTGGGGAGCAGGGTGTTCAGGGTTGCCAACTGTTCCGGGGTGCCCTCACCCATGAGGGCCACCTGCAGGGCCGCAGCGAAGGCGGCGGCATCCTGGTAGCGGGCCTCCGGGCGCTTGGCCAGGGCCGTGAGCACCACCTCGTCGAGGGCCTTGGGCAGGTCGGGCGCCGCGGCGCTGGGCCGCGTGGGGTCCACGTTGCAGATCTGGTAGGTGACCATGCCCGTGTCGCCATCGAAGGGGCGGCGACCCACCAGGAGCTCGTAGAGGAGCACGCCGCAGGCGAAGAGGTCGGAGCGGGCGTCCACGGGCACGCCGGAGTAGAGCTCCGGGGACATGTAGTAGGGCGTGCCCAGGATGGAACCCGTGGCCGTGAGTCCCGCCTGAGTGAGGCTGCGGGCGATGCCGAAGTCGGAGATCTTGAGCTGCCCCTCCGGCGTCACCAGGAGGTTCGCGGGCTTGATGTCGCGGTGCACGATGCCGTGGGCGTGGGCGTAGCCCAGGCCCGAGAGCAGCTGGCCCATGAGGTTCCCCAGCTCGCCCAGGGTGAGCGGGGGACGCTGGGCCAGGTAGGCGCCCAGGGAGGCCCCCTCCACCAGCTCGAACACGATGAAGGCGGTGCCCTCGGACTCGCCCACGTCGAACACGGTGACGATGTTGGGGTGCTGCAGGCGCCCCGCGGCCCGGGCCTCGTGCTTGAAGCGGGTGAGCATGTCCTCGCCGGAGAGGGGATCGTCGGCGATCTCCGGGCGCATGGTCTTCAGGGCCACGGGGCGGTCGATGCCCGGATCGTAGCCCCGGTAGACCAGGCCCATGGCCCCCTTCCCGAGGACCTCCAGCACCTGGTACTTGCCGAGCCGGGTGAGCTCCATGGTCAGTCGATCATCTTCAGGGCGCGGGTGAGGCTCTTGCGCATGCGGGAGAAGGACTGGGCCAGGGTGCCGATCTCATCGCGGCTGCGGCCCTTGAATTCCTCCGCCTCCAGGTTGCCCAGGCTCACCTCGTCGGAGATGCGGGCCAGCTTCGACACGGGTCGCACCACCATCACCGTGAGCATGATGTTGAAGATGAGAAAGACGCCGCCGAGCACCGCCGCCATGGAGATCATGAACACGCGGAACACGCGGTCGGCCTTCTGGATGGGCACGGTCATGGGCACCGACACCACCTGGGCCCCGATGATCTCGCCCATGGTCCACCCGAAGCCGTTCCCGTTGCCGTACTTGGCCACCACGCTCTTGGGGGCCGTCTCCGCCGTGTTGTGGCAGGCCAGGCAGGACTCCTGGGTGATCTGGATGGGGCTGGCCAGGAAGAGGGAGGGACCCAGGGGGGTGGCCCGCTCGCCGATCAGCTCGGTGCCCCCCCGCTGGCGGAACTGATACACGATGTCCGCCTCCCAGTCCGTGGCCCGGTCCCGGGGGTTGGTGGGGTTCAGGGTGGCTTCCTTGTAGCTGTATTCCGGGAAGGTCTTCTGCAGCTCCGCGAACTGCTCCGTGGCCCCGAAGGCCGGCACGCTCTGGGGCAGGAAGACCTCGCCCATCTGCGGCGCCAGCAGGGGCTGGATCTTGGTGCTGGTGTACTTCCGGGAGGCCCGGGCCGACTCCATCATGATGCGGGCGTGCATGACCACCTCCTCCCGGGCGTTCTGGCGGAGCAGGCGCTGGGAGAGGGTCCCCGTCACGGCCAGGGCCACGGGGAAGAGGGCGAGGAAGGCCAGGTTGAACTTGACGAGCAGCTTCATGGGGCGGTCCCGGGTCGGCGCCCTCGGGGGGCCGAGGGGCGCGGGGTGGGCTGAGGGGAAGGTGCCTCCACTCTACCGCCAGCTCCCCCCCGCAAAGAAGGCGGCAGGACCTACCGCGGCAGCGTGGCCAGGGCGCGCTCCAGGTCCTCGATGAGGTCCTCCGCCGCCTCGATGCCGATGGAGAGGCGGATGAGGCCATCGGAGATGCCCGCCCGCTTCCGGGCCTCGGGGGTCATGGAGGCGTGGGTCATGGAGGCGGGGTGGGCCACGAGGCTCTCCACCCCGCCCAGGCTCTCGGCCAGGGTGAACCAGCGCAGGGTGGTGAGCAGGTGGTCCACCCGGGCCTGGGAGAAGCCCTTCAGCTCGAAGCTGAGCATCGCGCCGAAGCCCTTCTGCTGGGCCTTCGCCAGGGCGTGCTGGGGGTGGGTGGGCAGGCCGGGGTAGTGGACGGTGGCCACGGCGGGGTGGGCGGCCAGGTATTCGGCCACCTGCTGGGCGCCCTGCTCGTGGGCCCGCAGGCGCACCTGCAGGGTCTTGAGGCCGCGCAGCACCAGGAAGGTGTCGTGGGGGCTCTGGCTGGTGCCGAGCAGGTTGTTCACGGACTGGATGCGTTGGGTGAGGGCCACCTGGCCCTTCGCCGCGATGAGGGCACCGCCCACCACGTCGCTGTGGCCATTGAGGTACTTGGTGGTGGAGTGCACCACCAGGTCGGCGCCCAGGGCCAGGGGCTGCTGGAGCAGGGGGCTGAGGAAGGTGTTGTCCACCACGGTCAGCGCGCCCTTGGCCTTCGCGAGGGCGGCGAGGGCGCGGATGTCCGTGAGGCGCAGGAGGGGGTTGGAGGGCGTCTCGATCCACACCATGCGGGTGTTGGCCTGAAAGGCGGCTTCCACCGCCGGGAGGTCCGCCAGGTCCAGGTAGGTGACCTCCAGGCCATAGGCGGCCTTGGCGTGCTCCAGCAGGCGGAAGGTGCCGCCGTAGCAGTCCACGGTGCAGAGCACGTGGCTGCCCGTGGGCAGGAGATTGAGGGCCACGAGGATGGCGCTCATGCCGGTGCTCGTACAGGTGGCGCCTTCGCCGCCCTCCAGCAGGGCCAGGGCCTCCTCCAGCGCCGCCCGGGTGGGGTTGCCGCTGCGGGTGTAGTCGAAGCCCGCGTTCGTGCACACGTCGCGGAAGGCGAAGGTGCTGGAGAGGTAGAGCGGCGGCATCACGGCCCCGTAGGCGGGGTCGGGCTGCACCCCCGCGTGCACGCACTGGGTGCCGGTGCGGGCCGTGGGCACGAGCGGCGGCCGCTCCGTCCACCCGGCCTTCGCCGGCGAGCCTGGCGGCAGGATCGTGAAGTGGTAGGCGGGGTTGCCGGGGACGTTGGAGTCGAGGTGGACGTCTTGGGTCTCGGTGGACATGGGGGCTCCGGGAAAAGAGGACTGAACACGCAGAGGTGAGCAGAGGGGCAGAGGTGAGCAGAGAAAAGCCAGAAAGGAGGAAGAGGATCGGGAAGGTGAACCTCTGCTCACCTCCGCCTTTCTCTGCTCACCTCTGCGTGTTCAGCAAAACCTTCAAATCGCGAAATACCGTGCCTGGGGATGCCAGGCCACGAGGGCGCTGGTGGCGTACTCGGGGTCCATCTGGCAGCTCTCGGTGAGGGTGACGCCGAGGGCATCACCGTCGAGGAGGGCGTGGATGAAGTGGTTGCCCTCCAGGTCGGGGCAG